>JAIQFY010000040.1 GCA_020072965.1 Terriglobia bacterium | reverse complement strand
ATCGGTTCGCATCGCGCGGATCGACGAGGATGGCGGCGATTTGCTGGCCTTCGCGCAGACCCAGGTGTTTCCACGTGCTTCCCCCATCGGTTGATTTGTAGAGGCCATCCCCCACCGAAAGATCCGGACGCTGGAGGCCTTCTCCGCTGCCGACGTAAATGATCTTAGGATCAGACGGCGCCACCGCGAGAGCTCCGATCGACCCGGTCGGCTGATCATCGAAAATCGGTTTCCACACGTGACCATAGTCGGTGCTCTTCCAAACCCCGCCGTTGTTAGGCGCCATATAGAAAACATTCGGTTGACCGGGAACTCCGCTCACCGCCACCGTCCGCCCACCTCGAAATGGGCCAATCATCCGCCAATGCATTTCGGAATAAAAATTCGGATTGAACGGCTGCGCATACTCCACGGACAACCATGCCAGCAGCATCAATAATGTGCTGATGAGCAAAGAATGACGACGGGTCGAAGGCATATTCCACCTCGGAGGGGAGACTGTTGAGCAGACCATTGAGCGGGATTCAGTGAATAGTTTGATTCTGATGATCTTGAAAACCAAACTCATGCGTATCGGGACACATTTGGGACACTGGCAAGGGTGAAGACATCCACATCCGAATTGACAGTCATCTGTGAGATACGAGACGGTAACGATACACAATCAACGGCCAAATGTGAAGTGGCTCTTCTCTCCACCGAATCCTCGGGCCAAATTTCTTCGGTAATGCACGAACGGGGGACGACCTCATCGGCTTGATGAACGAGAACCCGAAAATGCTATAGCGCTGAAGCGATGTCCTTCGAGTCCTCCTTTTATTGGAATAATTTCCGTCCGCATGGCTGACCGCAAGCCGCCAATACGACGATGCAGGCAATGTGGTGCGGACGTGTGCTGTGGGTTCTGCGGCACGTGTGCCAATGGCGCAAAGAAGATAGGACAGCGTTTGTTTGACCTAGCCCCCCGGGCCCGTAAGACCTTTGGCCCACGGCGGACTGCATGCAGGGCTTCATCAAATGAATGATACACGGTAGGGATACCCGTCGCCTGGTACCTTCTGAACATTCGAAACATGAAACTTGATCTTCTACTTCACCAGATGCTCGGCCTTTGCTCTTTGGGCCTGACCATGGCCTCGCCGGCGTCACAGCCAAAGGCTTGATAGAACTCGGGAAGGTCGCTCAGCGGCCCATTGACCCGGTACATCCCGGGGCTATGCGGGTTGGTATTGATATGCACGCGCAATGCCGGGTCGCGGATGGTGGTGCGCCACACCTGCGCCCAATTCAGGAAGAATCGCTGCTCCGGGGTGAAGCCGTCAATTGGCCCGGGCCGGCCCTTGTTCTCCAGCGCTTTTTGCAGGGCTGCATAAGCGATCTTGAGTCCACCCAGGTCCCCGATGTTCTCACCCAGCGTGAGTTTACCGTTGACGTGTTCTCCGGGCAAAGGTTCATAGGCGTCGAACTGTTTTACGATCAGGTCGGTCCTCGACTTGTAGGCGGCGCGGTCCGCGTCGGTCCACCAGTTCTTAAGATTCCCGTCGGCGTCGAACTGGCTTCCGCTGTCGTCGAAGCCGTGGCTCATCTCGTGACCGATCACCGCCCCGATGCCGCCGTAGTTTACGGCATCATCCGCCTTCGGATCGAAGAAGGGCGGCTGAAGAATGCCCGCGGGGAAGACGATCTCGTTCAGGGTGGAGTTGTAATAAGCGTTCACCGTGGGGGGCGTCATACCCCATTCGGTTCGATCGATTTGCTTGCCGAGCTTGGCGAGGTTACGGGCACTTTCGAACCGCCGCGCCCGCATGACATTGTCCGCATACGAAGGGCGAGTAATCTCGAGTTTGGAATAGTCCCGCCACTTGTCGGGGTAGCCCACTTTCACACCGAAGGCGGTGAGCTTTCGGAGGGCCTGGGCCTTGGTTTCAGGGCTCATCCACTCTAATCCCTCGATGCGGTCCTTCAGTGCGGCGTGGAGGTTTTCCACCATCTCAATCATCCTAGCCTTGGCGTCCGCGCTGAAGGCGCGCTTCACGTAGAGCTGGCCGAGCGCTTCGCCCAAGGCACGGTCCGTAGCCGCTTGCACGCGCTTCCAGCGCTCCTCCTGTTCGGGAATGCCGTTCAACGCCTTTCCGCGGAAGGCAAAAGATTCTTCCTGAAAGGCCTTGGTCAACAAGTCCGCCATCGCATTGATGACATGCCAGCGCAGATAGGCCCGCCATTGCTCCGGCGGCACGTCCGTGCTCATTTCCGCGAAGGCCTTGAAGAACTGTGGCTGGCGCACGTTCAGGTCCGGAACCTGCTTCACGCCAAGTTCGCCGAAGAAAGTCTTCCAGCCGAAGGCGGGACTCAACTTCTCGAGTTCCGCAAGGGTCATCTTGTGGTAGGTTTTCTGAGGATCGCGGTTCTCGACGCGGGTGAAGCTGGCCTTGGCAAGTTGTGTCTCTACGGCCATGACCGCTTTGGCATCGGCCGAGGCGGAATCGGGCTTCTCGCCGGCGAGCTCCAGCATCCTCGTCACGTGAGCAACATACTTGTCGCGGATCTCTTTGGTCTTTGGATCTTCCTTGATGTAGTAATCCCTGTCCGGCAATCCCAGGCCGCCCTGATTGAGGATGCCGATGTACCGGGTACTTTCCCTGGCGTCCTGAGCAACCATGAAGTTGAAGGCGCCAGCCAGGCCATTAACCCGAAGCTCACCCAGAAGCGACGCCAGGTCACTGTCGCTTTTGAGACCCTCCACCTTGGCCAGCCAGGGCTTTAAGGGCGCGGTACCGGCCTTCTCGACGGCCGCTTCCTCCATGCCGCTCGCATAGAAATCCCCCACCTTTTGCTCAAGGCTCCCCTTGGGCCACTCTTTCTTCGCGCTGACTTCGTCCAATACGGACCTCAGGATGTCGCGGTTGTGGTCGGCCAACTGCGCAAAGCTGCCCCAAGCGCTTTTGTCCGCGGGCACCGGATTGGCCTTGACCCAGCCCCCGTCCGCGTATTGATAGAAGTTCTCGCATGCCTTGATGCTGGGGTCCATGTTGGCGGGATCAATCGCCTTCGGCGACTGTGCCACGACCGATACGGTGGCCAATCCAATGCCGAGAAGGACAATGAGTGTTTTACGCATTTTTCACCTCGCTGGAAGAGACGAAAGAATATACCCGCCCCTCAGCCGCCTGCAACGAAAAAGGGGGGAAACTAAAGACGGACTCCTCGGGCTGGGTCCATCGAATGGAGCATTGGAATTTGAAACTTGAATGGATCCATGTCTTTGCACTGTGCAATTGGGATTTTCCAGGCTGGAAGATCTCGGCCCACTGCTTGTCTTTCTTTAGCCTCTCTTCGAATCGTCGTCGGCCGCTGCCTCCCTGAAATTCTTGTTTTCCTTTTGACATCGTTAGGGCCGCTGGACTATGCTTAAGCCTCACAGTCATTGCTGCGGTTTTACCCTCGTTCTCAACCTCGCTGTGTCCTCACGTACCGGTCCATATTGATGAGAAGGGAGGATCCGCCATCCAGTTCGATCGGGGACGACACCTATTTCCTGGTTTCAAGCTTCCACCCGAGGACGATTGTGCCTGTTCCCTCTCCTGCTGCAAATTTGGTCCTCCATCATTCATAAACAAGCGGCTTCATCATAAGAGAGGAATCCATCATGAACCCCCTAAGCCATGCCATTGAACCCACAACCCGGGCTTTTCTCGACGTGCTCAATGCCAAAGGTGGCCCGCAATTATACGAACTGTCCGTGGAAGAGGCCCGCAATGTTCTCGCCACGGCGCAGGCGATTCCCGTCACGAAACTCGCAGCAGACATCGAAGACCGAAGTATCCCTTTTGAGCCGGCGGGACAGATCTCCATCCGAATCATCCGGCCCAAGGGAAGCACGGGCACTTTACCTGTGGTGATGTATTTCCACGGGGGCGGGTGGGTGCTCGGGGACGCGAACACGCATGACCGCCTGGTCCGTGAGATTGCGAATGGAGCCGACGCGGCGGTGGTGTTTGTTAATTACACCCGCTCCCCCGAGGCAAGATATCCGGTCGCCATCGAACAGGCGTTTGCGGCGACGAGGTATGTTGCAGAAAACGGGCGAGGCCTCAATCTCGACACGACGAGGATCGCCGTGGCCGGCGACAGTGTCGGCGGCAACATGGCGGCGGCCGTGACGCTGCTCGCCAAGGAGCGGGGCGGCCCCAGTATCATTTTCCAGGTGCTCTACTATCCGGTGACCGACGCCAATTTCGAGACGTCGTCATACCAGCAGTTTGCCACGGGGCACTTTCTGACCCGCGAGGCCATGAAATGGTTTTGGAACCATTACTTGCCTGACGAAGGCGCTCGAAAGCAGGCGACCGCCTCCCCCTTACGGGCCTCCGTCAACCATCTCAGATGGCTTCCTACCGCCCTGATCATCACCGGCGAGTTCGACGTGCTTCGTGATGAGGGCGAGGCGTATGCGCATAAACTGATCGAAGCAGGCGTTCACGTCACAGCGGTCCGCCAACTGGGAACGATTCACGATTTCACGATGCTCAACGCCCTGGCAAGTACTCCAGCGACCCGAAGCGCAATCACCCTGACAACCGATTACCTGCAAATGGCCTTCATCAAGAAGCAAATGCTCGCTCGGGCAGCCGGCTAAGATCAGGGAGATTTTCTATCAGACGGCGAGAAGAGTTCCTAAGTCCCTTTATAAGAGGCATCATTTTCTGCTAAGGGCCTGGGCATCCCAAGGTCCTTTTTTTAAATAATCCCAAGGAAGACCTGGAAGTCTTCAAGAGACAAAAGGAAGGAGACCACCATGTACGTTGTCATAGGAGCCACCGGAAATACCGGAAATATCGTAGCAAGAAACCTGATTGCCAAGGGGCAAGAGGTCCGCGTGATTGGCAGGAGCCCCGAACGCTTGCGCACACTCGCCGCCCAGGGCGCAGAGCCCTTTGCTTGTGACATTACCGATGCGGGGGCGCTGACCAAGGCCTTCACCAACGCGCGAGCGGTTTATGCGATGATGCCTCCGGACTTGACCAGTCCGGACTTCCGTGCCCATCAGGATCGTGCCACAGGGGCAATAGCAGCCGCGCTTGAGAGGGCGGGAGTTAAACATGCGGTGTCGCTCAGCAGCATCGGAGCGGACAAAACTGAAAAAACCGGCCCGGTCGTTGGCTTGCATTACCTGGAACAGCAACTGAATCGAATTGCCGGGCTGAACGTCCTGCACTTGCGCGCGGGTTACTTTATGGAGAACACTCTTCCGCAGATTGGAATTATACAATCGATGGGAATCACTGCCGGACCTCTGCGCCCCGATCTGAAGGTTCCCATGATTGCGACCCGCGACATCGGGGCCATTGCGGCCGAGGCCCTGCTCAAGCTCAACTTCACGTCTCACGAGACGCGCGAGCTTTTGGGACAGCGGGATCTCACCATGACCGAGGTCACCGCCGTCATCGGTAAGGCGATCAAGAGACCCACTCTGGCCTATAACCATCCACCCGACGAACAACTTCGGCCCGCCTTGACACAGATGGGAATGTCACTCAACGTCGCAAATCTACTGCTTGAAATGGCTGCTTCTTTGAACTCGGGTTACATGGTCGCCCTCGAAAAACGGTCGGCCCAGAACACAACCCCGACTTCATTCGAGACCTTTGTGGCAGAGGAATTTGTCCCCCGCTTCCAAGGGAAGTCCGCGACGGCGTGAATCACGCTCCGGATCATCCCGGGTCGAGTCCGCGTGAAACTTAGAGATGTAAGGGAGGGGGCGAAGCTGCTCCCGAGCTGCAGGTTTCACGCGGATTTTGACAGGGCCGGGTTGTTCCCGGGTATTCGCCGGAGGAGGGCCAGTCAAAATCCCGGTGCCGCCGATCCTCAACGCCACCCCATTCGTTCACGCAGGGAGTTGATTTGTGCCACGTGATGGCGGCCGTGCCAGGCATAGAGGCAGAGGTTCTTCTCCAGGGTCATCGGGCCCAGCTCCGGATGTTGGAAGGTACGGGCAAAATCCTGAGGGGCCAGCGATCTCAAAAACTGGACCCAGCGACTATGTAACGCCTCCAGCAGGGTGAGCGATGTGGCAAGGGGAGCAGTGCGGGCATCCTCGAGCTCGGCCCAACGGTCTTCGTGATAAGGTTTAATGGTCGGCTCTTCTTCGGTCATGGCCAGCTTGAACCGGATGTAGCTGTTGAGATGACTGTCGGGCACATGATGTACCACCTGCCGCACCGTCCACCCGTCAGGCCGATACGGCGTTTCCAGCTGCTGGGGGGACAAACCCTCCACGGCTGCTCGAAGCTTCGCCGGGGCTTCTGCAATTTGATCGATAAAGAGTTGTCGTTTCTCCGCAGTGATGCCCTCGTCCATTTTGAAAGGTCCTATCGGATATCGTAGATCCATCGCTTTCCTCCTTGCTCAGGTTCCTTGCGCCTTCTTGAAGGTATCTCCATTCATGAAATCGCCGCTTCTACACGACGCCTGATGGCTCGGAGCCACAGCCGCCGGATCAGCGCACTCCCGGGATAAATCACGCGCCAGTACACGGCGAATCCGCGCCGTGTCGACGCGTCCGTGCCGACCCTCTAATGCTTCGTTGCGGAAGGCTCCCTCGGACCAACCGCAAGTGCGATGATCCTTCTCCCAACAAGCAATCTCTGAGAAACTGTAAAGGTTAACGATACACAATTGATGTTCAAATGTGAAGCCTCCCGGGTTTTCAAAAGATTGTCGAATCCCTGCCCGGGCACGACCGGACGTGTGGTTCACCGCGTCTTCAAGAAAAATGAAACCAAGGGTGGTCCCCACTAGTAATCGTTAGCAGGGGGAGGCAATGGAACTGTTGGAGCGATTCACCCGCGGCGACCTGGAAGCTTTCGAAACGTTGTTTCGGCAATTCCAGGGTGAGGTCTACCGCTGGATCGCTCGCATTATCCGGGACCCGCGCACCGCGGAAGATGTCACGGTGGAGACGTTTTGGCGTATCTACCGGGCCCGCAGCCGATTCGACCCGGAGCGGAGCTTCGGGCCGTGGGCTCGCCGAATCGCGACAAATGCAGCGCTCGATCAATTGAAGACCTCCCGCCGCGAAGTTCCCCTTCCGCAGCACCTGCCGGAAAGGCCGGCACCGGATGGCGTTGCCCAGCAGGACATCCACGACGCCGCTCATCGGGCGTTCGACCGGTTGCCGGTTAAGCTTCGAGCGGTGGCGACGCTGGCCCTCGTTGAAGAAACGCCCCTTCCAGAAATAGCAGGAGCACTGGGAATATCCGTGGCGGCGGTCAAATCGCGCCAATTCAGGGCCGTCCGTCTTTTAAGAAAAGAACTCAAACGTCTGGGTGTTGAGCCATGAGCGAACAGAGTGACGAAAGGCTTCGAAGAATTCTCCAAAGTGCAATTCCGCCTTTGGAGGCACCGGAACTCGAACGGGATCTGTGGCCACAGATGCTCCAAAAGCTGGACGAGCGTCCGATGCGAACGTCGCGGCTGGACTGGATCCTGGTAGCGCTCGTGATCGTCTGGCTCCTCGTCTTTCCGGGGGTGGTTACAGTGGTGCTTTATCAGTTGTGAACGAGGAGGTTGTGATGAATACTCATCCTTATCTTCGAGCATACATGGCGGGAATCGTCGTGCCCACCGTGTTTCTGCTGGTGATCTTCACCTTCTTCTGCGTGGCTCGATTCGTCTACGATGTCCCTGTTCCCATCGAACGAGTCATCGTTTTCCCGATGGCCCTGGTTCCCAATCTGTGGGGTCTTTGGAACATGCTCTATCTTTCGCTCCATTCGCACCGCCGTCTTCCTCTGGGGATCCACGGCGCGCTTATTCCCTTGTGGGCAGTGCCGGTGGGGCTGGCCTTCGCCCGGGGCCTGGACTTCGCGATCCCGCACTTCTTCCCCACCATGCTGGCGATCACCTTGCCGGCTTTGCTGGTAATTTATTACCTCGTGTGGAAATATCTCGTCGGTTTCTTAAACGAACTTCTGGGAATCGCCTGATTTGATCTATCCGGTCACTCATTTCCCGACTCCAAGCGAAAACACAATCAGTGACGGCCAGGCAGTGGCCTCGGATATTTCAGATGACGCTGCCCGACCCTGCACTTCAGGGGTCAAATATGCTTGAATCGCTCCGTCGGATGATACTCCGGTAATCGGATCTGTGCCTTTAACCTAGAACGCCGTGCGCTGGATGTTTGCTTTGACCGCCTCGTCAATCCTCGCGATGGATTCAGTCAGGTGGGCACGGGTTTCCATCGGCATCTTCTTGGCCAGTGCCGTCTGCAACTGTCCGCGCAGCGAGACCAGGCCCTGCCGGGACATCGTTCGGGCATCTTCCGGAGCGGCCGCATCTCGAACCAGCATCCCGATCAGTTTTCGCAGATGCTCGCGCTGGAGCGAGCGGCGGTAGCTGTTGATGTCGACCGACTCACCGGGGGTCTTGGTCTCCGCCCAAATCGCGTCTTGAAGCGAGGAAAACAAAAATCCCAGGCTGAAGGATTCTGAGGGCGAAGTGGTCTTGACCTCTGAATCGATGACACGGCCTAGCACCACCGGATTGTATACACGGTCCAGAACCTGCTTTTGCAGCGACAGCACCATGCTGTGGATCGGCACGTCGGCGCGCGACAGCAGGGACTGAAAATCCGTGAAGTCCGGGAAGCGGTCCCGATTGAGCTTGTTCAGCATCCGGGGTGGAAACTGAAACGCTTGAGCCGAAAAGAGATTCTCACGAATCAGGTTCAGCGCTTCCTTCTGCTGGGCGGCGGGCACCGGCTGGAACGGAAGACGATCGCCCGGATCGCCGACGTGAGCGCGGTATTGGTAGACCCCGCCGATGTACTTGGACGCAAGGAACAACCCGTAACCGGCTTGCCCCAACGCCCCCTGGAAGCTCCGCCGCAGAATCTGGTACCCTTCACCGGGCTTCTCCAGCTTCTCTTCCATCGAAGTAAAGATTTCCTTCGCCAATTTCACGCGGTGGGCATAATACTTCATCGGGTCCGCCCCGAGGTCGAAACGATTCACTACCGGATCCATATCGTAGCCGTTAAACAGCGTGTCTTCGTCGGTATCGTAGGCGAGGAGCGGATCGGTCGAACGCGATGCGATCTTCTGAAGTTCCGCCACCTCACCTTCGGGCGTCGAAGCCACGATCGGCTTATAGGCATATTCAATGGCCCAGTAGTCATAAGGCCCGAGGGTCGACTGGTGGTATTCGCCCTGCCTTGCACCCAGCTCGGCAATATTGGTAGGGATGTAATCCATGACCGACCCGGTAAGGCCCTCCCGTCCTGTCAGGCCCGCGTCCTGGTCCTGTTCAAGGGTATGGATGGTGCTGGCGCGGAAATTGTGCCGGAGGCCAAGCGTGTGGCCTACTTCATGAGCGGCGATCTCGCGCAGGAACTCGTTGATAAATTTTTCCGCCGCGGGTCCCTGAGGGTCCACTCCACGCGCCTCCAGCAGGTCGGCCGCGAACTGAGCATCGAGCACGGCACCCTGGGCCAGATCGCAAAACACACCGGCCTGTCCGTTGCTCCAGGGGGCCGCGAACGGCCGCACGGGCTGGTATTCCCACGGCATGGTCACCGGCTGGATCTGCTCGGACACCTCGCGGCGGAAAAACCGTGTCATAGATTCAGAAAAGCGGATGTCAGCATTGAAGATCTCTCCGGTGAGCGGGTTCACACTTGACGGTCCCTGGGCAAAGCCGGGATCGGGGTGGCCGGCAAACCAGCGTAGCGTGCTGTAGCGGATGTCGCCCGCATCCCAATCGGCGTCATCGGGCTGCTGCTTTACTTCGATGGCATCCTTGAAGCCGATTCTCTCAAACGCCTTGTTCCACATAAGAGCGCCTTCGCGAATGGCGTTGCGGTACTGCACGGGAATCGTGTTTTCAAGCCAGAACACAATGGGCTTGCGGGGGCGGGAAAGGGATGCCGACGGATCTTCCTTTTCGAGCCGCCAGCGGTTGATGTAGCGGCGGGCCGTGGTGTGATGCACGTCAGTGCTGTAATCCTCAACCTGCTGAAAGAAATGTCCCACGCGGTCATCGGCCAGCCTCGGACGAAACGCGGCATCGGGCAGCTCTGACAGGCTGTAACGAAAATGTAATTGCAGGCTCCGCACATCGGGCAGATTCCGCGGCGGCGGGGGCAAGGGAGGAGGCGGCTGACCCGGCGCCAGGAGCGGAGGCAACGGCGGTCGCTCCGTGGCGTAATGCGCCACCGTTTCGATTTCCACGTTCTTCTCGAATGCCTTCAGCGTACCGAAATAGCTGTTCTTGGGGTCGAAGTGATAGCCAATACGAAACGTCGCCTCCAGGTTATAGCTCATCATCGGCAGGTCGGTCAGCAGAAGCGCACCCAAGTCGATCAGGACGCTCTTGCGGTCGGGATGCGGCAGGCTCTCCACTTTGGTCGATCCCAGGATTGAATCACTGAACGAACGGGCGACGGCCCGGCCCATGGGCGTGCCCTCCGGAGCGCCAAACCGGGTGTTCCTGGCGATCAGCTGCACGTTCTTTACATGCTTATGAAACACGATGGGCGTTTCGCCGCACATCGCGTCCGCATACAGTCCGCCCTCGCCGATGCCCGAATCGCAGGTCAGCGACAACACGTACATCTTGTCAAACTGGTCCGGAAGAATTTCGAGGTAGGCTTTGTCTTCAGTGCTATAAAGGGTAAACAGGCCTTTGATCACCTTCGCGTCCTTCACAATCTCGTCAAAGGGCTTGTCTTTGGGAGTTTCCGGTTTCTTCGCCTCACCGGATTCCGGTTTCTTGACTTCGCTGGATTCCGGATTCTTCGCCTCCGGACTCTCCTGCTTCTTTGGGTCGGCCTTCTTCGCCGCCTCCAGGGACCGTGTCTGCGCCCCCATCACTATGGCGCAGAGTAACAACACTGCAAAAAGTAATGCGATTCGGCTACGCATAGTTCTCTCCTTTATCTTCGTCGGGAATTCTTGGTCAGACCATATTCCTTTGGGATCAATTACGTTAGAGTCAAATCTCATCAGGGTTTGACCCACTTTGATTTTTGAGCTGAGATGGCGTTTTACACTACGCGACGGGTTCAATAAAGTTTCAAGGACAGCCTGGGCAAAAGATCCGGTCAGAAGAGTTGAGATGGCAATAATCGCCCCCCCTCTCATGCGATCAAGCGCCGGTCCCGGTCGAGCGCCTGCCAGACGCAGGGGATGAACTTGGGCCGGGGAAATCAGGGCGCAAAACGACGACCTGCCTGGCCGGAAATGGACAGCGCTTTACAGGGGAGAGCAGGCCTCAGCGCGCTATTGGTGAAGGAGATTTCTTAGCCGACTTAATGGCTGCTGAAAGCGCCTCGTCGGCCGGAACGATCAGGTCGGGTTAGACACCCACCCCGTTCCAGTTCGTCCCTGTAGTCGGGCTGAGGGCCCGCATCGTGGGCAGGAACATCCAAAAGTGATTGTCCAGCCTTCTCCGGACGCCGGGGTTTGCTCCTCCACCCGTCGGCTCGCCAATGACTGTGGCGCGTTTCAGATTTTCCATGTGGTAGCAGAACCCTTCGCCGGCCGAGAATGTATGGCGGCTGGTCAGGAGGAAGACTTCTAAACTCCGGGGAGGGAGTGGGCTCGGCGCATGAGCAGCAGAAATAAAAATCCGAAGGTGCGTCCTCTTTGGCGCTGCCCCAAGTGTCGACGGCCGTTTGCCAACCGCAACCAGTCACATTCCTGTGGGCATTTCACGGTCAGGGAGCAGCTCAAAGGCAAGAACCCTCAAGTGATCTCGCTCTACCGGCGATTTGCGGCCATGGTGCGACGCTGTGGTCCGGTGATCCTGGCACCCACCAAGACCCTGATAGGTTTCCAGGTGAAGATGGCATTTGCCGATGTCATGTTTAAGAGGAACTGGCTTGACGCCTACGTGATCCTGGCGCGAAGACTCGAAAACCCCCGCTTCACGCTGATCCTCTCGCTTTCACCCCGAAACCATATCCACTACTTTCGGATCCGATCACCTAATGAGCTGGACCGCGAAGTCATGCAATGGTTGCGGGAAGCTTACAAGGTTGGCAGGCAAGAACATCTCGCAAGGCGGAGAGAAGTGTAGAACCCAAAGAACCACTCTCCTCCCCATTTGGACCCATACTTGTGGCGTGAAAAAATGTACAAGACCAGAAGTTCGCTGACTTCATCTCCCGCGGCACGGGCCGCTCTGGCTGCGGGCGCTAGCGTTCCCCTGTCCGGATGGCAAGATCTGACATTTCGCATTTAGGATCGGGTACTGAGGGGTGACGGAGATGACGAGCAGCCACGACGCGGGAGGCCGAAGCCGCTCCCCGACCTTAGTCACACGCCCCAGATCACTTCGCGGAGAAACTGGAGAGGAGGTCTTGGAACTTCCATTTCGGAAATCAGATTTAGAGAAACCGATCCCAAAGAGAGTTACTTTAGACCTACCATAGGCCGCGGATTGCTTTCACCCTGCCTGGTCTTATCCCGTCGCTTCATCCTCTCAACGGTTCCTCCCTTTTCACCTTGCCCCCTGCATTAAAACGTCCTAATATGTTCCCATCCTAAGTCAGCTTGTCTTTTTTATACGCATTCTATAAATCTACGGTTCGACCCAATACAGCATCCAGGAGGTCTCAATGCTAAGAACCCGTCGAGTGGGGCGAGGTTTGTCGATGGCCGTTTGTGCAGTGCTCACCTTTTCCTTCTTCACAGCATGCAGTCGTAACAAGACCGGCTCCAGCGACTCCATTACGGTTGGAGTCGTTTTGCCGATCACAGGCCGCGAAGGCAAGCCGGGACAGTACCAGCGGGAAGGGATTGAACTTGCTATCAAGCAGATCAATCAGAACGGCGGCATCCTGGTGAAGGATCTTGATAAGAAGTTGCCGATCAAGGAGGTGTTCTACGATGACACTTCAGATCAGGCGAAGTCGGCGGCCTTCGCAGAACGGGCCATGAGCTCCGACAACGTGGTGGCCGTCGTGGGGGCATACTCCACGGCGCTGGGAGAAGCAGAGTCCGTGATGCCGGACCGGTACCAGGTTCCTTGGATCACGACCGGCGCCGCCGCGAGCACCATCTTCAACCATGGGTACCAGTACGCCTTCGGCACGCTCAGCCCTACCAATCTCCTTGGCTCCACCACGGCCGAGTACCTGGGCACACTGGTGGACCAGCGGAAATTGACTAAGGGGCTGAAGCTCGCCCTGGCCCTCGAAAATACTGACCATGGGGTGGATTATGGTAACGGGATCAAGGAGTGGATCCAGCAACACCCCGGATACTTCGTTGTCGTCTTCAGCGAAAACTTTGATCTCGGCTCCCCCGATTTTTCCGGCCTGCTCCAGAAAGTGAAAAGTGCCAACGCCGATATCTTTTTGGCGGATGCTCACCTTCAGGATTACATCACGATGCACCGGCAATACCTGCAAAGCGGCATGCGTCACCTGATGATCAGCTATGGCGCCCGAGGACCGGAGTCAGACGCGCGCAAGGCGCTGGGGGATGGAGTCGATTATATCTTCGCGGGAATCTGGTGGTCCCGGAACCTTCCCTATCCCCAGGTCAAGAAGTTTAACGAGGATTACAAGGCCTTCACCGGCCACGAACCCGACTCTTGGTATCCGGCCACTGCTTATGACGCCATGCGGGCGCTCGCCAAGGCAATTGAAAATGCCGGGACCCTGAACAAGACCGCAATCCGGGACGCGTTAAGGAAAGTCCAACTTAACGATTCATTGCTTCCAGGCCAGACGCTGAAGTTTGGGGCCAACGGCCAGATCAACACCCCCTTCGTCATCGTGCAGAATAAGCCGGGCGGAAAGGTGGACATTGTATTCCCCAAAGACGCGGCGACTGGCGATTCGATTGCACCGACTCCGAAGCACTAGTTATCAGGACTCCCGATGACCCTGATCGAATTCGTGAACCTGCTGGCATCCGCCCTGTTGCTGGCAGGAATCTATGCGGTGATGTCAGTCGGCATGACGGTTATTTATGGCGTCATGAAGATTGTCAATCTCGCTCACGCCGGATTCATGATGCTGGGCGCCTATCTGGCCCTGGAGCTTTTCGAGCGATTTCGCATCGACCCTATCCTCGCCGCGCTGCTGGTCTTTCCGGTGATGTTTGTGGTCGGCAGAGTTCTCCACTGGCTGCTAGTCCGGAGGCTGCCGACCTCCGACCAGCCGACCCTCGCCTCCCTGCTGCTGATGTTCGGATTGTGGCTCGTGTTGCAGAACCTGGGATACTTCATCTGGGGGAATGCGGACCGGTCTATTTACACCTCGCACACCCTTTCGCTTCTCCGGTTCGGCGCGGTGACCATTTCGACGGTCCGTCTCGTGGTATTCGGTGCGGCGGTAGCGTGTATGGTCGCCCTGCACCTCATCCTCAACCACACCTGGTTCGGGAGGTCGGTGCGGGCCCTCATCCAGAATCGCTATGCAGGACAGATTGTTGGAGTGGATGACCAGAAGACCGCGAGTATCACTTTTGGTCTTGGAATCGGCTTTGCCGGCCTTGCGGGCGCACTCCTGGCCAGTCTTTATTCATTCAATCCTGATTTCGGCCGCCCCTTCCTGATTCGCGCTTTTGTCATAATCGTTTTGGGGGGGCTGGAGTCCGTCTCGGGTGTGGCCATCGGGGCCTTCGTGCTGGCATTCGTGGAGACCTTTGGCATCCTCTTTGTTCCCGCGGGATATCAGCTCGCCCTCTCCTACGGGCTCCTGGTCGTGGTCCTTATCTTCCTGCCAGGTGGCGTGGCTGCGCTCACGGCGAAGGTGCGTCGGCTCGCATGAGCACTTCTCCAGCACCCCTCCCCATCCGGTTGCTCGCCCAGTGGCGAACGTTCGCCCCGTCCTGGATGATTCTGGCCGGCCTGGCGGTCATGCCCTTGCTGCTTTCGAGTCCAAACTTCATCCGCCTGTTGTTCGTGACTTTACTTTGGATAACGACCAGCGTCGCTTGGAATTTGCTGGGAGGCTTTGCAGGACAGATTTCGTTCGGGTTTGCGGTTTTTTATGGAATTGGAGCGTACACGACTGCCCTGTCGATGAACGCCGGCGTGAATCCGTTCATTGCGTTCCTGGTTTCCGCGATAACTGCCGCGGCTGCTTCGCTGCTCGTCGGGTTACCTACGTTCCGTCTCAGGGGGCCCTACTTTGCCATTGCCACCATCGGGATCAGCGAGGCCGTTCGGGTGGTAATGACGAACCTGAGTTTCACGGGGGGGGCGAGCGGTTACCGCATTGTGGAGCACCGCGCCTTTCGACAACTGGACCACTATTACACCGCCTTGGTGCTGGCTTCCATCGCCGTGGCATTTTCTGTTTTCATTTCGCGCACCCGGTTTGGCCTGGGCCTGAATGCCATCCGTCAGGACGAGGACGCGGCGGCGGGTCTGGGCGTGAATCCTTACGCCTACAAGCTGGGAGCGCATGCCCTCGCCGCGGCGTTGACCGGTATGGTCGGTGGGGTTTTTTCGCGCTACGCCGCGTTCATCCATCCGCAAGGCGTATTTGGATTTCAGACCAGCGTGCACATTCTCCTCATGCCGGTCATCGGCGGCATTGCAACAATTTGGGGGCCGGTTTTAGGCGGGGTTGTGTTTGGAATCGTGGAAGAGCAAATCATCGCTTCCTTCCCCGAGATCCATCTCTTTATTTACGGCTCAATGCTTATTCTAATTATTCTTGTTGAGCCCGGCGGAATACTCGGTGCCTTTCGCAAGTTGCTCAGGAGAATCCATGGCCGACGCTAAGCCCAAACCTCCGATCCTGGAAGTGGAAAGGCTGACGAAATACTTTGGAGGCCTCGCCGCGGTTAAGGACGTGAGCTTTGAAGTTCGAGAGGGCCAGATCTTCGGTTTTATTGGACCGAATGGTGCGGGCAAGACGACTTTGTTCAGCATCATTGCCGGCGCCCTGAAGCCCAGTTCAGGAAAGGTCCGCAGCCGCGGCCGGGACATCACCGCTCTGAAACCGTTCCAGCTCGTCCAAGCCGGAATCGCCCGGACCCACCAAATCGTGAGGCCCTTTCGCGAAATGACCGTACTGGAGAATGTGAAGCTGGCGTCTCATTTCGGAAGGAAGAACGTGACCAGCGATTCGGCTGCCGAGGAGCATGCCATGCAGATCCTCACCTGGTTCGGCATGGAGACGTTCGCGCAAAAATCGGCGTCCATCCTGTCCGTGGGCCTTCAGAAGAGGCTCGAAATCACGCGCGCAATGGCCACGGAACCCGACCTGTTGCTGTGCGACGAGATTTGTGGCGGACTGACACACGTCGAGACGGCTGCCATGCTCGATTGGCTTCGTCGAATCCGGGACAGGGGCACGACCGTCATGTACGTGGAACATGACGTCAAGGCAATCACCGCGGTATGTGACCGGATCCTGGTCCTGAACTATGGCCGGAAGCTGTCCGAAGGCGCGCCGGACCACATCCAGCAGGATCCCGCCGTCATTGAAGCTTATCTGGGGCATCCGCCGGGCAGAAGGCAGGAAGGGTGAGTAACATTTCCGAATCGTCGATTCTACTTAGCGTTCAGAACCTGGAGGTCTCATATGGTCCCGTCCAGGTCTTGTGGGGGGTCACCCTCTCGGTCCGTAAGGGACACGTGGTTTCTATCATAGGATCGAATGGTGCCGGGAAGAGCACCACACTCAATGCCATCCTGGGGGTGCGAAAAGTCGGCCGCGGACAAATTGTTTTCAAGCAGGAAGACATCGTCCGGCAACCGCCCCATGAACGGGTCAAGCGGCACATGACCCTGGTTCCCGAGGGTCGCCAGCTCTGGCCCAAAATGACCGTTGAAGATAATCTCCTGATGGGAGCCTTCCCCTCCACTCTCCGGAAGGATGCCGTTCCCAATCTCTCACGGGTGTATGATATCTTTCCTCGACTAAAAGAACGCCGCTCGCAGCTGGCCGGGACGCTCTCGGGAGGAGAGCAACAAATGTGCGCCATCGGGCGAGGACTGATGGCCGAGCCGGAATTATTGATGCTCGATGAGCCTTCGCTGGGCCTTGCACCCAAGATTGTCGACGAGATTTTTGAGTTTGTCCGCAATATCAGCCGGGAAGGAGTGACCATTCTGATGGTGGCACAAAACGTCAATTACGCGCTGCGGATTTCTCAGTACGCTTACCTTATGGAGACAGGAAAAATCACGCTGGACGGTCCGAGTGAGAAATTGCTCGCCGACGACTACGTCCAGGAAGCGTACCTCGGGAGTACATGACTGACTCTTCAACTCACAAGCAACAAATCCGGGAAGAATTTACAAAGCAGGCGCGTGCGTATGCTTCCAGCGCCGACATCCACGACCCGGGAAGGTTATTGCGCCTGGTGAATGCGGTCGATCCCGACCCGAACGCCCGCGTGCTCGAAACCGCGACCGGTCCTGGATACGTCGCGCTGGCCTTTGCAGAGCGTTGCCTTGAAGTCATCGGGGTTGATATCACTGCGGCGCCCTTGGCAATTGCGGAGGAAACTCGCCGTGCCCGGCGTCTCAATAACGTCTCGTTCAAGGTGGGTGATGCAGACCATCTCCCGTTTTCGGACGGTGAATTCGATGTTGTCGTTTGCCGGCTGGCTTTCCATCATTTTGAGGCGCCGGAGCTCGCCCTGCGGGAAATGACTCGCACCTGCCGTGTGGATGGATCCGTTGCCGTCGAAGACCTGACCGTCAGTGAGCATCTCCAAAGAGCGCAATATCAGAACCGGTTCGAACGACTCCGCGATTCCTCCCACGTCAGGGCACGGCCAATAAGCGACCTGCTTTCGATGTTCACAGCCAATGGCCTGGAGGTGACAAGGGTTTACACCGACCAACTTACGCCTTCCGTGGAACGGTGGCTGGCGAATTCGCAGACTCCGCCTGAGCAGGCAGCCGAAGTCAGAAGAATGATCGAAAAGGATTTGGCTCAGGATCTGAGCGGGACGAGGCCCTTTCGATTGAACGGTGAACTCTTCTTCAACCAGAAAACCGTGGCGATCATTGGCCGCAAGATGAGAAGTGCCCAGTGACGACGAGGAACTCGATCCAATGGGGCGTGAAGTAGATCTGCTGCTTCCTCCCCGCTGGCGATTATCGTTATGACCGGCAACAGATCCGTCGTGGCGGACTCGAGGTCAGTTAGGTCTCTGTGAGATAGATTTTATCTAACTAATCCCCTCCGGGATGGTCCCTCTCCATCTCTGCACCTCCCGACCCGATGGATTGTCAGATGCAAGAACTCGACTTTCACGAAATCGGCCCTTGGTCCACTGAATCTTTCTTAAGATTGGAGGATGACCCATGGTAACTCGAAAAAATCAAAGTGCATTGACCGCGTCGGAACGTGCCCAATACATCAACGCGCTCAAGGCGCTAAAGAAATCACCCAGCCAATTCAACCCGCCCACCACAAGCCGTTATGACGATTTTGTCTACGTTCACATGCAAGCCATGCTTATCATGAAAATAATCGATCCCACCAAGCCGGTGCGCAATGGAAACGTGAAGGTGACCAGTGACATGCGAATGCCGATGTGGGCGCACCGATGTCCGGCGTTCTTCCCCTGGCATCGTGAACTGTTACATCAGCTGGAGTCGGAACTGCAAAAGGCAGCGCAGAATCCCAATCTGGCGATTCCCTACTGGGACTGGTCAGTCGATCAACGCAAGGACGCCGCCCCCTGGACCAATGACTTCATGGGGGGAGACGGGGCCGACGGCCCAGTAACGACGGGACCGTTCGCCGGCAAGGCAAACTGGGAGCTGTCGCTCAGTGAGGACGGAGTGGATCATCTCGTCAGGGGGTTCGGCCGCGATTCGATGGCCACCTCGCTCCCCACTCCCAATGAATTAACTCAGGCGCTCAACATCTCCTTCTACGATAAGTCTCCCTGGAGCGACCGCAAGTCCCTCGGCAGCTTCCGGAACCAGACCGAAGGCTGGCATGTCGCGCCCGGCAGTTCGCGCGCGGTTGGGATGCACAATCTCGTTCATTTGTGGGTGGGCGGAACGCAAGGCACGATGCTTCCCAGCACTTCCCCGAATGACCCTGTTTTCTTTCTGCATCACTGTAACGTCGATCGACTGTGGGCACAGTGGCAGGCTCAACATTCCCAAGTCGCTCCTTATCTTCCCAAAGCGGCTCTTTCCGGGGATCCCGGTCAAGCGTGGAATGAGCCCATGATCTTCTACGATAAAAACTTGTCTTCGACTCCTCCATGGCTGGGACCGGCCGTCACGCCGCATGATGTCGCGGATCATCACCAGTTAGGCTATCGGTATGACTCCGAAACAACCAGCGTACGGGCGGAAGAAATGACGGTGGGAGAGAAAGAGAACCCCGAGACCGATCCGCTCAAACAACGGCCTTTGAAGATTTCGCCACGGGATCACTTCCGGAGGCGGCTTGAAGAGCTCTCCTCCGGGAACGAACCGAAGGGCAAAAGCGCCGGGAACCACTGATGCGTCGGGATGGCGCACACCATGCGTCTGCCGCAGCGGGGGATGTGTGCGTTGGGACAAGACCGATTGGAGCATCCTTCGATCTACCCCGATGTGCAGGTGCTGAATCCTTTAAAACTTCAGAAAGCCCCGAGCGTCGGTTCTTTATTTTCCACCGGGATGGCGAATGAAGTAATGCCATTTGTCGAGCGATGCCGGCACGGCAATATCAAAGAAGCCGACCATCATTTCGTCGTACGTTTGGTCGCCCCATCGGACGGAGCTGTCGGGGTCGGGATTGTGCGGATTGTGGCGGGAGTTGTCGTACCAGGCGACGGCTTGTAGCTCCGTGCCGGCCTTAAGAAAACGTGGCTCCGCCAACCGGTAGCTCAACTGCCAATAGAAATCGTAGTTGACCCGAAGGAGCGTCTCGATAACACTTCCGTCGGGGTGAATGAGGTCATATTCGAAGCGCTTTCCCCGCAGATGCATATGCGGGAAAAAGCTGAGCAGCATGGCGTCGTTCGGGAGGGTGCCGTGCGCTTCCACTCGAAAGTTATCAACACCCGGTGGAATCACGAAGCTGCTATTGGTCAACTGCAATGTGATCACGCGCTGTTTGGGCCGTTCCTTCGCAAACACCATCCCGACTGAAGTCTGATCCTGTCCGGCATGACCGTTCGTCGTGTAGTGCATCTGGAACACGAGGTCTGAGCCGGCCGGAACAAATTTGGCCATGCCATCAGGCCAGAGATCGGGCGAACTGCCCGGTGCAAACACGAGAAGCAGGTCGCTGCCGGTGGAGTGCGCTTCGTGCCGTAATTCCTCGTCGGCCAAACTCGACGCGGTGAACGGCACGCCGACCGGCGCTTGCCTCAACCATGGCGAGTCGGGAGGGCGAATGTAGACCACTGCATGGTGGACATGCTCGCGGCTGGAAGGCCGAACCTCCGATTTCTGGACCCACATGCCCTCTTTGAAACCGGTGGGGACAATTTCGTAGGTGTACTCGACGTCTCCGTGAGCGGGGAGGGCGACTGGCCTGGGCATTTCAATGACGAGATCCGGTGGAGGGATGTTCCAGCCCACGGCCCAGTGAGGTGGCGCTGGCGCCTCGTGCGCGTCACCGGCGGGAGCGTTGGCGGATGCCCAGGACGAAAGCGTATCGATCTCCTGCGTCGTGAGTGAGGGGTCGTTCGAGAAATGACCGAAGCCGGGATCGGCAAACCAGGGAGGCATTTTTTTCTGGCGCACTACATCCCGGATCAGGCCCGCCCAGCGGTGCGTTTGGTTGTAAGTCACCAGGGGGAAGGGTGCAATTTCGCCGGGACGGTGGCATCTCTGGCAGTGCTGCTGAAGGATGGGGAGGACATCCCGATAAAAGGTAGGCATCGGGGAAACCGGATTACCTCCTCCATAAAACAACCCCGCCGTGGCGCCGAGCAAAACGAAAACGATCCAACCCTTCCACACCTTCGACGCGATGTTCATCTCAAGAGCATATCACGAACCTCTTCAGCCGCGATTTCTGAGACATCTCCTCATCGGCGTGTTTGACGGACGCCCTCAAATTCATTCATCGCCCTGATGATGACGGGAGAGAGTTGTGTTGGGAGCACCGATCCGCCATGACAAAGCGCTTATTGAGCCACCGTAGCCATGAGCCGAGATGTCCCGCCGGGCCGTCTCGACAATTTCCAGTGGGTGAGTGACCCTTCCGGCAGGCTGGCGTTGATGAATCTAGCCTCGGATGATTTCATCGAGCTGGTGTCCCTCGATGTCGGTGTTGACCTGCATCCAAAGCGGCAAGTGATCCGAGAGTTGATAGGTGAAATCCCTTAAGGGCATGCCGGGAAACAAGGGGTTGTGATCGCCCGCATGGAAATCCAGGACTCCGCCCTGGTTGGTGAAGTTCTCCGGATAGATCGGAAGGTGGAGAATCTGGTCGTAGCGCTTGTCCTTGGCAAGGTTGGTGCCGAAATTCAGTTGCCGGAGCGCCTGCGGAATCACCAGTCCACGGCTGGTGATGGCCTTAAAAAGATCATCATCGCGACCTGCGATATTGAAGTCGCCCATGACGATCAGGTCCTTGTCCTCGTGTGTCTTCTCTTTTCGCTTCTCGTCGACCCAGTCAGCCAGCAATTGAAGCTCGCCCTTCCGCGCAGACTCGCTGTCACCCCACCGGATGTGGGCACTCAGCACGATGAAATCGAAGTTCCCCGAGTGGAACGAAGCCATGTAGGGGCTCCGCCAAAACGAGATCTCGGAGATGTACTCCTGGCCCACTTTCTTGCGGGGCGGATTCGCTTCCGCCGCAAATCCGCCGAACGTAATGGAACGCTTGTCGTACAGGAATGCAATCCGTTCGCGGTTCCCTCCGCTGTCCGGAATCATGTCGGAGTAGATGGCTCGCCAGTATGGGCCCAGGATGGTCAACGCCCGACCGAGATCGCCCAAATCGTCGCGAAGCTCGACGATTCCGATCAGATCAAACTGTCCCAGAATCTCGGCAATGTAATGGATGGCGGCCTCGCTTCGCTTCACCTTGCCGAATTCCCGGATGTTCCAGGTGGCAATGTTGATCGTCTCATCGAGTTTCGACGGGGGAATCTGAGCGTTCTTGATACGGGCTTGCAGCTCAACCAAGCCCTGTGCGATTTCCTTGGATAGTTTACCGTGGAACATGGGAGTAGGCCTTTCGCGAAATGGGGGTCAGCGTTGTATCGTCCATGGGTATTCTCAAACTCTTTCGGACCCATCGGATCGGTGCTTACATATTATTGCAGGTTTCAGAAACCGGTCTCCCTTTATTTTTTAAAGGGAATGACACGTGCGGGGATTCAGATTTGGTAGCCCCGGCGAGCGTCCTTCTCGCCGGGGGCTTGTACGAGAAGCTCATCAAAATTTTGAATTTTAGAAAACGATTGATCAACCCCGATTGATGACCTTTAATTCGGCGTTCTTGTGAAGAGCCAGCATACTGAACACTTCTCGTACAAGCCCCCGGCGAGAAGGACGCTCGCCGGGGCTACCAAAAACAAACCCCAAAGTAATTCTCAACTTTTATTCTGAATTAACTACACTAGACGGGTCATTCCCCCTGCCTACGACGAATAGAACATCCCCCTCCCCCGCAATAAGGAGAATCCATGACGAAGCTTCGTCGCTTGCGCGAGACAGACCGCATCTTCTTTAGGACCTCGAACCTCCTTCGCCGCCATCTCCCCCTTGTCGATTTTGAATTCGACTTGTTGATTGATGTCTTCAAGGAAGCCCGAAGGCGGATGGGGTTTATTCTTTGTGGATACGTCTTTATGCCGGATCATTGGCACACCCTGATTTGGCCACAATTTCCTCTGACCATTTCGCGAGTGTTGAAGGAAATCAAGGAGGTCTCGTCCAGCCGGCTGAACGCATCCCGCAGGACCTATGGGGACTTCTGGCAACATCGCTTCTGGGACCGTTTCGCGAGGAATAAGAAAGAGTTCAATGAACGGTTGGAATATATGCACCTCAATCCAGTGCGAAAAGGATTGGTGTCCCGACCAGAAGAGTGGCGCTGGTCAAGCTATAACAATTTTTCGTTGGATCCGTCGGCGGTAGCTGCGTGCCCGATTCAGATCGATTACATTCATCTTTCAGATGATTACAGGGGATGATTGGTTTGGTAGCCCCGGCGAGCGTTCTTCTCGCCGGGGGCGTTTGCGCGACGTCTCACCGATCCTGACTTTGACGACATCCTGGGGCAAGATCATTGTCATGAGTGCACGGAATATCTTAGTTGAGCTCGTCATTTTGATGACCTCTCACACGACCCCCCGGCGAGAACAACGCTCGCCGGGGCTACCAAGGCTTCAGTGCCTCAAGAATGGGAACTTTTTGAAATGATAACCCGGAATAAGCTTCGCAATGAGATGGTCGGTGCTGCATGTTGTTCCGACGCCGGGGGGCTTGTGCGCCGGCTCACAGAAATTATGAATCTTCGGGAGACGATTGATTTACCCCTATCGATGGCCTTTAGTTCAGAGCTCTTGTGAGACACCAGAATCGTAACAGCTTCTCACACAAGCCCCCGGCGAGAAAGACGCTCGCCGGGGCTACCAAGGCTTCAGTGTCTCGAGAATGGAAACTTCTTGAACCGGTAACCCAGGATTAGCTTCGCAATGAGATGGTCGGTGCTGCGGGTCATTCCCACGCCCAGCCCGAAGTTCACTTCCCAGTCGGGGGAGAGGTTCAAATCGACGGCAGAAAAAATCTGTTGTTCTTGCTCACTCAGCGGATCGAATTTGGAGATGGGTCCCAGCGATCCGTAATACTCCAAGCCCACACTCGCCTTCGGGATGAGCGTGTAACTCACCTTGAAGTTCGGGGAGAATGCAAATCCTTTGTTCTTGTTTTCGCCCGCCAAAGATCGATCGACGGAGGGGTTGAACGAGAGGTACCATTTGCCGGCTTGCTTGTCGATGATGGGACGAATTTCAATGGTCCAGGTGTCCGGAGAGTATTGACGGCGCTGATAGCCAAATTCCATGGAGAGGCTCAATCCTACCGGCCAATGCCGCTCCTCCGGCACACGGACGCGGGGGCGCAGATGCGTTCCGACCCAGTCCCAACCCTCGCCGGATCGGGCGGAGGTGAAGTTGTAGTAACCCAGCTCAAACCAGTCAGTTATCCCATGCGTGATTTCGAGAGTCTCGTGAAAAGAGTGGTTGGTCGGAAACAGTCCATTCACCACAGCCTTGCTCCCGGAGATGGTGAAGTTGCTGTGCAGCTCCACCATCGTCTGACGCCGAGCAACGGTGTCGGCTCCATAGACTTGAATCTCATAGTTGTCTTGAGCAAGCGAGGGAATTGCCTGAAACAGAACGAAAGCAAAACTTAGTAAGAGATGGCTTAACCTGAATGAGAATCGCCGGTGCGGCCATGATTCTACCTGGCATTCACTCATAGAACCGGAGGGGTATTCGCTCATGTTTGATGCTCACGTTGAATGGCGGAGTGTACCTCAGTTCAAAAGGGCGGGCAACGAGGAAGGCGGGTATGAAAGGAAAGGTAATAGGTGATAGGAAATAGGCAATAGGTGGTAGGGGCTTGGGAGGGCGTCAGATCGATCAATGAGGTGACGTTTGGAGAGCTTATCACATGGAACGGAAATGATCTTTGATCCAAACTGGTTCCTTGCTGAAAGTGATATACTGACGATGGACCTAATTTGACCATGAACTTTGACCCGCCTCATGAGTCGGGCGAAAAAGATCTTTAGCACGAGAAACATCTCGTCGCAAAGGGCAAACCCAAACTCGAATGGAGGTTTTTTCCACTTACCGAGGAAGAGGCTTAGCACCGCAAGATTGGTCTAAAGAGTAACGGTTCCCTGGATAACCTTTTACCAATAAACGCACGAATAGTGCTGAATGGTGACTGACGCATTGATGGGTCAGGAAAGGAGGATGCCATAAAGCTCCTTGGATTGAAGTGCTCATGGGTGTTGCTGGGATTGGGGGTCTTGCTTACCGGCGCGGTCCTGGGCTACACCGGAAAGTCGCCAGCGCCTGTTGCAAATTCGGTTTATGAAGTTTACGCCATCCGCTATGGGATTATTCCGGATTTCCCCGTCTCAGAGCTCGTTGCGGGCGCTGATCCCTCGCGCAAAATGAATATCGATATGATGATATGGCTGGTCAAAAGTCCGGGTGGAAGAAACATCCTCGTGGACAGCGGTTTCTATCGGGCGAAATTCTTCGAGCACTGGCACCTCAAGGATTATGTCAAACCCTCTGAGGCGATCGGCAAGCTGGGTCTCAAGCCGGGAGAAATTACTGACCTCATAATCACCCATATGCATTGGGATCATGCCGACGGCGTGGATCTGTTTCCCAAGGCGCATGTATGGATTCAGAAAGACGAATTTGATCACTACAGCGATCCGGCCAATCAGGTGAAGGGGGTCGACCCGGAAGACATGGCGGTGCTGTCAAGGATGAACCACGAGGGCCGGCTGACTTTGGTCGATGGGGACGCGCAATCTTTGATCCCTGGGCTCACATTCTATACCGGTGGGCGTCATACTTACGCTTCGCAATATGTCAGCGTCCGTACCCGAGCTGGAACGGTGGTCATCGCCTCAGATAATGTCTACCTTTATGAAAATCTCGAAAAGCACATGCCGATTGCCGCAACCTTCGACCCCGTTTCCAACTTGAAGGCGCAGGACCGCATGAGAACCCTGGCCGGCCAGCCCCGGCTGATCATTCCCGGGCATGATCCCGCTGTGTTTGAAAGATTTACAAAGCCCGGCGGCGGGGTGGCGAGGATTGATTGAATGCAGGGTGGCGAGAGAGGTCTTAGGAAATAGGTGATAGGGGTTAGGTGTCGGGGATCGGGGAAAGACTCGAGGAGTTCCTCAAGGAAGGGCTGCACCTCTTGATGGCTCGATTCGCGTTTGAGATGGTGTTCGACACACTGACTTAAAAATTCTCGCTTCCCTGGAGTCTGCCATGACCGAGGGCACTCAGTTGCATCACATCGGATTTGGGCGCGGCGAGCTGGGAACGAATCCTCCGACCATGGCTCTTCTTTCTGGAGAACCGGAGCGGGCCAAGTTCATCGCAGAGACTGGACTCCGTGAAGTCCGGATGCTCTCCGAGTACCGTGGCCTGAACAGCTATGTCGGCTTCCTGCCCAACGGACGCCCCCTGCTCTCGGCCACCAGCGGCATGGGAGCTCCCTCGGTAAGCATCGTCGTGAATGAGCTGGTCCAAGTGGGCATTCGATCGATCATCCGGATCGGAACCTGCGGGTCCATCCAGCCCCACGTGATGCCCGGCAGCCTTGTGATCCTGCGCGCGGCCCTGTGCCGTCAAGGCGCTGCGAACGACGTCGCACCTCCCGAATTCCCGGCCGCAGCGGATCCCTTTCTCACCGTGGCCCTGGCCGAAAAGGCTCGAATGCTGGGGGTCGAATATCACCTGGGCCTTACGGCCTCCGTCGACACGTTCTACGAAGGACAGGAACGTTACGATTCGGCCAATCCACATTTGCTGCGTCAGTTGCGTGGGGTAACAGAGGAATACCGGCGCTTGAATGTGCTCTGTTATGAAATGGAGACCGGGATGTTGTTCAAGATGGCAGGCGTTTACGGTTTCGCCGCAGCCAGTGTCTGCGCGGTGATCGCCCAACGCACCCAAAGCGAACAGATGGTTTTGGAGCAGAAACAAGTCTCCGTGAAGAACGCTATTGCAGTCGCCCTGCACGCCGCCGAACAATTTGCTTAGGGGAGCATTGCCGCGGAGGGTTGTTTTCGGAATCAAACGGTCTGCCGCCGGTTCTTCTGCTTCCCTTCCACTGGAGGAGTTTGATCGCTGGCCCTTAGACTGGCGCGGATGTGGTGAGGGGCGCCCTCTCTCGGAGATTCGATTTGACCAGGGGGGTCTTGCCATGGGGGGTGCCGGGAATGTGAGAGACTCGTTTCACCCGGATCGGCGGCACAATAGCGCCCATTGCAGAGATCGCCTGTTGGATGGACTGTACCAGACTCTCATCCGAGAAATCATCTGGCACCTTGCGCACGAGAATCTCCAATCCATCCTCCTGCTGAATAATCTGCCACCCATTGATGGGCAGCGCATCCAGGACCTGGTGGAAGACGCTGGGCTGCAGGACCACCTGGCCGTGGTTCAAGGAAGGAAGGTGAAGGATCTCCCTTGTGCGTCCTTGAATCTCTTCCGCCAGAATGAACGGGCGCCCGCAACGGCAAGAATCTAAGGCGGTCCGCACAAAGTCGCCCAAATCATAACGAATGAGTGGCTGCGTGTATTTTGACAGGTCTGTAATCAAGATCCGGCTTCCCGGCTCGCCGGGGGGAGCGGGCTGGTTCTTTTCATCCACGGTTTCCACGATATGCAAGTCTTCATAGAAGTGCAGCCCACAATGCCGGTCGCACTCTGAAGCGACCATCCCGGCCTCGGCACAAGCATATCGATCAAATAGACAACCCTTCCATGCCGAATCAATGCGCTCCCGCCAGGACCTGGACATTGTCTCGGAGCCCGTCGCGATAACCCGGAGAGCAATCTTCAATCGGCCGGCTAACTGTTCCTCGGCCAGCAGGGAGGCAATGCCGCCATACGCCTGCAGGATTTCTGGTTGCCACCTATTGAGTCGCTCTACCATACTGCTCAACGGATCAGCGGCCGAAATTCGAAGGGTCGGAAACCACCAGAAATGGATCGTCCCAGTGACTCGAGCGGTCATATTCGTGGGGACCTTTGAAACAATGGCAGCGGCACGGATGCGATGAAAGGGGCGAATCCTCACGCCTGCCCAATCATAGGAACGTATCCCGGAGGCCAGGACTGCTGCCCATTCGTTGTTGTTGAACAGGCTGACCGAGGGATCCCCCGTGGTGGCGGACGTGGGAATGATCCAATAGCGGTCCTGATAGCGCTTCTCCTTGGGAACGCGCTTCAGATGCGTGCGAATCTCGTCGAGATGAATTCTTCGATCCGTCACCAGGTCATCGAAATTCTCCATCATTAGAGACTTGGTCAGGATCGGAACCTCCCGCAACGGGGCCCGGTACAAGCCACAGTGAAATTTTTGATAGAAGGGGGAACGCGTATAGACGAACTCACGAAGCCGATTCAGCGCCTGTGCCTGATAAGATTCCAATTGTTCGCGATTCCAGCGCTCCTGTCGTTTCAACCTCCGACGCCACTTTAACAATGATAAAAACAAGTCTGTCTTGATCATCGATTCCATTCAGCGGTCAGCTCTCTTCCAAACTCATTTCAAAAGGAATGAATCTCCTCCAATGGCCTGCCCGTTCGACTCCACAAGTATAACGCACAAACACGAGGTCACCTTTCCAAAAATCTTTCCTGAATTGACGCGGATGACGCGGTCCAGTTTCCGTACGCCCACTCTCGGTGCTACCTTCTGACGCGGCTTTGCGGCCCTTTTGACACGGGCCTCTCTTTACCTCAATCTCAAAAAAAAGGCTGGGGATTGCCCCGGCCGCGAAAAAGTAATTTTAGTGAGGAGCATCTCTTCTCTATTGTCTTAGGCTTGGGCAGAGTCATCCTCATACCCTTTTCTCAATACTTCGGCGTAATCCCGAGGTTGTAAAAGACAAAGGAATCGATATCGGCCGTTTGTTCGATGACCTTGGTGGTGTTGCTGGCCCCATGCCCCGATTTAGTTTCGATCCGGATCAAGACCGGTTGGTCGCCCGCATTCTTTTCCTGGAGGGTAGCGGCATATTTGAACGAATGCGCCGGGACCACCCGGTCGTCGTGGTCGGCTGTCGTGATGAGCGTGGCCGGGTACTTGACTCCCGCCCGGATATTGTGCAGGGGTGAGTAGCGATAGAGGGCCTTGAACTGCTCCTCGTTGTCACTCGACCCGTAATCTGCAATCCAGTTCCATCCGATCGTGAATTTATGGAAGCGGAGCATGTCCATGACACCCACCTCCGGGATGGCCACCTTGAACAAATCCGGCCGCTGATTCATGACAGCGCCGACGAGCAGTCCGCCGTTGGATCCTCCCAGAATCGCCAGATGCTCCGGGGAGGTGATCTTGTCAGCAATCAGGAATTCAGCCGCGGCAATGAAATCATCAAAAACGTTTTGCTTCTTGAGCTTGGTTCCCGCTTCGTGCCATTTCTCTCCATATTCGCCTCCTCCGCGCATGTTGGCTGAGGCATAAACCACACCCTGCTCAAGCAGGGCCAATCGGAGGGAGCTGAAACCGGGCGAGGTGGTAATGTTGAATCCGCCATAACCGTACAGCAGGGTCGGGTTATTGCCATCCAGCTTGATGCCCTTCTTGTGCACAAGGAACATTGGAACCCTCGTGCCATCCTTGCTGGGATAAAAGACCTCCTTGGTCTCATAGTCGGTGGGCTGGAAATCGGGAATCTCGGGCGATCGGAAGAGGGTGCTCTTCTGGGTTGCAATGTCGTAGCGGTAAATCGTCGGGGGGAAGTTAAAGGAAGTGAAGGTGTAGAAAACAAATTTGTCGTCTTTCAGGCCGCGAAATCCTCCCGCTGTCCCCAATCCGGCAAGCTTCACTTCATTCTCCGGCTTCCCCTCCAAGCTGTAGACAGAGGCCCGGGTGGTGACATCTTTCATGTACGTGGCAAAAAGCTTCCCTCCAGCGATATTGGCGCTTTCCAGGGGTTCCGGCTTCTCAGGGAGGACGTCTTTCCAGTTCTTCTCATCGGGGATCTTGGGGTCGAACAGGATGACCCTGCCATTCGGGGCCTGGTGGTTGGTTTCGATCAGAAGCTTGTCCCCCACGTTGCCCACGACGCCATAGCTGTCGTCGCCGATGTCTGCGACAATCGGAGTAAAGGTCCTTCCGCCTTTGGACGCATCACGGTAGAAGAGAGCATTCCCTTTCTTGCCCTTGCCACGTTCAGAAATTGTCAAAATGGCAAAGCGCTCGTCTTCTGTAGTTGAGACAAGATGAAACCGTTGAGGTTCCTTCGGGTTCTCGTAAATCAATTCGTCTTCCGGCTGCGGGGTGCCGATCTTGTGATAATACACTTTGTGGTTCTCGTTCTTCGAGGAGAGCTCCTGTCCCTTTGCGGGTGCAGGATACCGACTGTAATAAAATCCGTTCCCCTGCCAGGAGATGCCGGAGACTTTGATCCAATTCAGTACGTCGGTCAGCGGCTTCCTGGTGGCCACTTCCATAACGAAATAATCCTGCCAGTCTGATCCGCTTTTGGAGATCCCATAGGCGGCATACCTCGCATCCTTCGACACTGAAAACGCGCCCAACCGTGCGGTCCCATCATCGGAAAACTTGTTGGGATCCAGGAACACTTCAGGCTGTCCCTCGAGGCCTTTTTGGACGTAGAGAACATTTTGGTTCTGCAGACCGTCGTTCTTGAAATAAAAGAAGTATTCGCCTCTCCGGAAGGGGGCGGTATATTTGGGATAGTTGTAAAGCTTCTCGAGGCGCTCCTTGACTTTCATTCGAAAGGGAATCTTCTCCAGGTAGCCGAAGGTTATCTTGTTCTCCTCCTGAACCCACTTCGCCGTTTCAGGCGAGTTATCATCTTCGAGCCAGCGATACGGATCAGCGACGGTAACGCCGAAGTACGTGTCGACATGTTCAACCTTCCGGGTGGCCGGGTAATTCAGCTTTTCAGCAATCGCCGGCAGGCCCATTAAGGCGAGAACGAGCGCGATTGTCGCGAGCAACTTTAGAGGAGTTGCTGTTCTTTTCATTCGAATTTTCCTCCTACTGTTTTTGATTTCTAGGTGCAACGAATGCATGGGTGCAAGCGATTGAAGAATTCCAATGGAGAGTGGACCGGCATTCAAGCGAACGTGGCGGAGTTATGAATCAACACGAGCCCTTTAATCGCTCATCGACCTCCTCCCAAGGCTTGCCCAAAGCCCTGGGCCGGAGATCCCCCGCATTTTGAAGAGGGAGTTCTCCGCCCCGAATGGATCTCATCCCCTCGATCCCTGCCACAAAAGGTGCAGTCCGAGGTTGAATGGACGCCCTTTCATTCAGATCGAGCGGAGTATAGGACAGTTGCGCAAAAACAGGCAAATGGGAAAATAAGGGTTAGGTGATGGGGAATGGGTGATAGACCTCGGGTGCGCACAGAGGGTTGGTCTCCATTACCCGGATACCGTGGGCAAGCAGAGATAATTATCTTTAAGTAGGACGCCTGGATAGCAGTTCATGAAGCGTGTCCAAGAAACCGGCCTGCCCCCTCAGGATTTTCGATTTGGCCGCATCAAGATTAAACCATCCCGCACGATCGACTTCCGGAAACACTTGCTGGCGGCCGGAGCGAGGGGGCCACTCCAGCGAGAAGGTGTTGCTGCGGAGGGTTGCAGGATCGCAGTCGCTTTCGAAGGCCCAGGCGTGAATGATCTTGCCACCGGGCTGCTTGATTGGGGTCAGCGCAATGTAATCTCCTGACGGAGACAAACCGGTTTCCTCTTCAAACTCCCGCTTCGCCGCCGCGAGGGGATCTTCACCGGCCCCCAGCTCGCCCTTGGGGATGGACCAAACCCCGTCCTCTTTCCTTGCCCAGAATGGCCCACCCGGGTGCACCAGGAAAAATTCCAGTACGCCGTTGTGACGGCGGTACATCAACAGACCCGCACTGTGATTGGGCATAGAGATCTTACGTCCAATCGCCCTCTGATCCCTCGCCCTGCGAAGCGCGCATGAAGAACTCCGGCCCTGGAGGGGCTGCGGCTTCAATGCCTACTGGCGTCTGAGCCAGGTAAGAGGGACAAACCCATTCGAACATTGAAATCGACGAGCAAACCGATGTAAGCTCCGGCAATCACATCACTCACAAAATGGCTGTTTGTCACGACCAAACCGCTGGCCAGGGCCAGCCAGAGCGCCAAGGATATCTTCCGGCACCTGGGATAGAATCTCCACAAGGCGATGATCAAAGGCGTAAGCACGGTCATATGTCCGGAGGGAAAGGCATTCATATAACCGGCTCCGGCGAACCAGTGGAACCCCCATTCATCGGGGTGTCGCAGCCACTCTCTTGGGCTGGGCGCACCGAAGACATCCTGCAGGAAGGATTTCAACAGGAAGGCAACAGGGAGGGCGACACTTATTAATAGAAAAAAGCGTCGATGACTGTTATCGATCCCTGTGTGCCGCAGGTAGAGATAGACTGCCCAGCCCGCCAGGGCAATTGCGCAGACCATTAGAAACAGATAACTCGCAATGTGGGTGAGTCGATCCATCGGACCGAGCAGTGGATTCCGCGCATCGAGCTGCTGGTAAAGGAACCTGGCGATCCGGGCATCAAGGTAAAAATGGGTGAGGACTACCGAGAGACAGACGAATAAAAAAAGCCCGATAAATGTTCTTAAGGTCATGCGAATAGGGACCTGTCTCACGCCATCAGGAATGCGCCATCGCACCCAGTTGTCCGCGGGCCCGGGATCAAAAATCGCCATGGCGGGGTTTCACCCGTCCGGATCGCTCACCCCGGCGCACTAATAGCTCAACAACAGAAACTAAGCCGTCAATGGCAACATATTAAACCTAGCGAGGCCCGGATTCCACGATGCGAATTACTTTCGATCAAGAGAGAGCGTGATTATGCCGCGACGGCAGGTCATTTGTCGATGGCCGATCTCCTGACTCCCAAATGAGATCCAATACCGGTCCCGGTTCAGCCCGTTTGGTCTACCGAGGTCAAAGATTGGCCGTCATAACGCCATAGCGGGCTGAACCCTACAATTCAGCGTCAGGATTGCGAGAGCCTTCATTCAAGGCTATGATGGAGCACTTCAAGACAAAGATTGCACCCGGGGTTCTATGAGTCAAGAGCATTCCGAAGACACCAAGGATTACCCGACCGTGGTCCCATCGCCCGCCCGGCGCGGAAACGGCCCTGGCCTCCTCGAGATGGCTGAGAGCGCTCTTCAGTCCCGGCTCAATGTCCTGCTCACAAACGAGAAGCGTACCCGCGCGGAAAACGACATCGAGGCCTTGCATGACATGCGCGTCGCTTCGCGGCGATTGCGGGAAGCCTTGCGCATCTATGCAGGTTTGTACCCTCAGAAAAAATTGAAGCAGGGTAAACGGGATGTCCGTCGCGTGACGCGTACCCTGGGCCTGGTCCGGGAGGTGGACGTTAATGTCGAGCAACTCAAAATGTGGCAGGGTCAACTGGGAGAGGCCTATGCCATTCCAGTCGAGTATTGCCTCGCCATGGAGCAGTCGCGGCAGCGGCGATTGAGGAAGAAGATGTTCGCCAGACTGGATGACCTGGACCTGGACACGCTCCAGGCCGATATTTCCAGGTTACTCCAACGTCCTCTTTGGCCGAGCCCTGCAATGGAGGATGAACCCGGGGGAGAGTTCACGATCTCTTATGTGTCGTTCGCCCGGCATTTTGTCGAAGCAGGATTGGGACTAATCCGCACGAGTGTCGAAGCGGCGTCTTCAAGAGCGACCCTGCTTAATTACCATCGGCTGAGAATCCAGGTTAAGAAATTTCGATACTCTCTGGAGCTTCTATCAAGGGCCTTCGACTCGCATCGCGCGGTCCGCATCCTGAAACAACTCAAGACGCTCCAAGATGAACTGGGGGCGTTGCACGACTGCAGCGTTCTTCATTCCACGGTGAGGGCCCTGCGGACCCAGCTTCGCAGAGGCGAGCTCTTTCATCTGGAGAGGCAGCTGCTCCGTCTGATGCGTGTTCTCGCTCATGCACAGAATGTTCAGAGGAAAACGATTGAATCTCATCTCAGAAGGCTTGCTTCGCTTCGGTTTTTCGAAAGGATTCCCGCAGCGCTGAAGGAAGAGAGCGCACCTCCTCCCCTTCAATCGACGCCCGAGATCCCCCCCAGTCCGGGCTAAAGTAGGGTCCCGAAGTCGAAGTCTCGTCTAAGGCAGCAATCTACAGCCCGGGCCGTGAAATTTTCAGTGGGGGTCGATCGAGCAAAGGGTGCAGGACCTCCTCTCTCTTTTCTGGAAATGCGATCTCCGGCCTGAGGTCAAGGATTTGGGGCAGGCACATCGTTTGCCCTCTCCGGGGTTGCTCTTGACCCCCGTCTCCAAACGGACACCCGATCTCAAATTTGAAATTTCAGATTCCGCTGCCCAATCCGCTGAGGTTCTGGTCCCGCCACGAAAGCAAGTAGGAAGAGTCTATCGATCCTTCCTGAAATCCTTAGTGAGGATAGCCCTGGGGATTTAGTTCCGAAATTCAGGTCGATGCAGGTTGCCGAACTCGAAGCCTCGTCTAAGGCGCCAACCTTCAGCCCAGGCATGGAAACTTCCCAAAAGGCTGGTACGAACACGGACAGACTCCTGGACCTCCTCACCCCCTCTCTTGACTGGAGAACCTGAGCGCGGAAGAAGGTCCTTGGGACCGATCGGGATTCTCTCGTCGGGGCCCTTCAGCCCCATTGTGGTACGCATTCCAAACTCAAATTTGAAAATTCAAATGCGAGAGGTTGGCCGGAGGAAGAGATCTCAAGGGATACTCTTGGTAGCGGCCGACTTCAGGACCAGGCGCTTGCGACGGCCGGCAGCCTTGGGCTTTTCAAACAGATATTCCGTGATGGCCTGTTGGAGAGCGCGTTGAGTTCGTTGCACGGAGTGTCGGGCATTCAGGACGTGAAATTGATACTCCAGGGCGAGTTGATCATACACGCGGAGTAGTTGCGACTGATATTTCCTGAAACTGTCGTACATGTCGGAGTGAGGATTCTGGTCCTGGCCTGATTCCCAATAATCCATCCCTCCCGATTCCAGCACGCGCTGAATCAGCGTCTTCACATCGATCTTCAAATAAAAGACAATGTCCGGGACCAGGGCAAACCCGAACAAATCACGCACCCAGCGCGGGTCCACCCCGCGCGCATGGGCGCGGGCAAACGCGGTGTAAATATAACGGTCCGCCAGGACAATATAGCCTGCCCGCAGGGCCGGGAGGATCTGGTTCTCGAGTCGGTCCGCAAAATCGGTGGCATAGAGCAGATTAAAGGTCCATTTATTCAGGCTGTGACCCTCCTTGGCCTCGGTAATCGTCTGCCCAATCAAATCGGATCGGGTCCATCCTGTCTCCATGGTGGCAAAACCCTGCACTTCGAGCCAATCCCGCAGCATCGCGATTTGCGTGGAACGGCCGACCCCATCGGTCCCCTCAATCACGATGATCTTTCCCTTCAGTTCCTGCAGGTCGATATAGGGTAACCCCAGGCCAAAAAACCTCTTTGGAACTTCAACGAGTTTCATTGAATTCATAGTCGAGTCCTGTAGTCAGTTGTCAGTTGCCAGTTCTCAGTGGGTAGGTTCAGAAGGCAAAAATATTTCAGAAATGGGTTTCAAGAGGATCCAAGGATCACAACCACCCCCGGTTCTCAATATACCTCTTGGGCGCAAACTGAGAACTGACAACTGAGAACTGATAACTTCTTTCACAACCCCAACTCCGCCTGCACAATGGCGCGCACATGCCTCTGCATGGCTGAAATGGGATCCCGCGCGTCGATCACAATGAGACCGTACTCCTTCACCATGTGGTCGTACTCCCGAAGCACGCGCGACTGGAACAACCGGAAGCTTTCCACGGGATCGGTGGAGAGATGCAAGTCCATCCCGGCCTCGTAATACTTCAACTGAGTCCGGCCGACCAGCAGTCGCTTCACCGACACGTCAATGGGCACCCGGAAGTAGAACGCCAGGTCCGGTCGAACCGCAAAATTGTAAACCCGCCGCACCCACTCCCGATGAACCCCGCGGGCCGCATCGCGGGCAAAGGCAGTAAACGCATAACGGTCCGCCAACACGATCATGCCGGCCTTCAAGGGAGGAATGATTTTGTAGGCCAGGCGGTCGGCAAAATCCGTGGCGTGGAGCAGGCTAAAGGTGGTGGGGGTCAGGATCCCTTTCTTCTTTCCCGCCTTGCTCGCCTTCTTGACCAAGGGGGAAGAATTCCATTCCGTGAAAAACACCTTCAGGCCCTGCGACTGCAGCCAGCGCTGCACAAGCAGGAGCTGGGTTGACTTGCCTGATCCATCAATCCCTTCCACGATGATCAGTTTTCCCGGAAAGTCGTGTTTGGCATTGAGTATGGTCATAAGGGTCCTTCTCGTGCTGACGGTCATGCTGCATTTTTCAACGGGTACTGTGAGACCTTCGCCCGGGCCGGGGTTTTCTCCCCCGGACCAGGGCTGCCGGATGTTCAGGACGGTTCAAGGTGACCCGGAAGTCCATTTTTCCCGCGAACAACTTCTCAAACAATTGACCCTTCCGCTGTGCTCCCCACAGCTCCAGCTCGGCCTCATCGCGGGCCTCAAACTCAAATCGCCAGCGGCGATGATCCCTGCGCAACGAGATCAGGGTGAGAATCTGGTTATGGCTGCGGTCGATCCCATCCGCCACCCGGAGGATTGCACTCAACCGGCGAAGTCTCTCAAATTCCTTCCTCGGTATCAAGGCGCATTCGGGATCCCTTCGGTTCGGTTCACCTTTGCGATGAAAGCGGGCCAGAAGAGCAATAAAATTAATCTCCCTGGGCGTGAAACCGCGAAGGTCGCTATTAAGGATAAGGTACTGGGAGTGGCGATGGTGGCGCGTGTAACTCGCCAGGATTCCGATATCATGCAGGAGGGCCCCATACTCCAACAGTTCGCGCGTCTCCTGATTCAGACGGTGCACCCGGCGCGTGGCATCAAAGATCTGCAGTGCGGTCTGGGCGACTCGCTCGGAATGGGCCTGGTCATAGCGACTGCGGCGTGCCAGCTCCAGGACGCTGCGCCGGCGCACGTCGGAGATCAGGTCGTTCACCGAACCCTGCGGCTCCCAGGACCGCTGGAGAAAATCCAAGACCATTCCTTCGCGCATAGCCCGGGTGCATAGGGTGAGCCGTTTGACCCTGAATTCCCGCATCAGCGTTTCGAGCAGGATGGCGCCAGCCACGATGGTGGTGGCCCTCGCGAGGTTCACTCCTTCGAACCGCAGCCGCTCCTTCAGGCTCATCGCCAGCAATCGCCGATTGAGCAGCTCCAAAGATTCCAGCTTCAGAATCTGTTGATTGAAATGGCGCAGCCCTTCCCTGTACCGGGTTTGATGCGCCAGATCGGCCAGAGTCAGGATCGTACCGGACGTCCCGACGGCCATGGCGAAACCGATTCGACGCGCCTCGCGGACGAGGTCGGAGACCCGTTTGACAACAAACCTCTCAATCGCCTCACGTCCCTTGTTAGTGATCGGATCTTGCGAAATGAACTTTTCCGTCAGGCGAATGACTCCCAGCTTCCGGCTTTCAGAAAGGAAGGTCTGCTTGGAATCACACAAAGACACCTCCACACTCCCCCCGCCAATGTCGATCAGCAGGGCGCGGCGTCCGCGAAAGTTGATGCTATGCTGCACCGCCAGTGTGATGAGACGGGCCTCCTCGGCGGACGTGATGAGCTGGAGGAAGATCCCGACCCGCTCGTGGATGCGGCTGATGAAGTCGCCGCCATTGCGGGCCTCGCGCACCGCGCTGGTGGCATACGCAAGAATTCGGTCGGCGCGGAGACGCTCCGCCAGCCGCCTGTAATTGTGCAAGCATTGTTCCGCCCGCGCCATCGCCGCCTCGCTGAGCTCGCGCGTTTCAAACACACCGCTTCCCAGACGCACCATCTCCTTTTCGCGATCGACGATCTCAAAATCGATGCCGTCGTGCGATTCGACCAGAATCATGTGGATGGAATTGCTCCCCACGTCAATGGCTGCGATTTTCATATTAAAATCTTGATGGGTCAGATGGCGGGTGTGGTAAAATTTCCCGGTCAGACCTTCTACGTACATTGATCGCTGGATTATGGAAATCTACCTGCTCAGACACGGAGTCGCTGTCGAACACGGAACGCGGGGAATCACGGAGGAGCAACGCCCCCTGACCCCCGAAGGCACGGCCAAAATGCGCGCGGCGGCAGAAGGCATGAAGAACCTGGGTGTGGCGTTTGATGCCCTGCTGACCAGCCCTCTTGTGAGGGCTCGCCAGACCGCCGACATCGTGGCCTCGGTCTATGGCGCCAAGGACCGGTTAAGGGAGTTGCCGGCTCTCAGGCCGGGATCTGCGGTTGAAAAACTCTGGCTGGCGCTCAAACCCTACTCCGGGGCACGGCGACTGATGCTGGTTGGCCATGAGCCCGACCTCAGCCAATTGGCGGCGCTCCTGCTCACCGGACGCGCGGACGGTGTAACCCTTCAACTCAAGAAGGGCGGACTCTGTTTCATCGAGATAACCTCCCTCCCGCCCAAGGGCCGCGGCCAACTCTGCTGGCTTCTCACCAGCAAGCTACTCCGGCGGATGAAGTAATTCTTGATCCGGCGGCAGTGCTCGAGTGCCCCGAAACCATTCCCGGAAAGATCTCTGAGTTCCTCCGATCCTGCGCCGGACCCGCAACCCGCCGCAGGAGTATGGTCTATTTTTCGGCCTTCCAAAATCAAGCCCCGTATTTCTTGAGTTTCAGGGCATTCGCAAGCATCAGGGTCATTTCCTCTACAGCCTGAAATTTCCCCAGGACCCCTCGCGCGCACTCCCGTTCTGTAAAACGGCCGACGACATCGACCCCACAATATTTTGAGTGGAGAAGAAACGGGCTTGGATGCCAGCTGTGGGCTTTGAGCGCCGAGGGGCTGGAGTGGTCGCCGGTAATTGCAAAGACCTCGGCGTCTAATGACAACAGCTCCGGGATGTGGCGGTCCACCTCCTCAATCGACTTCACTTTCATTTCAAAATTGCCGTCTTCTCCGTAGCTGTCGGTCTTTTTGTAATGGAGGTAGAAAAAATCGTAGCTCGAGAAATGCTGACGGAGGGTCTGGATCTCGTCGGCGAAGGTATCCCCGGTTTTCAACACCTCCATCCCGACCAGTTTTGCCAGTCCGCGGTACATCGGATAAGTCGCAATGGCGGCGGCGCGGAGTCCGAACCGCGTGTGCATGCTGGGAATGGCCGGATACTTGGCAAATCCCCGAAGAATCGCCGCATTGGCAGGATGATCCTCGCGGAGCACTTCCTTCACCCGCTCTAGGAATTTGTTCACAATCACCGCCGTCTTTTTCGCCGCGGGATCAAGCGTCTCGGCGGGAATGCGCTTCTTCCCCTCCTTCTGCGGGTCGGCGTCGGTTAAGCGGTCATCGAGGTCGTCTCCCCGGAACAGCACTGAGAAGCGATGTTCTATTCCTGGCTGGATGATCAGTTGGACGTCGTCAATCGCTGGAATTTCACGCTTCAGCTTGGCACACAGTTTCTTGTTAATGGCGGTCGCCATGCGGCCCGCTCGGCGATCTGTGATGACGTCGCCGGAGTCGATAGTGCAAAAATTCCCACGGGCCGCCACATCGCGGTGCGTCATCTCCAAACCCGCGCCCAGCGCTTCGAGGACGCCGCGGCCGATCTGGTACTTCAGGGGATCATATCCGAAGATGGCCAGGTGGCCTGGACCGCTTCCCGGGGTAATGCCGGGGGAGACCGGGTCTGCCAGACCAACCGCAGAAGTCTTGACCAGGGCATCGAAGTTGGGGGTCACCGCCGTTTCCATTTCGCTTTTGCCGTTTACGGCCAGCCCGCCCAGGCCATCCATTACGAGCAACAATATCTTTGAATCCGTTTTCTGAATGAGTGCGCTAATCATTTCTTCAGTCAGCATCGGGGAACCTCATGGATAATAATGATGATGGCATTCTGCCAATCCGGCATTTCTACGTGCGTACTACGAAAAAGATAAGATGCCTGATTCTGGGAGGAGTGTCAAAAGAAATTGACCGCTTGGAAATGGGGCGCACCCGGTCGGACAAAGAGAAACCGGCGGCGCAGCTCCGCAGGAGGCCAGACTGGGGCAAAGGTCGCCATGGCCCTGTCTGACTCGATTTGGAGACGGTCGGTTCGGGTCGCCGGGCGAGGGTCACGCCAACTTAAAAGATAAGCTGTGCCCGTTTGTTGGTTGACTCGAGGGGCTGGAAATGCGGCGATCGCTCTGAGCAGTGCAGAGGAATGCCCCGCCAGCCTTCTCCGCCGACTCACACGACCATGAGCGATTTTCTTGAGAATTGTTTTTGCCCATCAGCAAGGCCAAACAGTATCGCAGTCTGGATTGAAATTACTGCGCGTGAGAACCCTAAGATGGGGAGCCGATTCTAAACCTTAAACCTCGCGTGATCGTTAGATAAAAATTTTGAATTGGCGGCCTGATTCTCACTCTTTTCTCGCCTTTTTAAGTAGAGGCGGATTGGCACCGCCGCTGCATTTGGAACTCTCCCGGTAGGTATTGAAACATGAAGAGACGACGTTTGCATTCCCCAGGCCCGGTTGAGGAAGGGTTGTGAAACGTCGGGCACTTCTTCCCAGATACTGAAGATTAGCAAAGATAAGAAGATGTGAACGATCGATGCGCTCAAACGGAGGATTTCATGTTTCTGTCACAGATTGCACTATTTTTCACGAAGTACGCGTCCGGTAGTGACTCTCCCAGACAGCATCGAGATTTGGACATGGGGCCAGAGGAATCCCTATTGAACGCGAGAAGAGCCGCGGGAGACTTTTGCTCTTCCATGGCCGGGCTTATCTGTTTGTGCGCATTGATAGTGACGTGCCTCCCTGTGGTTTTGTCGGCCCAGTCTTCCGGCCAACCATCGAAGGAATACATTTATGTCGGCGGGAGGCTTCTAGCCATAGAAACGCCTCAAGGCAACGACACCACGTCACCGGTCATCTCGGCCGTGAGTGCCTCCCCGATCAGCTCCAGCGGGGCAACGGTCACTTGGACAACCAATGAAGGTTCGGATTCACAGGTGGACTATGGTACGACGACAGGGTACGGGACATCGACCACACTGATCGCGACCATGGTGACGGGTCATTCCGTGGCTTTGTCCGGCTTGGCCAGCTCCACGCTTTATCACTATCGTGTGAAGTCAAAGGATGCTGCCGGAAATCTTGCGATATCAAATGATTTTACTTTTACTACCTTGGATGCAGGAGATACCACTCCGCCCACCGTCCCGACCAACTTGACGGCGACAGCGGCAGGCCCCACCCAGATCAACCTGTCATGGACTGCTTCGACGGACGACGTCGGGGTGACTGGTTACAAGATTTTTCAGAACGGGACGCAGGTCAACACCGCGACTGGGACCTCCTACCAGGACACCGGACTCACACCCTCCACCTTATACACCTACACGGTTTCCGCGTATGATGCGGCGAATCACAACTCGGCTCAATCGTTGCCAGCATCGGCCTGGACTCAGAGCGCAGTTGACACCATAGCCCCTTCGGTTCCGAACAATTTGCAAGCGACAACCCAAAGTTCCGGTCAGATCACTCTTGTATGGGATGCCTCAACGGACAATGTGGGCGTGACGGGCTATAAGATTTCCCGCAAAAAAGTGGACCAGAATTTTGCGCAGATTGCCACCTCCACAGCGACCACGTTTTACGACGCCGGACTGGAGCCGGCAACGACGTACACTTACACGGTCTCTGCCTACGATGCGGCGAATAACAACTCGGCTCAATCCTTGCCGGCATCGGCCACTACAACGGTCAGTACCGTCCACAACACTTCCCTTTCTCTCAATGGGGCGACGGTGGTCAACGTGCCAAACAGTCCATCCCTCAGCATTAATGGAGCGATCACTGTCGAGGCATGGATCAATACCACATCCGCCAACGCCACTCAATGTCTTGTTGACCGCGGCAATAGCTATTCGCTCCGCTTAAGCAATGGAAGACCACGTTTTTACATATTCTACTCAGGCAGTCTGTTCACTTCCGTTACGGGTACCTCGGTGGTCAACGATGGTTTGTGGCACCACATCGCAGGGGTTTTTGATGGGACTCAATTGCAGATTTATGTCGACGGGACCCCTGCAAGCACCCCCGTCGGGAGCAGTCCTCCTGCAACTATTAATTCAGCCCTCACCCTCGGGGGCAGGTACGACACAAAGTCGTATACAGATTTCTTCAACGGGTTAATCGACGAAGTGCGGATCTCGGCAGCGGCCCTATACACCTCCACATTCACTCCCCAGGCCCATTTGATAACCCTGGCAGGTACCAAGGCCCTCTGGAAGTTTGATGATCAGAATCTCAATGATTCGTCGGGAAATGGCAATCACGGGACAGGACAGGGCTACATCAATTGGGACGCCAGAGTGCCAGTCATGTCGCCGTCAATTTCCAGCGTCTCACCCACAATAGGATCAACCGATGGAGGGACCACCGTGACGGTGTACGGATACAACTTCATCGTTGGTGCCACGGTGAACCTTGGGGGAGTTCTCGCAACGAACAGAACAGTAATCGATAATACTCGCATCACAGCCAGCAGTCCCGCTCATGCTGCAGGAAGTGTCAGCGTTGCGGTTACCAACGATGATGGACGGACTGGAACGCTTCCCAACGCGTTTACCTATGTCAGTCCGCCCACCGTGGGTGGCGTTTCGCCGAATTTCGGCCCGATCAGCGGCGGGACTGCAATCACGATCACGGGCGCCAATTTCCAGTCGGGGGCGACGGTGAAGTTGGGTGGAACCCCCGCAACCAACGTTTCTTTCGTCAGCGGCACTTCCCTCACCGCCACCACCGCGGCTCACGCGGCCGGCGTTGTCGATGTTCTGGTGACCAATCCCAACGGTGTGAGTAAAGCCCTCCCAGGTGGTTATTCCTACAACAATCCGGCTCCGGACATTTCATCTCTGGCCCCATCCAGTGTTTTCGTCGCAAATGGCGCTTTTACGCTAACGGTGAATGGGAGTGACTTTGTCAGCGGCTTGGTCGTTCAGGTCAACGGGAGCGGTCGCGCCACGACATTCGTCAGTTCAAACCAGGTTACAGCTCTAATCACTGCCGCGGATGTCGCCTTACCCGCAACCTTGCCGATTACGGTGGTTAATCTGCCCCCAGGGGGTGGACTCTCACCCTCTTCTTTGCCTCTGACGGTGAATGCCAATCCTCTTCCATCAATAACAACCATTGATCCCACCAATGTGACCGCAGGGGGCGGACCGTTCAATCTGACCGTTAATGGCAACAACTTTGTATTGAACTCGAAGGTCAAGGTTGGCGGAAATGAACGTTCCACGACCTATGGGACCGGCCAAAGGCTTACAGCCCAGATCATCAGCACTGATATTGCCAACCCAGGCTCCTTAGCTATCACGGTCGTCAACCTGACCCCCGGTGGTGGCACCTCCACTGCTGCTACTCTCACAGTGAATCAACCAAACAACTCGCTCTCCTTGGATGGGAATCACAGCTACGCCAGGGCGCAGGGTGCTCCTTCGCTTAATATCACTGGACCGCTCACGGTGGAGGCCTGGATCAAGACGAGTTCAACGGCCTCCGCGGATATTGTGGTACGACTCTCCTCCCAGAATTCGAGCGAGGGCGGCTATGCCCTGCGCCTCTCATCGGGCAAACCGCGGTTCTACATTTACAAGGACTCCAAGACTTACAGCTATGCTGCCGGGTCGAACAGCCTTGCAGACGGGTCCTGGCACCATGTGGGGGGTGTCTACAATGGCAGTCAGCTCAAGATCTACGTGGACGGTGTGCTCCAGGGCAGTGCGACAGCGGCTTATCCTTTAGGGTCAGGAACCTCGGGATTAGAGATCGGGATTGGCGCCGACCTCTCAACGAACGCCTTCAATGGTCTGATCGATGAAGTGCGATTGACCGCCGACATGGTCTATACCGGCGCCTTCACCCCCCCGCATCACCTAACGGCATTGGCCAATACCAAAGGGCTATGGACGTTCGATGGGCTCTCTACGCTGGACTCCTCGAGCAGCCACAATAACTTGAACCTTTACGGCAATGCCACCTTCTCGACTGATACTCCATGAGAAGACCAAAAGGAGTGGAGGCCTGGCTGGGGACCAACGGTCTTGTGAGGCCTGAAAGGACTGTTAATGCAAACGTCGACAATCAATGCGAGAGGGCATGGGCTTGGGGATTTGACGTGCGTTGTAGGCCGCGTGCCCTCACGCGGCGGCCTTTTGGCCCATCGGTCAGCGCCGGGTCAGCCCCGATGGATCGGGGCGGCCTACAACTCTGACTCCATTTTAGGTGATTTTGTACTAGCAGGCACGATCGAACGGGAAAGGTCGCTATAGGGACGCGAGGATGTCAGGGACCACAAACTACTCTCATGGAAAGGATGAAGTCATGGACAAGGGCCAGCGATATCATAATCAGTGGACGAAATCAGAGAAGGCACATCCTGAGAGATGGTGGGCTTTAACCCTCCTGCTTTTGACATGGCTCACAGGTCAGGCCGTCGCGCAACCGCAATCCAGTGTCCCTGCACTTTCACTGCTTAACCAGATGACGACTGCCAGCGAGTGGACGCGCCTGAAAATCCCTGCCGATATCCTGGCGATGGGAACCCTGATCCAGTATGACAGCGCGACTCCGACCGCAACCGATTTCGTTATCAAGCAGAAGGGATTGAGTTTGTCCCGCATCGAAATCCAAGGTGGAGACCTTGTCACCTTGACCAACGCGGATCAGGCGGCTTATGTCCACAGATATGGGTCCCAAGTGCTCCCCTTCTTTGCGGCAATTTCCATGCGCGCATTCCTCTTCCCGTTTTATTCGGATGTGACTGCGTCGACCGACGCTCGGGTCACGTTTTCTTATCCCGGGACGGAAGTTCTGGCAGGTCAGTTGGCTCACCGTATTGAGATCAACCGCGAACCGGCATCCAATGACCCCCAGGCAGCCGCCCGCCGACAGGTGGGGCACTTGACCGTATGGATCTCCGACGCGTCGCACCTCCCCCTGCAAGTCAAATTCTTGCGGGTGTCACCGGATGATCCCACTGCTGTGGTTGAGCATACCCTGGTGTTTTCTGATTACCGCCCAGTAGGGGGCATAGGGATCCCTTATCACCAGGAGGAGTATGTGGGTACGGAGAAAATTTCTGCAATTCAGCTGAATGATGTTCAGTTCAACGTGGGACTCGCGGATGCGAATTTCTTGTTTCTGGGAATTCAGAAGTAGAGCATTCCGAGCAATGTCATAGGACTCCACGGACGATCGACGGCCAAGACCATTGCGCAGTTTATGGAGGTCACAATGAAAATTCTCGACAAACAAATTCCACAGAGGAAGATGCCTCTCATAGGGATGAAGTGGAAGCACATGCGGTCCTTACAAGGTAGGGGGCCTTTGCCCGGTCATTGCGTAATCGGGAAGAATGCTTCCATCCTATGCCTCGCCCTGCTCTTGGCTCTTACGTTGTTGGCGATCCCCCGAGCAGCAAACGGTCAGGGTAATCCTCACAGCCAAATCATCCCGGGCTTGATCGTCATTCTCCGGCCCTCAGGTTTTGATCCTTCATCATTCACGCTTCCGAGAGGAAGATTTTTGTTCGGGATTGACAATCGTACTGGTTTCGAAGGGCTCGATTTTCATCTCAACCGCCTCACTGGCGACCATGTAAAGGAAGTAAAACCACGCAAGGGGCAACACGATTATCGCGAGGTGTACGATTTGTCCCCCGGTGACTATGTTCTGAGCGAGTCAAGCCATCCCAAATGGGTGTGTAGGATCACCATCACGCCAAACTGATCCGGGCCTGCGAAAGAGGAATTGCGAGCTGTCTTCACAAGGAATGACAGAGGCCGAGAGAACGAGGAACCGAAGGGCACAACCAATCTCCAAAAGATGAGAGGGAAGCTATGAGGGAATCAGAAGAATTTCGACGCCAGATATTTCAGATCTTGAAACTGACCATTTTCTTGACATTCCTGGTCCTTCTTTGCGAGACGACCGCCACGAACGCTCAGGAAACTAATACCACCGGGACCGATGGATGGACCCCTCCGGGAATCGCGCCCGGGTCTCCAGCAGGGTCGTATCCCTTGAGCGGGTTTGAAACAGTAAACCTCTACAATGGAAGCCTCAATTTTCGGCTCCCCCTGGTTCAGATCCTCGGCCGCGGAAGCGCACAAACCGCTGTCCACCTTCCCCCGCTCTCAACTAAGTGGAGGATCAATCATTTTTACCATTACGAGAAAGGCCCGCCTCTGAAAATAGATGAGAGTTACTCCCCGCTTCAAGATTGGTGGTCGACCGTTCCTTGGTTTGCTCCCGGCTCCCTGGAGGGAAGAACCGTAGGCAAAGATGGGCCTGTCGATTGCACCACCTTGTCAAGATCGGCGATCACGCTCACCCGTTTAACCTTCACATCGGCCGATGGAACAGAGTATGAACTAAGAGATGCAAGGACTGGAGGCGAATCGAAGTTTGTGATATGTACTGATACGTATCCATCAGCGCCTGTAGGCTTTGATCGGGGCACTGTTTTTGTTACTGCCGATGGTTCCTCGGCAACCTTTATTGCAGATAATCCCATTATTGATGATTACACAGCGGCCGGCGGTCAACAGGGGATTATTTCCGTGGCTGGCTACCTCTATCTTCGCGACGGGACCCGTTACCGGATCTCTGCAGCCGATCAAGCACCACCGTACAACATCCCTGGGGGGGCGGTTACCGAGATGCGAGACCGCAACGGGAATATAGTCACTTTTACCTACATCGGTGGCAATCTCTCCAGCATCACCGATTCAGTGGGACGTACGGTCACCTTTCAATACGGAGCACCTGACCTGAACTTTAGTCTTTGTCGAACCGAGGGGCAATGCGATGAAATCACGTTTTCAGGTGTGGGCGGAGCCTCTCGGACGATTTACATTGTGTTCGCCTACCTGGCCAGCGCCTTGCGCCAAACGCAAACTTACGATGCTTCCCAAGCGGCGACAAATGGCACCCTATTCCCCGATCTGACTCCCATCCACGCCAGCGTCGCAAGCCTGATCGTTAATCCGAGTAAAGTGGCGTCCGTCTGGTTGCCTGGCAACAGTCCGGACGACCTCAATGGACACACTCTCCATTATCAGTTCTTTTACAATGTCTATGGTGAGCTGGCGCGAGTGGAGCTACCAACGGGTGGCGCCATTGAGTACGATCATGCCGGAGTACTGGTCAGTACCTTTACTGGGCAAGGCGGTGGGGGTCGCCAAGTTTTGCGTAAAGTGGTTGAACGGCGCGTCTATCCAAATTTGCAGACACAGGTGCCAGAATTGAAGACGACATACACCTACGCGGAAAGTCCGGCACCCCAGGGACAGGTCACCAATACCAGCATGTCGGAAATGGATCAATTCGATGCTGAAAGCCATCCACTTGCCAGCGAAATACATTACTTCTTTGGGGCTCCTGCGCTCGACTTATTCAACAATGGGAACGAAGCCGATCCACTGAGTTATCCCCCATGGAAGCAAAGCAAAGAGTACCAGACCGACCTGGGATCGCCGCTGTTGAAGCGACAGACGAATACCTGGAACCAACAACCTCCAAGTTGGTGGAGCATGGTGTCACCTGACCTCGCTCCGGCCAACAATCCTGTTATTGTTGAGACTGATACAACGCTCGATGACGGCCAAACTTCCAAACAACTTTTCTTCTACGACAAGTACAATAACAGGACTGACATCAGCGAATACGATTACGGCTCGACGACACCAGAGCGACATACTCATATTTGCTACCTGATCAACGGCAATGATTGTAACGTCAGCGCCGGCCTTCCGGGGAACAGTGGTTATTTCTACGATACGGTCAATCCGCCGAATAGCGGCTCACCCGACCCCAATGCCACTATCCATTTGCGCAGTTTACCCGCACGACAATTCGTTTACGACCGTTCGGGCAGTCTTCAGTCGATGACCAAGTTTGAATACGATTCCTACACCGAGGGTATCTCCAGCACGAACGCCGTTCAACACGGGTCGATCTTCACAACAAACTACCTCTCCCGGGGCAATCTGACGGCCACCATGCAATGCCTGGGAACGCCACCGCTCGATCAGAATAACTGTCCCACTTGGCTCACGACGCGAAACCAGTACAACGATGCCGGCAATGTCGTCAAGACCACCGATCCGCGGACCAATTTCACCACGTTTGACTACACGGATTCGTGGGGCAATGACACGTGTAAGCCATCCAGTGGCTCCGCCGCCGCGTACGTGAAGAAGGTAACGAATGCCTTGGAACAGGTCACCAGCTACACCTACGATTCTTGCACGGGCAAGCCCATCTCGATCACGGATCCCAACAATCAAGAGACCGATTATGCCTACGATGATCTGCTCGATCGGCTGAAGACGGTGACCTTTCCACTCGTGCCCGTGGGTCAGAATTCGTATCATCCCACGACCGTCTACACTTACAACGACAACGCTCTAAACGTGGTGACGGCGCGTGATTTGAACAGTAGTGGCGACGGGGTCATTAAAACCAAGAGTGTGTATGATGGCCTGGCGCGGGTCATCCAGACGCAGTTGATGAGCGACCCCCAGGGCATCGTCTACGCCGACACAACTTACGACGCGCTGGGGCGCAAGCACACGGTCTCGAACCCCTACCGCAGCACATCGGACGAGACTTACGGGATGACCACGTTCGGCTATGACGGGCTGTCGCGGGTCAAGACGACGGAGACCACGGATCGATTCAACGCGTCTACCGGAGTGGTAACGACTGATTATTACGGAAACACGACGACGGTGACGGACCAGGCCGGCAAGCCGCGGCGAAGTTTGACGGACGCGCTTGGCCGACTGATCCGCGTGGATGAGCCCGACAAGACCACCGGCGTGCTGGGCGATGTCAACAGTCCGGTCCAGCCGACCTCCTACACCTATGACGCGCTGGATGATTTGACGACCGTGATTCAAGGGCAGCAGACACGGTACTTCATGTACGATTCTCTCAAACGGCTTGTGCGTGCCAAGAATCCCGAACAGGATGTCAATGCCAGCCTGAATCTCCTAGATTTGGTCACAGGAAACCGCCAATGGTCCCAAGGATATTCGTACGATGGCAACGGAAACCTGCTCACGAAGACGGATACGCGAGGCATAACCACTACGATGACTCGAGTGTCAGCAACTCCAAGGGCCGCCTCACCCAGGTCAATTCCAGCGTTTCAATCACGGACTTCAAGAGTTATGATGGCATGGGGCGAGTAGCTGAGAGCTGGCAGACGACTGGCTCGCAAACCTACAAGATGTATTACGGGTATAATCTGGCAGGTGGAATGACCTCGGAGAAGCATGCGGAATACGGGAGTCGGTTGCAGCCGACAGAGATCGGATTGGGCACCTCCGGCACCGATTCTTCGGTCCTTAAGTTAGCGTACTCTTACAACACCACCGGGCAAAACGACAACAATGGCAATGTGCTGACGCAGATGATTTCAGTGGGCGCGACTTCGATGAACCAGAAATATGAATATGATGCATTGAACCGCCTGAAGAAGATTGGGGAGAACAACGATTTGTGGTGGTACACGTACGAGTACGACCAGTATGGAAATCGCACCGGAGGTCAGAGGTCGGACTCGCCCTTCTTGCCGCCATTGCTAATCCCGGGCATTGACCATATCAAGAATCGGATCAATGACCCGGGCTATGTTCACGACAACGCGGGAAACCTGACTTATGATCCCACTAGCAACGCCCAGTACAACTACGATGCCGAGAACCGCCTGGTCAGCGCCGCTGGCAATAGTGGATCTGGAGCCTACAGTTACGATGGGGACGGTAGGCGGGTGAAAAAGGTGGCTGGTGGTGTGACGACAATCTTTGTCTATGATGCTGCGGGAAAATTGACGGCGGAGTACTCGACAGGGGGGCCAGCGGGGACTGGGACAAGTTTTTTAACGGCAGACCACCTCGGAAGCACACGCCTCGTGACCGATGCCTCAGGAGCTGTCATCTCCCGTCACGATTACCTCCCGTTTGGAGAAACCATCCCTGCGGGAGTCGGTGGACGGACCGCGGTGATGGGCTACGAACAGCTCGATGCGATCAACCAGAAGTTTACCGGCAAAGAACGGGACGCCGAATCCGGCCTCGATTACTTTGGGGCGAGATACTACGGCTCGAACATGGGCCGCTGGACGTCGCCAGACTGGAGCCTGCTTCCTGTTCCAATCCCATATGCCGACCTGAGAAATCCCCAGTCGCTAAATCTCTATAGCTACATCAACAATAACCCGATACTTGCGGCCGATCCCGATGGCCACCGGGATCCAACTGAGGAGGAGAAGAAACGGCTCCAAGAGGCTCAACAAAAGCTCGCGATACAAGTTGGGGACAAGCAAGCTGCAGCCGCTATTGCAGACGTCAACACTACTATTGCAGCTGTCCCCGATGGAGCTTCGGACCCGGCCGGGCTGGGTGCTGCTATGAGCGCTCTTAACAATTTGGGCAGTACAGAGTACGCCTTTGACGCTGACCTGCCCGACAACGGATATACCGGCTCATACGGCCCAAGGACAGACAAATGCAACGTCTTTGTTGCTGAGCAGTATGCTAACGGTGCTGGCGTCGGGTGGGATGGCGTAAGAGGTTATCCAACGAACCAAACACTGCTCGGAAGCAATTACCCACCCATTGCGAATGATCTTGGAGACAAGAATAAAGGTATAACTGGTTTGGCGGTGGTCGGAGGAGGGCAAACTACCCCGTCGTCAGCGCGGGTTGGTGATGTTGTAGGGTTCCATGCCCAAGCGGCGGGTCGAGAAGGGCATTCGGCGATCTTTGTCGGGGGCAATGTCGTCGTTTATGCCGGTTCGAGCATAGTGAAAGCGAATACGGTGGGAGGCACCGTTCGTGGTCTAGCACAGCAAGGTCACCAAATCGATCAAGTCACATGGAGGAGGCTCGTCCCACAATGAAACGGAAGACATCTGCGATTGGGGCACTAGGACTCCTACTCATTCTATCTTTTGTGCTGTGGTCCAATTTTTGGTGGCGGATACCTGCCACAGTCGAGATAAATGGGCAAAAGTTTAGCGATGGGGCTGTCTTCAAACGGCATGGCGTACTGCTGGTTGAAGCGACCAACGGTATGCTTTACGCAATTGACCCGCGCAGCCGTGAGATCCTGGGCGCGCCAAACGGAACGTTCTTATATGAGACCAGGTTGTTCATCTTTAGCCGCCGGCAGAACTTGGCGCTTACCTCGGCGGCTAAACTTGAAATTAGTATGCGACTCCTTCCGGAGCCCGGCTTGAAGTTTTACGGAATCCATGGGGAACTCGTCGAAGTGCGAAGGTGAGGAGGCTGGCCTCTGCTTGAATAGGAATTGCTCGGGCAGGCCTGAACCTTTATCCAACTGAACAGTTGCAGCAGGCCTCATCCTCATTTGCCTCCACAGTACAGAAAGGCCAAATCCATTTGAAGTAACATTCGGATCTGATGCTCACTTGCTTTACAACCGCTTGCAGCCGACCTCGATCAGTGCACGGGTGGGGCACGGGTGGGGTCAGATCGGGACTTTGGACATTTGGAGGATCCGCAATGGCGCCGCTGATGCGAAGAGGATTTATCGATCCTCCCTAATTCGAACGCGGTATAATGGGGTCAGTGTCCTCCCCCACAGAGAGGGCCTTTGCTTCCAACCTTCCCCCGCAGTGGAGTTCCCATGGCCAGGCCGTTACGCCTTCAGTGCGAAGGGGGATGGTATCACATTACGTCGAGAGGGAATGAGCGGCAGCTGATTTTTCGTGATGACGAGGACCGGCGAGAATTTCTGAGGCGACTCAGCCAAATGACGGAGCGGTATCGCCTGCGTCTGCATGTTTACACCCTGATGGACAATCATTGGCATGGGTTGCTGGAAACGCTGGAAGCGAACCTCAGCCGGGCCATGCAATGGTTGAATAGTGGGTACAGCAGCTGGTTCAATGGGCGACACCGGCGGGCGGGACACCTCCTGCAAGGGCGGTTCAAAGCCATCATCGTGGAGCCGCAACGCTGGGGGTTGGAGCTCAGTCGTTATGTGCACCTCAATCCTATTCGCGTCGAGCGCTTCGCCTTGAACAAGCAGACTCGGCGACGAAATCAAGTGGGAGCAGGGAGGGAACTGGGGACCGCGGTGTGGAGGGATCGCATTGAGTTTTTGAGGAACTACCGGTGGAGTTCCTATCGCGCCTACATTGGCCTGGAGCCGGTGCCCGCATGGTTAAGCACCCACGCGGTGCTGGCGTGGCTGGGGGGAGAGCAGAGTCAGCGCGTGGAGAGGTATCGGGAGTATGTGGAGTCGGCCGCACGGGAGGGCCTGATCCAGATCCCGTGGGACCAGTTGCAGGCGCAGGTGGCGTTGGGGGATGAAGCTTTTGTCCGAGACTAATGCGGAGGGTCAGGTCTCCGCAATCTGCATTTGAAGAGGCAACTCCACATTTTTTTCATTCGCGATCTTCAGCTAACCACCGCGCTGGCCCTCGCCCGTCAGCAATTGAAGAATGCGGAGACCTTCTATGTGGTCGTTTTTGTCAAGCTCCTTGCGAACGGATATTTTACTTGGCTGTGGTGGCTCTTTGTTCAGTTCGGGAGATTCTTAGAATGCTCCCGGAACGACCTTCTATCCGTGCCGATCGAAGAATGATCC
>JAIQFY010000093.1 GCA_020072965.1 Terriglobia bacterium | reverse complement strand
TATGCTAACGTGGTCTTCGCGATGCAACCGGTGTACCTCTTGACGTTGTTTAATCGTGAGTGCTGCCTGGGCATGGAGCTTCATGAGATCCTCCTCCTGCCTCAGCAGTATACGTATGCTAACCTATAATGTCAATACACCTATTCCCTAATACCCGCACCCTACTCCCCCGAAAGCTCGAGCAGGTGCTGCCACTGTGCGTCGGACACGGGCATGACGGAGAGGCGCGAATTCCGTACCAAGTCGAAGTTCTTGAGCGCCTTGTCCGCTTTGATTTCAGCCAGTGTGACTCCCCGTTTCAACCTGCGCCCCGGTTTGATATCGACAACCGCCATCTTGGGGTCGTTCTGCTTCGGATCCGGATAAGGATTTGATGAAATGTGCGCAATCCCTACCAGTCGTTTCTCGTCGCCGGTGTGATAAATAAAGACTTCGTCCCCCTTCCTGACCCCACGCAGGTGCTTCAGCGCCAGGTTGTTGGTGATGCCATCCCAGACCGCCTTCTTGTTCTGCGCCAAGTCATCGAATGAATAATGAGTGGGTTCTGTCTTGAATAGCCATCGTGACATGGGGACCTCCCGGTTTGGAAACAGTGGTCAGTGGTCTGTGGCCTGTGGCCAGTGGCCTGTGGTCAGTGGTCAGTGGCCATTAAGGTGCGCATCCGCTCATTTTGACTGAATCAAATCCTTTTCGAGTATGAAACACTAGGGAAGTAATTCGATAGAGCGCGCTTCTAACTGACCACTGACCGCTGACCACAGGCCACTGACCACTCCTTTTACTGATGCACCACCGCATCGAACAACACGTGCACCACCAGGAGAATTCCGGTGAAGATCGATACCAGCAAGTGAAGCGAGGATAATCTGCGTGTCATGGCGGAAGGACCGGTTGCACCTTCCTGCTTTCTCAATATCAAAAGGAGAATTCCAAGGAGAAGAGAGAGGGTCAGCAATAACAGCAGGATCCCACGGAGATCCATCGCAAAGTTAAAGAGGCCGTGGTGCAGCAGTACAATCCCCGCCGCGACTCCACAATAAGCGTGAGTGATCATCCATGGCTCGAACCCTTTGGCGGCGCCCAGCCGAAGACGGCGTCGCAACGCAAAAACAAGGAGCAGGACCACTCCCGCCCCGCCGGCCAGTCCCAGCCCCAACTGCCACTGGCTGGAAGACGGTGAGCCGCTGAGCATATAAGCCTGGTAGATGACCCGAACGACGACCCCCACCACAATAATCAGGAGGACTCCGAAGATGTGGACCATCGAAGAGGGTGTTTCCTGAGGTTCGGTCATGGAGTCAGAGCTTAGTACGAGTTCAATGTCTTGACAAGCCAAACGCGGCAGGATGACAAGGAATTTCAGGACGAATTGACCGCGTCAGCCACTCAGCGCCTCGGCGGTAAAAAAAGCTTAAATCATCAAATGGTCTTCAGAAGGACATCAGGAGAGCCTGGAGCGCCAATGGGCATTGAATACGAGGGGTCGAAGAACGCGGTGGGTACCACGCCCGGTTCAGGCGCGGGCCGGCTCCCCCATTCCACCGGGCTGGAGGCTGGGTTGGGGAGAAGGGACGGCAATGGGATCGATGTGTTGCGGATCGCGCCAGTTATCAAGCGTGGCGACCTGGTGGACACAGGCCACGGTACAAAACGGGGCACACGCTTTCTTCGTAAAATATTCGCGGCGAAGATCCTCAAAACTGTATTGCTGCAGTGGGATGGCAGGATAGCCGCGTTGTTGAGAACAATAGTGCACCAGTCCCTCTTCACAAACGTAAAGGTAGCGCGCGCCGGCCCGGCAACGCCACTCATTCGGCTTTCCCTGGGAGAGGTTGTCCTGGAACTTGTGGATCCTGGCATAGCTTTTTTTGCCAAGAAGCCTCATGGCGTGTTGAACTCTCTGCTCCAGCTCGTTGAGCGGTTTCAAAGTCCCGTGCCCATCATGGATCACCCCCAGGGAGGTCGTAAATCCGAGCTCGACGGCGCGCCGCGCGACGACGAGGGCATCTTCCGGATTGGCAATCCCTCCTCCGATGACTGAATTGATGTTGACCCCAAATTCGGCATGCCGTTGAAGATTGACGAGCTTGGAATCCAGGACCTTCAAGCTCTTCTTCGACACCTCGTCCGGAATCACATTGTCGATGGAGACCTGCAGAAACTCCAGTCCGGCCTTGTTCAAAGAGCGGATGCGCTCGGGCGTCATCAGATAACAGTTGCTGATCAACCCGGCAATCATGCCGTGACTCCGGATGCGCCGGATGATGAGCTCCAGGTTGGGATGGAGCAGGGGCTCCCCGCCGCTGATGGTAATAATCTTCGTGCCCAGCGCAGCCAATTTGTCAACGCGCTTGTACATTTCCTCAAGCGGCACCGGTTGCGAAAAGTTGTCGTATTCATTGCAGTACGCACAGGAGAGATTGCACCTTCGCATCGGGATGAGATGAGCCAGAAGGGGATACTGGGTGAAGAACAAGCGGCTCAACAGGACTCGGGTGACATGAAAATGGCGCAGGGCTTGCTTCAGCTTCTTCCGAATCCTCATTGGATTGATTTCACCGCTTCTTAAGAATTTGGGATGATAGCGCCGGAAGGATACTTCACAGGAGGGAATATATGAACTTTCCGCCAGAGAACTGACCGTTTGCGGCTTTCATCGGGCCATTTTGGGGCCTGAATGGCGCTATGAAATCAAACTCCAAAGTCCAAAATCCAAAATCCAAATAAAACCCAAAGTCCAAAATCCAAGGTCCAAACAAAACCACCCAGGCCCGGAGGGCCAAGAGAATGTAGCCCCATCCGACGCTCCGTCCGCCGTAGGCGGAGAGCGAGGGTGGGGTACGCATAAGAAGAATGCGAAGAGCCCCGCTTGCGGGGCGACAGAAGCGGTTGATGGTTATGTGTATAACATGAGCAATGAATTTTCGTCCCCGATGGAATCTCTCATCGTACAAAGCGGGACGGGGCATGGTAAAGGAAGGTGCTGGGAGAATACCGGGGAGATAAAAATGAACCGCGAATGAATTCTGAGCAAATATGTCGCCCCGCAAGCGGGGGCTCTGAGGTCTTCTCTCATCGCTACCCCACCCTCGCCCCGCAAAAACACGCAGCTCCCGCCACGGTGGATCTTCGACAGATGGAGCTATACGCCGCGGCGCACCAGCCCTGTGGGCCTGCGTGGTTTTGTTTGGCCCTTGGAATTTGGGTTTTATTTGGATTTTGGACTTTGGAATTTGCTTCCCCCTCTCGCTTCGGAATGAGCCTTGGCGCCTTCTCACTTCACCAGATGAAATTCCGATTGTCGATTGAGGATCCACGAGACCTTTCCGGCCGCATCGATGGCGGCATCGTCTTCCAGGGCAACCGTCAATTCCTGTCCTTTCCATTCGGGAACCGCGGTCTTCGAAGAGAGTTCGATGGAAAACCAGGAGGATGGCAGGATCGGCACATCCCCTCGCCCGGGGACGCCCTGTTGCCGGTCCCACAATCCAATCAGCGGTCCGGCCCCGTGCCCATGATCTCCAATGGGATGTGAGTAAACGCTTCCATTGATGCCGGCCGCCTTCATCTGAGCGAGAGTATCCGCAAGCACCTCGTTTCCGCTCCGGCCGGCCTTCATGCGTTCCAAGAGCAGATCCTGAAGCTGGTTCGTGGTTCTGAGCGCCCGCTTGATGGCCTCGGGAACATCCTTTTCTCCCGGGCGCAGAACATATCCCATGTGCTGGCTGTCGGTGTTCAGCCCCATCGCCGTGATCCCAAAATCTGAGTGCAGTACATCACCGCGCTCAATCACCACATCTTCTTTCTCAGAAAGGATGGACTTCGCATCCTGCCCCGGTCGCTGGACGTCAATGGTCGGCTGAAACCATGTGCCCAGACCCATGTCGTTGACCCGCTGGCGCAACCACCAGACCACGTCGTTGGTGGTGGTCTTCCCGGGTTCAATGACCTCATTGGAAAAGGCACGCTCCATCAAGGAATGGGCGATCTCCATCATGTGACGGTAGGTCGGCATCATTTCGGGAATGCGAACGTCCAGATAATCGAGCGGAAGACGTTCGGCTCGCACGACTCGAGCCATCCACTGGGGACCCAGGGCGTCTGAGAGCGCCTCGTATTCGGACACCGAGAGGCCGTCTGAAAATGAATGTGTTGCCGAAATATCCAGCGCGATGGTGGAAGGCTTCCGTTCCTCAACGATTTTCCGCAGCGAGACGAATTGACTCTTGCCGTAAAGTTCCCGGCCGGAATTCTCGGGATCACGATAGACCGTGTAAAGGTCATCTTGTGATCCTCCGCCCAGGGCCAGCCGCTCGAGCCCTTTTTCTTCGCCTCGATCAAAAAATACCAGAATCGTGCGCCGCCTCGCCGCAAAGGCCGTGGGAGAGGCAAGAAGTTTGAAAACCGGATCTTCATTGTATTCCCGACAATCAACGATCCACATGGCGACACCATTCTGGCGCATCAACCGCGGCAATTCCCTCTCCAGCCGCAGCTTCAGCCATTCCTGCTGGATTCGAGCCTGCTCCCGAAGTGACGGTAGAGGCGAGGGGCGCTGAGCAAAGGACAATGAAGGAACCGAGATTTGGTGAATGAAGAGGATCAGGAATAAGGCGAGTGATCCCACAAGAGCTTTTGAATTCATACTTGACCTCCTGATTTGCAGAGTGACTAGTCGTGGCAAGCTTAGGAACTAGGTCGGCTGACCCCGTATGTTATCCCATGACTTGGCGATTTCGAAACAAGAACTAACCGAAGAGGTCTGAGAATTTGGAGCTTCAGGAAATTGTGTGCGGCGATTAGAAGGTCTAAGCGCTCCACTCCAAGATGTGCTCTCACGTAGCCGCCGAAGGCGGACAGTAGAGTCGTAGCCTGAGGCGCCAGCCTCAGGCTACGATTATTTTGCCCCGATAAATCGGGCATTGAGCGATCCTATCCTTCAACTATCAATGCTGGATTGGTTTTGCACAAATTCATCTTCCGAAAATCCAGGGTTTGCGGGAAATGGTCCCGTAGGGACATATGGAAATAGCCCAGCGATTTATCGCTGAGAAAGTCGAGGTGATTCGAGATCGAGTCCCGTAGGGACGGCTGAAACCCATGCCAAGTTCAACCCCACACATATCGCTCATCATATTCGATCCGATGCTTCTTTAGAAATGCTACAAATTCTTCCTTAAAGCTCCTCTTCCGGTGATGCGCTGCCTGGTTATTAATGTATCGAATCGTCTCCTGCTCATGAGAGATACTCACACTAAACGCACCATAACCCTCCTGCCACTCGAACTGCCGATAGGATGAGAACGTGTCATGAATCCATTTTGATGACCCGCCTTTGATCAGTTGAATTCCTTTAGCGACCGTCAAGGTAGAAGGTAGCGAGAGAAGAAGATGAACGTGATCGACAACTCCTCCGATCGCGAGGGCCTTCATCTTATGTTCTCTTGCGATACCGCCCAAATAAGGCCAGAGAGAATGTTGAAGGTCAGCTGAAATGATTTTCTGACGATTCTTGGTGCTGAATACACAATGCATCAGACAACTGCAATAGGAATGAGGCATTCTTCGTCTCCTTTGAATTTCTGATTTCAGTCGTCCCTACGGGACTTTTGACGGGTAGAGAATCGGGGGGATCCTATACTTCAACCCAGCGATGAATCGTTGGGCTATTATCGTATGCCCTTCCAGGGCGTGACAAGCTTTTTTCAGAAGGTTGTGGGTAGCGCAGGCAAGAAAGCCGACGCCCCTTTGGATTTTCCTCCCGATTCATCGGGGTTGCGGAAGCAAATTCCAAAAGCCAAAGTCCAAATAGGATCCAAGGGCCAAAATCCAAACAAGAACCAAATTCTAAATTCCACAGGCTAACGTCCGCACAAAAAAATCGGGCTCCCCAGGATTACTTTCGGGGAGCCCAACACAGAACAACACACAGGAGTCGCGGCGGAATGATTACTGACTACCGGGCCGCAATGAACGAAGAAACGCTCGAGACAACCAGAATTCCCTGGGCATCTTTACTGCTCACCCGGAAATAAAACGTTCGTCCGCCCTTCAAGTTTGTCAAAGTCACCGTATGATCCGTTACGAGGGCAGGGTCCAGGGCACTAAGCGCGCCAAGTCTGATGCTGGTGCCGTATTCCACCTGCGAGGTCGACGGGAGGTTAGTTGTCCACTGGATGGTGGCCTGCCGGGAGGCTACATTCGTAACCAGGACATTAAAAACGGTAAGAGACTGAGCAACAACCTGGGTGGTCAAAGAAAAACCGGTAGAGAGCGCCAGGTTTCCGCTGCCATCTCGCGAGCGCACTCTGAAGTAATACGTCGTCGCCGCGCTCAACCCGCTCAGTACCACGGAATGATTGCTGACCAAAGAGGAGCTCAACGTACTGAAGTTCCCATAACTCGTCGTGGTTCCGTATTCCACCTGGGAGTCCGAGGGTTCGTCCGTTGTCCAGTTGATGGTCGCACTGGAGGTCGTGATGGAGGGAACGGTAATTCCCGAGATTGTCGGAGGCGTTATATCTGCAGGCCGGACGGGGGACTCGTAGGAACCGACGTCATACCCATTGCCCTGCGGCCGACTGTTTCCTTCCAGATCACCCCCCGGCGCTGCCGCTGCTGCAAGGCTGGCGCGTCCCTTATCGATCGCTGCCGACCCCGCCTTCAAGTGGTAGTCATTTCCCGCGACATTGACGAACAGGTCCGCCGCCGTCGTCATGAAGGAACCTCCCTCGTAACCCGCTGCCTGCCACTGCGCCAGACTGATCTGGGTTGTCCCCCCATCGAGCGAAAACCGGTCGACCACCCCATTCGACCCGGTCACCAGGCTGCGGTTGCTCACCGCCACGCTGCCTCCGCTTGTGCTGTCGCTCAGCACAATGTTGTCGAACAGCGTGTGACCTCCCTGATCCTCTGTCAACCTGATTGCATACTCCCCGCCGGGGGGCACCAGCAGGGTGTTGCTCACGACCGTCAAATTGCGCGGCCCTTGAGCCCCGGCGCTTTGATAGCCCCGCAATGCACTGCGCCCATTGGCATAGACGAGGTTGTTCTGCAACACCGCATCCTGCACCCCATCCAACCCCATGCCATTGCGGCGGCCGCCCGAGATGCTGTTGTCTTCCATGAGGAGTCCCTGGATGATGCCGTCTCCGCCTGCCGCTGCATTCCCACTCACACTCACCCCATCCCCACCGCTGCCGCTGATGAGATTGCCACGCAGCGTCGTGTTGTCGCTTCCTCCACCGGACAAGCTGATCCCGTGCCCGGTGGGTTTGTTCCCACGCCCTGCATTAATAATGCTATTCAACTCGATCACCCCGCCACCCACATCGGACAGGAAAAAGCCCTCTCCCGCCGACGCGTGGCAGGTATTGTTACGGATCGAAAGCCCCTGCATCGGTGCGACCGGCGACGCCCCGACGGCCGCCACGCATCGCTTCGACGGACTCTCGATGTAAAAGCCATCCACGCTGACATAGCTGACATTTTGCAAACGGATCCCATCGCCCGTCGGCCCGTCCACGTTGATCACAGCGTTGCGGCCGGCGGCCTCAAAATGGATTGGCGCCGCGGCCGTTCCCGAACTTGATACCTGGAAGCCGGCGTAGGTGCCGTCATAAACCAGCACCGTATCGCCCGGCTGCGCCGCCTCCGCCGCTGCCTGAATCGTCGTGTACTCTTGCGTCGGCCCCGCCGCCGCAGCGACACACCGCACGTTCGCTGGCGCACACTCGCTGTTCCCAGCGAGCGTCGTCAAGGTGAAGTCCGCAGATGTCGCCAGGTTGCCTGCCGCATCCCGCGACCTGACGCGATAGTGATACAGGGTCGCCACCGTCAGTCCGGACAAGCTGGTCGAATGCGACGTCACCAGGCTCGTGTTGAGCGCCGTGAAGCCGCCGTAGCTTACACTCGTTCCATACTCCACCTGCGTATCACTTCCCTCGTCCGTCGACCAAGTGATCGTCGCCCCTGTCTGCGTTAGGGAGGACGCAGCCACCCCTGTGATGACCGGGGGTTTCGTGTCGGCCGGCGCAGTCACAAGCACGGAGCCACCTGACCCGGACGTCGTGACTGCAAATCCCAGGGGATCAGACGCCACGATGCCTGTTATCCCAACCGGCAAGCTGCCCGCAGGAGAACCCCCTGCGATGTTTAAGGTCATCACCGTCACGGAACCGGATCCGATCGCGTTTTGATTCAGTCCAAAGATCAGCACCCTCACGCCGCCGGGGATCACACTGTCGACGGCGGTCTTACCGGCCGCCGCTGCGGCTGCTCCCGTCGTCATTGAAACGTAGGTGAGTCCCGGGGCGAGCGTCAGGTCAAACTGCAGCGTACTGATCGTCGCGGTGCCTGGCGCAAGAGTGACCCCGAGATCGACAGGCATTCCAGCCGCGGCACTCGCATTGCCCACGGTCAACGCTGCCGGTTGCGCAGCCATGACTTCCGGGAAGCCGAACTGCGTTATCATCCCGAATGCAAACACAACTATCAAAACGGCTGAAAATCTTTCAATGCATGGGAATGAACAAAGACCAGTGGACCTCACTGTATTGGGATATTCTCTTATAATGGACACGTTCTTACTCCTAGTATGACGTTATTAAGGATCTGCAAATCGAGTACATCGACCCGGTTGTCCCGGTTGATATCGAGCTTGGCCGGATTGGTTCCAGCAAGAATGGCGTTGATCACCGCCTGTAAATCCAACGCGTTGATGCCCGCGTCTCCGTTGACATCACAAAGACTGGTTGTCGAGAAGATGAAATCGGCCGAGACCGCGAGATTCCCCGCCGCATCGAGCGACTTCACCCGGAAGTGATACGTCGTGCCTGCTACCAGTCCGCTGAGCAATTGGGAATGAGCGGTCGTCCGAGCGGCATCGAGGGTCGTGGAGTTCCCGTACGCCGTCGTTGTTCCGTAGTCCACCTGGGAATCCGCGGGTTCATCCGTGGTCCAGGTGACCGTCGCATCAGAACTTGTGATTGAGGAGGCTGTGACCGCCGAGATCACCGGCGGAGTGGTATCAGGGGGAGCCTGAGTCGTCGCCGAGGCCGCCGTCGATAGTGCGGAGGTGTTCCCTGCGGCATCGTACGCTGAGACGGTATAGCTGTAAGAAGTGGAGGGAGTCAGGCCGGTATCCTGGAATGAAGTTCCTGCCGTCGTGGCAACCTGAGTCGCATTCCTAAAAATCCTGTAACCCGTCACGGCCACATTGTCAGTCGAGGCCGTCCAACTCAGGTTGATTTGGGTAGAACTCGTCGCGCTCGCACTCAAACCCGTGGGCACCAAGGGTGGCGTCACATCCGCCGCTGTCGTAAACGACGAATCCGCCGAAGTCGCCAGGTTGCCTGCGGCATCCCGTGACTTCACGCGATAGTGATACAGCGTCGATACCGTCAGTCCGGACAGGGCGGCCGAATGCGACGTCACCAGGCTCGTGTTGAGCGTCGTGGTGCTGCTGTAGCTGGCGCTCGTCCCATAGTCCACTTGGGTGTCCGAAGCTTCGTTGGTCGTCCAATTGATCGTTGCGCCGGTCAGGGTAATCGTGGATGTACTAATTGCGGAGATGACAGGGGCTGTCGTGTCGGGCGCGGTTGTGAATGTGAAATCCACCGACGTCGCCAGGTTCCCCCCGGCATCTCGCGACTTCACCCGATAGTGATACAGGGTCGATGCCGTCAGTCCGGACAGGGCCGCCGAATGCGACGTCACCAAGCTCGTGTTCAGCGTCGTGGAACTGCCGTAGCTGGCGGTCGGTCCATATTCGACCTGCGTGTCTGAGGCTTCGTTGGTGGTCCAACCTATGGTCGCCCCACTCTGCGTAATCTGCGACGCCGCGGTGCCCGAAATCACCGGAGCCGTCGTGTCTGCAGCGGTCGTGAATGTGAAATCGGTTGATGTCGCCAGGTTCCCTGCGGCGTCCCGCGACTTCACCCGGTAGTGATAGAGAGTTGATGCATTCAATCCTGCCAGCACGCCAGAATGAGCGGTCACCAGGCTCGTGTTCAGCGTCGTCGAACTGCCATAGCGTGCGCGTCCTCTTTGTCGCTGCGCATTCAGACTCGGATGATCCCCGTTTAGACATCATTCAGATACTCTCGATTTAGGATGTCCCGTTCAAACCATTTACCCCTTATTGGGGCCGCGTCTCCTTCATGGG
>JAIQFY010000039.1 GCA_020072965.1 Terriglobia bacterium | reverse complement strand
CGGCGCGGCGCTCCACCAGCAGCTCCTTCGCCTCCAGCGCATCGACGAACGCCCGGGTGGCGGCGGCGTCGCGCTGGAACACCGTACACAGCTCCAAAGCCTTGCGGATCGCCACCTCCCGATGGCGCGCGACGGTCCTCGCTGCCATCAAGTTGGCGACATTGACACAGGCGATGAGCAGCACGAATCCCACCGCACCCAGAAGGAGCAGCAATGCCGGTTGTATGTACTCTACGCGCGCTACTTCGAGCGGCACCAGGACTGTGCTCCAGCCTTTGCGAACAGGCCGCTCCCGCCCGATTCGCTCCGAGATCGTACCCATTTCAGCGGAGGCTTGCTTCAACGTAACTCCAGGTTTCAAGCGGCCCAAAACTCCCAAGTCGGAGTCCGCCCGCTTCACCCAGTCGGTATCAAAGGGGACCACGACGTCGACGGGACGAAGCGTAGCTAGCGAAGCCGGCAACACCCCGATGATCGTGTACGACTCGCCGTTCAAGGTCATCCCTCTCCCGATGACACCGGGATCTGAACCAAAGCCGCGCTGCCAATATGCGTAAGAGAGGAGGACGAGGTTGTGGCGGGCTGTGGACTCCTCCGGGCGGAAGGTCCGGCCAAGAACGGGTTGGAGGCCAAAGAAGTCGCCGAAATTAGTTGTCACCCGCAGGCCGGCCACTTGCTCGGGCTCTCCCGTGCCCGTGACCGTGCCGGTGCCGTGCTCGAACAGAAACAGGTCCTCGAAGGACGTGTTCTGCTCCTTCCAATTCAGGTAATCCAGGCCCGACGGCCCAACGCGAGACCAGCCCTGTTGAAGGTTGTTGACCCAAATGACCACAAGACGGTTTGCCGCTCTGAGGGGTAGTGGCTGAAGAAGCACGCTATTCACAACGCTGAAGATTGTCGTGTTGGCTCCGATTGCAAGCGTCAGGGTCAGCACCGCAACGGCCGAGAAACTCGGATTCCTGCGCAGCATACGTGCGCCGAAGCGGACGTCCCGAAGCAGATCCTCCAGCCAGCGCCCTCCCCATTGCTCGCGGGTCACTTCGCGCACCAGATCGACGTTTCCAAACTCCCGGCGCACGGTGTAAAGCGCTTTGTCGGCCGCCTCGCCCCGATCGAGACGATCCCGGGTCGCCATTTCCAGATGGCTTTGAATTTCTCTCTTCACTTCTTCGTCTTTCCGAAAGCGTATCCAGGGAAATTTCATATTCCTATTCCTCTCTTCCCTCCATTATCTGTGCACCTTGCAATCCGCAATGCGCATTCCGCAATCGACTCACTCATACCGCAGCGCCACCATGGGATCGACGCGCATGGCCCGCCTGGCCGGAAGAAAGCAGGCAAGGAGCGCGACAAGGAAGAGAATTACCGTGAATCCGGCAAAGGTCACCGGATCGGTGGATGTGATCCCAAAGAGTTCGCTTGAGAACACAGGAGTCATCGCGAATGATGCCGCCAGGCCGAGTGTGACCCCGAGGATTACAAGAAGAAGTCCGTGGCGCAGAACCATCTTGAAAATATCGCCAGGATCGGCGCCGAGGGCCATGCGAATACCGATCTCATGCGTGCGCTGGCGCGTGACGTAGGCGATCACAGCGTACACTCCGACGGCAGCCAGCAAGAGTGCAAGAAAACCAAAGGCTCCGACGAAGATTCCGGCCAGCCGCTGCGTGACGGTATTAAGCTCCATGATGGAATCGAGCGTGGTGAGATCGAACAGCGGGAGTTCGGGATCCAGTTGATGCACCGCTCCTTCCACCGCCGAGGCATAGGCGAGCGGATTACCGGCCACGCGGACGTGGATGATGGCGCCCGCATTATGGCCCTGGAAAATGGGGAAATACGCCAACCCCCGCGGCCGCTCGTTCAATTCTCCGTAATTGCCGTTTTCGGCGACTCCAATTACCTCAAACAATTTGCCAAAGGCCTTGAATTTCTTCCCGAGCGGGTTCTGTCCATCCCAATAGCCTGCGGCGAAGGCCCGGTTCACGATGGCAACCAAAGGGGACGCTAGGTTGTCGGCGACCGCAAAATCGCGCCCGGCGACCAAGTGGATTTCCATCGTTTGGAAGTAATGAGGAGAGATGGAGGTGTATCCCACCACCATCGCCTCATGAGACCTCGGTACGTAGCCTTCTGGTGCGACGTCCGTAGAATTCTCATTCAGGCTTAGTGGGACCCAGTCGGCCAAGGCCGCCGCCTGAACACCGGGTAGCCCTTCCAACCTTTCCAGAAGTTTACGGTGAAACTCGGGATTCGGGCCGGGATCAGTTCCGGAATTAAAGAACGCATAAGATTCCAGCAGTACATGGTGTGGGTTGAATCCCGGATCAAAGTGTTGCGCCCTTCGAAAACTTTGGATAAACAATCCACTGCAAATCAACAGAAGGAGGGATAGCGCCACCTGGACCACCACCAGCGCGCCCGACAGCCGTGCCTTGCGAACCCCACCCGCGATGTTTCCGCTGTCGTCCTTGAATGCATCGACCAGTTGCAGTTTGGAGGCGCGAAGGGCCGGCAAGATTCCAAAAATCACGCCGGTCAAGATCGAAATCAGCAGGGTAACCAGGGACACGGGGCCGTTCATCCCGGCGCTGATGGAGACCGGTAGACCCGTCGGTGGGATGAATTCGGAAAGGAGCCCTGCCGTCCATAAGGTGAAGAGCGCGGCAATCCCGCCGCCCCCGAGAGCGACCAAAAGGCTCTCGATGAGAAATTGACGTATAAGACGTCCCCGAGTCGCCCCCATGGAAAGGCGTATCGCCACCTCGCGCCGCCGCGAGACAGACCGCACCAGCATCAGATTGGCAACATTCGCACAAGTTAAAAGAAGGACCACGCCGGCGATGGACATCAAAAGCAACAGGATCGTGCTCATATAATAATTGGCGCCAAAGGGGGCGCGCCAGAGGGGCGCCAGGGTCAGCGTATGGCCGGCTTTGTGTTCCGCTGGGAACTGAGTGGCCAGCTGCTGCATGAGGACACTCAGGTCTGCGGCGGCCTGGGCCTGCGTTACAGCGGGTTTGAGCCGTCCCATTGGAATTAGCCAGCCCGTCCCTCTCGACTGAAGAAAGGTCTCCCCCGGAATGATCTGTTGCTCTAACGTCACAGGAATCCAGAGATTGGCACGCAATCCGGTTTGGGTCCCCCGAAACATTGGTGGGGTGACGCCGACGATCGTAAAGGGATGATGGTTGATCTCGATCGATTGTCCCAGGAGGGAGGGTTTGCCGCCAAACCGATCCTGCCAAAGACGGTAACTGATGACCACAACCGGCGCACTGTTTGGGGTTTCGCCCTTTCCAGACACAAATCCCCTCCCCAGAAGGGGTCGCACACCCAACACGTCGAAATAGTTCGACGATACGAACATGCCCCAAACGCGCTCGGGTTTTCCATGGCCTGTCAGACCCATATCTCTCAAAGCGAAACTCATGAGCCCCGAAAGGGTGTGATTCCTATCGCGCAGATCCATATAATCGGGATAAGAAATCGGAGCTGGATCCTGCGGCGTTCCTGACGCGATACTTACGATTCCGCTGGAATCGGCCACGCCCGGGATGGGGCTCAACAAGGTTGCGTTAATCCAGCTGAAGATCGTCGAGTTGGCCCCGATGCCCAGCGCCAGTGTAAGCACGGCCGCAAGAGTGAAACCGGGGGCCCTCGACAAAACCCGGGCGCCGTACCGGGCATCTTGAACAACGTTCTCCAGCCAGCGCCCTCCCCATTGCTCGCGGGTCACTTCGCGCACCAGATCCACGTTGCCGAATTCCCGATGCGAAGCGTGTTGTGCTTCGTCACGAAGCTCACCGCGCTCGGCACGATCACGGGCGGCCATCTCCAGGTGGCTCTCAATCTCGTTCTTGAGGTCGTCTCCTCGTTGTCGGTGTCGCCAGGACGGGAATTTCATGGGTTCATCTCCGTAAGTAGCAATGAGTGGCCCGGGATCTACAGAGGGCGTCGGGGGTCAGAAATCAAACGTCAAAAAGATTCTCTGATCTCCGACTTCTGACCTCATTCTCGTTACCCTCGACTTCTGGCTTACTACTCATACCGCAACGCCACCACCGGATCGACGCGCATGGCGCGCCATGCGGGCAGGAAAGAAGCCGCCAGCGCGAGCAGCGTGAGCAGAGCCGCCACGGCGACGAAGGTCACGGGGTCCGTCGCCGAAACTTTGAACAGCAGGCTCGCCAACAGCGGCGTCACCTCCAGCGCCCCTGCCGTACCGATGCCCACGCCGACGAGCGTCATCCGTGTGGCTTGTGCGAGGACGAGCCTCAGCACATCCCCTCGCCCGGCGCCAAGTGCCTGCCGAATCCCCATTTCATGTGTGCGCTCGGCCACGCTCCCGGAGAGGACGCCGTAGATGCCGGCGGCCGCAAGCACCAGGGCCGCGAGCGCGAACGCCTCGAAGAGGATCAACGCGAAGCGCCGCTCCGCCGACGAGGCCGCAAGCAGGTCGTCCATCGTCGTGACATGCACGATCGGCTGATCCTTGTCTACTGACCAGATGGCCTCTCTAATAACAGGGGTGAGTGCCGCAGCGTCACCGCGTGTCCGGACCACGAGCGACATCGCGTCATCTGCGAACCACGACTGGTTCGGCGTGATATACACCGCATCCGGATCGCTCTCCGCCACGGAGGCCTGCTTCACGTCGTCAACCACGCCGACAATGCTGTACCACGGTCGGTTCAGGGGGCCGATGTGCACACGCTGACCAATGGGGTCGTGACCGGGGAACTGGCTCTTCGCTAACGATTCGCTGATCACAACGGCCGGCGGCGAGTTGGCGCCATCGTGCGCATCCAGCAGGCGGCCGCGGTGGAGCGCAATGCCCATCGCTTCAAAGTACCCCGGGGTTACCACGTATCTAAATACGCTGTAAGAGACCCCATTTTCGAACTGCGTGCCATACACACCATATTGATCGCCACTTAGAGGCAGTAGGTTGGTGAACGCCGCCGCCGCGACGCCGGGAACATTACGGACCGCTTCCAGGGCCTGCGCAAAGAACCGGTGCTTGGCGCCGTCGTCGTCGAACCGATGGCCGGACGTCTGTACCTGCATGGTGAGCAGGTGTGATGAATCGAAGCCCACGGGAACCGCGAGCAGCCGCTGGAGGCTCCGGAGGAGCAACCCCGTGCTGACCAGCAACACGAGGGCGAGCGCGACTTCCGCGACAACGAGTGTGCCACGGACGCGCCTGTGCCCGCCCGCGATATGCCGCGAGATTTGCTGGAAGTCCCGGTGAGGATCGCTGCGCGCCGCGTGCAGCGCTGGGATCAACCCAAAGGCCAGCCCGATCAAGGTGGTGATGCCCAAACCAAAGGCGAACACCGTGCCATTGATACTGATCGCGGCGACACGGGGCAGCTCAGATGGGCTGAGCGCCACGAGGGCGCGCACGCTGAGCATCGCCACGGCCATGCCGGCCACCCCGCCCATCGCGGCGAGGAGCAGGCTCTCTGTGAGCAGTTGCCGGATCAGCCGGCTGTCCCCCGCGCCGAGCGCCGCGCGCATCGCGAATTCGCCCCGCCGCTCGACGCCGCGCGCGAGCAGAAGGTTGGTCACGTTCACACATGCGATCAGGAGCACCAGGATCACCGCTCCGAAAATGGTGAAGAGCGCCGGCTTCACGCCACGGGTGATTTCGTCCTGCAGCGAATTGGCGATGAACCCGTCCTTCAGGGACGCCCAACGCGGCCGGGGAAATTCCGGCACGGGGTTGTGCGCGATCAGCTCAAGATCCCGTCTGGCCTGATCAATCCCGAGACCTGGCCGCAACCGCCCCACCATATGCAGGTGATGACCCCATTCCGCGGTGTCGAAGGCAGTGATATGTTGAGTGTCGTACTGCATGGGAGACCAGATCTCTGCCGAGGGACCCAGGACATTCTCGAATGCGTGCGGCATCACGCCGATGACGGCATATACGTCCCCGTCGAGGATGATCTGCCGCCCAATGATGGTGCGATCGCGGGCAAAACGCCTCCGCCACAGTGTGTCGCTGAGGATCACCACTTTGGGGCCCTTGAGCACATCATCGGCCGCTTGGAAGTCTCGCCCCATTACGGGCGACACGCCCAGCACCTGGAAGTAGCCCGAGCTGACACTCTGCCCGTTGAATCGTTCCGGCTGGTCCGCTCCGGTCATGGTCGGCTGCCAGGGCTCCAGCACGGCGATCGAGTCGAAGATACGGCCCCTTGCTGCCAGTTCGCGATAGGTGTGAAACGTTACGTCGGAGCGCTTGCCCTGAAAAATGTCCCAGATCATCATGATCCGGCTGGCGTGAGGGTATGGTAACGGCTCGAACAGGATCGGGTTCAAGGCGCTGAAGATCGCCGTTGTAGCGCCGATGCCGAGGGCGAGAGTGAGGACGGCGACGGCGGTGAAGCCGAGGTTCTTCCGAAGCATCCGCACGCCGTAGCCAGTATCACGAAGCAGGGCATCGACCCAGTTCCATCTCCACTGCTGCCGCGTCAGTTCGCGCACCAGGTCGACATTCCCGAATTCCCGGTGGACAGCATGATGCGCCGTTTCGGGAGGGTCACCCTGCTCAAGGCGATCCCTGTTAGCCATCTCCAGATGGCTCTCAATTTCTTTCTTGAAGTCGTCTTCTCGCCGTTTACGTCGCCAGAAAGGGAAATTCATGGTTCCATCTCCTTTTCCATCCAGTCAACAATTCCAGATCCTTAATTCGAGGTCAGAGGTCGGACGTCAGAAGTCAGAAAAAATCAAAGGAAAATGACCAAGGCCAGAAACAAGCCGTATCAGCAGATCTATTATTCAGGCTTCCGGCCTCTGGCATCACTCGACTTTCACTTCCAACTTCTGACTTCCGACCTCTGACTTCAAAGATCTTATTTCCAACCTCCGACTTTTGACCTCTGACTTCTGACTTCATTCCCATCATTACCAGTCTTCGCGGGTTACTCATATCGCATCGCCACCACCGGATCGACTCTCGATGCACGCCGGGCCGGGAAGTAGCAGGCCGCTACAGCCACCATGACGAGGAGAATTGCAATCACGGCGAAGGTCCAGAGATCAGTTGGTTTTGTCCCGAATAGCAGGCCTGTCATCAATCGAGTCAGCCCGAGCGCCGCCAAGATGCCGGTCAAGACGCCCGTCAAAGCCAACTTGGCGCCGTCGAGAAGAACCAACCGCAGCAAGGCCACCGGCTTTGCGCCGAGGGCCGCCCGAATTCCCATCTCCTGAGTTCTCTGTGAAACAGAGTAGGAGACCACGCCATAGACACCGATCGTTGCAATGAACAGGGCGACGCCCCCGAAGATCGCCAGCAGTGTCGTGCGGAACCGCCAGTCGCCCAGAGACGCCGTGACAACCTCGTCCATCGTCGTGACCGATGAAAGCGGCAGGGCGGCATCCACATTCTTCATGGCGCTCCGAAGGGAAGGAACAACTGCCGTCGGGTCACCTGCCGTCCGGACCATGAAGAATGCTGCGCCCGAATGTGGTGCCTGGCCGAAGGGAATGTACATGGTCGCTTCGGGCGGCTCGGCCAGGGAGCTTTCACGGATATCTTCGACGACCCCCACAATTTCCCTTGGTGCGGGTTCCGTCCAAGCGGGCCCCATCGGCTTGCCAATCCAGATTCGCCGTCCGATGGGATCCAAGCCAGGCCAAAACGATTCGGCCATCGTTCGATTAATGATGGCGACTGCTTGCGACGCATGGTCATCGGTTTCGTTGAAGGTGCGGCCGCGCAGCACGGGAATGTGGAGCACGGAGAAGTACCCCGGGCTGATGATGCGATATTCGGCGTCCAGGGCGGTGTCAGGAGAGATCGAGCCCGTCCCTGCGACAATATTGAAGAGCAAATCCGGCCCGCCTCTGAGAGGGAGGACGTTAGCGAGGCCGACCTGTTCGGTGCCGGGAAGCGCTGAAAACCCCAGAGTCGCCTGCTTGAAGAGCAGTGCTCTCTGGTCCGGAGAACCGTACTGCTTCATTGGAAGGGCGAGTTGAAACGTGAGCAAACGGCTCGAGTCGAACCCGGGTTGGACGCGAAGCAACCGAGCAAAGCTTTCAATCAGAAGCGCTGCACCCATCAGGAGAACCAGCGCCAGAGCGACTTCGCTTACTACCAGCGACGAGCGAAGCCACCCGTGGCTGGCGGAACTCGATTGCCGGGAGGCCTCATTGAGGGAAAGATTCAAATCCTGGCGTGACGTGTGGAGCGCAGGGACCAGACCGAAAACCGCCCCCGCCAGGAGGCTGAGCAGAAATGTTGCGGCGAGTACCGGGATATCGATCCGGACGGTCCCGACCCGCAAGAGGCCAGCGGGAACGAGAGAAAGAATGAAATCAAAACTGAGATAACAGACCAGCACCCCTGTCGATCCCCCAAGCAACGCCAAAAGGACGCTCTCTGTCAAAAGCTGCCGGATGATTCGTCCTCGCCCCGCTCCGATAGCTGCACGAATAGCCATCTCTCTCTTTCGGACGCCGGCTCGCGCCAGGAGCAGATTGGCGACATTGGCGCACACGATCAAGAGCAGAAATGCCACCGCTCCAACCAGGAGCAGGGGCGCGCGCCCGGCCCGACGGGAAACAAAATTCCGCAATCCAACCAGGCGCGCCTGCTCGTTTGCCCCGATCATTGTCGGGAATTGTCGCGACAATTCAGTTATGGGAGGCGTGAGTGCCGCTTCTGCCTGGGAAGGTGTAATGTCAGCTCTCAGAAGCCCCACGCACAACGCCTCGTTGCTCGGGTTGTGGCTTTCCGTCGGAAGCTGGATTGGAAACCACACTTGTACATCTCTCGCGCCAGGTATGGGCAGTTCGAAACCACGCGGGAGGACGCCCACCACGGCGAACTGCTCTCCATCCATGGTCAGCGTCCTCCCCAGCAAGTTTGGATCTCCGCCGAAATAACTCCGCCAGAAGCCCTCCCCCAACATCAGCGCCCGGGCCCCACCCGGTTTCCCTTCCTCAGGGACGAAGGTGCGTCCCAGCGCCGGCTGAACGCCGAGGGCAGGGAAGAATTCCGTAGAGACAGACAGGCTTCTTACTTGTAGCGGATCACCGGCGCCGGTGAGGGTTTCGGGGCCTGACCAACGGATGAGGGCGAGGTGTTCAAAGACCTTCCGTTTGTCCTGCCATGCCAGAAAAATGGGAAGTGAAATCGAAAATCCACCAATGCGATTTCCGGTCCGCCCAACCTGGTAGATTCGATCTGCATGCTGGAAGGGAAGGGGTCTGAGGAGAACCGCATTGACGATGCTGAACACGGCGGTGTTCGCGCCAATGCCAAGCGCCAGGGTCATCATGGCTACGAGGGTAAATACGGGATTTCTTCTCAACATGCGCGCGCCGAATCGAATGTCCTGTAAAAGGTGTTCCAGCCACAGCCCGCCCCACTGATGACGGGTTACCTTGCGTACCAGATCAACATTCCCAAATTCCCGGCGGGCCGCATGCTGGGCTTCCGGGTTTAGTTCACCCCGCTCCTCGCGCTCACTTGCTGCCATTTGCAGGTGGCTCTCAATTTCATTCTTGAGATCGTCCTCTTTTTGTCTGCGCCGCCAGAATGGGAAGTTCATGAATCCATCTCCGTGCAATCAAAGACTACAGATCCTGAGTTCGAATTCAGAAGTCGGACGTCAGAAGTCAGATAAGCAGCGGGAAAAGCGGCCAGAAGCCAGGGACAAGGCAGATTGGCAGGTCATGCGCTCTCTCTCCGGTGGTCCGTATCCCGCGAGGTCTGACTTCCGACCTCCGATTTCTGAGTTCATTTTCGTCATCTCTCACTTCCCGTATACTACTCAACCCGCAGGGCCGCCATGGGATCAGCACGCATCGCTCGCCGCGCCGGGATGTAACTGGCCAGCAGCGCCGTCGCGACCAGCAAGAAGGCGACGCCAAGAAACACTGCGGGATCAGTGGCACTTACCCCAAACAGCAAGCTCGACATCATCTGAGTCAACGCAAAAGCCGCAATCAAGCCGATCCCCGCTCCGCACATCGCCAACATCACTCCCTCTCCAACGATCAGCTTCAGCACATCACTCCTCTTGGCCCCGAGGGCCATCCGGATCCCCATCTCGAGTGTGCGCTGCGACACCGAGTACAAAACCACTCCATAAATCCCGACACACGCGAGAAGCAATCCGACACCAGCAAAGATGCCGAGCAACTGAGTCAAAGCACGGAGCGGCCACAACCCGCCGAAGACGCGGCGCTCCATGCTCTGGACGTTGAATATGGGAAGCTCCGGGTTGATCTCCTGAACCATCGTCCGAACGCCGGCGGCGAACCGCTCCGGAGGGGCCGGAGTGCGGACCGCGAGGGTCATCGCGCGCCCGGAGTGCTGTGCCAGGGAAACATAGAGGTCGAGCCCTGCCCGGAGGCCTACACCTTGGGAATACAATCCCGGCTGGCTGGTGTCCCCGACCACGCCGATAACTGTCAGCAGGGTGTCCGGTAGATTCGTGTTGCTGACGTTCAGCTGTTGACCTATGAAATTCCCCCGTGGCCAGAATCGTCGGGCAGCCAATTCGCTCACGATGATCACGCCGGCACTCGTGGCCGTGTCTTGATCCGTGAAAACTCGTCCACTCCGCAACGGAATATCCATCACGCGGAAGTAATCAGGGCTGACACTCTGAATGTTTACTGGAGGGGCGTCACGTCTTTCATTCGTACCCTGCCCGGGAAGGTCGAGCGCATTCGCGAGCTCCTGGGCAGACGTAAAAAGCGCCAGAGACTCAACGCCTGGAAGCTTCTGTATCCGTTCGAGCATCCGATTCTGGAAGGCATTCACCTGACGGGGTTGCGGATACTGCCCTGTGGGTAGCTCAACGTGCATCGTTACAACGCCCGTCGGGTTCAACCCCACATTAACAGCCTGCAGTCGCAGGAAGCTCCGGATCAATACGCCCGCACCGCACATCAGCACCAGCGCAAACCCGATCTGCGAAACGACCAGTACGCTGCGGAAGCGGCGACCACGCCGACCGCCCGGGGCCACTCCGCCCTCTTTGAGTTGGTCGTTAGCACTCATCCTGGAGGCATCGAGGGCCGGCAGCAGCCCAACCAACAAACCGGTGATAGCCACGATCAGGAAGGTCAGGGCGAGCACCCGTCCGTCGACTTTGAATTTCAACCAGAATGGGATCTTCACGGGGATGGAGGCAACGATCAAGTCCGATGCCCCAAGGGCTATCACCACACCCAGGATCCCTCCCAGTAAGGAGAGCATAATGCTTTCAGTCAGCAACTGACGAATCAGGCGCAATCTGCCTGCGCCCACTGCGATTCGGATGGCCATCTCTTTTTGCCGGGTCACGCCACGGGCAATCAACAAGTTGGCTACATTGGCGCAGACGATCAATAGAACGAAGCCCACGGCTCCCAACAGAAGAGGTATTGCCGATCCAAACTCTTTGCGTTCCTGCTCGAGCCGTACGATATCCACCGCGACTCCAGAATTCGTCTGGGGAAAAGAATGCGCCAGGTTCTGCGCCAGGATATCGATTTCAGCTTGAGCCTGCTCGAGGGAGGCTCCAGGCTTGAGTCGAGCGATGACCTCGTAGGCACGCGCCCCCCGATCACGCAGAGCTGTGCCGGCGTACCCGCTTAAAGGAATCCAGAAATCGGCAAACTCATAAAACTTGAATTCAGGCGGCATCACCCCAATCACGGTGTACGCATGTGCGTTCACTCTGACGGTACGACCGATGATAGCCGGGTCAGCCCCGAAACGGTGCCGCCACAGGTCATGGCCGAGGACAACGACGCCTGCCCCGTCGGCTCTGTCTTCGTCGGGATAAATACCCCGGCCCAGGACTGGAGCGACGCCGAGGAGCGAGAAGAGACTGGCGGAGACCGCTGTCCCTTGAACTCGTTCGGGTCGGTCGTTGAAGGAGAGGTTAAAACTGTCTTCAGCGTAGGCAGCCATCCCCTCGAAAGTGTGATTTGAACCTCGCCACTCATCGAAATCGGGAAGCGAGTTGCCCATCCATGCGAGGACGCCCCTCAAGTTGCGACTGTGGAGTACGACCAGCCTTGCAGGGTCCCGGTAGGGGAGGGGCCGGAAGAGAAATCCATTCACGACACTGATGATCGCGGTCACCGCCCCTATGCCCAGGCCTAAGGTCACCACCGCTACCGCCGTGAAAGCGGGATTCTTCCTTAGCATCCGTGCGCCATAACGAATATCCTGAAGGAGGTGTTCCAGCCATCGCCCGCCCCACAGGTCGCGAGTCACGTCGTGGATCAGATCGAGGTTGCCAAACTCCCGCTGGACGGCGTGCCGCGCTTCTTCGGGTGCATCCCCGCGCTCAGTACGATCTTGCTCCGCCATTTGTAAGTGCCGGTCGATTTCCCCTCGAATCTCCTGGGTTCGCCGGCGCCTTCGGCCAAAGAATCTCATGCCTTGCTTTCTCCCTTTGCCGGACTGAGAATTCCTGCAATCGCGTCTTGCAGTTGCTCCCAGCGAGATCGCTCGGTGAGCAGCTGTTTTTTTCCTTTCCCGGTGAGGTGATAGACCCGGACCCGTTGCCGATTTTCAGAAACCTCCCATTCCGCCTCTATCCATTTCTGTCGTTCCAAGCGGTGCAGCGCCGGATAGAGTGACCCTGTGTCGACCCGCAGCACCTCTCCGGAGTTCGCTCGGATGGCCTGACTGATTCCGTAGCCGTGCTGAGGCCCCCATTGCAGGGTTTGCAGTATGAGCAGGTCGAGCGTTCCTTGTAGTAACTCAATTCGATTTTGATAACGTACCTTCATGGCTCCCCCGGATGTAGACGTCCTACTGCCATGGCTGTAGATTGTCTATAGCCCTAAGCCATAGCAAGTCGAATGCCAGTTTCTAGAGTGCACGAAGTGCTTGTCGGATAAGTAATTTAGGGGGATGCACTCCGGACACATCGGCGATCCGGTTGACCGGTTGCGGGACGAGGCGTCGCAGAACCGGACACTCTCTGAATGTCGGAATCTGGGGGAAACCGCCCTGGTCGTAAGTGCGGAGACAAAATTGAGGTGGAGCAGAGTGCATGGTCGGGTGTATATTCCTAGTCAATGCGGAGGGGAGGGAAACCCCGGGTTCAAGCGGGCAGACGTTTTTTTGAGCCGCGGATTCCAGGAGCAGTCTCTTCCTCTTCACCGTGTTTCCAAGCTTCTAATCGCCTCCAGGGGCGGAAGGAGACTTCCGAAGTCACTCCCTTGGGAGCTTAACACGCAGCTCGTCGGGGAGATCCCCATTCAAGTGGACCCAGCATTTCATATATTCCTATTACGTCTAAGGAGATCATCGGCATGAATATAAGCATCAAGATAGATCCTGCAACGGGGCAGAAGTACATGGCGGTTTCGGAGAAAGGTAGAGCGCTGCTCCTCAACCCGCTGACCAACAAAGGGACGGCCTTCACCAATCGGGAAAGGGATGAGCTTGACCTCCATGGGCTCGTGCCTCCGGCGGTGTGCACCATAAAGCAACAACTAGAGAGGACGTACGAGAACTATCTGGCCAAAACGACGAACTTGGAGAGGTTTATTTATCTTTCCAGCCTGCAGGACCGCAACGAGACGCTCTTCTACCGGCTGGTGCTCGATCATATCGATGAGATGATGCCGGTCGTGTACACTCCAGTGGTCGGTGAAGCTTGCCAGAAATACTCTCATATTTATCGTCGGGGGCGTGGGCTCTACATGAATTTTGGCCAGAAGGACATGCTGGAGAAGCTCCTGATCAACTCCGGAATCTCGAATCCTTCGATCATCGTCGTCACGGATGGCGAGAGGATCCTAGGTTTGGGCGATCAGGGAGCGGGAGGCATGGGTATTCCCATCGGAAAGCTGTGCCTCTACACCCTGTGCGCGGGAATTTCTCCGCACAGCACCCTGCCTATCATGTTGGACGTGGGTACAGACAACGAGGACCGGTTGAAGGACCCCCTCTACCTCGGGCTCAGACAAAAAAGGGTACGGGGAGAACCCTACCAGGCATTCATCGACGCGTTCGTGGCCGCTGTTCAAAAGGTCTTTCCTCGGACACTTCTCCAGTGGGAGGATTTTCTCAAAGCGAACGCCCTTCATCAGCTGAAGCGCTTCAGGGACAAGCTGTGCAGCTTCAATGACGATATTCAGGGCACGGCCGGTGTCATTGTTGCAGGGCTATTCAGCGCACTGCGCATCACGGGGAAGCCCATGCGGGAACAAAGGGTGGTGTTTGCGGGCGCGGGGGCCTCGGCCCAGGGCATCTCCGACCTGATCGTGTCGGCCATGATGGAAGATGGGCTCTCCCATGGCGAGGCCATCAAGCGCATCTGGACGGTCGACAGTTCGGGTTTGGTGACCAAAGCTCGCCCCAAGCTGGAGGATTTCAAGGCGACTTATGCTCGAGACGTGGATGAAGTTGCCGCTTACAAGTGCCAGGATCGGTCGAAGATTACCCTTCTGGAAACGGTTGAAAATGTCAAGCCGACCATTTTGTTAGGGACGTCGGGGACGGCGGGCACGTTCACCAGGGAAGTCGTGCAGCTCATGGCAAAGATCAACGACCGACCCATCATTTTTCCACTTTCCAATCCCACCTCCAAGTCAGAGTGTACCGGAGGTGAGGCGATTCAATGGTCGGATGGGCGTGCGATCGTGGCGACCGGCAGCCCCTTCGCCCCGGTGACTCATAATGGAAAGCGCTATCGCATCGGTCAGGGTAACAATGCGTTCATTTTCCCGGGGGCTGGCTTGGGAATCAGTGCCGGTAGCGTTGCCCGTGTCAACGAACGAATGTTTCTTGAAGCCGCTCGTGCCCTCGCCGCCAAGGTCACCCCGCAGGATCTCAGCGATTCCGCTGTTTACCCCGAGCTCTCCAGGATCCGAGAGTGCTCCCTCTCTGTGGCCTGTGCCACAGCGCGGCAGGCCGTGAAGGAAGGTTTCGCGAATGAGGAGATCCTCGAAGGATTGGAGGATAATCTTCATCAGGCCATGTGGGAACCCAAATACCTGCCTATGCGATATGAAAGATAGGCTGACAAGCAGGGGCGGGTTGACGGGAGTAATGACTGACGTGTTTTGATGCTTTGGTACCCCCGCCCCGATTCGTCGGGGCGGGGGCTTTGAGCCGGGTCAGACAGAATTCAACTTCAGCAGAGAATCAGACCGAATCCTTACCTCGCTCTTCCAGGCATCACATAGTAAATCGATAGCGTAAATCATTACGCACAATCCTCCCCACTTAAACGCGCCGGAGCTACGACAACTCGGAATGGCTTCCGCTGGCAAACGGCTGCTTAACTCATTCAGGGGCGAGTTACGCCGCGGGGTTTCCATGTGAGCATTTGAACCATCCTGCGCAAAGGGTTCAAATACAATGCTGCGAATTGAGGGTTTCCCAGATCCCTGAATATTGCCCACAGACGCCTGGGGGTGAGATAAAAATAGAGATAGGCCTTCATGCGCAACCACACCAATTTCCTATAGCCAAGCCCTCCTACTCTGAAGTGGGGGGTGTAGGTATCCGAATTCTCCGAGCCCAATTCCACCGGTTCGCCCCTTTCCGCAAGCTGTCTCGCGAGCTCGGTACCCGGGTACGGCGTTGGAAAGGAGAAGAAAGCCGTGTCCAGCTCTTTCGTGCGGCGGGCATATCGAATCGTCTGGTGGATCTCTTCAGCATTTTCATCAGGAAAGCCGATCATAAAGAATCCCTGGGTCTGCATATGGCAATGTTTTGCAATTCTAAGAAAGCGGTCGACATCAGGGATACACAGATGCTTTCTCGTTGACTCCTGAAGGCGTCGGCTTGCACACTCAATGCCGACACCGACGGTATGCACGCCGGCAGCTGCCATTAACCCCATCAAATCCTCGTCCATGAACTCGGCCCTGAGTCCGTTGGGAAAAGAAAAGCCAATCTTCAGCTCGGACTTTAGGACGAGCCGGAATATCTCGCGCGCGCGATCCATTTCAAAGTTAAAGATATCGTCGTGAACGAGGAACTCGTTGACGCCGTACTTCGAGTTGAGAAGGAGAATCTCACTCAAGACGCTTTGTGGTGACCTCCCGCGAAAGCGCTTTCCAAACAGATTGTGACAATAGGTACACCGGTAGGGGCACCCCCGGCTTGTCAGGATTTGGAGCGGTCGCGAGCCGGGGCGAACACACTCAGAGAGGAGCATCTGGATATAGGGCTCCAGGTCCAGCAAATGGTATGCAGGAAGGGGAAGGTCGTCCATGGGCGGTAGGGGTTCTCGCAGCGGGTTCCGAATGAAGCCGACGTCATTTCTATACACTAACGCAGGCACCGTTCTTAACTCAGCACCCCATTCCAGCGCACTCGCGAGTTCGACGAGGCTCTTCTCTCCCTCGCCGCGGATCGCGAAGTCAGCGCCGGTTTGCTCGATTGCTTCTTCAGGGCATCCCGAAGCATGCGGCCCCCCGAGCACGATTCTACTACCAGGCGAGTGGGAACGGATGTGTGGAATCACTTCTCGCACGCCGGCAAACTGCGCCGTCAGCGCTCCAATCCCGATCAGGGGATAGTCTTCTTGTCCAAGTGCTCTCCTCAAGCTTTCAATCGGCGCCGGTGCCAGAGGAAGATCCAATATACTGGGCTCATGGCCGTTGCCCTCGAGCGCGGCTGCAAGGCATGCAAGCCCAATAGGAAAATTCGGGGCTATCTTCTTCGCTCGGTAGGGTGGCCGAATGAGCAATACTCGCATAGTTTAGTTACCGTAGATCGAGGGTAACCGGGCGGAGATCTCATTTGAGGATTGCAAGGGGAATTACTTGGGATTTATCGGCTTAAGATTCAGCCCAGGCTCCGAATTCCGGCTCCCTCCATAACTACAAGACTTACAGTCGAGTTTTCCGACTCAGCCATAAATATTTCTTGTGGCCGAGCTTTTCTCCTGGCCCCCAGCATTGCCTTATCTTAGCATGGAACTTCTCATGGCCCGCTACCAAACGTCCGAGTGCTTTCTCGGACAGGCATTGTTTAAGGTTGTTTCCACTTTCCCTGAAAGATATACTCTATGCGGGTACTTTGAGGTGTTGCGGGATCACCAATCTGGGGTCTTCCACTTCTTGTCCCCCTTCACTTCTGCTTGAGACCACACGGCCCCCGTTGCCACTTCATTAGGTCGCAATCTTTCCTAGTAGTCTCGTCGTGTGGGCCCATTGCAATCAGGTGGAATTATGGCATCACTCTCCATTTTGATCCCTTTCTATGATGATCTCCAGGAAGCCATTGCGCTTGCCCATTTGAGCCGCTCTCAGGTGCAAACGACAGAAGTGACCCAGTGTATCCTCATTGGATTGGATCCCTCACGCAAAGGCGAATACTCCACCGGCCTGCCCCTGGGTGAAGGCATCGAGGTCATATTTTGTGACTCTTATCAAGGGCTTCCCAAGGCCAAAGAAGAAGGGTTGCGAGCGAGCTCAGCGGAAATAGTTTTTTTTCTTTATCCCGGCATCGAACCTCAACCGGGGGCCATTGATCGCCTCCTGGTCCAACTTCATGATCATCCCGATTGGGGGGCCGTGAGCGGTCGTTGGCGCAATGCTCGCGGTCTGGTTGAAAAAGGCTACAACATTCGCCGGTTTCCCACATTTCGAGCACTCCTCTGGGACGTCCTTTTCATTAACAAGCTGTTCCCACGAAACCGCACTACCCGTCGATACAAGATGCACGACTTCGATTATTCGAGTCTTTGCCAGGCGGACCATGCGAATGACTGCGTATTTATGGCCAGACGGAAGTTGTTGGTGGATCTGGGGGGATTCGGTGAATTCTACCGGTTCGGATGGTTTGACCAGGTGGAGATTTGCTGCAAACTTAATCAGGCTGGACATCCTGTCTATTTCGATCCGGACGCCGAGTTCGTTTCAACTGACCGTCCCACTCTTGTGAACCGCTTATTGGCCGACCACTACTCCGACTTCTATTCCGATCAGGAGCACTACGTGAAAAGAGAATTTGGCGCCTGGAGAAGCAAGGTGTTCAAAGCTTCACTTGCCGGGGGCATGGTGATTCGCCTTGCTTTTGCCCGTCTGTTTCCTTTGCAGGTGCGTTCCTGGCTGCTCAGACGCTTTCGCAGCTATGTGGGGGACCAGTACATCCAGGGGATGAGTCAATCATATGTCTCCCTCCTGCGGACTCTGCTCCTCCCGGGCCCGGGCAAAGAGAGGATCGATTGAAGATTATCTCCGCACTGCATCAATTGGTGGACTTCGTCAGACGACGCATTGAATGCCGCGTCGCGCCGCGGGAATGGATGGTGGAAACAACGAATCGGTGCAATCTGGCTTGTGGCACATGTCCTCGTCAAGCTGTCGATGTTCCTTCGCAGGACATGAGTTTTAAGTTCTTTGAAGAAGTCCTCGATCGTCATCCGGAAGTCGAAGCCGTTTGGCCCTACGGACTGGGAGAGCCCCTCCTTAATCCCCGCATTTCTGATTTTATCCGCTATGCAAAGCGACTCGGCAAGATAGTCTCGCTCTCCAGCAACGGCACCCTGTTGGATTTTCATCGGGGAGAGCAGCTTCTCGATTCGGGGTTGGACTACCTGGTTCTTCCGGTCTACGGCGCCACATCGGAGAAGCCGGAAGACAAACCTTATCCTTCGAAGTTCGGGGATCTCGAGACCCGCATCGAGGCTTTCTTGAAACGGAAATTGGCTCGTGGATCTCCTTTACATGTGACCATTCAAACTATTGAACAACGAAACGATCCCTTGAAGATTCGACAATTCCGGCGACGATGGAAACAAGCCGGAGTGGATACCATCCGCGTCAAGGACGATCTTTCGGGACAGACGCCCAACGGTTCGGGACCACGGAGGCACAAGCCCGATGCGACGAGGCCCTGTTTCTTTCTGTGGAGAGGTCCTCTCTTTGTGCAAGCCGGGGGGACGATCATTCCTTGCCCTTATTACCATGGGGCAGGGCCCTTTGGCGACCTCCACAGGCAGACCGCCCTGGAAGCGTGGAATTCAGAACCCATGCGCCGACTCCGGGACGCGCACCTGAAAGGCGATCTGTCTCAATATCCGGTTTGCGCGAACTGTCCACGCCACCAGCCTCACCGGCTGCTGGCCTCGCTCGGCTTCTTTGTCACTACCGGACAAATCCGGAGAATATTTCCGAAACTGGAGGACGTTCAGCGGCGATTTGGCTGGAAGCTTTTCGAATGACGCAACGAATTAAGGTGTATCCGGTAAGAAAATGGCGGAGTCGATTGGGACCGCGCCTCTGCCCCTACGATAACCGCCTTTTGTTGGGGCGGTGGTTTTTTTACGAGAGATTTCAGAGGGCGCTCGATCGCTGTAATGATTCTCCGCATTCCCGCGTTTTGGATTTCGGCTGCTGGGAGGGCCATTTCCTTCCCAGCTTATTGGCGAATTATAGTCAGGTGTGGGGGGTGGACAATGACAGGGCCTCGGCAGTGGAAACCGTCCCGGGAACCTGGACGATCCTTCAGTCCGCACGGAGTCTTTGCTTGGAGGAAACTCAGTGCATCTCGCATCTCCGCCTCGTCAAGGCTGATGGCCGATCGTTGCCCATTCGCGGGAGCTTTTTCGATATTATCTTCTGCTTGGATACTTTGCCCTATGTTCGGAAGGATTCGCGGACCAAGGTGCTCCTCGAACTCCGTCGAGTCTTGAAACCCAGCGGCACAATCATCATTAGCCTGCCCATTGAGATGGGAGCGAGCCTTGTCCTGCGGGAGCTGTTACGAAAACTCTCAGGGAGTTATCGGCAAAATTATAATACGTCAGCGCTGCTCCACGGCCTCCTTTCTTCTCCCCGACAGCAGCCGGATGAAAATGAAACCGCGAGCCTGGTCGGTTACGATTACCGGGCGGATATCGAAGTTATCGAATCGCAGTTCATCATTCGGCGGAAGGAGTTCCTGCCCTGGAAATGGCTGAAGTGGTTGTCTCCCACAATTCTCCTGGTTTGCGAAACCAAACCGGGCAACGCATGAACAATCGGGTTCGACGCGATGTGATTTTCCTCGGCGTGTTGGTCTTTGCAGGGACCTTACCGTTTGTCAACCGCGCTATCCATCTGGATGAAAACACCTACCTCGCGATTGCCCGCCATGTAGCGCATAATTTCTGGTTTCCTGAAGACTTCGCCAGCCTCTGGTTTGGCATTCCCTCTCTGAATTTCGCCCCCCACACTCATCCTCCCGGCCTTGCGTATTTCCTAGCCCTGATAATGAAATTGATCCCCGAAGCGACCCCGAGGTTGATGCGTCTGGGCTTCTTGATTTTCCCTCTAGCCTATGCTGTCGGGGGTTATCTCCTTGCTTGCCGATTCACCCGGCACCCCCTGGCGGCTGCCTCTCTGATGATGGCCACGCCAGCGGTATTGGTCTTTTCACCCACCCTGATGCCGGACCTTCCGATGACCACCTTCTGGCTCTTGTCCGCCCGGAGCTTCGTGCGCGGTCTGGATGAGGGAAAGCCTTGGATGGTCATACTGGCTGGTGTTTTTCTGTCGGTGGGCTCGGAGGTCAGTTACCAGGCGGTCTTCATGAGTGTGTTGTTGCTTTTTTACGCAGCGATGCGTCGATGGACTTTGGATGTCCGCAGGATTCACTGGTTATTGATTATCAGCAGCCTGGCTCTTCCCTGGATTGCTCTGACCGCATACTGGTGTGCGGACTACCTCCATTATGGATTCTGGCCGGCCCTGGTGAGCGCCAAATACCTGGCGACCGCCCGCGTTTTTGGCCTCGAATATCTTCAACAGAAGCTGCTGGGAATGATCTCAACTTTAGGCGGGACTCTTCTGTTCTGCTTTTCCATCGTGTTGGTGTTTGCTAAAAGAGAAAAATGGAAAGGCCTGGTATTAGTTTTAGGATTGGCACTGGGGGCCGATGTGTGGATGCCGCGGGAATATTCCATTTTCGAAAGAGGGGAGTACTTCGTATTTGCCGTCGGCGGCCTGTCCCTGATGGGACTGGTAATTCGCTTTTCGTGGTCCGCCATCAAAGGGACCCATACGGCGAACGCAGATTCAGCTGGCCAGGTTTTTCTGGGCTGTTGGGTCTTCGGCGTGATTGCCTACACCATTCTCCTGTTTGAATTCTCAGCGGCGCGCTACATCGTTGCGATCGTGCCCCCACTGGCCATAATCTTTGTGATCGAACTGGAGCACCTCTTTAATCGGGCTGAGGTCCGCAGGGCATTTCTGACCGCCTCATTCATCGCCACATGGATCCTGGCGTTCGCCGTCGCCTCTGCTGACTATCAGTTTGTTGACTCCTATCGTGATTTTTCAAAATGGTTTTCGCAAAAATATGCGCCCGCTCGAGGGGCATTCTGGGTCGGGACGGAAGCCGGGCTGCGTTACTACCTGGAGGATGAGGGCGGCCGGACCCTGGTGAATTCCTCCAGCCCCACAAATCCCGAATGCCTTCCCGGAGTGAAATGGGGAGAAGAACACTTTGGTCGTCCCCGACCCGAGGACCTGCTGGTCCGTCCAGAAAACTTCCTCCGTTACCCCATCGCTTCTGATTTGGAACGGTCGGTGCTCATTGATTCGAGAAGCCTGACTTCCCGTCTCCCGATTCGAACCTACGGTCCCTCATTCCACGCAGGTTTACATGGAACTAATGTGGGCCTGCTTCCCTTCACATTCTCGGGTGCTCCATTTGACAGAATCGAAGTTTATAAATGCAAATGATCCCCTCAGGATTCTGCCTGTGCCGGGGGGATAGGGAAGGGAAGTCAAGCGTTCTAAGGATGGCGTACCGAAGGATGCTGGGGGTGCCGGGTGCCCCGATCTATCGGGGCATGCGCCTGGGCCCTAGACGCTCGGGCCCTTTCTTCGAAGGGATCGTTCGCGGCCGTGTCGTAAAGAACGCGTGTCCGCACCGGCCGGCAAAAAAAGTTATGCCTGTCGCCCAAATAACAATATAATCGGGCCCCCAAGGCAATCAATCGTAGAACGGCGGATGGCTCCTTAGGAGAGCGAACTGCCAGTATGAATCATAGAGGAGAGAATTCATGAAGATTCGAATCCTTGCGTCGTTGGCAGTTTGCCTCGTAATGGTCAGCTCAACTGCGGGGGAGTCAGACGCAACAACTCGGGTCAAACCCACCTTGGTGAGAGTGGGGCGGATCCTTGATGTGAAGTCCGGCCAGTACCTTTTCAACCAGGCAATCCTTATCGAGGGTGGAATCGTCCGTAAGATCGGGCCAATAGACACCTTCCAGTCGGGTGGATCTGAAAACCCCGTCGTCATTGACCTCAGCAATGCCACCATTCTGCCAGGTCTGATCGATTGCCACGCCCACCTGCTTGATGCCATGGACCCGACCATCAATGGCGCCGACGAGTTGACCCTCACTATCACGAAATTCGCTCCCACCAAGCGGGTTCTCCTGGGCGCCGCAATGGCTCGAGAGGATCTCGAAGGAGGCTTCACGACGGTTCGTGTGCTCGGGCATTCGGGAATTGATGGCGACGTGTCGCTGCGCGATGCCATCCGCAACGGCTGGGTGCCTGGGCCGCGGATCGTGGCTTCGGCCCGCAAGATTACGCCCTACGGCGGGCAGGCCCAGGTCATCCCCCTTCAGTCCGGAGTGGCCCAGACCATCCTCGATCAAGAGTACCTCCCAGTGAGTAATCCCGACGAGGGACGCCGCGCCGTCCTCGAGAACTTGCTTGTCCGCGCGGACCTGATCAAGGTGGTAGTGGATGAATGGCCCCGCGTGCTCGATGAAGATACAATGAAGACCATCGTCGCAGAGGCTCATCGGGTGGGTGTCCGGGTCGCGGCGCATGCCACCTCACGGTTGGGGATTCAGGTGGCCATTGACGCCGGCGTCGATTCGATTGAACACGCCGATGAGGCCACGGCGCAGCAATTCCAGGCCATGCGGGACAAGGGCATCTATCTGGTTCCAACACTTTGGCCGCGGGATATGCTCGTGGTGGCGCGATCCACCACAAACCCGCTGCCGGGGACACGCCCCGACCCGGAGGCTACGAAGGATCAGATCGTGGCCGAGCAACGTGCGAAGTTGGATCTGGCACGGAAGGCAGGGGTGAAGATGGCATTTGGCTCTGACGATTGGTACGCCTGGCCGGACAAAACGCGCGGACAAGCGACGCGTCGTCTGTTAGAGGCATTACAAACGTTCGGAATGCCGCCGATGGAGGCTCTTCGCTCCGCCACCGTGAACGCTGCCGAAGTGCTTAACGTCAGACACCTTCTGGGCTCTCTGGAACCGGGGAAATACGCCGACCTGATCGCTCTCGAGGGAGATCCGCTCACAAGTCTGAGCGATCTGGAAAAAGTGAGATTCGTCATGAAGGGCGGGGTGGTTGTCCGTGATGATTTTCATCCCTCCCACCCTTGAACTCGAAGTCAGCCCTTATTCTGGAAAACGACGAATCTTACTTTGAACGAGGATCGCCAAACAGATAGTGATAAATGACATCGGCAGCTACTTTGACCTCGCGGCTGAATTGGCGAGGCGTCAGGCTCGACCCGCGTGCCAGCAGTGACCAGAAGTGGCGGTCCATCATTGGTGCGAAGGTCGGCAGGTCCCGGCCGCTCAGTGCGTTCGGATGTTGTCGCAACCGTTCGAGGACTCCGAGCACGCGGGCTTGCGTCCACAATTCAATCTTTCGCTGCATCCGCCCAAGATCCCTGTCGGTAAGGACCGCTTCCTGCCAGGCTCGAACCACACCGTAGTAGGCGCTGTCGACGCGGAACGCTGCTGCCAAAAACCTCCTCAGACTGGTCCGCATATTTCCGCCGGGCTTCGGCCGCAGGTCAAGCCGACTCAACCGTTCGATCAGCTCATTCATCAGGGCGATGAGAAATTGCTGTTTTGAGGAAAAGTACTGGTAGAACGCACCCGAGGCTGCCCCAGCCCGGGAGGTGATCTCCCCGATTGAGGTCGCCTCATAGCCTTTCTTGCCAAAAAGCAGGCGGCCGGCCTTCAACAGCTTTGCCCGCCTCTCGGTGCTCCGCGCCTGCGTCGGAGCGGCGGGAGCGGGCCGGGCTGTGCGCAGCATGGGGATTTGGAACTTCTTGTGACGACGCATTGCCCGTGACATCAGCGACTCCTGAAGGAGTGTAGGGCTTGCCGGGGAATATCTCGATCTCAAAGATGTCACTTCTCTTGCTTCATCTTGAAGCTGGAGAGCCTACCCGGCCAGCCCCAAGACCCTGCCACGGCTCCAGCGCAGCAGATCAGCATCCACCCGCCGAAAATCCCCGCCGCCGACGGATCAATATTGGGAAACACGGTGGGGAAGAAGGCGCAGGAGAACGGGTCCAGGATCAGCGTCGGAAGGATGAGAAGAGAGGCGGCCTGGGGCCAGAAATTCCTCTCCAGCTTTAGCCGACGGCAGATCCTCCGGGTCACAATGGCCAATAGGACGAAGCTGCCCAGGTAAAGGAGCGCCGATCTGAGCGGCTGGTTCGGGTGCAGAAGCCGATCCCCGGCGAGGCGAATGGCGATGGTTCCCGCAGCCCATAGGAAAACACCGAGTTGAAAGACGCGCAACATATATGAACCTGAATTCATGTTCATATATTTATTCGAGAATGTCAAGAGAAAATCGCGTTGGACACTTAGGGACGTTGTGATCCTCCACAGCAGCGCTCCAACAAGGCTGTAATGTCTGGCTTGGGTGCCACATGCCCCGATGCATCGGGGCGTGCGCTTGGAATCACGGCTCTCGACGCCCTTTACCGAACGTCGCCGGATGCGGGAAGTCCCCGACACTGCACTATGCCGAGCGCGGGGGATGATTCACCATCGTTCCCAGACAGGTCTCCGCCACCCACTTGGTCGATTATCGCTGGCTGTTCTGAACGGCCCTTCTGGAACATGCGTGCTCGGGCATCAACTTCAGTTATTGTACCTCCCGCTCTTTAATGCGAGGCGTAATCCTGAATCAGGGGAACTCATACTGAAATCTAAGATCTAACCTGGGACGAATTATGGGCTGTGGAAATTGGGAAGGTCAGTTCAAACTGGCGCAGTCGGCAGACAACGGTTTCAATAGTGAGGAGGGCACACAAGGAATAGTCAGCCCGTCAAGGGGAGCAGTAACGCCCCGCGACACAACTCTGCGTTGTGTGATCCCAATTCCGGGCATCTACCATTGGGTAAGTGCGTACTCGATTCGTGCCCGTCTAAATCAATAAACCCAGCAAGATGAACAGCTCCCCCGTTAAATTCCGCTTGACAGCGGGCTTCTGCTCCGGCAATATGCGAGCCGCTTAATTGTCAAATTCACAGGAATTAGCGCGGCTGAGTGGCATTTCAGTTGGATGGATCCTCTCGCTTGATGTGAGAGAGGAATCTCCGTTTACAGGAGAGAGGGTAGCCCTCTTCACAATTCTGTAAACCAAACCTCAATTTGTGTTGTTTTTCGCATCTCTCCAAAGGAGTAGGTGTATGTCCAAGTCTGTGTGTCTGCCCATGTGTGCTGTGTTTCTAGTGGTTTCCTGTCTGACCCTGCTAACCCGCAACGTCTCCTCCCAAATTCCCGGCCAGAACGTCAACATGGTCTCCGGAACGAAGTGGCCCGGGGGTGATCCGTTCCTGCAGCGTCAAAATGAGCCTTCGCTTGCGGTGTCTTCGCGCAGCCCTTTGCATCTGCTTGCCGGAGCCAACGACTACCGAACGGTTGACCTGCCTGGGTTGCCCAATGGCACGGAAACAGGGGACGCCTGGCTCGGTTTATTCAAATCATTCGATGGAGGTCGGACGTGGCAAAGTACTCTGATCCCAGGCTATCTGCAGGACCAGTCGGGGCAGGGATTGGCCTCGCCGCTGAAGGGACTTAGCGCTGCATCAGATCCTGTGGTCCGCGCCGGAACCAACGGGCTCTTTTTTTACAGTGGAATCGCCTTCAATCGGGGGACCAACATTGGCGACATCTTTGTCGCGCGATTTATTGATCTCGACAACAAAGAAAATGGGGATGCGACGCAAGGCTTGGATCCCATTCGATATGTTGGCGCCGTTGTAATCGACACAGGCACATCAGGACAGTTCCTCGACAAACCCTGGGTTGTGGCCGATGTTCCTCGGTCAGGCTCCCAAACGTGCTCAATTCCCACGTCGCCCAGCCAATCCTTCCCGGGGGGCATTGTGTACCTTGCTTACGCCAAGTTCACAGGGAGTACCAGCTCCAAGATCATGCTTACCCGCTCGCTTGACTGCGGAGCGACGTGGAGTAACCCCATCAAACTGAGCGAAAGCAATTCCATCAATCAGGGAACCACGGTGGCAGTCGATCCCGTTTCGGGAGCAGTCTACGTCGCCTGGCGTCGGTTTGCCACGAGCAGTCAGGGCGACGCGATTCTTGTCGCGAAGTCGACGGACTTTGGTCAGACATTTACCAAGGCGATAACGGTCGCCTCGATTATTCCTTTTGATCAGGTGGCGACGTCGACCTGTCTTTCTACATCGGCGCCTCCCCCTGCCTTTTTCCGCACCAACTCGCTTCCGACACTGGCCGTGTCTGTCGACGGCAGCAATACCAGTCGCGTGCATCTCGGATGGGCGGCGCGGCCCTCGGCATGCGCCGACGCGAGGGTCATGTTGGCCACATCCTCCGATGGCATTAAATGGCCGGCAGCCTCCTTGATCGACAATAATCCGGTGGTGGATGATTACGGAACCAGTCTCACACGCGGCCACCAGTTCATGCCGCAACTCACCTTCAGCGCAGGCCAGTTAATGCTGCTTTACTACGATACCCGCCTTGATCATACCTTTGGAGCCTATACGCCCAATAATCCTTTCCTCCCGGATGCGACCGGAAAGTTCTACCAGGAGGCGCGTCAACCTCGTGGAGAGTTGCTTTCAAATCCGGCCGTGGTATACACACCTTTTGTGAATGAAACAGGACTGAGTCAGTGGCGCCACACTATTGATGTCCGCGTGGCGCAGGCTAACGCCGGACCTTCCCCGAGCTTTACCTCCACCCGAGTCTCCCAGTTCCCCTTCGGAACACGTGGTGACGAGACCGGCACAGTTCAGAACCTCCAACAACTGCAGATCAATCCGCCCAATCTCCCGCTATTCGCACAGGGCACCATACCCTTTATGGGCGATTACATCGACATCGCGGGTCAAACTTTTCTTCCCCCCGCAATCCCCGGGGGTTCGTGGTCGTACAACATCGCCAATGTGAAGTCCCCGGTCTTCTATGCCACGTGGACCAGCAATCAGGATGTTCGGCCCCCTCTTAACGGGGACTGGACGAAATATACGCCCGTCGGCGGAGGTGGACAGAGTGTGTTCGATCCCACCCAAACCACCCCAGCGTGTGTTACCGGCCAGGAGGGGATGCGGAACCAGAACATTTACAGCAGCAGGATCACGCAGGGGCTGCTGGTCACATCACCCCAGAACGCGAAACCGCTCAGTACGACTTTGGTCCGCGCTTTCGTTGTCGTTGCCCAGAACGCGACCAACCTGGACAGAAGCTTTCGTTTAACCATCGCCAGTCAACCCCCGGGGGGGAAGGCGTCGTTCCTGTTGTTTCCCAAGCCGACGGATCCGGATCCGATGACCACGCTCGATGTTTCCATCGCCGCTCATTCAGGAGTGGCCCGATCAGTTTTCGCCACTTCCACCAATCCCACTGCCAACATCACTGTGAACGTGGATGAGATCACCGCGCCCGGAGGAATCCTGGTACCTGGAGGTCTCTCGAGCTTTGTCATCCTGAATCCTGACAGTACAATTCCTCCGCTGACGAATCCGGATGGGAGCACTGGAGGTAACATCTCGGTTGTGGAGATTTACAGCCCAAACGTTACTAACCCGAATGTCACCAACCCCAATGTCACGAATCCCAACGTCACCAATCCCAACGTCACCAATCCCAATGTGTACAACCCCAACGTCACCAATCCCAATGTCTACAATCCCGATCTTGCCGTGATCGGAGTCTCGAACCCAAACGTTACCAATCCCAATGTCACCAATCCCAATGTCACCAATCCCAACGTCACCAATCCCAATGTCACCAACCAGTCGATATCGGATGCCACCTACACTGTAACCAATAACGGCAATACGGCGACCTCTTATCGGGTCAAGTTGGTGGGAAATCCGCCGAGCGGCACCACGCTTCAACTGATCGTCTCCAGGGTTTATCAAACCCCGGTTTCGGTGAATTGCCAGCTGGCGCTTCAACAGCAAGATATCACGCTCGCTAATATCAACAACCCCGTGTTCGAGGATCCGATTAACTTGAACGACCCGAACATCCCCGATCCGCAGGTGAACAATGCAACATTCGCCCTTCGCCCCGGTGAAACGGCACTGGTTACGCTCCGGGGGACGATCGACACAAACACCATGCAGACCGTAGTTGCAAATGTGGCGCCGGTTTTAATTCCGCACCCTGCGAATCCCAATTCGACCAATCCGCAATTTGCTGCACCTCTCTTCATCACCCTCAACTTCCTTCCGGATGCAACATTCGGCCAGGCGTACAGCACAACGTTGCAAGCCATCGGGGGAACCACCCCATATACCTGGAACATCTCTTCGGGGGCATTGCCGGCTGGTTTGACCCTCAACTCTTCAACTGGGACGATCTCGGGGACGCCCACCACGCCGGGTACCTCGTCCTTCAGTGTTCAGGTCACAGACTCCAGTTCCCCACAGAGGACAACCCTGAAGAGTCTGAGCCTGACCGTAGACAAAATGGCGACCACGACGTCGGTGGTCTCGAGCTCGAATCCATCGGTCTTCGGCCAATCTGTTACCTTCACCGCAACAGCAAGTCCTGTGGTGGCCGGGGCGGGCACGCCCGGTGGCACCGTAACATTTATGGACGGTGCAAACGCTCTGGGCACTGTGGCTGTGGGTGCGGGCAGCGCCACTCTCACCACCTCCTCGTTGACAGTTGGGACCCATTCAATTACCGCAGTCTACGGCGGCGATCCCAATTTCCTGGGTGGAACCTCAGGAGTTCTCTCGCAAACCGTCAAGCAAGCCAGCACCTCAACACTGCTTGTCAGCACGTTGAATTCAACTCTCCTCGGTCAGTCCGTCACCTTTACAGCCACCGTCAGTGCTGTTGCACCGGGCAGCGGAGTCCCCAGTGGAACGGTGACGTTCAAAGACGGAACCACGATCCTGGGCTCGGCTGCCGTGAATGGGGGGATTGCGAGCTTTACCATCGGCTCCCTCACTGCTGGAAATCATCCAGTCACGGCGATTTACAGTGGCGATGCGAATTTCCTGGGCAGCAGTTCCGCAATCTTGACGCAGGTCGTCAACCGGGGGAACACGACGACTGTTGTTGCTTCAACACCTAATCCCTCAGGGGTGAATCAAGCTGTGACTTTCACTGCCACCGTCAGCGTGATCGCGCCGAGTACGGGCACGCCCACTGGATCGGTGACGTTCAATGATGGGTCAACGGCCTTGGGCACAACCGCGCTGAGCAGTGGAACTGCCACTTTCACGACCTCTACACTGACTGCGGGAACCCACTCGATTACTGCAGTGTACTCCGGCGATATCAACTTTTCGGGCAGCACTTCAGCAGCCTTGACTCAAACTTTTAGCTACACCTTCGTCGGCTTCCTGGGTCCGTTGACGGCAGCTGGGACTTTCTCTTCCCCCAGTTTCTCCGGCTCCGCAAATCTGGGTAGCGCTGTTCCCCTCAAGTGGCAGCTTAAGGATTCGAACGGGAACTTCATCAGCAGCGTGAGCACCCTCTCATTACTGCAGGCTTCTCTGAACACCAACTGTGCGGGTCCGCCGGAAGGACCAGCGGTGGTACTTTATTCCCCCACCAACGGGGCAACGGGAGGCAGCACATTCCGCTACGACACGAGTAATAACCAGTTCATCTTCAACTGGGACACGACAAGTGTCGTGCCGATTGGCCCGGGGTGTTACAGCGTTCTGCTCCAGCTTAACAACAACAGCCCCATCAGGGCTACCATCGTTCAGCTCAATTAGAAGGAGGGATACGTGGGGATGAAAGAGGGGCCGGATGCTGGTATCCGGCTCTCTTGTCTTTCAATGAGTCCCCGCTCGAATTGGTACCACACCCGGATCATGCAAACGGCGAGATTCAAAAGGCGGAGCATTTGCTGCGGCTCGATTGAACCTGAGAAGAGATTCTTTCAGCGGCCATAAAGCCGGCGGCGAGCATCGGCCAGGAGTGGGTCTTCTGTGCCTTTGCTTCTTATTCCGAGGAAGGTCTTGTAAGAGTTAGCGGCATCCGGGCTTTTCAAACCCTCGTGGGCACGACCCAGGTAATAATAGAGCGGCGGGATTAGCCGGCACGTCGGCACTTCATCCAGAAACGCGGCCGTTGCTTCACCCAAGCGTTTCTGGCATAACTCCAGTTCGGAATGGGCCTCGAGAAAAGCTCCCGCCTGGAGGTAGGCTTTCGCCACATCTAAATGCCCCAGCCACGGGTCGGAGATTTTTTGAGATTCCTGGAACAACCTGATCGCCTCATTGACTCTATTCCGCTTCAATTCGACTTCACCCTGAATCAACCTGGCGTATGCCTGCGGGTCAGGTTCAATCCGGTTTGAAAGTTGCTGCGCCAGGGCGAGGGCCTTCGAATCCTCGTTGAGACCCAAGTAAACCTGTGATGCCCAGTACAACACACCCGTTTCTTTAAACAGATCAACCGCCTTTTCGACGGCTGCACGCGCTTGTGCGGAATGTCCCAGGCTTAATTGGGCTTGAGCCATAGTCACAGATTTGATGGCGGCAGCCTCAGAGTTCGTGTTCCTGACATCGAGAGGAATGTTCTTTTCAAGGATTGTCAAAGCGTCCGTCGTTCGCCCTTCATAAAGAGCCAGATCGGCTAAACCCATCGATGCAGAGGACTCCCCGCGAGGACCGAGCTTTTCGAGTCGTTGATAAGTGGCGGTCGCATCTCCCGGCCGGCCTTGTGCCAACTGGGATAAGGCCAAACCCACAAAGGCCAGGTCAAAAGATGGATTCAACTGCAGCACGGCTTTCTGGTCGCGGATAGCGGTGTCAAAATAGCCGGCGTACATGGCATAAAGTCCGACGTTGTTTAGCTGCGGCACGTTTCTGGGGTTGAGGTCCACAGCGCGCTGGCCTTCCTCCAGGGCTTTCGCCATATTGCGGCGATAGAAGTAGGCCAGTGCCAGATTGGCGATGCCCGAGGTGTCCGCAGGATACTTAGCCACAAGCTGGGTGAGTTCATCAATGGCTTTATCCGGGTTCCGGTCGACCAGGTAATAACCACCGCGGGTCCTGTATTTCTCGCGGTCACTCATTCGATCGATGTTAGAAAGCGCCATCTGGTAGTATTTTCGCGAATCCTGCAGCTCTCCCAGATTTGCGTACACAACCGCCAGGCCGGAGTAGGCGCGCCCGAGATTGGGATCCAATTGCACCGCCTTGAGGTAGTGCTGAATCGCATCATCGTATTTTCCCGTGTATTGAGAATCCTGCGCTAACGCGTACTCGTGGGCCGCGTCGATGGATCCCGTCGTAAAGGTTTCGGCGGCGGCCATCTGCGCGGATTCGGGCGTGACGTCACCCAGGGCCCTGCGGATGCGTCCGGCCAGTTTACCGGCAACCCCCAGCACATCCTTTTTCCCTTCGACTGTCGCCGCATCGTGTACCATAAGCTTGCCGGTAGCTGCGTCTTCTGTGGTCACGTCAACCTTGTATCCATTTCCATACTTGGAGATTGAGCCGGAGACCACCACAGCCACCCCTTCTCTGACGGCGACCAGGCGGGCCAGCGCCTCATCCAGTCGAGTCGCTCCCGGCTGCATCATTTTCGCAGTGTTCCGCGCCTGGGTGCGATTGTATGAGGTGATAAATGACGCCCCCTCGAGCGCAACGCTCAGCATGGGTTCGAGCGTCTCATCAAAAATCGGGTCCGCCGTGGTATTGTCAAAATCGGCGATCAACACGCTCACTGGTCCGTGGGGGGGCGGGGCCGGGCGGAAGATTCGTCCACGGAACAAAAACCCGCCGGCGAGGAGCAGCACAGCCACTCCCGCAGCCGCCCATTTCCAATATCGGCCACGAATGCCTTTCGAGACGACAGGTGCCGCGCCCGCACCCGTTGCGGCGCGCGAGGCCGCCATCGAAGGGCTCTGGCCGCTCTCCAGGTCCTTCAGGATTTCAGCTGCCCTGGCATAACGGAGCTGCGGATCGATCTGCAGGCACTTCATGACGATGTCATTCAATTGTTTTGGAAGCGTGGGGTCGGCCTCGATGGGCGGCCGAGCAGGCTCCTCCAATCGTTTCCACAGAGATGCCAGAGTCGTCTTGGCTTTGTAGGGGGATCTGCCGGTCAGCAATTCATAAAAGATGATCCCCAGGGAAAACAGGTCTGACCGAGCATCGAGGTCTTCACCTCTCGCTTGCTCAGGCGACATATATTCCGGGGTGCCGATCAGGGCTGCGGTTTGTGTCAAGCCCGGCATGTCCATCGACCGCGCGATCCCGAAATCCATGATCAAAACCTTGCCCTGCTTATCGACCATGATGTTTTGAGGCTTCAGATCACGGTGCAGGATTCCGGTCTCGTGCGCGGCAGCAATACCGGCACAAAGCTGCCGTGTAATCGCCAGCACCTGGTCGAGAGGCAGGCGGCCGGCACGCTTCATGAGCGTACTGAGATCCTCCCCCTCAATGCATTCCATGGAGAGGAAGTGATGCCCTTCAACCTCACCAATGTCGAAGACACGACAAACATTGGGATGAGAGACCTGGCGAGCCGTCCGGACCTCCCGAAGAAATCGGGCAAGCATATCCTGATTCGCTTCGAGGGCCTCCGGAAGGAACTTGAGGGCGACGGTTTGGCTGAGCTTGAGATCCTCTGCCCGATAAACTTCTCCCATACCGCCTTTGCCAAGCAATTCAATGATACGATACCGGGCAGCAATTATCGTGCCAGCGACAAAGCGAAGTTGATCTTCGGCGGGGGTGGCGGGACTTGGGTTGGGTGTCGCCTCTTTGGCAGTACCAATGCCGTTGGCTGCAACAGACGTCGGAGCATCCTTGTAAAAAACGGTTCCCGAGGGCCCGTCCTCTTGGGGGACGATAGGGGTTGCGAGCTGCACTTTAGATGGCGCCTTCTTGGCAGCATCAACGTGATTTGCTGGATTGCGGGTGGGGCCCTCCGTGTGGAAAACGGTCGCAGAACCCGAAGCTTCCAGGGGCGCGTTGCAGGAAGGGCAGGCACTCCATTCCGGAGAAACTTCAATTGAACACTTCGGGCAAATGGTCATCGTCAGGGTATATCACAGCTTGATCTCTTTGATTGTACGGTAGTAGGTGAGGCAAGCCTGGTGAATTCATTCGCGCTGCCGCGGCAATCGTTCTGGTCAATCGGCGGTCGAGCCTAAAATGACACACTACCTGACCGCACAACCACCTTGCGTGATGAGCCGAGCTGAGAAAAATGCCCGGCCGCAATGGCAGCAAATACGATATCGCGGGCTTCTGCGATCCGCCTCCTCGCTGCCGAGACCGAATTATTGCCGGAATGCAAGACAACAAAGGTCCTTCTGAGCATGTTCAATCTGTGATTCTAGATTTCACGCGGGTTTGAGTCAATGAATTTTACACCGTGGCGATCGGGGTCACGTGCGAAGTTGGGCATCCCCCCAGATCTTCAAACGCAAGGACCAGTAGGCCAGCCAGACTCGTCGACGGTCATGGTGGGCGACGCGGGGGCATAATTCGCCGCGGACCTTAGACATGCCGGGGTCCCCCATCTCCCGATCCATCGGGGCCTGCACTTCCCGCCAAGACTCCTATGCCTGAGCTCAGACTACGATTTTTCCCGATTCCTCTTGGCTAATGTCGCGGTCTGGCCCAGCTGGCTTCGGTGTTCTGTGTGGCGGAGATGGGTCGTGCGGAATTAGAATGAACTAATATGCGTCGAGACAATCTGAAAAGGATGATCAAGCTGGCGGAGGAGTTTTTTGACACGAAGAATGATCCTGTGCAGATTTCCATCACCCCCGCGACCATCGATAAACTGAGGAAAATTCATCCCAACACCCTGACGGAGAAGAAGGACAGGAATGGACCGATCGCATGGTTCATCGTCATCCCCACGACAACGGCCTTGATGAAAAAATTCGTTAAGAAAAAGATCGCCGAGCAGGAGCTCCTCGACTGCACCCCTTTGGGGAGTAGGTATGAGGCCCTGTATCTATGCTCTGCCCTCGTATTGCCGGAATATCGAGGAAGGGGAGTAGCAAGAAAGTTGATTTCCAAGACAATCAAGTCTATCCAGAAGCAACACCCCATCCAATGTCTATTCTATTGGGCGTTCAGTGCTGAGGGAAAGCGATTGGCCACCCGGATCGCTGAGGATTTCGACCTTCCCCTTTACGCAAGACCCGAATAAGGCCTGGCACTTCCCTTATTGCTTCACTCGTAGCGGAGGCAAGGCCGATAAATTCATTCGCGTGCCCATGGCACTCCTCCGGGTCAATCGGCGATCGAGCCAAAGCGAACACACAAGGCCACAGGGAGTCCTCTCAATGTGCGGCTGCGGGTTCACCCTGCGTACTCATTGCTCCAGGCTCACCTCACATAAAAAACTTCTCTTGTGGTCGGCCTTCCCGTGTGCCCGGATTGGCCATACGTCTTCAGTGCCGATGAAGTCCCTGTGAACAGCTCCGGGTCTTCGGGTTTGCCGCCGCCGGGAGGTTCTCCTCATCAACAGATTCCCCTTGTACGCGAATGATGGTTTGTGATTAAATCACAACAAGCAAACCACCACAAGTTGGAGTGGTAGCAGTCAGCAATCTAATGCGCTCTTTCCTGTTCTCCTCATCGAGGGCGAGCAATTAATCTAGATACATTCAAATGGAGGTTTGGTATGTCGAGAAGGAGAGTTGTCGGCTGGATAATCGTGGTCTGTCTGTGCCTGATGGCGGTGCCCGCCTTGATGCAGGGGGTACCTCAATCGGCACCGGTCAGCACGAAGGTGGACCTGAATTCGGCGAGTCAGGCCGACCTGGAAAAACTGCCGGGAGTAGGTCCGGCCACTGCGAAGAAAATTATTGCCGGACGGCCTTATGGCTCGGTAGGCGACCTCGCGAAATCGGGCCTGCCTGCGGCCACCATTCTGAAGATCAGTCCATTAGTCATGGTTGGTGCGGCGGCGACAAAATCAGTGCCAGCGGCAAAGGCAGCGTCTGCGCCGGCTAAAGCCTCACCCTCCCCGGTTGCGTCCCAAGCGGCGCAGGTCGGCTCGAAGATTGACTTGAATTCGGCGAGCCAAGCCGACCTGGAAAAACTACCGGGAGTGGGCCCGGCCACCGCAACGAAAATCATCGCCGGGCGGCCTTATAGTTCGGTAAGCGACCTGTCAAAGGCGGGCGTGCCGGCTGCTACTATTCTGAAGATCAGCCCGTTGGTCATGACGGGTGCAGCGGCGGCGAAGTCAGTGCCGGCCACGACCACACCCTCAGCGCCGGTTAAATCGGCCCCGGCCCCGGTTTCCACTCTGCCGGCGCAGGTCGGCTCGAAGATTGACTTGAATTCGGCGAGCCAAGCCGACCTGGAAAAACTGCCGGGAGTGGGTCCAGCCACCGCAACGAAAATCATTGCCGGACGACCTTACAGTGCTGTGGGCGACTTGTCAAAGGCGGGCGTGCCGGCTGCGACCATCCTCAAGATCAGTCCGTTGGTCATGACAGGTGCGGCGGCCACGAAGTCAGCTCCGGCCCCGACGAAGCCATCAGAGCCGGTCAGGCCAGGTCCCACTCCGGTCGCACCAAAGTTAACGACAAGTGCACCGAGCGCCGAACCCGTCGAGGGCATCACCGCTCAGGTGCCACCCGTGAAAGGGATGGTGTGGGTGAATACAGCTACGAAGATCTTCCATCGCGAAGGGGATCGCTGGTACGGCAAAACCAAACAAGGGCAATTTATGACGGAAACGGACGCACTGAAGGCTGGATACCGCGAAGCGAAGGCGCCCGGATCAAAGGAGCAGTAGCAAATTGTGCTCCTTTTCGCTCCAGTGTCTCTGGGGTCTGTTTCCAATCAAAGGGAGGATGTATGAGCAAACTATTTGACATGGCGAAAGCGGCTTTGGCAGGCACTTCAGGCACGGCGACAGGAGCCGAGCCCGATCTTATGAGTGGAATAACTGCGCTGCTGGGGGGATCGGGATCCAGCGGCCTCACAAGCCTGGTGCAGACCTTCCATGACAAGGGTCTGGGCGATATCGTCTCTTCATGGGTCAGCACCGGTGCGAATCTGCCGGTATCGGCCGATCAGGTGCATAACGCGCTCGGCGCCGACCGACTTCGTGATTTCGCCACGAAAGCGGGAATTGCCCCGGAAACTGCCGGCTCGACTCTGGCGTCCCTTTTGCCGAACGTCATCGATAAGTTGACGCCAAACGGGAAAATTCCAGAGGAAGGACTGGCCAGCCAGCTTCTTGGTATGTTTAAGAGCGGGACAGGGTCGTAGCAAACGGTACAGCAAGTTGGTCCTCGCAGGCTGGAGAAAGTTTGTTCTTGTTCTAATCGAGACGGTGATGGCGCCGCCACTCAGACTCGACGCCTCAACTGGCGGCGTCCACCCACGTGTAGAAAACTCAATGAAACGATGGTATCCAGAAAGGGGATTGAGATGAAGCGAATCGTGTTGCTCGTCATAGTAGCGGGCTTGTTGCTCGTCCTCGCGTTCGGCGCCGGCCTTGCCGCAGCCGGCAAGACGTACCAGTTTACCGGCATCGTCAAATCAAATGACGGTGGCATTCTAACAGTCGAGAAGAACGCCAAGGAGACGTGGACGTTTTCGACCGACAAGGACACAAAGGGGACGGCGAAGGTTGGCGATAAGGTCACTGTCAATTACAAGATGGTAGCGACAGATATCGAAACCAAACCTGCGGCAGCCACTCCGGCCAAACCGGCGAAAGGTAAGTAGAAACACTGGCAGTCTTTCCAATCAGGCCGATTGGCTTCTGGTAAGGCACTGCCGGAGCCAATCGGCGGACAAATTGAGTGCAGGCATGCCTCATCACCCTCGGCGCCCGTAGGATGCCACTGGAGGCCGTATGCAGGCGGCCTCCCTGTGTGCGCGCTTCCCGGCGAGCCTCAGCACGTGGGGTCAGGCGGCACCCTTCCCCCGATTTTCAAGTTGATTCCTTCTCAAAGCTGCGCAGCGGTCCGCCGAAAACGGCTCGCCTGGGGCGTGAGCCCCAGAACTAACGTCTGCCTCCACCCTGGCACCACGAGACGGCGGGCGTCCTAATTCCTTTGTCCATCATACTTTCGCTTCCGCTTCGCCGAATTCAAACGAATACGGGAAAAGGGTGGTCGTAAACCTCGGATTTCGGGCTCATACGGATCGTATTGGCCGCGTCCCCGGTATTTCGCTGGCCCGGCTGAGGGCGCCTCTCACCGTAAGATGTCACAACGCTGAGACAGGCACTTGGTTCCTGGCATCTTCAGTTGTATTATGCGTTTCTCATGACCACTCCATCGACCGAACAGCCTCTGATTGCGCTACTCAACAGTCTGCAGGAAGCCCGCGACCGAACGCTCGAACTCATCGCAGACCTGACCGACGAGCAGATGATTGGCCCGCGCCTCGATATCGTCAACCCACTCCGCTGGGAAATCGGGCATGTGGGATGGTTCCAGGAGTACTGGGTCCTCCGCCACTACCGCAAGCAGAAGCCGACCCTGGCCGATCGTGATCGCCTCTATGACTCCGCCGCAGTCGCTCACGACACCCGATGGGACTTGGTTCTTCCTTCGAAGGCCGAGACGGTCGCGTACATTCAAGGCATCCTGGAGCGTGTCATGGAGCGGGAAGGGGCGGCCGGGTCTCGGCCTCAGCTGGAGCCTGAAAGGTATGATGAAACGTACTTCATTCGCCTCGCACTCCTTCATGAGTACATGCACGCAGAAGCGATCACCTATACTCGTCAGACATTGGGGTACCCTCCTCCTAAAGTTCGAGTCCCTCAGCACGTCAGCGACCACGGAGCGCTCAGTCAGAGTCCTGGCGGGGAAAACAAGGAGCGCGGCAATAATTTCGGAGTGGACCTCGGGGATGCTGAGATCGCTGGTGGGGCTTCTCTTCTTGGCAGCACGCCCGACATGGGGTTTGTCTTTGATAATGAGCAGTGGGTGCATCCCGTCACGATCAATCCTTTCCACATGGCCCGTGCCGCTGTCAGTAATGCGGAGTTTGGGGCGTTCGTCGATGATAATGGCTACAAACGGCGCGACCTCTGGACCAACGAGGGATGGCAATGGCGCGAGTCGGCCCAAGCTGAACATCCGGTCTACTGGCAGAAGCAAAGAGGAGGCCGATGGTTGCGCCGCAACTTTGACACGTGGGTCTCCCTCGAACCGCGTTTGCCCGTCCTTCACGTCAATTGGTACGAAGCCGATGCCTATTGCCGCTGGGCCGGACGCCGCTTGCCCTCGGAGTTGGAATGGGAATTTGCCGCCAGCGCCGGACCGGCCCTGGGTGGCGACATCACACAACGCCGGCGACTATTTCCTTGGGGGAATGAGCCACCGAGCCCGGATCGCGCCAATCTAGACTGGCGCGCCATGGGGTGTGTGGATGTCGATGCTCTGCCGGCAGGGGACAGTGCTTTCGGTTGCCGCCAGCTAGTGGGCAATGTCTGGGAGTGGACGGCAACGGACTTTGGACCATATCCAGAGTTCTCTCCAGGTCCGTACAAAGAGTATTCGGCGCCCTGGTTTGGAGACCACAAAGTGCTGCGCGGAGGGTGCTGGGTTACCCGGTCCGGGCTGATTCGAAACCAGTATCGGAACTTCTACCAACCGCACCGCCGCGACGTCTGGGCCGGCTTCCGCACTTGTGCCCTGTCGGAAGAGACATGAGAATCGGGATTGTCACCCCATCGCCACCCCGGTCGCATTACGGCAACAGTATCACCGCGCTTCGATGGGCACGCATTCTGAAAGGGCTGGGACACAGGGTTCGCCTTGCACAGGGGTACAAGGGGGAGCGTTATGATCTGATGATTGCCTTGCACGCCCGGCGTAGTTACTCCTCCGTCCGGGGTTTTCACCGTGACTATCCAGATCGCCCACTCGTGGTCGCCCTGACAGGGACTGATCTTTACCGCGATCTACCTCGAAGTCGGACTGCGCAGGAATCCCTCAAACTGGCAACTCGCATCGTCGCCCTCCAGCCGATGGCTCGGAGGGAGTTGCAACCCCCGCTCCGCAAAAAGCTGCGGATCATCTACCAGTCCGTCACCCCGACGATAAAGATTCGGAGAATTTCTGCGGTGCCCCAATCGCCCCGGAATTTCGATGTCTGCGTCATCGCGCACCTGCGTGCGATTAAGGACCCCTTCAGAGCGGCCCTTGCGGCGCGACGGCTCCCGTCTTCGTCCCGACTCCGAATTTTCCATCTGGGGGCTGCAATGACCAAAGCCATGGCCCGCCGCGCGCGCAGGGAGACTGGAATTAATCCACGCTACCATTGGCTGGGGGACCGGCCACGGCGCTACGTCGAACGGACGCTCGCACGAAGCGCACTTTGTGTGCTCTCCTCGGGGGCTGAGGGCGGGGCTAACGTCCTGGGAGAAGCCATCGTCGCCGGTGTTCCTCTGCTCGCTTCCCGGATCCCCGGCTCGGTAGGGATTCTAGGTGAAGAGTACTCGGGCTATTTCAGTGTGGGCAACACCGAGGAGTTGGCGCGACTCTTCATTCGCACTGAAACAGATCCGAAATTTCTTGCCCGGCTCCGTTCCCAGTGCGCAAAACTTGCGCCGCTCTTTTCCCCTGTCCGCGAACGCGACGCCTGGAGACGACTGATAGAGGAATTGGGGACCTAAGAGCCCCGATCCATCGCGGCGTGCGCTTCGAATCAAGACTCTCGAGACCTTTCAGCAAACCTCGCTGGCATTGGTTAGCGTTTTGCCTCCAGGCTATAAAAGGGAGTACCATTATGCTGATTGCTGAGCTTGATGATGATCCAATCGCCGTGGGGGGCTTTGCTTCCGGCAGTAGCGGCAGAAAATTTTGGGACGGGATGGCTCTGGTGGAAGGATGTTGCTGGAACCCCACACATCCAGATCATCCAAGCATGAGGCAAGACCTCTCCCACTTGAAGGATTGATGTGACCTTAAGAGCGACCTCGGACTTAACCGTATGACAGCCTCCGTTGCCGGGTCCAGACTTCTTCGAAAGATTGGGGAGAAGAATGCCTGGATGAAATTCCTGAAATGGTCGAGTACTCATTTACTGCTGGCTGGGCTCATCCTCTCTGCCTCTTGGCTCAGATTTCCCAACTTTCTCTTTGGGTGCGTAGACTACCTGGAGCGGGCCTTCTTTTCGTTGGCGGGTTATTCGCGCTCCGCGCATGTTGATCCCAACCTGCGCATTATTTACATCGAAGAGCGGGGGAAAGATGATCCATGGTATTTTGGCGATGAAGAAGCGCGCCTGAAGTGGCGCGCACGTCACGCCAAACTCGTGGGTGGCCTGGCACAAGCGGGCGCCCGGATCATCGCGTTCGACTTCGCCTTCCCTGATCCCAGTCCCTTTGACAAGGAATTTGCAGGCGCCATCCGCAATGCGGGTGCGACGCGGGTGATCCTGGGCTATGAGCCTGTCCCCGGCCAGCCACAACCGGCTGTAAGCCCCACCCTGGCCGCCGTTCTTGGCCCCGATCAGATTAGCTCAGTCAAAGTCGGAGGTGAGAGAAAGGACTACGGCGGCTCCTTTTATCGTTACATCAAGCTGTCCGAATCCCGATCCATCGGGTCGGCAACAACCAGTTCCATTGCTACATTTCCTCTTCAGATCAAACTGGTTTGGGAGAGCCAAAAGAAAGGTGCGCCGGTAACCGCGTTGGTTAACGAAGTAAGAAGTCGTGTCGTCCTTCGCGCTGGCACGGAGCAATTCGAATCGATCCCATGCCGGATTCAGCGCCAGGACGATACCGGTGGAGAATACAAGACTGCGAGCCTGGTCTTGAATATGGTGGAACCGGTCGAGCTTGACGCCATCTCAAAGCCTTATAACCTGGTCCAAAAGTGGATCGATGAAGAGCCCGAAAACCTCGTCAGTAACTATAAGGGCAGAATCGTGTTGGTCGGAGTTCAAATGGAAAAGGAAAAATTCCAAGTAGGGCCTGACCAAACCCCATTCGGGTACCGGATCCATGCCAGTGTGGTAAGCAATTTATTGCAGGGAGGATACCCGCGCGAATTAGGAATTGTGGGACAAATGACAGTGCTGTTTCTGCTGTGTCTGGGTGCTGGCATTACCCGCGTGGCCGTTCCGGGCGGGCACCGCCCGATGCCAATCCAATTGTTTGGGAGAGAATGGAACCTCCCTTTGAGCTTAATTTTCTTACTTGGGTCGCTCGTCGTTGTGACAGTACTCATCTATAACCACGCACAGATTCATCTGGATATTGTCTACCAAGCAAGTGCGCTGGTTGCCGGTTACTACGTGACGGGCTGGGTGCTGAGCGGATCACGGCGCTCCGGCGTCAGGAGAGACAGTGGCAAGCATCGCAAGGAAGGAGCGTCATGAAATTCTCAATCAAACAAGCTTACAACCGAGGAAGGGTGTATGTGTTTGTAATTGGGACCATGGCAGCTTTGCCCGCTCTCGCGAGTCCGGCCCCCGAAGCATCATGCCCGCAGGTTGCAGGACGCGTGGATGGGATTGAGATTGCTTCCCAGCGCCTTGATGCAGTCCGGAGCGATCAAATGTCTGTGCAGCGCGGAGTAGCGGTGATGGCGGGTGTGAGTGGAATGCCGCTCTGCTACGGCGACATCATTACCACCAGTTCCAGTGTGACGGCCCTGTTGCGTCTTGATGAAGTGGCGGACAGCGAGAAAGACATTACTCTTTACCCTAATACCACCACCGAGATCATTGATGGCAGTTCCGTATTCCTCAAACTGGGGCGCCTTTTTGCGTCGTTGCGGGGTCGATTTGATGTCAAAACCGTGTTTGCAATTCTGGGGGCCCGAGGAACGGAATTTCAAGCGGAAGTGGAGGGGGATAACCTTGATGTCATCCAGTTAACCGGCTCTCTTGAATACCTTTCCGTTTCGGGATCAGAGTCATCTCAGAAGATTTCCGTCCCGCTCCAGGAAGAGGGGTATTTCCAGGGTCACAGTTTTTTACGCGCCCACGCTCCGGAAGAGATGTTCCAAGGTAAGAAGAAACCCCCGGCCGCAAACATTCAAATAGATCGCCTCACCCACTTGAGCACCGGGCGGGGGCGACCCCTGCGAATCCTGGGTGCGGACGCGGACCTCGTCAGAAAAGTCGTCGACTCCAATAGCGACTCCGTGATTGTGACACGTCCCCAGTTGCCTTCACAAAGTCTGATCCAGACCTTTGAGTCAAGGGAGCGCCGGGCCCAGGCCTATCGGGAAGCCCGGCTTCGCACGATTCTGACTCCGGAACGACGCGAGGCCTTTGAACAACTCGCCCGTGTGTTTGGCGATTGGGCGGAGGCCGGCAAAGCTCTCCGCGCCTATAAAGAAGCCGGTGAGGTCAGCCTCCAGGGAAGAGAATTGGCGCTTTACTACAACAATCTCGGGAACGCTTATCGCCTGGCAGGCGATCCAAAGAGTGCCGGTGAGCTTTATCGAAAGGCGGTTTCCATCGATCCTGGCTTTGCCTTCCCCTACAATGGGATGGGCGACATGTACAGGGACCTGGCGCTGGCCGCAATTGACCGCGGTCAGGGGCGGGAGGCCACGGACCTTCTCCTCAAGGCTCAAACAGTATACAAAAAGTCGCTTGATCCAAGCCTTTGGGGAAAAGAAGGTGGAACCAATCGGGCTATACCCTTCACCCACCTTGGCCAGGTCCTTATGCAGTTGGGCGAACTGAGCGTAGAAGAAGATGACAGCCCCGCCTTTGCTCAAGCGCAGCGCTATTTCGCAGATGCTGGTCGGCATTTTCAGATGGCTTTGGGAGAATCTCCAAACTACCCATATGCTCTAGTAGGGATCGGCCAGACCTATGCAGGCGAGGCCAAACTGCAGGCCGTTCAAGGGCGAAAGGATCTGTCGAAGCAGGGCCTTGCCCGGGCTCGGGAGCATTTGGAAGGGATCAGCAAACGCTATCCAGATTTTGCGGTTGCGCGAACAGCGTTGGGGGAAGTGTTCTATGCTCAAGGGGACAGCGCTAGAGCAGCAGAGCAGTTCCTGACGGCGACTCAGCTGGATCCGGGGTTTGCCAATGCTTACTTTCAACTGGCCAATGTGCTCCAAAAAACCGGGCGCTCCGATGAGGCGCGTCTTTACTATCAGAGTTACCTGAGAGTGGAATCCCCGCTCTTCAAGTCTGGGACACGCGTAAAACAGGCAGAGAGCAATGTGGGGACGCCCTTGGCCGTCGTTCCCGTTCCGTCCGTGGTGGGGATGAACATCAAGGACGCTTTGGCTCTGATTGATAAATCAGGTTTCGGTCGTGGCACCATAGAGCGCAGAGCAAGCGACCAACGCCCCGATACGGTAATTGAACAATCTCCGAGGGGTTCTGCAGAGGCGCGCAGCGGGACACCCGTTGATCTCGTTGTGGCCGTACCCTCAGGAAGGCAGGTGGAGGGCAAGCCGGTGAAGGTTCCCAAGCTGATTGGGGACAACGTCGATGAAGCCGCCAAAAAAATTCAAAGAAGTGGGCTGACGAGCCGGGTGCTCGAAAAGGTGACTTGCGACCCGGCACGAAAAGTGATCAGCCAGGATCCCAAGAAGGATGCCATGGTGCAACCAAGCAGCCTGGTTAGCATCACGGTGACTGGTCCGGGATCAGGAGCTGTAACGGTTCCCGATCTCCGCGGGGTTGACCAGCGTGAAGCTTTGAGGAGGCTCCACGAGGTAGGACTGGCCGACGGAAAGATTTCGCCCCAGGAATCAAACCAAGAGCGTGAAGGAACGGTGCTCTCTCAAAATCCCAAGGCAAACACGCAGCTGGCAAGAGGGTGTCCTGTCAGCCTTCGAGTCGCAGCAGCGGTTCCCCAGATTCAAGTGCCGAACTTCATCGGAATGACTGAGGCACAAGCTCGAAAGCAATTGCCGAGTGGATTTGTGGGATATCTTGGAGACTTTAAGCTCGGCAGTGTGAATTATCAGGACACAAGTGCCGGTTCAGGAAAAGTCATATCGCAAGACCCTCGCCCTGGTACACAGGTGCCGCGACGGTCGGCGACCCCGGTGAACCTCGTGATTGCTCGCCCAGTCGAGACACCGACTGCTCAAGGAAAGAAGGTGCGAGAGATCACAGTGCCACGAGTTACCGGCATGCATTTGAAAGACGCTATTATTCAGCTCAATCAAAAGGGACTGGGGTATGAGGTGGCTCCGGGGGGCGATACGGATGTGATCGTCAAACAAGACCCGCCGGCCGGAACGACCGTGAAACAAGGATCCAAGGTTCGACTGTGGCGCGGCATCGGTTGATACAAACTGAACCGCGCCACCCCTGCCGCTCATCCGTATCAGGTTCTATCCCCTCAGAACTTTGAACAACCTGGGCGTCTGTCGCTGTCGCTCTCCTAGGCGTGCGGCATACAAATGCGTGCGGTCTGACCCAAGGCTCTTAAAGCTCATTAGCTGGTGCCATCGCAACACTGCGCTTCCATTTTCCGGGACAGTCCTGAAATAGTTAACAATCCCCCCAACGGCAGTGGGGGGATGGTTCAGAGCCATTCTACAGATGTCGCCACCTCATTCCTTCTCAATCCCTCCGACGGCAGTCGGGAGATTCTTCAGGTACCACCTCCAAAATCGTCAGTGCCTGAGCCCTAGAGTCTCAGGTACCCGATTGCGAAGGAGACCGGGTTGTAAGCTATACTCTGAAAGGTACGGAAGGTCATCTCAAGCCTCGGGGTCGATCTCACAGGAACTGGCAAAGCTTCCGAGAGTGAATTGAGCGGAACTTGGAGCCAGATGCTTCTTAAATGAACGTTTTTCGAAACGCGACAGCCATCTTTTGTTGACAGGAACACTTCCCCATGAAGACGCCCCTTTGGACGCCCTCGGAAGAGCGTCAGCGGAACGCCAACATCACCGCTTTTATTCGTCGGGTGAATGAACAAAGCTCCCTTGAGATTCGAAACTATCCCGAACTTTATCGTTGGTCGGTGGAAGACATTCCCGCTTTTTGGGCAAAGTTATGGGACTATGCAGAAATCAAAGCATCGCGTGGCTATGATCGTGTCGTCGATGACCTCGCACGCTTCCCCGGGGCGAACTGGTTTATCGGGGCACGGCTGAATTTTGCAGAAAACCTTCTGCGGTATCGCGATGAGCACGTCGCGCTGCTTTTCCGGGGCGAAAGCATGGCCTCGCGCTCGATGACGTACGCCGAGCTCTACAACGAGGTCGCCGGCCTGGCCAAAGCTCTGCATGATCTCGGGGTGGTTCCCGGGGACCGTGTCGTCGCGTACATGCCCAATCTCATTGAAACGGTGGTCGCGATGCTCGCGGCGACATCGCTGGGTGCGGTCTGGGCCGCTTGCGCCACCGACATTGGTCCTCGGGCCGCACTCGACCGGCTCGGCCAAGTCGAGCCGAAGGTGCTATTCACGGCCGACGGGTATGTCCACAAGGGACAATTGTTCGATACCTCCGCCAATGCGGCCCGGCTCGCCCGGGACATTCCATCACTCAAGAAGGTCGTGGTGGTGCGATACACCTCCAACCACTCTGACCTCAGCCGGATTCCACAGGCCGTCCTGTATGACGATTTTATTTCGCGCGGCGGTGGGACTCTCGTATTTGAACAACTGCCTTTCGATCATCCTGTTTACATCATGTTTTCTTCAGGCACTACAGGAAGACCCAAGTGCATTGTGCAAGGAGCGGGGGTGCTCATCAATCATATCAAGGAGCACCGACTCCATGCCGATTTGAATCGCGAGGACCGGATGTTTTACATCACAACGTGCAGCTGGATGATGTGGAACTGGCTGGTGAGCGGCCTGGCTACGGGTGCAACGCTCATCCTCAATGAAGGCAGTCCCGTTTATCCGGATGCCGGGGCCATGTGGAAAATGGTCAGGGATGTAGGAATTACCATCTTCGGTTGCAGCGCCACCTACATCAATTATCTGATGAGTCAGCGGATAAGGCCTGGCGAGGAATTCGATCTCTCAGCCCTGAAAGAAATTTCACAAACCGGTTCGACCCTTTCGGCAGAGGGCTTCGAGTACGTCTACCGCGCCGTCAAACGAGATCTCCATTTGAATTCGATTTCCGGGGGCACCGACATCAACGGCTGCTTCGCGGGCGGCAATCCGATCAGCCCGGTTTATGCCGGCGAGCTGCAGGGCCCTGCCCTCGCGATGAAAATAAAAGCTTACGATGAGGCTGGCCTTCCGGTTCGTGATCGCCAAGGAGAGCTGGTTTGCGAAGCGCCGGCGCCCTCCATGCCGCTCTACTTTTGGAACGATCCCGGTCAAGGAAAGTATCGGAGCACTTATTTCCACTTCTTTTCTAACCGCAATGTCTGGCGACACGGGGATTATATACAAATTCGCAGCGACACGGGCGGGATCACCTTCTACGGGCGCTCTGACTCGACATTGAAACCTTCCGGCGTGCGCATCGGCACGGCAGAAATTTACGCGGTGCTCGAGGGCTTCGAAGAGATTGCCGATTCACTGGCCGTGGGGCAACACTGGCAGGGAGATCAGCGCGTCCTGTTGTTTGTCAAAATGAACCCAGGTGTCCCGCTCAGTGAAGAACTTCAATGCAGGATCAAAGAAGAAATCAAAGCCAACGCGTCAGTCCGGCATGTCCCAGCGGTGATTGTCGAGGTCCCCGACATTCCGTACACCTTCAACATGAAGAAAGTCGAAAGCGCGGTGGCCTACATCGTGAATGGTAAGCCGGTGGCCAACCGCGACGCCCTCCGTAATCCCGAATCGCTGGACGCTTTTGAAAAGATACTACCGCGTTTGCGGGACTGACTTACTCCCGGATTGAACGGGAATTTCGAAGGGAAAGGCAGTGAAGGAAGTGGGGAGAGAGTCAGATTAGGCTCGGAACGAGGTGGAATGAAGATGGAGAAAGAATCCGGTTAAGCCCGGATGTCTCTCAGAATGTGGCCTCATCTGAGTCCCGTGTCTCACACGGGGCGAGAGTGTAACCAAGAAGGGAAAGGGAAGCAGATGAGGCCCGGAGGGCCGTCAGATTGTGGCCCCATCTGAGCTCCGCGTTCTTAGCGGAGCGAGGGTGGGGTGTGCAGGTCTGCCAAGAATCATTTTAGAGGCCCGTAGGGCCGACAGAACGGTGGATTGGTATCTTTCCCCTTTTCAGTGGTTGAATAAATCCGAATCAGTCCAGCCCTCTACTCAGATCGGGAACAATTCACGACCTTTCTTACTATCCCGATGATTCAACCGATAAACCACGAAATGGACTGACGGCACCCTTCGGGCGCGAAACATTCCCCCCCCAGCCCCTTGCGTGTACTCTGCTTGTTCCATTTGTTCGCCCCTCCTTCCACCATTCCAAACCCCGACCCTGACGTAAGCATTCAATAAAAACTTTCACTCGGTGAACCTGTTTCGATTCATTTGCCGCCTTATAGAGTAGAGGCGGATAGAGCACGCCTCTGTAATGAGATCTTTCCACATACAAATGGACGATGAGGGGACGGTGTTGAGACAACGGGACGAGGTTGGACAATTGCTCCTTCTTTCATGGCCGGAAACCCCGGTTTAAAGCATGGAGATTTGTAAAGATTGAATTGACCGGCAAATAGAAGGAGGTCCTATGGTCCGAAGAATCCTGGTTGCCCTTCTGCTCGCATGGTTTGGTCCCATTGAAGGTGCACATATTGCGCTCATACTGGAAAGGACCCGTAGGCATTGGTAGCGCCCGCACGGACCTGTGTGGCGGGCGCCGGCTGATTGGTTTTCCTGCCGCAGACGAATCATTGTTTCGAAGATGAGACGTTGGATTTGGGGGAGGGCAACATGAAAACGCAAAAGGCATTGCCTTTGGACTTCACCTCATTACTTACCCAAGTATACGGGGGAGAGAGGATCCTGCGTTAGGTCGAAGCAGACTATCTTCTCGCAGGGTGATCGGGCCAATGCGCTTTTCTTCATTCAGAATGGGGAAGTGGAGCTTACGGTTGTCTCCAGGCAAGGAAGGGAAGCAGTTCTGGGCATTCTGGGCGCCGGAAACTTCATCGGTGAGGAATGCCTGGCAGGTCGGCCGTTCCGGATGGAGACCGCTACCATGCTAATCCAGTCTTCACTTGCGAGAATTGAAAGAAAGATCCTGCTCGACGTCCTCAAGCAGCAATCCGCATTCTCACGATTCTTTATCTCCTATCTGCTCACGTGCAATCTTCGAATTAAGAGGATCTGGAGGACCAACTGTTTAATTGCAGCGAGAAACGTCTCGCTTGTCTTCTGATCATGCTGGCCCACTTTGGTGAGGGAAGTCGGAATGAGGCCACGATTCCCGAAGTCAACCAACAGATGTTGGCGGAGAAGGTGGGTACCACGCGCCAAAGGGTTAATTTTTTCATGAATAAATTTAGAAAGCTGGGTTTCATTGAATACGGTGGTCGACTGCAAGTGCACCGTTCACTCTTCACAGTTCTTTTGCGGGATTGAGTCCTTCCAATGATCCTCAGGTCAACGCAGCCCCGCGCGAGCAGGATCCTGCACTATGTCCCATTCTGGACAGACAGAGAATATTCTTGAGGTGTAGTCTTTTCCTAGTGGTTGTTGCGACTGCGAGAATTAGGGTTGGATTTTCGCGGGCTGATGCTCAAATGAATGTTTTTTGTGGTACTAGTGGGAATATAATGGGGGCTGATTCATTCCTCCTTCATTCGCGTTGTTTCTCAACCACAATGAGGCGCAGACAGCATTAATCACTTGCCCTTTCGCTTCTACTATTCAACATGTGGAAGCCCGGGGTGCCTAGAACAACAAGTAAAACAGAAAAGCGGGAACAGATAGCTTTCGAACAAGTCGTCGCCGAGCTCAAGAATGGATCTCACCCCCAAGTATTCTTCCAGAAACCTCTCCCAAAGGAGCTGAATCATGCCACTAACATATACACTCGTTCGTGATTGCTTGAATAACGTTGAAGACAACGCCGGCCGCTGGCAGATTGAAGGCGGGAAGGTGTTTGAGAAAACACAACACGTGGCCAACTACTCGAGCGTGAAACGAGTCAGCTGCGGCACGCAAGAGCAGAACACCGCGATGTTGTGGATCACCTTGTTCTTCCTCAAGGGAAAGCCGCCGGAGAACATGACGTTGCACGGCGCCCACGACTTCAACAGCGGCGGGGAGATTGGCAGCGTCAGCGCGGCATCGCCGAGTTTTGCCTCACGCATCGGCAAACAGTTTTCGCGCGTTGTGAACACGTTGACCATCTCATAGCCCTGAACAAAATATCATGGGGAAAGATGTGTTGAAGAATGTGACCCGATGGTTGCATTTGAGAAGCCATAAAACAGGTTGGAGATAATTGTCGGCGTCCGAAGACCATCATAAACTGGCAGAGCGTTTTAGCACGCGCGGCTAAATCCGCAACTGTGGTTGCCCATTGGGCCGGAGTAACTGACATGACAGAAAGAGAAGGTATTCTACAGTTGGATTTGCATGACGCTTATCAGGAGCCCTTACGAGAGAATGTGGACATTTTGCTCCGCGACCAAGGGCTCACTGATAACCCCGTTGTTAGAGGACTGGATGGATCGAAACGTTTACAGATCACTGCTGTCCAAATTAGCTGAGATTCAAATCTGCGACCCGCATAAATCATGTTGTGATTTTCGATTTTCAAGTTGAGGTCACCTTCGCCGCTGTCCAAGTTAGCTGTAGGAGAATTCCAGTTGTTGGACAAGGGAACCCGCTCCGGAGGGTGCTTCCAAGGGATGATCGATCCAGTGCCACAAGCTGCGATGCGTGAACAGGTTCAGCCGTAAGAGGGCCGCCAAGTTCGACAGCTGCCACCCCCAGTGAGAGCGCAACTGCAGGAACTTGAGGATCAAAATGGCAATCAGGGCTGTCCAAATCTGGATCTTCAGCGCATTGGCGCTGGTCCCCACGAAGGTCTTGACCTTGAGATTTTGCTTCAGTGCTTTGAAGAACAACTCGATCTGCCAGCGATCTTTGTAAATGCGGGCGATGGTGGTGGCCCCCAGGGTCAGATGATTGCTCAGCAACACCAGCACTTACCCGGTCTCGGGACGAAGCACTTCCAGGCGTCGGAAGAAATGGGGACAATCCTGATGACCTTTCGGACTCTTCCAGAAAATGATCTGGTCTTTGAGAATGGATCCCCGCCCCGGGACGGGGCGGTCTTCGGCGACCCCGTAATCAGCATTGCTTTTGAGGCGAGAGACCAAGAAGACCCCCTCCTCGGTCCAACGACGGTAGGGGCTATAATCGGTGAAGCCACGATCCATGACCACAATCGTGCCCGCGTCAAAGTGGAGCGTGGAGACGATGCGGCTTTCGTGCACCGCCCCTTCGGTGATGAGGGCAAAGTGAGGCAGATACCCCTCATGATCGAGCACCATATGAATCTTCACGGCTCCCTTGCTCCGGCGAAAGCGCGCCCAATCGAAGACGCTGGCGCACAGATCAATGACGGTGGCATCCAGGCTGAGCAGGTGGTTGCGAAAGCGAAACTTCTTCGGGAAGGGGCCGCGCTGCCGACACCGTTCCAGCAAATCCAGGAAGATCTGTTGATACAACTCCCAAGGACGATGGGCGTTGGCGTAGGCCAGGGTAGAGCGACTGGGTCGCGTGATCCCCTGGTGCGCCAGCTTGCCTTCGCAACTGGTCAACCCGTCGCAGATCTCGCGCAGCGATTGCGCCCGCCCCAACTGGCAGAACAGCATGGGCACGAACTGGCCCCAGCAGGTAAATCCCCGGGCATGCCGCTCGGCCCGGCTTTCTTGCCCCCGGCGTTGAAACTCCCAACGCGGAAAAAGTCCGCCATGGCGTCTATGACAACTCAAAAGTCAAGACAAACTTCTCCTGGGCGACCCGGAGCGGTGCTCTTGCTTTTGAAGGGCCACGTTGGGAACGGCATAAGATCTCCGGACCATCGGGGTTCGTTGTTTCGGCCGAACAGGAA
>JAIQFY010000038.1 GCA_020072965.1 Terriglobia bacterium | reverse complement strand
CCTACTTTGATCGCTGTGGACTCGTCTCGCTGCGAGATCAACACTTCGTGCTCCAGCGGTCTTTCTGAACCGCCGGATACGGAACCGTACGTCCGGTGGTGTGGGAGGACGGCGGGGGTAACCCCGCCTCCTACCCGATTCTGCTGTGGTTTGTGCTGTGGGGCAGACGTCCCGTCTGCCCATTTCAAGGAAATGTGTAGGTCGACCAGACTGGTCGACCTACAGAAGGAACCCGATTATGAGCATGACACAAAAGCAACTGTCCGCCCGGACTCGCGTCACTCCTGAGCAGCGGGCTGAGATCGCGAGGCTCGTCGACGAGATCGACCAACTCACAAGAGGTCAAAGTGATCCCGATGACTTCAAGCGCTTCCGCCTGGAAAACGGCATTTATGGGATTCGAGGTGTTGCCGACCAGCACATGGTCAGGGTGAAGATCCAGTTTGGAAAGCTTGATGCTGCCCAGGTTGAAACACTGGCTGATATCGCGGAGCGGTTTACCCCGAACGGGAAGGTCCATCTCACGACGCGGCAGGACGTTCAATTTCACTATGTCCGCAGACGGGATCTCCCGGCCGTCCTCACGCTCCTGGCGGAAAGCGGCCTGACCACACGGGAGGCCTGTGGAAACACCGTCCGTAACGTCACAGCCTGCCCTCTTTCCGGCATCTCTTCGACGGAGGTGTTTGATGTGCGCCCTTATGCCGAGGCGGTTTCACTTTATTTTTTGAGGAATCCCTTGAACCAGAATCTCCCGCGAAAATTCAAGATTGCCTTTGAGGGATGCGCGGAGGACCACGCCCGGACTCCGATTCATGACTTTGGCGCGGTGGCGGCGATGCGAGGATCGAACGGGTCGAGCGAACGGGGCTTTCGAATCTATCTCGGCGGCGGCTTGGGCGCGCAACCGGCATCGGCACATCTGCTTGAAGAGTTCACCCCGGAACACCTGTTGATTGCGACCGCAGAAGCAGTCCTGCGTGTGTTCGATCGCTTGGGTGAACGGCGAGAAGACCGCTCGCACCGCATGCGCGCCCGTCTGAAATTTCTCATCCGGGAGTGGGGATGGGAGAAGTTCCGTGATGCGGTCCTCAAGGAGCGGAGGGTTGTCGCGCTGACCCAATCGGGACGGGCGGCCATTGCCTTCAATCGGGTGGAAGAGCAACCACCCTTCGGGGAGATCGAATTCAAAAAGGTGATTGAGGACGGAGTGTCAGGCCGCCTCACCGCCGGCACAAAGAGCATGGGCAGACGAGACGTCAGCCCCACGACCGGCACAAAGGACAGGGGCAGACGGGACGTCAGCCCCACGACCGGCACAAAGGACAGGGGCAGACGGGACGTCAGCCTCACCGTGGGGCGGAGTCTGTTTGACAGTGAACGCCGGTTTCTGAAGTGGCAAGGCTCGAATGTCATTCCCCAAAAGCCGAAAGGCTGGAGCGCGGTAACCGTGCGGGCGCCGCTCGGGGATCTAACCGTGACGGACCTGCGTCACATCGCCCGCACGGCTCACCGGTTCTGCGGAGGTCGGCTCCAGGTGGCCATCTCCCAGAACCTGATGTTGCGGTGGGTCCCAAACGCCGCAGTGCGGTTGGTGTACGACCAACTCGAAGCGGCTGGACTGGCGCTCAGCGGAGCGCACCAGTTGGCTGACATCACGCGCTGCCCTGGTGCCGATACATGCCAGATCGCGATCACACATTCGCGCGGATTGGCAGAAGCCCTGGCGCCGCTGGTGGAAAGGGACTTGGGGGAATTCCCTGAACTGGAACAGCTCTCAATCAAAATCTCCGGCTGCATGAATTCCTGCGGCCAGCATCACATCGCCGACATCGGATTCTACGGTGCCAGCGAGAACGTAAAGGGCCACGAACTGCCCAAGTACGTAGTGATGCTGGGAGGCAGGACGCGTGAGGGTTTGGCGGAATTTGCCGTGCCCATCGCACAGATCCCGGCGAGACGTGTGCCGGAGGCTACACGTGAACTGTTGCTCTTCTACCGGGAGAACAAGAAAGAGAACGAGCTCTTCCGGGACTTTGTCGACCGGCTCGGCAAATCGAGTTTTCGCAGGCTGCTGGCCAGGTATCAGGAGGTGTCCTCCTTTGAGGAAAACTCAGAGCTGTTTTGTGACCTCGGCGCTCAAGAGGAGTTCAAGGTCGTGATGGGCGTAGGGGAATGCGCCGGGAATTCAGTTCCAAGTTCAAAGTTCCAAGTTCAAAGTCAGCAGGCTGGGGAATTGGTTGGGAAACATGAGGGTGAGAATACTGGAGGAAATTCTGCCGGAATCCTCTGAAACGATTCAGAGGCATGGGAGAGATCATCATGAGCGATCTATTTCCTGTTTTTCTTCGCCTCGAGAACCGCCGGGCGCTGGTGGTGGGAGGCGGCACGATGGCGGCGCTGCGCACCAGGCAGTTGCTGGCGGCGGGCGCCGTCGTGACCGTGGTCGCCCCCGCGGTCAACGCCTTCTTGGATGAGCTCGCGGAGGCAGGACGCATTGATTTCATCGAACGTCATTTCGAGCGCGATGATGTCAACAACGGGTATTTCATCGTTATCGGCGCTACCAATGACCCTGCGGCGGAGGCGGCATTGGCAGACGAAGCAGAACGCCTCGGGCTTTTATGCAACGTGGTGGATGATGTCGAACATTCGAACTTCTATACGCCGGCATTGGTGGAGCGCGGGGATCTTAAGATCGCCATCTCTACCAATGGACTGAGTCCCGTGTTTGCACGGCAACTGCGGCAGGAACTCGAAGCGGCCATTCCTCCGGTGACAGCGGACTGGATCAAACAGCTGGGTCAGCTGCGGCAGAGTTTGAAGCTCGAGATTCCAGTAGATTTCGAGACCCGGAGGCAAATCATTCAAGAAGTGATTGAGAAAACGATTCAGAGATGAGCATCGCTGAGAACAGCCCAGGAAAAGTACTCATCGTGGGCGCCGGACCGGGCGCCAGCGATCTGATCACCGTGAAGGGCCTGCGTGCCCTGCGGCAGGCCGACATCGTCTTCTATGACGCGCTCGTCAATCCTCAACTCCTGTCGGAAACAGACGAGGCGGCGGAAAAGGTTTTTGTCGGGAAAAGGTGCGGACGTCATGCCCTGGACCAAAGAGAAATCAACCGGTGGATGGTCTTCGAGGCGCAAGCGGGAAAGACGGTGGTGCGGCTCAAGGGAGGAGATCCGCTTGTCTTTGGGCGCGGGGGGGAAGAGGCCCTGGCGTGTGAAGAAGCAGGCATCGAATTCGAACTGATCCCGGGTGTGTCATCGGCCCTCGGCGCGGCAAGCTACGCGGGCATTCCGCTGACTCATCGCGGCATCGCATCCTCGGTAGCGTTCATTACCGCCCGTGAGGGTCGGGAAAACGAAAGCGGGCAGAACAAGCTGGCCAGCCTCGCCAAGGCTGCGGACACGCTGGTCATCTTCATGGGCGGCTCGCGTTTACGCTCGATCGTCAAGTCATTGATTGGCGCGGGGCTGTCGGCATCGACGCCCGTGGCCGTGATCAGCGAGGCCACGCTTCATAAACAACAAACGATTGTGGCGAAGTTAAGCACGATTGCGGAGCAGGTTGCGCGGGCTCGCTTGACCACACCGATGCTGATCATCGTGGGCGAAGTGGCCTATCTCAGCACGGCGCTCAACTGGTTTGAACGCCAACGGCGGGCTGTGCCCGCAATTGAGCCAGACGCGCCCGCTGAACTTATCCTCCTGCAATGGCCGGAATGATGGAGACTTCTGCCCCTTCGGGAATTGACGTCGCAAGGTTATTCAGGAAGCGAACATCCTCACCGTTAATGTAAACGTTGATGAAGCGCCGCAGTTGACCGCCTTCGTCGCATAGCCGGCCGCGGAACCCGGGGTAACGTTCTTCAAGGGTGTCGATGATATCCTGGACTGTTGCCGCGTCGACCTCCACGGCGTCAGCATTTCCCGCAAAGCGCTTCAGGGGTGTGGGGATGAGTATTCGGTGTGACATTGAGTAACTCCTTCCGGAGAGCTATCAGCCGTCAGCTCTCAGTCTTCAGCAATCATTCATTCGAATTCCTCAGTCTACATTCTGAACTCCGAACTCCGCATTCCGCAATTCATAGAGCTGTCAGCTTTCAGCCGTCAACTCTCAGCGAGCAAGGATTCTAGTTCCGCGATCCGAACTCTGCATTCCGAAATCCATGGGGCTTTCAGCTCTCAGCATTCAGCAAGCATCGATTCAAATTCCCCGGTCGCATTCCGCAGTCCGAAATCCGCAATCCATAATGGGTACTCCGCAATCCAAAATCCGCATTCCGAAATTTCTCAGGCGACCGCCCATTGTTCAGAGATGGCCTGTTCAAACTGGCCGAAGCGGGGCTCAATGACGACGGGCGGTTCGAGTTGGACGGCTTCCTGAGTCTTCAGACCATTTCCGGTTATCGCGAGCACGGTGAGATCCTCCGGTCGAATGCGGCCTTGATCGAAGAGCTTCCGGGTCACTGCAACCGTAACTCCGCCCGCCGTTTCCGTAAAAATTCCTTCTGTTTCTGCCAGCAACCGGATCCCCGCCACGATTTCCTGGTCGGTCACATCCTCGGCCCAGCCGCCGCTGCGGGCGATGATGTCGGCAGCATGATAGCCGTCAGCCGGATTTCCGATGGCCAGGGACTTGGCTATGGTGTTGGGCTTGACGGGGCGGATGTCGTTGGAGCCGCGCTTCACCGCATCGACAATGGGATTGCACCCGCTGGCCTGGGCGCCATAGACCCTCGTCCGGACCTCACCCTCGAGAAGGCCGAGCCGTTCGAATTCCTTCAAGGCCTTGTGGATTTTGGAAATGAGAGATCCCCCAGCCATCGGCACCACAACCGCATCGGGGGCGCGCCAGCCTAACTGTTCTGCGATTTCGTGCCCAAAGGTCTTTGAGCCCTCGCCGTAAAAGGGGCGCAGATTGACGTTCACGAATCCCCAGGGAAAACGGTCGGCGATTTCGGTGCACAGGCGGTTGACGTCGTCATAGTTTCCCCGGATGCGGATGACACGCGAGCCATAGATGGATGTCGCAGTGACCTTGCTTTGTTCGAGGTTCTCGGGGATGAGGATATAGGCCGGCAGTTGGGCCAGCGCCGCATTGGCGGCCACGGAGTTGGCGAGATTGCCGGTCGAAGCGCAGCCCACCGCCTCCAGGCCGAACTCGCGGGCCTTGTTGATAGCCACGGCTGTGACGCGGTCCTTGAAAGAGAGAGTGGGCGCGTTCACGCTGTCGTTTTTGATGTAAAGATTTTTGGCGCCGAAAATCCGGGCCAGCCGGTCGGCGCGAATCAGCGGCGTTCCGCCGGTCGCGAGACCCACCTGCGGGTCTTCTTCGATTGGCAACAGCTCCCGGAAGCGCCACATGTTTTTCTCACGCGATTGGATCGTTTCGCGTGACAGCGAGCGGGATATCCCCTCGTAATCGTAAACCACCTCCAGCGGTGCAAAGCACTCCTCACATCCGGCGCGAAGCCCCGTGGGATACTCTCCTCCACACTCGCGGCATTTCAATCCGATAACAAAACTCATGGCAGGTTCTCCTTCCTTCTAACTTACGGGAGATCTCTCCCGGTCCTTCGAATGATTGGTGGGCCTCAGGGGGACCTGCGTGGGCTGGAGCCAATAAAAAAAACCCCACGCTAAACTGGCGCGGGGTTTGAAAACTGGTCCGGCTGTTTAGCAGTTTTTTACGTGGAGCAAGTCACCCTAAATCGCCACGTCCGATCTCTTACCTCTAAACGAAAAGCCCCACGCTAAAAAGCGCGGGGCTTTCAAAATCCCTTGACGATTTAGCACATGTTTAACGTGGAGCAATTAGCCTTAAATCACCACGTCAAGCAGTAACACGGGCAAAGTACCGGAAACAGTTTCGGGTGTCAATGGGAAATCAAACGTGTGAAGAATTTCACCGGACGACCAATCAAGCTCAGGTGGCGCACACATGTGTGGTTGGCATGTGTGCGCCACCCGGCCGGCTTTTCATTGTTGGGCGACCAGTCTGGTCGCCCTACGATATTGCGTTCAGATCGAAGGTTTGAAGATATTCCGGCAACACCGTCTTCCATTTGAACTGGGTCGAAATTTTTTCGCTCAAGGATTTTCGTGCCGCATCTTCGCCATGGGTGATGAAGACCGCGCGCGGGGGCTCGTTGAGGTTCGACAGCCAGCGCAATTCCTCATTGTAGTCGGCGTGGGCTGAGAAGTATTCGATCGATTCAATATGCGTGCGCACCACCACGCGCTCGCCGTGAATCTTGGTTTCCTTCGCACCATCCTTAAGGTACCGACCCAGTGTTCCTTCCGCCTGGTATCCCACGAACAACACGGTATTCGCCGGGTCGCTGACGCGATGCCTCAGGTGATGCAGGACTCGCCCTCCGGTGCACATCCCACTCGAGGCGATAATTACTTTCGGCACCGCATTCGTGTTGAGGGCCTTGGACTCCTCGACGCTCCGGATAAAAGTGACATCGTGCGTTCCCAGGGGATCGATGCCGTGTTGTTCCAGGGACGTCATCTCCAGGTCATGTTCTTCGGGATGCGCCAGGAGCACGCGGGTGACACTCGAGGCCATCGGGCTGTCGATAAACACCGGGATGTCGGGGATCACCTTCTCCTCCTCCATCTCGCGCAGAATATAAAGCAGCTCCTGGGTACGGCCCACGGCGAACGACGGGATGATCACCGTGCCGCCGCGTCTGAAGGTGGATTTGATGACCTCGGCCAACTTGAGTTTCGGGTCCGTCCCGTCATGCAATCGATCGCCGTAGGTCGATTCCACCACCATCAGGTCGGCCTTGTCGATGGGAGTAGGGTCGGGCGTGATGGGCTGGTTGTAGCGCCCCAGGTCCCCCGAGAACAGCAGGTTCAACGGCGCCTCGCCCGGCTCATGAATGTCCAGCGAGACCAGGCACGAACCCAGGATGTGCCCGGCCGGATAAAGCGTGAAGGAGAGGTTTTTGGAAATATGCGTTGGAGTTTGGTATTTCACGCCTCGCAGAAAACGCAGGGCCGTCCGAGCTTCGTCTTCCGTATAAAGCGGCAACGCCGGTTTGTGCTTGGTATACCCCTCCTTATTGGCATACATCGCGTCTTCTTCCTGGATCTTCCCGGAGTCCGGCCACAGGATGCCGCAGAGGTCCACGGTCGTTTCGCTGGCGTATACCTTTCCGTCAAAACCGATCTTCGCGAGACGTGGGAAGAACCCGGTATGGTCAAGATGGGCATGGGTGAGAATGATGGAACCCAGTTTCTCGCTGTCAACGGACAGGGGCTCCCAATTTCGGTCCCGCAGTGCGTGCGGTCCCTGAAATAGGCCACAATCGACCATCAGGCGCTCGCCGTCGCGAAAGGTCAGGAGATATTTGGAGCCGGTGACGCAGCCGGTGGCGCCGAGAAATTGAAGGACAGGCATGAAAGTGACCTCGGTTTTGATTCTAACGAATCGAATTTGGATGAACCCGTAAACGAAGCCAGAAGCCAGAAGCCGGAGGTCGGAAGCCGGAACTCTGAAGTCGGAAGTCAGAAGTCGGAGGAAAGACACTGTTTTTGGTGTTGGCTCCTCGAACGAGCGGAATCAATCCGACCCTGCCTTCCGATTTCTGACTTCAAGATCCCGATTAGGAAATCCTCGGATGGACTTGCCGTGCTCTCCGCGCCTTGGTGGTTCATTGCTTTCTGGCAATCAGCCCCAGCCGATACATTTCCTTCAATACGGCCGCGGAGGACCCTTCCAGCCACAGAGAATAAAACCGCTCCTGGGTTATCTGGGAAAACACGCGGTTTCTAAATTCGTTGAAGCGCTGCCCGTGCAAATCGGATTCGCTCATCTTCAGCTCGCTGCGGGCCAACTCGCCCAGCTTCTCAACGGCAAAGCGCGCCGCCGTAATGGAAAGGACAAAGTCGCCATCCGAGAGATTATTGATCGTGGCTTCGGGTGATATCGGCCATGGCAATTCCAGCTTTGGCGATGGAGATGATCCTCCCGCAGGGATGGCTGCCGGCATTCTAAGCACGCCATACTCAACCGGGTCGACATGCGCCAGGAGTGCCGCCGCTTCAAGCCAATCGACGATTTTGCCCGATGGTTCGAAGCCGGGGGTCCCATGGGCGGCCGCAATCGCGACCACCAAGGCGGGAGGGAGCCTCCGGTGGAGCGCCTCGGCGATTCCAAGAATGTGGTGGGCGCCGGTCCCCGCGATCACGAGTTCCGGCAGTTCACTGCCGTCGCTCTTCCATTGGAAGACGAGCGCTTTCATCGCGTCGTGCCAGATGGGCGCGGCGATCACGTAGTCATTGTTCAGGATCATCCCGGGATACTGCGCACGGTAATTCGCCGCAAGCGAAAGGGCGCTGCGCAGGTTGAATGCCTCGTGGATAACCAAACCGCCCGGATAAGAGTGATGGCCCTCGAAGCTGCCTCCCGGCGCCACCCAGAATCGTTGCGGTGAACGTCGCGGATCTGCGGTGGGAGGAAAAACTCCATCGATCACTCCTCCATCCGGAAAGAGGTCGTCCCGGGCTTTGATGAATCCGCGCGCCATAAGTGCATTGCAGACTTCCTGCTTGTTCTCCGGTGTCGGCCATTCCCGGTAAAACGTCGGGGCGGGATTGTCGAGCATTTCGAGCACCTGCTTGCGGAGTTCGGGATGGGCAATCGTGATGGCATTGGCTCGCAGGTATCGAAAAGCCCCCATTACAAGGCGCGATCGGCTTGCGACCTCCTCCGCGCGACGATTGCCGGCCAAAAGATCGTCGCGACCCGGGTCTGCACCCATGAAAGGCGGCGGGGCCCCGACTGCGCATAAGATCAATGCACTCAACAAGAGAACCGTGTCAAGCGGGATTCTTGAACGAAAAAACCCTGTTCGAAAGGGCCATCCTGGAGCAACCTTTCGCGTTCTGAAAGGCTTCCAATGACTACACTGATTCCCCTGCGATGGGAAGTTCAGGCGAAGAACAGCACTTAGGGAAAACATGAATGGTTTCACTTAAGGGTTCGAGTGTAATTCAATTTTGGCAAAAAATTAACCGCAAAGATAGCAGCCGAGTCCCAGCGAGCTTCTCCCAGGACGCTTCACGGGGTGATGGCTGCGTCTCTTTAATGCCTTTTGCAAGGGAGCCATTTCGGAATGCCAGCAGCCTCTTCACTGAGGGTCCGGAACTCCTCACCATGTGAAAACAGTCACGAACGAATCATTGGGTTGAACTAGAAGCTGTTGTGTTATACTTCCCGCCCTCAGGAGAACGATTCCGTATGAGAAAAGGCGCCACCACAAGCTTATTCAGCGGTTTGATCTTGTTTTCTGCATTAATGGGGGGATTCCTCGGGCCCCGCCTGAATGCGACAGCAAAAGACCCGCCCGATTCGACCGACCAGGTCGTCAAACAGTTCTCCGAGGTAATGAACCTCATCGAACAGACGTATGCCGAACCGGTCGATCCTGAGCGGACAGTTTACAGCGCCATCAATGGGATGCTGCGGACACTGGATCCTCACTCTGTTTTCTTTGATCCCAAGCGATACGCGGAACTTCGGGAAGAGCAGCAGGGAAAGTACTACGGGGTGGGCATGACTATTGGCACCCTCGATGGCAGGACAAAGGTCCTAAGCCTGGTGGTGGGCGCACCCGCTTTTCGTGCGGGTCTGCGGCCCGGTGACGTTCTGATAAGAGTAAATGGCGTCCCTTCGGACAAGCTGGCGACCGCGGAGGTGTCCAAACTGCTGCGTGGGGCCAAGGGAACCCTGGCGAGGATCGAGGTGGAACGGGAGGGCTCACCCGACCTGCTGAAGTTCGAAGTGACCCGGGATGAAATCCCGCGACCGTCGATCGAATTCGCCTACCGGCTCAAGGACAATGTTGGATACATCCGCATCAAAAGCTTCAGCGAGACAACCGACCGTGAACTCGCCGCGAAATTGAAGGAGGTTGATGAGTCTACGCTCCAGGGGCTGATTCTGGATCTCCGCGATAATGGCGGTGGAATTCTCAACGAGGGGATCCGGGTGGCCGATACCTTCCTTGAGAAAGGGCAGTTGGTGGTTTATACGAAGGGGCGGAATTCACCCGAACGCCGGTTCAATGCCCCGAACGGCAGCGGGGTCCTGAGATATCCATTGGTCGTGTTAATCAATCAGGACACCGCAAGCGCCGCCGAGATTGTGGCCGGGGCTTTGCAGGATCACGACCGGGGGCTCATCATCGGCGAGACGAGTTTTGGCAAGGGCCTGGTCCAGACCGTTTATCCACTGGACCAGCAGACGGGCCTGGCACTGACGGTTGCCCACTGGTATACGCCCAGCGGACGATTGATCCAGCGCGATTATTCGCATCTTTCCCTGTTTGACTACTACAGCGGGAAGGACCGCGACGACATCAAACCCACCGAGATCAAAATGACCGACAGCGGGCGCCAGGTGTTCGGCGGCGGCGGCATTCGGCCCGACGTGAAGGTCCAGGACAGGAAGTTCAATGCTTTTGAGAGTGCGCTCCTCCAGAGTGCGGTGTTCTTTAACTATACGCCCCACTACCTGGCCTTGCATCCCCGTCCCTCAAAGACCCTGTCCTTGGATGAAGTCGCGGTCAATGACTTCCGCCAGTATCTGAACGAAGAGAAATTTCCATACAATGAATCGGACTTCATGGCGAGCCTGGATTTCATCAGGCAGCAATTGAAGTACTATATCCTCACCTCCGAGTATGGCCAGGTGGAGGCGACGCGATTCACGCTGGATGACGACGTCGAAATTCAGAAGGCGATCCAGTTGATGCCGCAGGCCAAGGAACTCGCCGCCAATGCCAAGCGGGTCGTCGCTCAGCGGATGAAGACGAGCGAGAAACAATAATTGGGAATTCCGGTTGATGAGCCGGGCAAAGAAGAGAAAGAAAATCGGCCAACACAGATTGTGTTGGCCGATTTTTTTGATGGTGACGCGGCAGGTGGGCTTGTCTAAAAGTCAACACTCACGCCCAGAGGGCGGGCAGAATGTAGCCCCATCTGAGCTCCGTCCCGCGCTCTTTGCGGGACGGAGCGAGGGTGGGGTTGGGATCAGAAAAGGCGCAAGAGCCCCGCTGCGCGGGGCGACATAAGATTTTTCTGAAAAGAATCAACCCGATGGTGTTTTTCTCGCCTAACAAACGCATAACCCTTCTCCTCGGGGGATCTTTCGACATTATCTAGAAAAATGCGGTCCCATTTACTGCCGACCAGGTGATTGAGCATGGGAGTGAAGGTAGGCCGACGAGCCAATTTACAGTCGCACAGAAATGGGCGAGAGAAAATAATGGGAGTGGGAAAAGTATTCGAGAGGAGATGAGAAACGTAGAGAATCAATTTATATACCTTGAAGCCTCTTTCGCCCCGCCAAGCGGGGCTCTCGCATCTTTTCTCTTTGGTACCCCGCCCTTGCCCCGCAAAAAGAAAAAGCGCGGGGCTCAGACGGGGCTACATTCTTCGGGCCCTCCGGGCCCCATTATGAAATCCATGTGACCTCCGGTCCCGATTGTAGAATCTGTATGCCGTCCGGGCCCCTGTGTAAGATCTACGTACGCTGGGAGCGTCATTGTGAAATCTGGGTATCATGCGGGCCTCTGTGTGAAATCTGCGTGCCCTATGGGCCGCTGTTTGAAAGCGGAACCCTGTTTGACTATGCCATGAATGGCCTTCGGTTCCTTACTTCGCGTCCCGCACATACTTGTTAAAGAAGGTAATCATTTCGTAGAGCACATCCTCGATCGACTCCCGGGCCTGATATCCGTGGGCCTCAAACGGGAGTTGCACATAACGAACGGTCCCTCCGTTCCCCTTGATGGCGGCGTACATGCGCTCGGACTGGATCGGGAAGGTGCCGGAGTTGTTGTCGGCCATGCCGTGGATCAGAAGGATAGGATCATTGATGTTATTGGCATAGACAAAGGGTGAAACCTTGAAGTACATCTCGGGCGCTTCCCAGAAGTTGCGTCGCTCGCTTTGAAAACCGAATGCAGTCAGCGTCCGGTTGTAAGCGCCACTGCGGGCAATCCCCGCCTTAAACAATCGTGAATGCGCCAGGAGGTTGGCCGTCATGAAGGCCCCGTAGCTGTGTCCTCCCACCCCAACGCGATTGCGGTCCGTGACCCCCATTTCGACGGCCTTGTCGATGGCCGCCTGCGCGCTCGCCACGATTTGCTCGATATAGGTATTGTTCATCGTTTCAGGATCACCGATGACAGGCATGGTGGCGCCATCGAGGACGGCGTACCCCTGCGTCAGGAAGAAAAGGTGAGTGTAGCCCACAAAGGTCGAAAAGCGATTCGCTGATCCGGACACTTGCCCGGCCGTCGCGGGATCGTTGTATTCGAGCGGATACGCCCAAACGACGGTCGGCAATGGAGTGCCTTCCTTATAACCCGCCGGCAGGTAGAGTGTGAAGGAAAGGTCCACGCCGTCGTTGCGTTTATACTTGACGAGCTGCTTCCTGATCCCCTGCAACTGGGGAGTGGGGTCGGGGAAATGAGTGAGAGCTTTCTTTTCATGGCCCCGTGCAGTATGGATGAAGTAGTTCGGCGGCTCAGAGGGAGACTCGTAGCGGGTCAGGAATTTGCCCGCATCCGGCGTCAGCACGGCGACCACTGATTCATAACTCTTCTCATCGCACCGGAAGAGCCGATCCGCTTTCAAGGTCTTCAAATCAAACCGGTCCAGAAATGGTCGGTCACCGCCCGGAGAAGCACCGGCACCGCTCAGGAAGATGGAATCTCCTTCTTGCATCAGGACGGATTGACCGCTCGGGAGCGTACGCAGCACGGGTTCACCGGGATCGTTATAGCGGTCTTGGATGGAGCGGTCCCACACCAGCTTCGGGGTTTGCGCGGGATGGTCGGCATCGAGCATAAACGTGCGGACCCACCGGCGATTCCGGTCGTAATCGCCGACAAAGACCATGCCGCCTTTTTCGCCCCACACCAGCCCTCGCGATCTGGGACCCATTCCTCCCGCAAAACGTTGCGTCAGTTTGATCAACTCCGTGGGCTGGTCCTTGAAGGGAGCCCGGAGCATCAGGACACGGTCTCGAAATTCCGCCTTGGTCTTCGGATTACCACCGTCCATAGCCTCCACCCAGACAAGCGTGGCCGGCTCATTGGGCCTCCAGTGATCATTGCGCGGGCCGACGGGAACTCCGTCAACGGGAATTTGATCCTGGAGGGGACGATCCACGAGCTTGAACACGACTCGCGCGGCCCGGTCCCACACCACGATCTCTTTCGGGAAGTCGCCGGCCGGAAAAAGATAGGAATAGGGCTTATGAGTGCGGGTCACAGTGAACAGTTTCCCGTCCGGGGAGATCGTCACGTTGGCAAACAAGCCGGGCTTGCCGAACGGAGTGACCTTCCCCGTCGCGAGATCCACAAATGCAAGCTGTGCCGTGCAGTAGTAATCGAAGAGATCTTCGTCGTGCGGGCTTTGCAGGAGATCTTCATAAGTGCGAATGGGCGCGGCCTTGCCGGAACTTTCCTGGACGATGGGCCCTTTCGGGGCCAGGGGCTCTTCGGGTGACTTGCCCCGGCCGGCAGGGATGGTTTGGATCAGGAGCGTCTTGTTGTCGGGCATCCATTTGATGGTATCGCCATAGGCCGCGTTCAGCACAACGCCGGCCATTTTGTGCACCGCCCCCGTTGTCGCGTCGCCAACCCACAATTCGATGCTGTTGGACGTGGTATTTGAAAACGCGAAATGCATCCCGTCGCCCGACCATTCAGGCATGCTCAAATACGCATTGGGAGGGACTGCAATCTTGATTTCCTTGCCGGTGTCGATCCACTTCAGGGTGTACGCGACATGCCGGGTGGGGTGGTGCGGGCCATTAGTCTTAGGATTTAATCGCAGCCCAGCGATGCGCAGCATGGGCTGTGCAAGGTCAGAAATCGGCGGGTAGCGAAGCGTCGTGATCAAAAGGGCGCGGTCCTTTGCCGGGCTGACCAGAAGCGTCGGCGTGGGTGGCGCGTCCAGAACGTCGAGCACTTCCTTGGGCGGCTTTTGGTATACATCGACCGCAGAGAGCACGCTCGCCAGGAGCGCGAGCATCAGCGAGGCGAGCAAAGCATTCAGAATTGAAGATCGTTTTGACGGATTACGACGGATCATGGAAAAGTCCTTTCGCGTGAAAATAATGGCTGGTCCGGTCCAGGAAAAGGTAAACACGGAGCGCGGCCCTCTCGTTCGCCCAATGCGGGCGGGACGCCCGCGCTCCTTGGAAATCAATTACTCTTCGCCCCCGCGGCCGCGAGGAGTTGTAGGCGGCGTCACCACATCCGGGTTGACATAGGGCAACCCGGCTTCGCTAATCATCTTGTTCAAGGAGGTGAGATTTTCTTTTACTTTCTTGATCAGGTCGTTCGCCTCATTCAACAGCTTCGATGCCGTGCCAAGGTCTTCACGGTCTCGTGCCGAAGGAGCCTCGGTCACGCTTTCCAGTGAGGAGAACAGCCGCTGGAGACGCTGTGGAATGCGCGGAGGTTCGTAGGTCAGCGGTGGCCCCGCGTTCCCCAGGGGATCGGTTCGATCCACGGCAAACTTGTCGAAGGCTGCATCGGCATCTTTACTCAGTGCTTCCGCCGCTTTCACAACGTTTTCGGGCGCCTTGGGATCTTTCATTTTCTTGAACTCTTCCAGGTTCGTCTTCAGCGCCGTACGCAGGCGCGTCAGGTACTTCTGGCCCGAATCAGCTGACGCCAGGAGTTTGGCGACTTCCATCTGCATGTCGAACTGTGCCTTGCGGTCAGAGGCCGCGACCTGGATTCGCGGGTCCTCCTCCACTTTCACCGTGGTGCTGGCAGACTTGTCTCCGAGTGACACCTTCACATCGTATTCTCCCGGCAAGACGCGTGCGCCGGTCCCGCGGCCGAAGCCGAAGAAGCCTGCCGCCGCGGCTTCCTGCGCGCGTTCCAGTTCTTCGGGAGTCGGAGGGACCGGCGGGTTGGTGCGCAGGTCCCAGTTCGCCCGGTTGAGACCCTGCTCCTTCGGGTTTCTGTAAATCTCCCGAATCGTCTTTCCGCCTTTCTCACTGATGGTGATGCGGACCTGCTCCTTCTCGCCCGGTTTGTTCTTGATGTAATAGGTGAGAATGGCGCCGTAGGGTGGATTGGGAGCCATAAACCACTCATGGCCCGTACTGCCCTTGTTTCCGTACATACGGTATTCGACGGCAGTCCGGGGTTCAAAGACGTAGAGATCGGAATTAGCCACGCTGTCGGAAGCCTTCTCGATGGGCGTGGAGTCATCCAGGATGTAGATGGAGCGTCCGTGCGTTCCCAGAATGAGATCGTTGTCGCGCGGGTGGATTTGAATGTCATCCACAGGCACGGTGGGAAATCCGGAAAGCTTCAATGGCTCCCAGCTTCCGCCCCGATTCATGGAGATAAAAGCCCCGAACTCGGTTCCCAGGAACAGCACATTCGCATTGCGCGGATGTTCCCGGATTACATGCACGCCCCCGATATTCGGAAGGTTGGCCGCGATCGATTTCCAGCGCTCGCCATAGTCTGTGGATGTGAAAACATACGTATTGAAATCTCCCATGCGATGTCCATCGAAGGTGGCGTACACCGTGCCCTCGGCTGACTTTGAGGCCGCAACCCGGCTCACGTAAGTCCCCTTGGGAAGGCCCGGTATTTTGTCGGCGACGTTCTTCCATGTCTTCCCGCCATCGCGGGTGATCTGGAGATTGCCGTCATCACTACCGTAAAGAAGCACATTGGCATTGAGGGGAGACTCGGCGATGGTCGTCGCGGTCGGATACCATTGGACCCCATCATTTCGCGAAAGGGTGTCACGTTCCTTGCTCGGGACCACCCCGAAGATGCCCTGTTTGCTGCGGTCCACCCCGGTGGTGAGATCTCCGCCCAACGGGGTCCAAGTTTCGCCGCGATCGGTGGACTTGAAGAGGAAGTTTCCGCCGTAATAAATGGTATTGTGGTCGAACCCCGAAATCAGCACCGGCGAATTCCAGTTGAACCGGTAAGGCGGATCGCCCTCTTTCATCTGAGGTCGGATGGACTTGCTTTCGGTCGTTCGGAGGTCGAGGCGAGACAGGTTGCCATCTTGGGATTCGGCATATACCGTGTTCGGATCCACGGGATCATTGGCGGTGTAAAATCCATCGCCGCCGCCGACGCGGAACCAGTCATCGTTGGTGATGCCAGCCGAAAAGAGCGTGGCGCTCGGGCCGCACCAGCTTCCATTGTCCTGCAAGCCTCCACACACGCGGTAGGGCTTCTGCATGTCAAACGAGACCTCATAGAACTGGCCCAGCGGGTAGGTATTAATGAAATCCCAGGTCACCCCGCGATCATAGGTCTGGTGAATGCCCCCGTCGCTGCCCACCCACATGTGATTAGAGTTGGCCGGATCGATCCACATGGCGTGATAATCACCGTGGATGCGCTGGACGAGATTACTGCGAAACGTCTTCCCTCCATCTTCGGTGAAGTACATGGGCGCGCCGAGCAACCAGACGCGCTGGTCGTTGTTGGGATCGACGTGCACCTGACTGTAATACATCGGCCGCGGATTGGTCTCACTCATCTTCGTCCACGTTTCGCCCTTGTCATTGCTTCGATAGATGCCCCCGGCTTTCTGATTTTCAAACAGGGCGTATACGATGTTGGGGTTAAAGCGATAGATTCCGATGCCGATACGTCCAATGTCGCCTTCCGAGGGCAAACCCTTCGTGAGTTTTGTCCAGGTCGCCCCCCCATCGACGGTCTTGTAGAGCCCGCTTCCGGGCCCACCGCCATTGAAGCCAAACACCGTGCGGCGGCGTTGATACATCGCGGCGTAAAGAGTGTTCGGGCTCTGCGGATCCATCGCGAGGTCAATCGCCCCGGTGTCTTCATTCACGAACAGGGACTGCGTCCAGGTCTTACCTCCGTCCGTGGTCTTGAACACCCCGCGTTCCTTGTTCGCTCCCCAGAGGTTTCCTGTCGCAGCCACGTAAACCGTGTTTGGATCCTGGGGGTTGATCACCACACGCCCGATGGCTTTTGTCTCTTTCAGCCCCACGTGGCTCCAGGTCTTTCCGGCATCCATGGTCCTGTAAACCCCGTTCCCCCAAGAGGAACTCTGGCGGTTGTTCGCCTCGCCCGTCCCGACGTAAAGGATACTGGGATCCGAAGGGCAAATGGCGATGTCGCCAATGGTGGAGACTGCTTCATTGTCAAAGATCGGCTCCCAGGTCGTACCATTGTTGACCGTCTTAAGAATGCCGCCCGACGCCGTGGCCACGTACACAATGGACGGATTGTTCTCGACGACGGCAAAGTCGTCAATGCGGCCACCCATAATGGCCGGTCCAATGGAGCGAGGTTTGAGGTTCTTGTAGAACGATGCGTCCAGCTTCGTGGCACTGGCGGCCGTTTTCTCCTGTGCAAATACCGACGACGAGCCGGCGGAAAGGCCCAGTACGATCCCCCAGATCAGGAATGAAAGGAAGCGTGACTTTGTCCTCACGTGTGTTCCTCCTTGATGTTTGGCTGAGAAAAGTTGACTGCAGGCGAACCCAAAGGTGTAGCCTTCAAAGACGCAGAAAGAAGTCGAGCCGTTACGCAGTTCTCGGGGAAGGGACATCTGCGGTTCCAACAGCGGTGGGCTCGTCCGAACCCTAGCCGCGCATTCCGCCGGTCAATCGAACGATCCATCCCAGGCACTTATGCCCGAAATCCACAGGGGCACAGAACATCATCGGGCAACCCCCCGAGATAACGGCAATGTGGTGTTCGTGGCAGAACTCGCTGGCTGCCTTGGAAACGCTTCCCTGGCCCATAGAACGATGAATCCAAACTCGCGGGATATTAAGCTCCGCACACTCCCGAACAAGCTGCTCGGTGACGCGGGGTGGCGTGACAATCACGACTCCGTCAACAGTCACGGGAAGTGACTTGAGGTCCGGATAACAAGTCGTGTCCTCCACGGTGGTGGCGTTGGGATTCACGGGAAAGACCTGGTATCCGGAATCCCGCAGCTTTCGATAAATAAAATTAGCCGCTTCATTCTTTGATTGGCGAGAGACCCCGGCGATGGCGATCTTCTTCTGAGCCAGGAAGTCCTCGATTCTCTCTTTGAGGGGCGACATTGCGGACCTCCATTAACGTTATAAAGAAAGGAGTTCAAGGGACGGGTTCATATTCGGCTTCGATTATACTCGCATCAAGGGAACGCTCGTCAATTCGACGGATGGGGCCGATCCTTTACGCGGATCACAAACCGGAGTCCCGACCAGACGTCGTCGATAGCGCAGACCTTGGTATCCACGAGGCCGGCGGAAAGGCCGATTTTTTGCACAATCCCCTCTGCCAGGTCCGTAGCTACTCCCGAAGCCTTCTTGGGCCATCCCACCCAGAGCATTCCGTTAGGGACAAGGTGTTCAGCAAGGCGTGAGAAGTTCTTCTTCAGATCTGCCTGGGATTTCGTAAAGAACAAAATGAGATCAATCGATTTCTTCGCGGGAGTGGTGATGGAAACGGTGGGGGGTAGTTCTCCCAGGGCATCTTCGAACCGGGCAGGCGCGTTGATCAGCGCGATCTTGAAATTCGCTTTGATGCCCAGCTTCTTTGCCAGCGGAGTTCCTGAGTATCCGGCCACGAGGTCATCTCTTAAATTGATCTCAAAATATTGTGCTCCAGGCATGGAGTACTCCGCCATGCCTGCGAGCAAATCATCTGCAATTTGGAAGTCAGGGACAGACACCTTTACTTAAAAAACTTCGCAGGAAGGACTCAAAAGCCGGTGTCTGTTCCTTTTGTTCCGGGTTGTCCCGGTTAGGGACAGACACCCGGATTCGATAAACTTTCAATAAGGTCGAGCGATTAGGTGTCAGTCCCTGTCGCTCGAAGTCAGGGACAGACACCTTTACTTAAAAAACCTCGCAGGAAGGACACCAAAGCCGGTGTCTGTCCCTTGTGTTTTCTCAAAAATCTACAGGTTCTCTATCTTCACGGGCTCCACCGGGTCGGCCAATTCAAACCCGAAGACCTTGGAAAAGAAATACAACTCCGCATCCAGTGCCCGCTTGATGTTTTCGGCGCGACGGAACCCGTGCTGTTCGCCTTCAAATGGAAGGTAAGCGACCGGCAACCCTTTCCGGCGGAGGGTTTCGAACATCATCTCGGACTGGTTGGGGAGGACGATCTCATCTTCGAGACCCTGAAAAAGAATGATCGGGCAAGACAGGCGGTCGATGAAATGGATCGGCGAGCGGTCGTGATAGATTTCCTCTTTCGCCGGAAAAGAGCCCAGCAGGCTGTGGGAGTAGCGTGACTCAAATTTGTGCGTGTCCTCATCCATGACTTTTAGATCGCTGATGCCGTAATAGCTTGCGCCCGCCTTGAAGATGGTGCGGAAGGTCAGAGCACAAAGGGTGGTATAACCTCCGGCGCTTCCACCGTCAATGGCGAGACGTTGTTCATCGACCTCGCCGCGCGCCACAAGATCACGCGCCCCGTTCACGCAGTCATCCACATCAACAATCCCCCATTGGCCGTTCAGCCGCTGACGGTAGGCACGCCCATATCCGGTGCTGCCACCGTAATTCACGTCCAGTACAGCAAACCCGCGGCTCGTCCAGTATTGGATCCCCAGGTTCAGGATGGCTGTCGTGGCCGCCGTCGGACCCCCATGACTTTTCACAAGGAGAGGCGGCTTTTCACCCGACGGCGCGGTGAAGTCGCGATTCTTGGGGGGATAGTAAAAGGCATAGGCTGCGAGACCGTTCTCCGTAGGAAACTCGATCGTCTGGGGAATGGATAAGTACCCGGGATCAATCTTGATGTGGGAGGAACGCTCGAGGACCTCCACGCGACGCGTGGCAAGATCAAGCTGGATAATCGATGAGCCTTCGACCGGCGATCCAGCCCAAAACACTGCCTTCCCCCGAGCGGCCCGCACATAACGGATCTCGGTAAAGGGAGTGTCAACGGGATCAAGCCGCTTTGTGCTTGTGTCGAGCATGGCCAAGCGCCAGTTCCCGTCCTTGTTAAACGTGCAGATGATACGATCGGCAGATTCGAAGGCGTAGGTTGAGAATCGAAAGAGCCAGTGGGGCAAGCCGAATTCAGCGGGCATCTCGCACATCTGTTCAATGCGATCGTCGCGCCAGCGATAGAGATTCCACCATCCGGTCCGGTCGGAGACAAAGTAGAGCGAGCCATCCGGCGACCACTCCGGCTGAAAGATGGATTCGTCCGCACCGCCGGCGATCCGGTGTTTGGGACCCAGTGAACCGTCCGGGTTGATCTCACCCATCCACAACTCTGTTCCGTCCCAAGGCATGTTCGGGTGGTTCCAGGAAAGCCAGGCAATAAGGTTTCCATCGGGGTTGAGCCGCGGGGAAGAATAGAAGTCGTTGCCGGAGACGAGGACTTGATCGGTGCCGGCTTCGGGTGTCGGCTGCAGTGGATTTTGCAGCCCTACGGCGACCAATGTGTTGACCGCCTCTCGGCCTTCCACGGTGTGGTCTTCACGCACGCAAATCAAGCGGTTTCGCTGCAGGTCAAAAATGGCGTCGGCATAGCGGATGTCAGCGGCAGGCGTGAGCGGGTGCGGTGCCTCGCCGGGCCGTTGCTCATAAAGCCGTTGATCGGAAAAATTCGAAAAGTAGATATTTCCCTTGGCGACGACGTAGGCGCCGCCCCCGTACTCATGGACCCGCGTCCGGACATTGAAGGGCAGTGGGGTCATGTCGGTTTTTCGTCCGTCGGGCATTCGTTTGACTAGAACCTGGCGTCCACCTTCGGTGGGGCGACTCTCGATCCAGTAGAGGTCCTCGCCGTCCAGCGTGATTTCACTGAGCCCGACCGTTCCCGCGACGATTAGATCCGAGGTGATCGGTGATTTCCAGGCGCCGTAGGGTGCGATCTTAGTTCCAGCCATTCCAAAGGTCCTCTCGTCAACGACTTCACTTGCTTTGCGGCTTGGCATCCCGGCATTGCGGGTCCTCAGACTGTCCGCTCAAGATGCTTCGACGCCCCTTGCTTTCCGCATGAAACGCAGCTCACCCAGGTCATCGGTAAATCTCCACTTCTTGTAAAACGGCACCAACTCGGGACGGCAGTACAGTTCAAAGTGGTTTACGTCCTTCAATCGCGGATGTCCGATAATGGCTTACATCTCTTTATCGCATGACCGGAGGAATCCGGGCAAGATCAAATTCTACCCTGGGGGAATCTTAATGCAGCCCGCATGGATTCAGGTACAATAAGCGACTTCAAAAAGCACGAGGTGACGGAGCAGGATGTTTAACTCCGAGCGGAAAAGAAAAGAAGCGGAAATGCGCGCATCGCACCGGTTGCCGCCTGGACAGTCATTGACTTAGAAAAGGTTCCCTCGAATGCCCCAGTTAACCCGAACCCTCGGCTTCCGTGATCTCACTCTCATCACCATCGGGTCCGTCATCGGATCGGGGATTTTTCTTGTTCCCGGGCCGGTGATAAGACAGGTCGGCGGAGCGATGGGAGTGGCGCTGCTGGTATGGCTGGTGGGCGGGGTTCTCTCGTTGCTTGGTGCCCTCACTTACGGCGAATTGAGCGCGATGAACCCGTCGGCAGGCGGCCTGTATGTTTACATCCGTGACTGTTTCGGAAAATTCTTTGCGTTCATGTTTGGCTGGACGCTCTTCTTTGTCACGAGCAGCGGAACCAACGCCACGCTTGCCGTCGCCTTCAGCGCCTACCTGGGAGAGATTGTTCCATTGACCCCGGTGATGGCAAAGCTGATTGCCGTTGCCATGCTCCTGGTGGTCATGGTGGTAAACGTGTGGGGCACTCGCCGGAGCGCCGATTTGACCAACTGGACGACTGCGGTCAAAGTGGCGGCGATTCTTGGAATGAGCATTGCGCTGCTGTGGCTCGGCCACGGATTCGCCGGTTCAAGGGTCTACCTCTGGCCGCTGCATTTTTCCGGGGCACTTGCCTCCGGCTTTGGCGTGGCGATGGTCAGTGTTCTCTGGGCGTACGAAGGCTGGCAGTTTGGGACTTACAGCGCCGCCGAAACATTGAATCCCCAACGGGATTTTCCTCGCTCATTGACGATCGGCACTGTGGCGTTGATTGGCCTGTACATGTTGGCCAATGTGGCCTATCTGGCGGGGATCGGTCCGGTGGCCGTGGCCCGGTCCGACAGTGTGGCGGCGGCTTCGATGGCGGCCATCTTCACGCCGGCGGCTGCGAAGTTGGTGGCGCTGGCAATTCTCATCTCCATCTTCAGCGCCACCAATGTCACGGTCCTCACCGCCACGCGGGTTTATTATGCGATGGCCAGCGATGGGATTTTCTTCAAGCGGTTGGCAGAAGTGCATCCCCGGTTCGGGACGCCGGCGTTCGCCATTGTCACAAGTTCCGTGTGGTCGATCGTCCTGGCGTTAAGCGGAACCTTTGAGCAATTGCTCACCTACGTCATCTTTATTGCCTGGATTTTCTATGCGCTGGCTGCCGCATCGATTTTTGTTTATCGAAGGCGTCAACCGAATGCCTCTCGCCCTTACCGCGTGCCGGGATATCCGTGGACACCGTTGTTGTTCATTCTGGCAGCTGCGGCCCTGGTGGGAAATACGATTTTTGCGGAACCGCTCAACGCGTTGGTTGGCTTGGGTATCGTGCTGTTAGGCGCCCCGGCGTACCTGATCTGGCAGTCGCGAAGCAAGAAGACCAAGACGGTTGATCCATCGCCGTGACGAGGCTACGAGGAATTAGTAGCGTATCCATTAAATTTGTGCGGACGAGGCAAGAATAGATCATTATTAGGAGGCCAGGAATAGAAGAAGTTAAGACTTTCAATCGGAAGAGGATCTGAGGATGTTCCTGGGTTTTCCATCGACGACCAATTCCCCGGTTTCCTGGCTTCCTTATAAGATCTGGCCCTGGTTTCTGTTTGTCCGGAGTGGGAATTATCCCGAATGGCCAAAATTTAAGGATGGAGAACGGCGGAATTCGTCCGAAAGCAGACTGGGCGGCCGGAAGACTTCGCATTAATTTCTTGGCGCCGATTCATCGGGGTTGATGTCTTCCGGGCGGCCCTGTGACTACAGGACATTTCCCGCACCGGGAGTGTAGCTGGCGCTGATAACGCTGTTGCTGATGAGCGTGTCGCACTGCACCACTCCGCTGAATTTCGACATGCCGGCATTCACGCTGACCATGCCGGCATTGACCTCAACCTGGCTGGCATTGATGATGACTTTGGCGGAGGCGTTCACGCTGATGCCGTTTGTCTCGAGTTTCACTAAATTGCCGTTGCTATCCGTGATCTCGATTGCGCCGGGGCCGTCCTTGAGCGTGATCTTTTGGCCACCCGGGGTCTCGACGATGAGACTCTCCTGGCCGCTTTGATCGTCCAGGGTAATCTTCACCCCGTTGCGGGAACGCAGAAGCTTTTTGTTGTTGGTCGTGTCCATTTTCTCCGGTGGCGGGCTGGTTTGGCTCCATAATCCGCCAATGACGTAGGGCTGCCTCGCAGAGCCTCCTTCGAACGCAACCAGGACTTCGTCGTTCACGTCAGGGATGAACCATGAGCCCCGATTGTTGCCCGCCATCAGAGTGGCAATACGCGCCCAGGCTTCGACTTCTGGTTGTCCTGGTGTCCCGGTCTCTGGAATCCGCACTTTTACGCGTCCACTGTTTTCGGGATCCACGTTATCGATCACGACCGCCGGGAAAAATCCATTTGGCTGTTTCATACATTCATCCCTCCACCGAGGTTCAATATCGATCCATCACGGAACACCGTAGTCCCTTGTACATTGTTCACCGGCTGCGTCCTACTTCTGGCTCATCAGAGCATTCGCAATCTGCACCAGGGCCCGGACTTTTGTCTCTTTGTCTTTGATTTTCTCGGCCCGGGCCATGGCGTCATCGATGTTCAGCCTCGCCAAAGTTCCAAGAAGCGTCGAAAATAGAGGCTGTGGAGAGCGGAACGTCGTCACGACGCCAGCCGGAGGTTTCGGGTTCGATTTCCGCTCCTCCTCTTCCTGGACCAATTGATCGGCCAGTTTGAGAGCCTCCTTCAAGATTTGTTGAGCTCGATCCTGGTCGAACTGCAGAAATCCCCTTGCGATGAGCCCGTCGCATTCGGCTTGATCATAGGGGTCGGAGAGCTTTTCTGTTGCCGTGGCGGCTTCGTTGAGCAGGCTTTTGGCTTGTTCCGGGTCCTTCTTAATAAGAGCCAAAGCCATCGTAGCCGTTGCCTTGACGCGAGAGGGGCCCGGCGCGAGAGTCTTTAGCTGGGCTTGTGCTGCTTCCGGATCTTCTCTTGCCAGCCTTCCGATCTGGAACACCTGGTTGGCACTCTCCATGCGAGCTTGCTCAGCCGCCCGCCTGGCACTGAAATCGACCGGCGGCTTTGTCGGAGCGCCCACTGCATCCCTGTGAATGAGGGTCATTCTGGAGTACGTGGGCGTGCCCAATGCGGGTGGCGGTGCGGAAGGGTTCTGGGCACTGCTGCTGTCCGGGGTCGGAGTGGAGGGTTTGGCTGGAGAGGCCATTGAATATTCGCTCATTGAGCCCAGTTCGGTCCCGGAGCTTTTCGGCAGCAAGCCTCGACTGGCGGAGAACTTTTCTTCAAGTCCTTTGGCGCGTTCCGGGTCCATTCGTCGAACCACCGGGAGCACTTTCGAAATCGCGTATTCACGAACCCCGTCGTACGACGTCTTGGTTTTTCCGTCGAACGTTTCCAAGCGCACATCCACCTCGGGGGGATGATCCGCCATATTGTCAATGGCCTTGAGGATAATCTCCACCGCCTGGACGGTGAGCGCCCGGTTCAAATCGAACAGACTGGAAGCCATATCAATGAAGTTAATGAAATCGGGAGCGTTCGTGACAGGCTTTTCAAACTGGTGAATTGCTTCAATGTAGAGAGTTTCCGCCAGCTCGGGCCTCTTCTTCTGGAGCGCTACTGCCATCGGGACGATTAGGGTCTTCAAACAGTCGCCGTGCGCCATTTCTTCCCGGACAATCCCAAAGGCTCGCTCGGGATCCTTGTCGGCCAGACGGACCACCATGTCACCGAGTGCTCCCAACCGTATGTTCGCCTGACTTACGGATCCAGGCATCGATTCAATGCGGAGCGCCAGTTCGAGCGCCTTTTCCGGATCATAGCCGTAAACCATTCGGGCAATATTGCTTTGGTTCATGGCACGCGCAGTGGCGTTTTCCGAGCCTTGGAGCTCCAGGGCTGCATTAAAGGCCTGCTCGTAAATGAGGATCGCGCGCTTGCGGTCAATGCCTGCCATCGATTGAGCAATATCCAACAACATGTACGTCTTCACGCGCAGCTCGCTCTGCAAGGCTTCCTGGTAGCATCGGTTCAGAAGGTTCTGGGCCATCTTTTTTCTCTCTGCGGCGGGGTCGGGCTTAGCCGCGGGCTGGGCGGTTTTGACGTCACCTTGCTTCGCAGTCGATGGGCCGGTATGACCCGGGGCTTTTTCAACGGACTGTAAAATGGCCCGATCTTCACTTACAGCGGTAAATGCAGGTTCTGGGAAGATCAATCCCGCAGAACAAAGGAGGGCAAGCGTTGACACCAATGCATACCGGTTCTTCATAGAGCCTCCTCGTGTGCGCACGGGAACCAGAATTCTAAAAGGTAAGACGATAATCCCGCCCAAAAAGTCCGGCCAAAATCTTTCCCGTCACCAGTTAAGTGGCGCGGTTAGCGCGGGCGGGCCGGTAGGGGCGCATAGCTATGCGCCCCTACGTTTAATCATGCACAGCCTTGTAACATTTTCAAGGACGTTTGTGTTAGAGCATCGCCTCCTGCGCCCTCCGTCGGTCCGAAGAAAAGACGGAGAAAGACAAGCACATAGCCGGCATCTTCCGCCAAGCCAAATCCCCATTGTAGACTGCAAAGACACGACCCCACTCATAGTTTTGCTTGGTAATGGGGCAGAGAAGCGCAAGACCCACCTTGCCATTGTATGCGCGCGGTGAAAGAACCACTGCAGGCCGTCGGCCCGCTTGCTCATGTCCAGCTTGGGGATTCAACGTAATCCACACCGCGTCCCCCTGCGCCGGCACGAAAGCGCTGCGGTTTACCATGATTCACGTCGCGTCGCGCTTCCCGTGTCCATCTCCCCGTGCAAATTACGCCGCCTCACTTTGGCAAGCAGTTGAGTCAAGGAATACTCGGGTACGGCCAAGGGCGTCACCACCAACTTCCCCTTTTCGAGCGTCACCTCAACCAACGAGCCCTGGGCTATCCGTGAGTCAGAAGCCAAAGACTTGGGTATACGGAGAGCAAGACTGTTTCCCCATTTACGGACTGCAACTCGCATCTGCCACCTCCTACAATGTATCTACAATGAAGATACATCCAGAATCTCTCTTATGCAAGTGGGGTGAGGGTTTATGTGGTGCGACAAATCCTTCGTCATGCCTCAACTAAATGGGCCTAACGCCTTGCCGTTCAGCGGCGGGCGCCGCAGGCGACCGTCCGCTGCAACGGCTTGTTGGGCAGCATCATCGCTCCAATCTCGGCAGCAAATCCAGCACAACCGCTGGCTGGGCAAATGCTTTCAACTGTGTAAGCAGCTCATCGTCCGAGTACCGAAAACCAAGAGCAACGTCACACTTCCGATCCGAGCGGGTCAGCATCTCGACGGCGGACACGACGAACTCCAACCCGGACCTGGAGGCGCGATCCCCCGGCCGTACGGTACCGCTGACGACCTCTCCCACAACCATGAGCATCTGCCTCGATCTGAAATCGAAGGTTTCCTTGATGCGAAACTTGGATCCTGCGTCTGTCACGTTGTCTGCCCAACATTAAATGGATGGATCCGCGTAATCTGCGGACGATAGGTCTTCGGTCCGCCCAATGTGCCGTTGATTTTGCGAATCCACCTGCGATAATGTTTTCAATATCATCCACATGCGTCCCATTTGGTTTTTATCACGACGTCTTATGCGGATCGGGATAACATCCCCCTGTTCCATTTCATAGCTCATCGAACGGGTTGTGAACACCGATCGAGCCACGGTTGAGGACACGGGTTACATCATGGTGTGGCATCTCCATTATACATTTTCCCTGCGGATGTGAGGCCCTTGGGTCTTGGTGCTTCCACCGCGGAGGCGCTGACGGGTTCATCGCCCTGTGAGTCGGCTTCTCTGGCTGAACGACAGGCATTGCTTTTCAGTCAAGACGGGTTTCGCGCGCAGCGTTTGTGGGAAGCCTACGGCACCAAAGGTGATTTCGCTTGAGCCGGGCCAGTTGAAGTGGATCCTCCAACGGTAATACGGGCGGTCGAGGTAAACCTTCTGATCCCGGATCCGTTCGCGCTCGACATGATCGATCGATGCCGGATGGAGCGAGACCTGAAAAGCGGAACGCCCCCAGTCAATCGCGATCTTCGGGTCCGTGACCCCGTGGAATACAAGGGTTGCCGGCGCCACCCGGAATTGTCCAGGATCGCCGCTACCACAAATCCATTCGACGATGAAATCGATGTCAAACGCCAGATCGCTGGTCCAGTTGGCTTCATCCGGGTCGCCGGCGCGAAGTTCGATTCCCCAGATATGACAGTCGTGCCAGGAGAGGTGATCGAAATCTGCTTCCGTCCAGTTCATGTCGGGTCTGCCTAACAGCTTGTGGCTCAGGTGCCGCGTTTCTCAGCGGCCGGCTGCAACGGCGGGTGGGTCGTCTGCAGATGTTGTCTGACCTACCACGCAGCGACGCCTCGCTTGTCGGCATAATAAAAGAGAATGTCGAAATTGCCCGGCACGCAGCCGAGCGATCTCAGCAGCAGCGCCACCTGCCCGCGATGATGAACCCCATGATTGGCCGCGTGATGCATCAGCTGCCCTATGGGCATAAAGCGCTTTTCGGCCTGACCCATCGTGCAATCAACAGGGCGAGACAGATCTTCGTCCTTCAGCTTCGACAAAAACCCGCGCACGTACAGCTCGACCTTGTTCCAGGCCTCGATGAGAGATTCGACCGTTGGGAAATCGTCAGGATTGAGACGCGGGCCACGCTCAGGGCCGCCGCAACGATCGAGCCAGCCCCATTCAGCGCTCAGGACGTGGACCATTGTGTTCCGGATGGATCCATAGCTTCCCGCGACAGGCTGCGTGAATTGTTCCGGGGTAAGCTGTGAAATCACATGAAAGAGTTTCTGGTTTGCCCAATAGCCATAGTCGTAAAGACTTTCCAGATCTTTGACGGTCATCTGATGCTCCTCAGTCGTAGTGTCCGCGCAACGACCGGTTGACCGCACCGCCACGTCGCACTCAAAGAATGTTAAGAATCCGGCTTCCGCGGCTCCGGTCGAACCGTCATTGCGAGAGTCACATCTCCGCAATCTGCAATTCCTGTCGCACTTAATGGGGTCGCATCTTCCATTATACATTTTCCAGGCAGATGTGGGAGGGTAGGATCCTTCTGTCCAACATTAAAAGGATTGATCCGCGTAATCTGCGGAACAATGGTTTTCGACCCGCCTAATACGCCGTCGATTCCGCGGGCTTGCACCACTTCATAAAAAGACCTGTATATCCCTCAGCAACTCGAGTGTGAAGGGTAGAAGGAAGTAAATCCGGTAGTCGTTGACGTGGGCGTGTCGCACCCAGTCGTTCGCCACGGCATCCCATGAGCGGGTCGAGCTGTCTTCGGTTGTTTTCATAGTGGCTTACTCAGGGTTCTTAACATCATCCAGCAAGGCAATAGCTTTTTCGGCGTTGCTCTTGTGAACGAGTAACCGAGTTCGTGAGGCAAAGCCTAATCCGGGATTCCAGCCACCGAGATCATCCCCGGATTCAAACACCTCGATTCCATTCGCATTAAGAAATGTCATTGCCAGATCAGCATCCTGACGGTAGTTGAAGCTGGCGACAACAACAAGCTCCTCTGTCAGCTCGTTATCCGTCAACTCGTTAGAGGATTCAATGTCAGTATTGTCCATCTCAGAGTCCGGCTGATCTGCCGGAGATTGAATCTTCGGCATCTGGTCGACCAACCAAGTCCCACAGATCGGGCATTTTGTGATGCCATCCACATATTCGCTTGGAGTCTTGGAACCCTCGAGGTCAGGACATTCTGGGTTTGGACAAAACACTTATGACTTCTTTCTACTGAGGATGATAGAGAATAGTGACGAAGGACAGCGTCTCACGAAGTGGTACGCTTTGGAAGCCGTGATCCGCTTCCGCCGCGGCGGGCTTGTGCAACTCAACATTAATGGGACAACGGGTGTCACTATATTTGACCACCATCAATAAGCGAACAAAAAGATCATGGAAATCTCACGCGCCGGATATTGATGAGTTCTTGCGAAACGTGATCAGCTCGACAGGAGCCCCATTGTGAACGATCATGGCCGTGCGCACTCCAGCAGAAGGGGAACCTGGCGGGAAGATAATTTCTTGATCTCGAAGGGCCGCGTCAAGATCATCAACTTCAAAGGCAATGTGAGGCACGGTTCTAATGATCTCAGGCAAGGGGCTGTCCGGCTCGAATCGCATCCATTCAATGCCATACGGACTGCGATTGAACCCCGAAACGTACATCTTGAACTGTGCAATGTACGTCTCATTCTTGCGAGGAAGAGCGGTAGGTATGCCCATGTGATGATAACGCCACCCGAGTTTGGCCACGGCCGCTGGCGGTTCATCGTCACGTCGGTATTCCATTAGGTTAGTCTCAGGCACAGAGGATAACATGTCGGCCATTTAAGTCTCCCGCAATGCGAACGACGTCGGTCTAGTGTTGGTAGTTTAACCAGGGTCAGTCTGTTCCCGCCGAATGTATCGAAGCACCAATCGCCTGCAGGGCGTTGCTGGGTGCCCTGCGAATTTACTTGATGCTTCGACGACTTTCCCATAGTCCCAAACCGAGCCAGGCACCGATGCCCACTAATCCAGAAAAACCGCCCAGCCACGGGTTGACATTCGGGAAGAGCAACGCCCACATTCCAAGCCGCTGTGTATTGAACACACCGTGTATCCAACCTGCAAGCATCGAACTGCGGTGACGCAAGGTCAACTCGTTGATGTATATGCCGAATACGGTGGTCAGCGCCGTAAACATCACCACGCCGGCAAGAGGATAACCAGGATACATGAACCCGACTAATACCAGCGGCCAATGCCAGGCTCCCCAAATTACCCCAAGCAGTAGATAAGCCCAGAATTTGCCGAGAGGTAAGAGTTTGGGCAGCAAGTAACCCCGCCACCCTAGTTCTTCTCCAAAGGCAAACACGCTGTTGATGAATGGACCAATGAACACGGTCACCACCAGGAACACGGGCCAAATCACTGTTGGAGAGGGTATCGGTGGCACTTCCACGCCCGCAACCACAAATAGGCTTTTGAAATACTGCAATGTCCAGTCTGGCTGGCCAAAACCCAAGATCCATGTCAATGCATAGGTGAGCAGGAAACAGCCTGGAATGATCAAGCCCGCTCTTACATAGGGTCGCCATCCACCGAAGCGTAGGTTGGTAAGGCCGAAGCCTTCATGGTTAACAAACTTGATTGTCAGGACAGTCGCTAAAGCGGGCACCCACATCACTGCCGCAACTGTGTACTGACCCAAACCTTTCACGATCGGCGAAGCACCCTTCAGTATCAATGCTCCTTCTACGGCGTAGGTGATGACAAATGTGATGAGGAGGAAAGAAGAGACACCCTTCCAATCGATGACTGGCTTGTCATTGTGTGTCGACTTCATTGCTACCCCCGTCGAGGCTATTCGGTTGCCTTTTAGGTTAAGCCACCTTACGCCAAAGCTCGCCCGGGCGCGTCTTTCCGCGTGTCAGGTGGAGCTTTCTGTTTGGCCTCCGCTACTTTACGCAGCACGTGCTCCACGAACTCGCTCTTCGCCTTAGTATAGCCATCGCGGTCGTTGGTTAATCTTACTGCCAGTTCACGCTTGAGCCGTTCATAGCGCGCCGCCTCGTCGGGATGAGCGATGAGGTAGTCGCGAAACCGCAACTGTGACCCGATGGCGTCGGGGGCGAGCACGTGGATGTGATGTGTGCGGCCGGTACCAAAAGGGGGCATCCCTTTGACAAAGAACATTTCCCCCTCGTCGGGATTCTGGTCCCAGTAAACATAGCCGATCCGCTGTAGGGGTTCGATAAGTAAGGACCAGCACTCGCGGTCCGCCACTTCAAGCACGATGTCGATGATGGGCTTTGCAGCGAGACCGGGGACTGCTGTGCTGCCGACGTGGTGGATGGCGTAGACGAACGCTTGCCCAAGCTCTGACTGGATCGCGGCGGCCTCGGCATCGAATTGTGCCGGCCAGGACTGATCGGCGGGCGTGATCGCGATCGTGTCCACGGCTGCTGGAGCGCTTTGTTGGGCACGAGCCGCTCGCGTACCCCCAAAAGCATGAATGGTTCTTGTGCCCGCAATGACTGCTCCACCATGCGGGACACCTTTCGGTATGAAATACTCCTGCCCTGGTTTTAGGGGAATGCGTTGCCCTTGAATGAGCAAAGTATAGCACCCTTCGACAACAACCACATACTCGTCGTAGTCATGAACATGTTCGGCTGAGGTAGCCGTTTCTCCGCAGGTCCAGAAGGCCATTTGACTCCCGTCCGCACCGTCATAAACGTAGCCTTCAACTCCCGGTGTGGCCTGGGAGGAAGAAACGATTCGATTGACTGGATTCTTCATAAACGCGGGAAAATCATGCATAGGCTCTCGCCCTATGGTGCCCAACGAAAAGCTCACCTGCCGCACGCTTGCGTGCGGTCAGGTGCAGCGCGTTGTTATATGAGCAATTATGGTAAATATCAAAAGCAGTTATGTGGCATGCCGTTTCTGTGTCAGGCACCTCCAGGCTCTGGGTGGATTTGGACGATTAGATTCGAAATGGCTAGATGTAAGTGAAAGAACCTCAAAATATGGCTCCACTGCCAAGACTATATCTCCTGCACTCCGTTGAGGGGGACCAGGACCTTGGCGATGCTCATCAGCGTTGCCAACGATTGTTAGCCACAGGCCAGCATCTTCCAAATGAGTAGCGACATTTTGGGCAAACCTTCTTCGATCACTTTCAGAATTGAATGAGTGAAAACAGCCTCTGTCAAATACAAAACCAAAAGGAGCACCTTCAATTTTGTTCTTAAGAAAGTCAACAAGCATGAAAGCGCATTCAACGGTGGCTTTAGAAGCTTTTTCTTTTGCCTTCTCCAGAGCAATCTCCGAAGTGTCAGTACCAATAACCTGAAAGCGGTTCTGGGCAAGCCATATCGAATTGTCACCAGTTCCACAGCCAATATCTAAGACTTTGCAGCTCAGAATAGGTTTCTTGGTCACAACTTCGATAAGATTGAAATCTGGCTGGCCGACGTCCCAAGGAGTGTCCCCTGATTTGTATCTTTCTCTGTAACGATCTTCGACTCTCATCTGATAACACCTTATAGAAATGTCATATAACGGCTTGTGGCTGAGCGGCCGCGTTTATGAGCGGCCCGCTCCAGTCGCTGGTTAGGCTGCTCTTCAGGAGTCAAGCTCCCGATTGACAGCGACCCTCGCATGTTGGATGAAGGATCGGATCCGCCGCAACGGAATCTTGCGAGTTGATTTTGTCTTATTGTCCTCGAGCGCTTGGCGAACGATCGCCTGATATGAAGCCGGGAGGGTTCGGAGCGCCCATCTGGCTGCACGCGGTTTCGAGACAACCCCACCTGTGCTGAGCGAGTACAGAATCCTGCACAAGGTTAGGACAGCATAAGCGCGATAGAACGGCACATCCCGCCATTTGCTATCCGGTTTGTCGATAAGCTCATCCTGGAGGTAGCCAACCTCGCGTGCCAACGATCGATTGAGCATCGAGCGAGTGATCTTGGGGACAAAAGAATGCGGTCGTGGACCAAACAGCACTCTCCCTGTCTCCAACACATTCATCCAGATAATCGAATTCCCATCCGAACCAGATCGTCTAAGTCGTCCAAATTGGTAGAGCCAACCCACACCATTCATCTTTAGCAACTCATGCTTGAGGAGAATCAGCAACTGAAGACGTTGGGTCCAAGAGTTTGATTCCGAGTACTTCGCCAAGTGCGTTTGAAGCGCTTTGACTTCGGCACGGTTCAAGCCCGACGCAGAACCGCGATGCAGTCGACATCGCTTCGCCGGGGATCGAATGCCTGTTGTGTAAGTGATCCGCAGACGTAAACACCAATCACATTCTTGCCCAGCAGGACCGGCAACTGGGCGGCAAGCTCGTCAAGCAGGGCTGAAACTTGATGAGGTACTCGCGCCATGGCGTGCAGCCTAACGATTCCGGGTTTGAGCCGCGCGTTCTTTGCGTCGGCTCCAAACCCGTGTTCGACCATGCGGGGACGGCAGCGAATGTCGGACGTTCCTGTATGTTCACCTATGGCGCGGCCTTCTGCTTCGCCAACTCGGCCCGAAAAGACTCCTCCCTCTCCTCGACAAATTTCTTATAACCATTGGGATCGACGAAAGCGGCGGAAACGCCGTCCTTCAGTCGTGTGTATTTCGTTTCCATGTCGAAGTAGCTGCCGTGCGCGCCCAGAAAGTAGTCACACGGTAATGATTTCAGAACTCGGAAAGTGCGCTCATAGTCCTGAACAATGCCGGGATACAGCGCATTGCCAACGAGCCTGTAACCACTATTCACACCCGGACCGCCAACAATCACAACGTTGTAACCCTTTGCATTTTCGTTCACCTTCATTGTCCAGGTCGTGCAGCCCTTGGTGTGACCCGGCGTCAAATGAGCAACAAGTAGTGCGCCTCCCAGCTTGACTTGATCACCGTCATGTAGAATTCGGTCCACCTTGGTTGGCGGACAAAAAGAGTTGGGTGTGCTGCCATACTGAAAATCAGTCTTGCCTCCTGATTCAACAACCGAAACATCGGCATCCATCACCATGTATTTGGCCCCGGTAACCTTCTTGATCATCGCGCTGCCTGCATCGTGATCCCAGTGCGCGTGACTGATTAAAAGGATCTTGATATCGCTGAACTTAAAACCGAGTTTCTCTACGCTTGCCTTGATAAGCGGAACATTCGCTTCAAGATCGCTGTTGATGAGAATGTGCCCCTGCGGTGTCGTGATCAAATAGTTCGCGAGACCCGTACTTCCGACATAATACAAATTTCCCGCTATGCGAAATGGGGGAAAGGGCTCCGTCCAACGCGGGTCGTTCTGAGCGACCAGATTGCCGGTCAATGCAATCGTAAGAACCAGAGCGCCCAACAAAAGCTGTATAGGGTTGCGGTACTGCATCAAAGTTTTCGTCTCCATCATACCGACACTCTCCTCCTCATATGTCCGGTAACTCGTCGGATTGTGCGGTCTAACACCGGGGATAAGCTGCGAAGCTCCGAAGTTGACCAGGCTTCGTCAGCTTCATCCCCTTGTTCGACGGCGTGCTCTGAGCTACCTCGTAATGATCCCGATGGTCCCCAGCCACGTCTCCACTAGCTGAGGCCATCCCGTAATGGGAGATTCCGTGCGCCGCAGCCCGAAGGCATGCCCGCCCTTCGGATACAAGTGCATCTCGACAGGAACGCGGGCGTTCTTCAGCGCAATGTAGTAAGCCAGCGAGTCATTTACACTGTCCACGTGGTCATCCTCAGCCTGCAGCAAAAACGTAGGCGGCGTCCGGCTGGTGACTGGAATTTCGGGATTTAACGCAAGATCTTTATCGGCATTCGGCGGATGACGGACCACATACTTTTTGGTGCCTTGCTTAGCATCCCATTCCGCTGCGGAAAGCGACAGATGTCCCGGATAGATAGCCACCGCAAAATCCGGGCGGCAGCTCTCTTTGTCGGCGGCATCTACCGCGGAATATAAACGCTTCCCAAAATGAGTGCTCATCGCCGCCACCAAATGCCCGCCGGCCGAAAACCCAAGCACACCAATCTTGTGCGGATCGATGTGCCACTCCGCCGCGTGAAAACGCACCAGCCCCAACGTCCTTTGCGCATCTTCCAATGCCATCGGTGATTCCGGATACGGCCCCGATTTCGGATACGGTGCCGATTTCGGATACCCTCCCTCACCCGGCACGCGGTACTTCAACAGCACGCACGTGATGCCCTTGGACGTAAGCCAATCACAGACCTCCGTACCTTCAAGATCGATGGCAAGAATTTGGTAGCCGCCGCCGGGGAACACGACGACCGCAGCGCCCGTGTTGCCTCCCTTCGGCGAATAGACCGTCATCGTCGGTTGCGAGACTCGGCCGACATAGGACCACGGCCTTCCGGCAACCAGCTTTTCGTCCGTGCCTACGACCTCGGGCCCCTCCGCTGGCTGCGCGTCAGGGACCACACCCGGCCATATCGGCACCTGCGTGTGGCCGGGCGACGGCCGCCAAGCAGGCTGCCCCGCGGACAGCCAGGACTGTCCGCCTGTCAACGCCAAGAAGACCAGTAGAGTCGTGCTCACTCGGTACCCAACCCTCATCCGTGTTTCTCCCGATCGGTAGTCCGGCGAACATTAAATGGATTGATCCACATAATCTGCGGAATACTGGTTTTCGATCCGCCTAATGCGCCGTTGATTCGACGAATACACCTGCGATAATGTTTTCAACATCATCCACTTGTGTCCCAGGTTGCTTTTTATCATGGCGTCTTATGCGGATCGCTATAACATCCCCCTGTTTCATTTCATAGCTTATCGAACGGGCGGCGAACCCCGGCCGGACCGCGGTTAAGAACATAGCTTACATCATGGGGTGACATCCCGATACCGTTCAGTTAAGGAGACCCGGGCTGATACATCCCATTCGATTGGGCATTTCTTAAGATGAAACGCTGGCGAAGTGAACCGTCGATATATTGCGAAATGAAGCGTTTCTTTCACCCCTCCGGGGCTCAAATCATTTTCGGATCCTTACCCCGCCCTCCCGCAAAAGGCGCGGGACGGGGCTCCCGCCCCGGCGGATCTTCGACAGACGGGGCTATGCGCCGCGGCGCACCTCCCCTCTGGGCCTCTGATTGGAAAAGAACCACTGCAAGTTCCTCACGGCTGACCAATCAGGACGCCCAGCCGAAGAACAGTGCGACGACGGCAACCGTATCGATGAATCCGTGGGCCAAAATGCAGGCCCACAGGTTCCGACCTGACACGAGATAGGCGGTCCCCAAAATCAGTCCTGCCACTCCGGAATCCACGACTCCCGCGGGGCCTTTGTAATAGTGCCCGTAGCCAAACAGAACCGAGACGAAAACGATTCCGATCCAATAAGCCGTGGTGGATTTTCTGCCCAAATCGGCCGCGCGGGTAGTCAGATATCCCCTATAAGCGATCTCTTCGCCAAACGCGGCAAAGGTCCATACGACGAGCAGGCCCAATAGGGCGGCTTTGAAGTTTCCCGGGATTGCTGCCGCTCCGGCGGGGGCGATTGGCGGGGGCCAGAAGCGCCCGGTCAGAGGCTCGATGACCCAGTCACCCAGTGCGATTCTCAAGGCTGCCGCCGCCAACGCAATGAGCACGACACGCGCCCAGGCTGCCGGCCGCTTGAGCCCCATGGCAGACCATCCCCCGTTGCGGAGCCGAACCGAAAGCAGGCCCAGCACAAATAAGATCGGCACTTCGTTGGGGACGACGTGAAAAACGTTGTGGCCGATCACGATGACCGCGCCCAGCAACAGTTCGAAACCGCTCACGATGCGCGAATCGGAGAAAGTTGATGGAAGCTGATTGAACGAAGGTGAAGGCAATGTCTTCTCCTGCTCCCGCACGGCTCTGCGTGCCAGCAATGATTCTGCGCTTCTGCTGCGAGGCGGCTGTGCAACCTTCAGATAAATGATATACGCGGGGCAGTCCCGCGTTCATGCCCCCCGCGCAGCCAGCCGGGGTTAGATAGCGCGCCGTCCGAACAGCACCGGCTGATAGAAGACGTCGTCCATCCGCCGGCACGATGTGAACCCGGCCGCGACCATGAGTTCAAGTAGCCGCGAGATCCCGATCGCATAGTACTGTGTTACGGTTCGAACCCGCTCCATGGGGCCGGAAGCCGTCTGTTCCTCAACGACGAACGTTACATCGTAATGCGTTCGGTCGGTCCAGCGCCACTGCTGCCTTAGCTGGAACACCTGTTCACCGCGCCGGCGCTCGCCGTATTCGTGTCGCACCATGCCGGCGTGGTCGATGCGATCATAGTCCCGCACGGAGCACACGCAAACGCCACCCTCGATGAGCACCGCCCGGAACTCGGAGAAAGCGGCGGAGATGTCGGCGTCCGTCAGCAGATGCGGTAGCGAGTTGTCGCAGCAAACCACGGCCTCGAAGTGGTCGGTCACCGTTGCCCTGACCACACGCATATCGGCAACGCCCGCGTCCATTGAGAGTCCTCGAGCGGCCGCCTCATGGGTAAGCCGTGCAATCGCCTGAGGAGACAGATCGCGTGCGGTGACGCGGAAGCCGCGCGCCGCAAGCGGCAACGCCTGTGTGCCGATACCTGCCGCGGCGTCCAAAACACGGGGCGATGCACTAGCGGGCGGGTCAAGGTTCTCACGAATGACCCGGGCCAGAGCATCGCCCTGGCGTGCCATGCTTTCGTTCCAGTCGGGGAAGATCAGGTCGTAATAAGGAACGAGATCGTCGTAGAACTTTTCTGTGGACATGTGTTCTGTCGTCCTGGGTCTCCTCACACGCCGCGCTCATCCCCGAGCCCTCTTCACGCACTTGCCTTTTGACTGACGCGCGCTCTGGCTTGTCGGCTGCAGCGACTTGTTGGGCGGCGTGGCCGCCGGAAAACTCGGCCCGTATGCCATAGGTCAGTGTTTCCGCGACTCGAAGTCACGTGCCTCTTCGAGCGGGGCTCGTCTCGTGCCGCTGTCGGCGACCCCAAGAAGCCCCTGGTAGAACGCGTGGGCCTGGAACTCGTCGCCGCTAGCGCGTGCCGCCCGCGCAGCCCCCAGCAGGCTATTGAGGCGCCGCGGGTAAAGATCCAATGAGCGTTTGTAGGCTCGGAGCGCCTCCGCGGGATGCTTCTGCTCCAGAAGAACGTCTCCCAGGAGTTCAAAAGCGGGTAAAGTGGGGGCGGGAGTCACGGCGGGCTTGGGGGTTGAAACCTCAAGCTCGGCTGCCTGTCGCAACAGCGCCACGCTTGAATCGCGGTCTTCCCGTGCGTGCGCGATCCAGGCCCCTACCTCAAGGCGGAGAATTCGAATTTGGCGAGCAAAGAGATCCTCGCCTATCTTGCCGGCTGAAGTTTCGAGCTCCTCCAGACGCTTGGCGGCCCGTTGAGCCTCGTCGACCTTGCCCAGGTGCGCCGCCCCGAGACCGCGGGCGAACCACGTGACAGCCTCTGGCCACATAAAACGGTCCCAGTCAAGGATTGGGGGATCGCGGGGAACCAGCATCGCCGCCTCGCTCCAGGCTCGTCGCTCCAAGGCATATCGCGCCTGGGTGGATGCCAGGTGAAAGGCCGTCTTGAAGGTGGGTTCCAGTTGAGCCGTCCCTCGCAACCGTTTCAACTGCGCAGCGGCTTCATCGTCCGCACCTTTCTGCAGATAGGCATAGACGAGGTATTCGATGGCGTGTGGAAACTCGTCCCAAACGAACTCCCCACGGGCACCGGCGGGATATTCCAGGGCGGCCTCGGCAGCCTTCAGGTTTCCTTGGATCACGCGGTCCCAGTCTCCGAGACGGGTATAAATGTGGGTCGGCATGTGAAGCGCATGGGGGTTGTGGGGAGCGACCGTCTCATACTTGCGGACAATCTCCAGCGATTCCCTCTCCCGGCCCGGCACATCATTAGCATGGATCAAGTAGTGCATGGCCCCCGGGTGCTCGGGGTTTTGCTTGTACACGGCGAGCAGTAGCTTGGCAGCGCGCTCTGAGTGCTCCCGCGAGACGCTATTGGAAGGTGCAGTGGCAAGAAGTGCCAGCGCGTAGAAGGACGCCGCTTCGGGGTCATGTGGGTAAGTGAGGTACACCGCTTCCATTGCCTCCTCCCACCGACGGATTCGCTGCCAATAGTCGGACGAGGCGGGCTCACGGAAGAACGCTTCTGCGGCAGCCACGAAGAGGAGCTCCCGTTTCGTGGGTGGCTCCAGCGCCTTTGCCCTCTCCACTTCATTCCAACCGTGTCGGAGGTCGTCGGGACTCGGCCGCGTGGGCCAGAGCGGTTGAAATAGGGTCATCGCGGTCCCCCAGTGCGCCATCGCACACCGCGGATCGGTCCTGGCGACCTGCTCGAATGCCTCCCTCGCCTGCGGGTAGGTCATGTGGTGAAGCAACAAGATTGCTTGATTGAATTCCACCTGCGCTTGTTTGGAGCAGGAGACCGGGAAGTTAACCCTCCCCAGGTCGTGCCGAGCGTGCGTCGGTACTTGAGTTGCCCCGGATGCTTCGCTGGCAACGAGGACCAGCGTCAATACCACGGCAGAGCGCCAAAGGGAACGATGGAGCCTGGGATGCATTGCTGGATTCCTTTCTCCGACATGAGTCTATCATCACGTGACACATACAGGATCGAGGGGTCTAGACGAGAGCCGAGACAATCTAAGTGGATCCACATTGGGGGGTCAGACCGGGACAAAAATGCGAGGGATAAGATCTTTTCAATTTTCAATTCCGATTGGTTGTTAAACCCAGACTACTCGATGGACCTTCTCCAGATCAAAATGAAAATTGAAAAGGTCTGGCCCCCAGTTTTTCTGGAAAGTTACAACCCCCATCCTCTTCAAACGTCTGCCGGCATTTGGGCCTGATGGAACAGGCGAAATACTACGGGTTCTGAGTCAGCCATTGATCGAGTGGAATCCATTCGGTCTCAGTGGTGCAAGAAGCCGCGTTGCAGACGTCAAACTTGTAAATGGGATGAAGTTCCCAGAGAGACACCCGCCGAGGATCGCCCGGGATCTCCTTGTCATCCTGGCAAGGAGTGTGACTCGAATCGAAAAAAAGCTGTCCGGTCACACGCACAAGCTTGTGTTTTGTGGCGACCCTTTGAAGGTTGGCCGCAGTCCAGGAGTCGGGCCGATGATGAGGGCTCATTTCCACCACCACGGTGGTACACTCATCACCGTGGGTGGAAGCCTCGTCAGCGACAATAGAAATGTGAATGTCGTGGAAGAGATCGTTGTTTGGCACGTTGGTTCCGCAATTAACGGTCTCCTTTTTTTCCTGGCGGACCGCAAACACGAACCCCTGCAAGCTTCGCAGCGTTCCCTCCCCGAGAGTCCGGAGTGGTGTCCGATCCTTCGTGGGGCCAGGAGTGCGGGAAAGTGGGTGATCTCTTGGATTGCCAAAATTGATCTTGGAGTTAGTTTGTACATTCTGCTGAAGTGTCTTCATGTCGTCGATGGTGATCGGTTGGGCAGGGCCCCCGGCGCAGAAGTTGTTCTTCGCAGTGTTTTGTGCGGCCTCTTTAGGGCCTGTCCCTTGAATCGGACAGCTGGCGTCAATTCCCAGAGCGTTGGCAGGCGGCGGAGTGGGTAATGCCGGACTCGGGCATCCGAGTACGAATGCCTGAGAGTTCGCAGTTCCGGATAACAAGAGCAAGCCAACGACCGCAGCCGCCACCAGAGTAAGTGTGATTGGTTGTTGGAACATATTTACCTCCAAACGGGGGGTTAATTCGATTCTCAATGTCAGCGGATGAAAATTCCGGGGATTATCACGGGCCCATCGAAACAAGGATGATAAGGATGAAAATGAATGAAACAATTCTGACTGCACAAGCAGGGGAAGTCAACAACCATTCCTCAAACAAGAAAATCCACGGGGTCAGACCTTTTCAGTTTTCATTTTGATCTGGAGGAGGTCCCTCGAGTTGTCTGGGTTTAACAACCAAGCGGAATTGAAAATTGAAAACAGGCTGTTGCTCAAATCCACACGACCCATGGTCGCTTCGAAAGAATGCGTGGAACATGAGAGCATTGTGCCCCTGCGACCATCAGCTCCGTTAGGAGCGGCTTATTTGTAGACTCGCAAACCCACCTCACGGATCCAGCTCCGTCCGGAGCGACATCCTTGATATCCCTAACCTTTATCCTGATCTCCGCGGGACCGATGTCGCTCCGCTGGAGCTCGAAGAAATCCATATACGACACCGGGACCTATAAATAGGCCGCTCCTCACGGAGCTGGAGGAGGGTGACTTCGGGCGCTCCTCCTGGTCTAAGGATTTGAACAACAGCGCGAAAAGATCTGACCCCACATCCATTGGCTGTGTCATCTCTCTCCCCGGTATTGCGCGTGAAGCTCGGTTCAACCGGTTGTTAGCTGCTCCGAAGCGAATCCAAAAATCCACCGATTAGTGATGTTCGATCCCCTTGGGATAACGATCCGCCACAAGATTCAGTCTGATGTCGTGCTCAAGAAGCGCTTTGAGGCCCGCGAGAACTAAGGAGAACCCTTGAGTCGAGTCGGTCACCTGTTTCACTAGTTCGTCCCCGTCGCCAGTGAACCCGGCGTGCGTGATACTGACGAAGGTTGTGCCATCCTCTTGGGGTGCAAACATCCATTCCACGGTGGTGGGACTACCGTGTCCCGGCCACTCGAAGACAATGCGCTTGTTCAGCTCGATGGTCTTCGCAGTCACCGGGATCGAGATACCGTACATTTCCCAATCCCATTGAACCTGCTTGCCGGCCTCGAGCCTTCCGCTGCTTTTGGTGAACCAGAATTTCGTCGTGATCTCCGGGTTGACAACGGCCTCGAACACCTCGGCGACAGGTTTACGGATGAGCATTCCGGTCTTTGTAATCGGCACTTGCTTGAGCTGGAGATTGTCCATAATGACACCTTTGAGCAGTTAACGTCCGGCAACAGAGAACTAGTTCAGCGTCCCGGCCTTGGCGGTTCCTGAACTTCCCAATCTTTACTCCGCCTTCCTCAACCACCCTGATTTCCATTGACGCGTCCCGTCTCCCTCAGGGGCGAGTCCGCCCAACGCGCCTTCCGCTGCAACCGTTGTGAGACGGCAGTCCTCATAACTGCACTTGATGCCGTCGGCTCGCCCCTTCGGCGGGCATCCTCCTACTTGCCGGCAGGAACCCCCGCAGCGGGTTTGAAGTCGAACTTGCCCTTGCCCTCCTGGTAGAACACGCAATCGCTTCCGGCGCGGCAGCCACTCACGTGCATCCAGTTGGCGGGCATCAGCACGATCGACCCCGGCCCGAAGTCCCTGGCGGATGCCGTGTCCGCCCCGGTGTACCAGACGCCGCTGATGATCACGTTCTTGAGCTCGCTGCTGTGCGTGTACAGCGGGTTGTCAGTGCCCGCCGGAACCTTGCGCATCTGCGTGTACTCCCCCTTCTTGGGGTCGCCCGAGAGGACTGCGAACTGCATGCCCTTCCTCTCGGGAAGGTCGGTCCACTTCAGATCCGAGAATGACATCATCAGGGGCGTTCTGCCCTTCTTCCCCACCGCGGTCGGCTTGGCCGCCTGGTCAGCGAGTGCCGCCGTCGCGAGACTCACCGCCACCATCATGACGAAGAATTTGTTCATTTGTCGTCCCCCTTGATTTGGAATTCTATCTTCTTGCCGCTTATCGTCGCGCTTCAGCGCCGGCGCGCTCGTTCCTTGGAGCTCTCAGCAGAGGACATGGGCGCCGGCGTCTGCCAGCACTTGTTAGGCTGCCGTCGCTCGCCTGGAAACTCGTCGGCCGCAACGGGCCGATCGGATGCCACATCCTGGAATAACAGGAAAGACCTCATCGCGGGATCGACGCGACCACTTTGTCGATGGCTTCCTCCAGCGTGCCCTGCCCGTTGAGATAGGGGATCCAATACTTTTCTATGGGCTCACGATACTTCGGCCACACCCGCGTGAAGAGGTCTTCCGAAGTAGGCACGTAACCCGCGACGCCCCGCTCGGCAAGGAACCGGCGAGTGAACTCACTCGACGTGGCGAAGAGGATCGCGTGCCACAGTTCGCGTGGCGCGTCCAAGCCGCGCGGCTTCGCAGCCGTCGTGATCGCAGCGGCAACTGTTCCATTGTTAGGATTGACCACGGCGTGTGAACTCTCGTGCAAGAGCATTTCGAGCGCGCGCAGGCCCTGGTAGCCGGGGTCGTGGCTGGACATGGTGGTAATCACGCCGCCCGACCGCCCGGTGATCGTGTAGGCGCCGTAAGGGCCGGCAAAGGGCGTGATGTAGGCACGAATGCGTTCCGGCCACGCCGTACGATACGCCGCTTCATGTGCCCGGATGAGGCCCGCTCCCGCTTCACGCAGCATGGCGGCCGCATAACCGATGAAAAATCGATTCGCCTGGTCGTCTGCCGTCCACCAGTGCCGACGGTAGACGGGAGCGGCAAGGGTCAGCGCATCCTTGAGAGGGGCGTCGATGAGCGGATCGGCCGCATCATCCGCGACCTGGGTGAGGGCGTCGGTTGTGATGAGCATCGGATTCGCGAAGGTCATGTCGCGCCCGCCCCCGGCGGTGCTGTATGCCTTGACGGCCGCGTTCCACGCAGCCTGCTCTTCCGGGGACAAGCCGGGCAGCGTGCGCGGCGTGGATCGCATCGCGTCCGCGATCAGAGTTTGATGAAGACTCATCCAAAAGCTACTATGCAGCTCCCAGGGACGGACCTGGACGACCTCGGCTGCGTTCGCGACGAACACGTAGCTGACTAGACCCAATAGTGTCAGTAGGCGCCTCATCCATTTCTCTCCTTCTGACTGCTGCTTTCCAACGCTCTGGCTAGGCAGCCAAACGCTCAGCTTCAGGGGCGGCGCACTCAAATGCTCCGCGCCTCCCTGGAGCGTCTTGACCACAGCCAAAGGCCATTCGTAATCTCAGCGGGCAAACGATAGCCCAACTGCCGGGCGAGCATGACAATCTGACCGCGATGATGACCTTCATGAGCGACGAAATAAGTCAGGACATGCCCGACGTCGAGGGGAAGATTACGCCAGATGTACGAAGAGGAGACGGGGATCGTGCCGCCACGGTCATATCCGAGCGTCAGCAAACTGAGAATGCCGCGGCTGCTGTGACCCAGTGCGGAAATCAGCTCCTTCGGGCCAGCCTTGTGTCGATTGACGGCTCGCGGCACCGCGATGCCGTGTTCCTTTCCTAGCGTCTTGATCCACATGCACCGCGCATTGTGGATGTGGCCGGCAATCATCCGCACGGTTCGCCGAGGGGCCCCTGGCACGGTCTCGTTCCATAACTCGGGGGGTAAGTGTTCGAAGAGGAAGACGGTGACGCGATTGTTGGTTCTCCACGCGGCGAGCAACATGTCCCGCTGGTCAAGTGCAGATTTCATCTCAAGTCCTCACAAAATTATCAAGCCGACGCCGAAACCGGGGATAAGCTACGAAGCCCCGAAGTTCACCGGGCTTCGCCCGCTTCATCCTCTTGTTGGCCCGCCCTAGTGTGCAGCGAACTGGAGTTGCGCGCACTGGCCCGTTACCAGACGATGTTATTCGGGTCGGTACCGATGTTGTAGTCCGATTGACGAGCTATCCTTGGATCGACCTCGACGCGATAACGCCCGGGAGCCACCTTCAGCAGAAACCGCCCTTCGCGGTCAGACTTGACTTGATAGGTCTTTCCCGCACCGCGAATGTGTATATCCACCCCAGGTACACCTGGGCCATCAGGGAGCGTCTTAAGCACCTCACCTTCAACGAATGTATCTACTGAATGTCGCAGCGCTTCGAGCTGCCTGGTCGTCTCCATCACCTTCGTCGGATCGGACAGCGGCCCGCAGTCATTACCAGAGTAGAGGCGGGCCTGGTCGCGCCAAGCGAACACAACATACTCTTTGCCGACGTCCCAAAGTAGCCGAGCGCTATCATTCCCAGTATACACAGCAACCGTGCGACTGACCGATCCGCGGAGCACGCGCGACACGCGAACTTCAAAACGCAGGTACTCGTCCCGTTCGACGTATTTCTTTGACAAGACCGTTCCGACGAATACGGCATCGCTCGTGAAATACCTACTACAGGCCTTGGGAACCGGCTCCGGGCAAAAAGCGAACATCGTCAGCGCGTTCATCCAGAGCATCAACCCAATCATGAGTCTATCCACGAGTGTTTCGCCTCCCGGGCCAGTCGCCCGCCTCTGGCCGGTTCAGCGGGCTCACGTGCCAGTTAGACGGCGTCACCTCGCCGCCCTGCGACGGGCGGCCCGATACGAGACAAAAGGCCGGATCCACGTCTTGCCACCGTCGTACGACCGGTCGAGGGTAAAGGAGTAGCCATCGGCGTAAATATCGTAGTACCGCCCCTGCTCCACCAGTTCACCCCCAGGATCCCTGCCTTGGCCGGTCGTGCGGATCTCGCCATCGACGAACTCAGCGCGCAACTCACTGTAGCCTTCCACATTCGCCATCATCCAGACCACGTACCACTGGTCGCTGTCGGGGATGTAGGTGCGAAAGCTGGCCCCTCGAAAGTTGACCTGTCCGGACGCGTCCAGATGGCGAATCTCGTCGAGTAGCGCGGCGCCGTCCAGGATGGGGTGCACTTTGGAAATCGCGCGACGGCCGGCGCTGGCTCCCTCAGGCATGACCCACATCTCGATGTCCCATTCACCCAGGAGAAAATGAAACGCGTCGGCGCTCCTGCCCATTTTCACAACCCTCCTCCCTCTCTGTTCACAACAGGCCACCTGAATCGCGGAGTTTGCAAGCCGCACCTCAACCGCAATGACCGCCCAGGGCTGAATCGACCGGTCTCTGCCACCGTCGGCTCGACGACAGAGGGTTGATGGCCGAATTCATGCGAGCTGTTGTTTCGCCCGCTCCGGGCCAACGACGGGTTAGGCTCTTGAATTCCCCTCGCTGTCATTGGGCCAAGGATAATTCCTAGGGTCGCTCGCTCTTTATCGCCAGGGGTCGCACATTTTTAACCAGTGCCGCTAAGAATTCCTCGCGATGCGTGACAATCGCAAAATGACCCGCATGCTCAATGAGAATGAGTTTCTTCTTCGGCGCTTTCACGACATTGAAATATTTCACTGCTACCGATGTGGGCGTGACCATGTCTTCTTCGCCCTGAATCACGAAAAACGGCACTTTTAATGTATTGGCTGTGGTTGGCAACTCGGTGGTCAGCATCGCATTCAGCGTGGTGCGCCCGGAGTAGTTCATGCCGTCGCCCAGCGTTTTCATATACTCTTCAGTAAACTCCGGGTTTGATCGAACCATTTGCCCCAGTTCTTCAAACCACCGGGCATCATCGGGTGACATATAGGGGTTACGCATCCTCCACCAGGAAAAATACTGCGTGGCGTTGGTTGGGTCGGGCGTGCCGATCGCTTCCAATTGCTCGACCCTCTTGCGGTCATTCGCGGCGCGTGCCTTGGCTAGAAGAAAATCGAACTGCGCTTGAATATTGGCGCGCCAGCTTCCTACCTGTCCCGTGCCAATATAAGCGGCAAACAATTCTGGACGGCGCTGAACCATCCCGACGGCCAGATAGCTGCCCCAGGAATGGCCGAGCAGCAAGATCTTTTTCCTTGCCAGATAATCGCATAAATACCGGGCGAGTTCGATGCCATCCAACTCAACACGCTCGGGTTCAGGCGGCGAGTTCGGATTCTTGGCGTAGGTTTTGCCGGCCCCGCGCTGATCCCACTGCACAATCGTGAAGTCTCTTTCATAGACAGAGTAGGTACTGCGTAAAGACGACTGCGCGTCACCTGGCCCGCCATGCACGATCAACAGCACCGGATTGGCGCGATTCGCACCGCGAATTGTGATCCACTGCTCGATGCCACCCAGAGTGGCAAAGCGTGTTTCTTGAATTGGCGGGGCAATTGTGATTCGTAAATTGGGGGCCTTCGCTGCATTCGACAGCCCTAGACTGGTTACAATCAGTAGCAAACTAACACTTTTATTTATTTGAGGGAACGACATGCGGTGTATCTCTCCATCCCCGTGGAATATCAGGATGCGCGGGCATGCGCATTTCTTTCAGTCCCCCGGGTCGCACATTCATTTCGCAAAGCGCGTTGAATTGGCTCCTGTCGCCACTTTCGCAAGCCGGAGGGTTCGTTTGCCTAACGGCTTGACAATGACCCTCGCGCTTTTCGCATCGGCTTCATCGTCTTGTCGGGCAGCCTAACTCATAATCCGAAAAATCAGCGACCAAGCCTAGCATCATACTTTTTGAAGACAGTCATGACATCCTTATGCACATCTGATTCGTATGAATGCTTGCTCGTTTCGAATAGTTCGCGGGGAGTACTTCCCCCGTAGATGTTGGCCATGCTAGTCAGATCGGCTCCCGATGCAATTAGAAAATCCACGATTTCGGTCAAATTCCATGGAACAACTTGCCTGTATGACTCCACTCCGTTGGTACCCGCATAATGCAGGAGCGTCGCGCTGTGGCCGTACTGTGATCTCTCGCAAGTCAACTCAGGTGATTCCCCTATGAGTCCCTTCAATAAGGACAGATTTCCAGACAGCATTGTGTTGACGGCCTTCTCGAACTGCACATTCGACCGTCTGTTAGCGATAGAATCCACGTCACTCCAGTTCTTGAATCCGTATTCTCTAGCCAGGGTGGTTCTTCCATCGTCAATACTGAAAACATGGTTCAGGATCCGTTCATCAGGTCTTCCAACCAACTCGGGGTGCCAGGAGCCGATCTGAAAACAGACCGAGTCATCTCGATTGTGATGGGCTTCAGTCAACCTGTCTGCCTGAAGCTCGAGCTGTCTTCTCACCGGCAACGAATAGAAATCTTCAGTGATTACGTCCGCGTATAAGTTACGTACCTTCTGAACCTTTGGATCCACATACACTTTATCGTTGCTCATCTGGTTTCCTCGGCCTTGGAAATGTTGCCGTTTACCCTGCCGTGGCAGGAAATGAAAGTCTATCGCGGTCTCGCTGTCGGCTGCAGGCGCTTGTTCGCCCCCGCTCTGCAATTGTGGATTTCCACACTATCCTTACACAGCGCTGCTATTTCCCCTTGCTTCTTCGTGTCTCTATCCATGACAAGACGATGCCGAAAAGGATGGCGAACCGGAACGATGTCTCCCAGTCTATAGTGCTTGTGCCATGAACGATGAGGTTCCAAAGCAAACTCACGACGACGGAGACAATTAGGCTTACAGCAAACACGGTTGTGAAATCAACGAGCAATTTCTTGATGTTCATTCCTCGACCTCCTTAACATTAAGAGAGATAGCGTGAAGGATTTTCATGCAGCTTGTCTAATAGTGAACTCCTGCGACGCGTCGCACTAATGTTATCAACCTTGTGACTGCCACAAGCGGGCTAACGTCTGGCGCGTCACCCGGCAGCCCGTTCCTTGCGCCGGTCGGGGGCACGCGCGGGTTAGCCAGGGTCGCTCTGGTGACCTCGGAGGTGCTCCAGGGCCTCCTGAAAACTATCGTACCAAGCTTCGACATGAGCTGCCGATGTCATGGACAACTCTGCCCCCGGGCTGTCTTGGACTTCTTTCTGAAGTAGTCGCGATGAGGAGTGCAAGGCCCGCTCTAATGCGTCGGAGTCCTGCGTCCTAATCAAGCCGCGTCGTCTGGTGGAGGCAGTCGCCAGCGGCTCACTGCCTCCGTCACCAGCCAGGGTCGCGGGCGCGGCATTCCCATCGCAGCGGCATAGGGCGGCCCATCCCCACCCCCTGCTCGATAGTGGTCTTCGGCCTTTGCATAAAACGCTCTCGCCTTCGCTTCCCTGCCGCGTACCCGGTGATATTCGGCTAGACGCCAGTACCGCGATCGAAGAAGAACATATGTGCTTCTGGCCTCAACTCCGCGTCTCCCCCCACGCTTGCTACCCACACGAGGAGCCTGGCTGAAAGCAGGTCTATTCGGAGCAGCCATAGGGAACCGATTTTGATCCTCATGAACGTCTCTGGCTAACGTCTGGCGCGTCACCCGCCCGGCGCGCTTGTGCTCTTTGCGCCGGCCGGGTGCACGCGCGGGTTAGGTTGCGCCGGAATCCTGACGAATTCGAGACGCGCGAGCAGACTGCGTTATAGGCTGCGATAGGCCTCGGCGCGGTGTCGCACGTAATGGATGGTAATTACCCTTGCTTAAACATCAACCGCATAAATGATTCGATATTCTCCAACCCGAACCCGATAGAGATTCTGTGCGCCCGCCAACTTGATGGATTGACGCGCAAACGGGGCTTCCCTCAGCTGGTCCATCCGCTCCAGCAGACGCTTTAGCATCGATTTGGGCAAGCCTCGCAGATCCTTCTCGACGGAGGGCTTGACGATCAACTCATAAGCGGCCATTTTTCCTCAAGTTTTGTTTCAGCTCTTCAAACGCCTTGGGTTTCTCCTGGCGCCGTTCTGCGACGATCGCTAGGTCGTGCAAATCCTCCATCAACCTCTGGTACTGTTTGAGCGACAACAGCACGCCTGTCTTCTTGCCCTTGGCATTGACAATGAATTGTTCCTGCGTAGTCGCCATGTATTCAGCTCCTCTGCTTCCTCGTAGACGTAATTACTCACTATTATACGACGTCTGTAGGCCAGTGGGATGCTTACGTTGGGGGGAGAGCTTGGAAAATCAACAGCGCAGCCTAACATTAAATGGATGGATCCGCGTAATCTGCGGAAAATTGGTTTTCGGTCCGTCTATTACGCCATTAATTCCGCCAACACTTCTGCGATAATGTTTTCAATATCATTCACTTGCGCCCCGGGTTGCTTTTTATCAAGGGGTCTTAGGCGGATCGGTATAACATCCCCTTATTTCAATTCATAACCCATCGAACGGACTTCGAACTCCGGCCGGGCCACGGATGAGGAGATGGGTCAAATCATGGGGTGGCTTCCCGATGATACATTTTCTCGGCCGATGTGAGAGGGGAGGATCTTATGGAAATGCGACCCCTTCATGTTAAGAGCCAAAAGGCAGGTTATGGAATTCAAGGTTTGAACTTCCGAGGAGCGAAACAATCACGGCATCCCAATACACCCCACTACTCCCGGTTCAAACGCACGCTCGTCCCTCTTCAGTGGCCGCTCTTCCCCACCGGTAAAGGCGTCCCATCGCCCCCAAAAAGATTGAGGGTTACCGCCGAAGCACTGCCTGACGGATTGATCAAGATGAACTCGGTTTGATAGCCGCCGCCGTCGGCAATTTGAGGAAACACCAACGGAGATGGGGCGGGTTGGTTCATATCTGCGACCGGAAAAGTAGTCAGCAAAAAATCGTCGCGCTCATTGGTCAAGGATCGCAACGTGAGCGCCGAGAAGGGCGTCCCACTCCTGAGGTCGAGAACTCCTGTGAAGCCAGGGCCAAGACCGGCCACAAACTCGCCTACGAACTTGGCTGCATGTGCGTTAGGGCCCAATATGAAACTTGTCGTCCCCAGCGGAGTGATCCCATCCATTGCGTAGGCGTTCAGAGTGATCGAAAGTTCAGCTCCACTGAGAGTGTTTGCCACAGCCAGTCCGGTGTCATGACCACCCGATATTTCGATAAAGACTCGCGCGTGAGTTGTCATCGTTCCCGCTGGAATTCCGGATTCCGTGACGAGGATCCCTCCGGTTGTGTAACCGAAGATCCCCGCGCCGACAGGTATTTCAGTGCCCGAGTCCGGAATTACTTGAGCCGACCCTGCTTCGATGCCTGGAGAGGAGCCATCCGTTTGGACCCGCAAAAAGCCTCCGGGAGCAATGTTGTAGGGAAGGGAGGCTGTGGCTGAACCCGTCCCCACGAAATGCATGGCCAAGGGCGCCCCATTGTCATCGTAAATCCGGATCATGCCGGTTTCGGTTGTTGACGAAGCGTTCATGAGGATCAAAGTCGTCAGATATCCCCCTCCTTCGACAAACTGGGGAAATGACAATGGGCCATTCGCCCCCGTTTGAGCCTGATTCGCAATAGGAGTACTTGTGATCAGCGTCTCTCCCCGTTGATTCGTAGTGAGACGCAGAGCGAGAATTGAAACGGGTAGATCACTGGCGATTTCCATGGTCCCAAATCCAACGGTCGAGCCGAAGCCCGAAGGCAAGACAAAATCAGGAGGCAACTGATCGATGAACTTTGCCAAGTGCGCATGAGGTGGCAGGGTGATCGCGCCCTGTGCCAACTGATTGCCACCGGCGTCCCGGTCAAAATCAGATCCCCAGGATCCAAAGTCATGATGGATGAAATAAAAGCAACGAGCTGGGAGACTGTAAAGATCATCTCACGGGTGGAAGCCATCTGGCGCA
>JAIQFY010000037.1 GCA_020072965.1 Terriglobia bacterium | reverse complement strand
ACCTGCTTCAACTCCACTAACCGCCTTCGCTCTTTCTCGCTCATCAGCAGATACCCCATCGCGGCGCCTCCTCGGAGGCGCTACTCTAGGGGACATTTCTAAAGAGTCCAAGCGAGGACATTATCAAAGAGTCTCGACATCGCTTGACAAGAGTAAAGCTGCCGAGTAGAAGGAGAGTTAAGCTTTGTTTTACGCGCCGCTTTTTTGGCATTCCTCCCATAAGGTCTCTTCCAAACAATAAGGCACCGGAGTGTCTTCGAAGGACTGAACCCCGGCAAAAGCCAATAATGATAAAACCTTTAACAGATGGAACAACCGTCAATGGAGAATATATGCGACGTTTTCCTCTCGTTTGTTCAATTCTATTCTTGCTCTCATTGGTACTGGCATTTTGCATCACTGATGGGCCCAAATCCTTTGCGCAACCCAACGAACCTCCCTTTAACATTGGCAACAAGACTCAATCGTTGGAGGTTGTGGGCATAACAAATGCAAACAGCCTGTGCAAGTTGTCAGTAAAGAACAATTCCACCAAGGTAGTAAAAGCACTTGTCTTATCGCCTGACGGCAGAGCATATGAAGTGACGGATTTTCTTCATTCAGACACTGAGACCGGCATCCCTCCTAGTGGTGTCTACCAAGCAACCTTCAGTGTTCCGAGTGGTAGTGTGAAAAATGTAGGGATAATTAGTGCAGTTTTTGAGGATGGCTCCTCGGAGGGTGATCCCGAATGGGCTGGAGCGGTAAGATCCAGGTGGTTAGGAATGACAATTCAGTATCAGAAAATCAAGAGCTATCTTGAGAGTATTCCAACAGGGGCCAATGGAGAAATTTCGGACCGATCCTTGGAGGATGTCATTTCTCAGCTGTCCTCCCTTTCAGATTCGTCTTCCAACGCGCTCCTTGAAATCCCATTTGGTCAAGATTCTCGTAAAAGGGCAGTGATGAAGGCCGTCAGTAGTCGAATTCAGAAGGGTGCTTTTGAGGATGGTCTCCATGTCGTTACGGAAGTCGCCATATTGGATTTACAGAAACTAAAAGATATGCATGAATCATCGAATGAAGTAATGAAACACGGTGTGTCAGGATCGAGTCGAGGCGTGGCCCTATCGAATATTAAACAGCGCAACGAGAGAGAAAACTCGCTGCGTGAAAGGCTCATAGTGTCGAGTGCGGATGGGGGTGTAAAGTGACAAACCGCATACGCACGAATGGATTTCTGCTCGGAGTACTTGTGATGCTTGTCCCAGGGGGAATATTCGGGCAATCTTGTATTCCTGTGGGCACGTTCGAGAGTCAGCCGACAATTGTTAATCAGGGCTATTATTTAAGTAAAACAACCCACCAACTCGTAATATGGCCTGATGATTATGTGGACCATAAAGATATTTTCGGTGAGGGGACGAAGTGGCCGGAAGAAAAGTGCACCCCCTTCCTTGGAACGAGTATCGTGCGGTGGGTGGATTGTTGGCCAGAATTTTTGACACCAGAAAAACACGACGGATTGTGGTCACAAACCGTCTGGAAAGCGTGGCAAACCCACGACAATGGACAATGTCCCTTGCCGTTAGACGTTATGGAAGATTATACCTTTCACATTCAATGCACACGGGACACTCCACAATGGTGGTATGTCCCGCATACTTGCTCTTTCCCTCCCCCTCCCCCTCCCCCTCCGGAGGAATGTCCTCCAGGTTCACAGGTCGGTCTCAATGGTGAATGTCTTTCCCCTATGATAATCGATCTCACGGGGGATGGGTTTGAATTTACAAGCGCGGAAGGTGGCGTTACATTTGACATTCTCGGCACCGGTCAGCCCATAAAAATTTCGTGGACCTCGGCGGAGAGCGATAACGCTTGGCTTGTGTTGGATCGAAATGAGAACGGTCGAATTGACAGCGGAAAAGAGATGTTTGGGAATATAACCGACCAGCCAGCTTCGCCCACACCGAACGGGTTTCTTGCTCTGGCGGTCTTCGACCGATTGGAGACCGGTGGCAATGGAGACGGCATAATCGACAACCGCGATGCGATTTTTGCATCGCTTCGGTTATGGGTGGATCGAAACCATAACGGCATCTCAGAGCCGGATGAGCTATTCACTTTACCAGCACTTGGAGTTGAAGCAATCGACCTTAAATATAGTGAATCCCTAAGGCAGGACAGGTACGGTAATCAGTTTAGGTATCGCGCCAAGGTCTATGGTGTGAAGCACGACCATGTGGGTCGATGGGCATACGACGTATTCCTCACAACTCCGTAACTACTGGTGGTTTACACGACGTATTGTTCGTGCAGCTGAGAACAAAATAATTGGTGTTTTCTCGATAAAGATCTCGGGATCGAATGGCGTTTGCATGCTAGCCAACACATTTGATCCCAATTCTCTTCATCTCTACTTGTCGAGTTCAGTCCAGCGTTGGACTTCACACAGCCCTCTCAATTATGATCGCCGACTGGTTGACTCGCCTAAACCGTGCAATGGGTGTAGAAACGTCTTGACAGCCTGTTGCTGAAATGAAGTGTTTGCGGTGGATGGTGCACTTGCGCTAGACCTGAATGCATTTAACAAGCGAAAGGCAACCCACCCTAGTCGCCTGTGCTCAATTACTGCGGATCTGGTGGGAGAGATTGGCGAAAGGTATCTCATCTCCTCCGTCACGGTAATCCACTACCAAGAAACGAATAGAGCCACAACGCTCTCATTCGCGAAGGCCGGGCGGCGCACACTTCTGTGCTCGGTATTGGTGCGCCCGGTCAGTTGTCGACTCATGAGACTTTCGCCAGCGCTCGCCACACTCAGGCGGCGCGGCTACTCTTCCCCCTGGTCATCGTCCTCGGTTCCTTCCTCTTCTCCTTCCTCTTCCCCATCACCCACGATGTCGGCTATTTCGTCAATTTGAGACTGGAAGGCTTCATTCTCTGCTTCCAGCTCTTCAATGCGTTCAACCAGTTCCCTTCGTTTTGATACGACCATGTTTGTTATTCCTTTCAGTTGCGGACGTGAAACCTCTCGAACAATTATGTTCAGCTCAGCGGATTAACAACCCGCTAAGCTGCCGCATGGAGTAACTCAAAACGGAACGGGATGATAAGCGCGTTCGGTACGTTTCCCGTTAGCGCTACCAATCTGATCACCCACCCCCGAAAACTCTTCCCTCTGCGTCCCTGCGGTGTTTTAATTGCTGTTTGGACATTCAAGACAGTCCCAAATTTATAGGGCCAAAGCCCGAACTCGAATGATAGCCCGCCACCAATTCCATTCACAGACATCGGAAGTTCGAATGGACACGGAATGATGCGGAGGTGCACGGATCGAGGAGCACTGTGGGACTTGGTTATTTGTTGATTTCCCCTGAAAGGAGAAACAATGTTCAAGAGGCTGCTTTCCCTTATTCTGGTCATCCTGCTCATCAGCGTCTCAGGAGGTCAGCTCGCTTATGGCAAGCAAAATCAAGAAAAGACACAGACCTCGGATCACAGAGTGCGAGATAGCGTGAAACGGATTGGGACCGGCGATAAAGCACACATTGAAGTCACGCTGAAGGATAAAACCATCCTCCGGGGTTCCGTCAGAGAGGCCGGGGAGAGCAGCTTCGTTGTTGTCGATTCCAAGACCGGGGCCGATTCTACCGTTCAATATCAGGAAGTGAAAAAGGTCAAGGGAAAGGGGCTTTCAACAGGGGCCAAGGTCGCTCTCGGATTTGGAATCGCAGCCGGCGCCCTTGCGATCCTCGTTCTTATAGGACTGGGCCAAGCCGACTGAGGAGTGCTGACCCGCGCCGGCTGGCGGAACGATTCGAGGGTCCACACATCGGTCCCAAATTAGAGGAATGCCTGGCGCCACGGGGCAAACCGCGGGGACGCAGAAATCCGGTAAGGCTTTATCAGAGTGTTGCTAATTCTGGTGGCGGCCTTGACAGAGCGGGCCGCCAGTGGAGACCCCGACCCTTCACCCCCACATGGAATCTTAATCAAATCTTAACCCAGGCACATTGCCCTTCGGTAATCCTCTCATGTTAATATAAGGGGTTCAGATTCGGTCCTTCGATTCGCCAAGAGGGGGAACGAGACTCATCCTTACCGGCATCACGGAGCCCACGCCATGAAAGCTTCTCGCCTTATTGTTTTCTATCTGCTTTCCTTCCTTCTCCTGTCGTCGCTCGTTTTAGCGCAGCAAGTCTCGCTCACGATACTCCATACCAACGATACGCACGGGCATTTGTTGCCGTTCAGCTACCCGTCCATAGTTCCCGCAGGATCGGATCTCGCCGGTCTCAAGGTACGAAGGAACATCGGCGGAATTGCCCGCAGATCCACGCTCGTGAAGCGCCTGCGCACGGAACTTGAGGCCCGCGGCACCACCGTGTGGCTCATGGATGCCGGGGATTTTTCCGACGGCACCCCCTTTTCAACTGAATACCACGGCGACGCGGACATCGAGGCCATGAATGCCCTGGGATACGACTTTTCCACTCTCGGGAACCACGAGTTTAACAACCCGCTCACGGTGCTTAAAAAACTCATTTCGGAGTTCCGCTACCCCGTGCTCTGCGCCAATGCGACTGAGAATTCTACAGGCAAGCCGCTGGCTCAGACCTCGGCGATCCGGAAAGTCGGCCGGCTCAAAATCGGGATTTTCGGCATCTTGACTCACGAGGCCGCAACGTATCCGGCGAGCAAGGATGGGGTGACTGTCACGGGAGAAATTGAATCGGCCCAAAGCATGGTGAAGGCTCTCCGTCCCAGGGCGGATATTGTCATCGCCCTCTCGCACGCCGGTGATGACATGGACGAAAAGATCGCCGCCGCCGTACCGGGACTCGATGTGATTGTGGGGGGACATTCGCACTCCCGTCTGCCGACCGGTCAGTTTGTCTGGCGCTCTGATGACCTCAAAGCCAAGGAGGTTAATGGAACCATTATCGTGCAGGCCCACCAGTGGGGCGGCGAACTCGGCCGGCTCGACCTGCTCTTTACCAAGGACGAGCACGGGGCCTGGCATGTCGATCGCTACCGTGAACGCCTGATCCCGGTCACCCCGGACATCCCCGAAGATCCGGCCGTTGCCACAGTCGTGGACCACTTCTGGAAACCGATCGCGGCCCGTTACGGAGAAATCATCGGAAACGCAGCGGATGACTTCAGCGAGCGAGGCGACGACCTGACCCCTTACAATCTGGTGGCCGACTCGATCCGGGAGGCCATGGGAACTGATATCGAGTTCGAAAACATGGGCGGGGTGAGAGCGCCTCTGGTCAAGGGCAACATCACACTGGCCGACATCATCGACATGGATCCGTTTGACAACAAGGTCATGACCTTCAAGATTACCGGGCGACAGCTCAAGGAAATTCTAAGGAGATCCCGACCGGCCGTCTCGGGGGTTCGATACCGGCTGGAAAACGGCGAGCTTCGAGAACTGGCCGTCGATGGAAAGCCGGTGGAAGACGATCGCACGTACACCGGCGCAACAAACTCCTACTTCGCCGGCTATGCCTTGAAGGGGATAGAGGTTACAAACACCGGCAAGGCCCGGCGGGACGTTCTGGTCGAACAAATCCGCAAGAAGGGGACGGTGACCCCCGCTTATGACGGTCGCCGTTTCGTCATCGGAAATCGATCCTCGGGAAATACGACACCTTAATCCTGACTTTCTTAAGCAACGGGAAAAACTCGATAGCCACCGGTAATTCAATCCGGATCACTAGAAAAGTCCCATGACCACCATCCTGGATCGCCCTGTTCACAGTATTGCGTTTCGACGACGGCGCGCCCTAAACTGGCTGACGCTCGGCACTACCTATGCCACGATGTATATGGCGCGGTACAACCTCTCGTTCGCCAACAAGTCCCTTTCCGACACCTTCGGTTGGGACAAGACCCAAATCGGCACCCTCATTTCCACGATGCTGACGATTTACGGTCTATCGGCGCTGTTAAACGGGCCAATTGGCGACCGCATCGGAGGACGCAAGGCAATGCTCATCGGTGTGTGCGGAGCCATCGTCTCTAATCTTGCCTTCGGTTTGGGCGCCTACCTCGGATTCCTGGGCACCGGCACGCTGCTGCTCGCTTACTTCTCCACCGTCTGGGCCTTGAACGGCTACTTCCAGTCCTACAGCGCGCTCTCGCTCATCAAGGTCAATTCGGCATGGTTCCACGTGCGCGAGCGAGGGGTCTTCTCCGCGATCTTTGGATCGATGATTCAGGGCGGACGGGCCCTCATTTACTTCATTGGACCCCTTGCGGTGACCCTTCTTCCATGGCAATGGGTGTTCTTCATTCCTGCTGGAATCATGATGGTGATGGCGATCTTGACGTTCCGTTTCGTGCGGGATTCGCCAGCGGATGCCGGCCACGAAGACTTCGACACCGCCGACGCCTCGAGTGGTGATACCGAAAAGGCTGATTTGAAATACCTCGTCAAGAAGGTCTTTACCAATCCCGTCACCGTGACCATTGCCGTGGCAGAGTTCTGTACCGGTTTCGTGCGGCACGGATTTGAGCAATGGTTCCCGCGATACATGCAGGAGGCCCAACATCTCGCGCTCAACTCTCGCGTTTTCGAATCCGGAGCGTTGGCAGTGGTGTCGACTGGGATTCTCGGGGCGTTTGCGGCCGGCACGATATCGGACTGGGTGTTCAAGTCGCGCCGTCCGCCGGTGGCTTTTATCGGTTACACCTTGCAGGTTGCTAGTCTCGCAATCATCTGGTGGGCGCCGAACCTTACTTTCATCATCGGGGCGTTCATCGTAAATTCATTCGGCATCAGCATGGTCCACTCCATGCTTTCCGGGACCGCCTCGATGGATTTCGGCGGAAAAAAAGCGGCAGCGAGTGCCACCGGGATGTTTGACGGAATGCAGTACATTGGCGGTTCCGCGGTCGGCATCGGCATGGGCTGGATGCTGGAACGTCTGGGCTGGGGGGCGTGGGGACCCAGTATGATCGGCTTCTCGATCATCGGCGCGATCCTGATGCTTCGCCTGTGGAATGTGGTCCCCAAAGTCAGGCCCACGCATTGAATTACGCACCGCCGAGGCACGGAGTTTTCTACGAGAAGGGATACACACCGGCATTCCAGAACTTTCGAATTCTCTGAGAGCAAGGTGGCTTCCCTTCACCCGGCCGAACCGGAACAAGGAGCATCATTCATTAGGAATCCATGAATCGGGGGGATCGGTCATCAAGGAAGAGCTTCTCTGACAATCGACTCCATTTCAGATTGAGGGTTTTTAACGTCCTGTTTTCCTGGCCTCCTAATGCTCGATTCCGCTGTCCTTGCCGGACCAAATTCTCTTGAAAAGTTACTGATCTTCCGAATATTTGGCTTCAATTCACCTGCGGCATATCTTCCATAACCTCGCCGTCGCGCGTTCGAGTTCATCGCCGATCAACTTCGGGTCCAGGGTCTTTTCCGGCATGTTTTCGAAGACCGCGTAGGGAAGCCTGTGTCCTTTCACCTCAATGAAATCCCGGTCTCTTGCTTCGAGCTCCTCCCAATCATTGGTCTTGTAATAAGCCTCCATTTTTTCATCGGGCAGGGAGTGATAGAGAATCGAATCCTCCTCGCCTTTCCGCGCGCGCCGGCGATTCTTGCGCACCGATTCCTCATAAGTCACGCGAATATACATCAGCGACGCCTTGCTGAGGATTTCATTGGAAAGAAAGGAGAGCGCGTGGTGAATGGCATTCTCACCCCCTCGTGCAAACTCCACGAGGGTCGTCATTTTGTCGCGATAGGCGGGGTCCTTCATGACTTTTTTCGTGTAATCCAGCGCCAGACGTTTCATGTAGAGGTCCCAGATGTAAGGGTCTTTGAACCAGTATTTCTCATCACTCCACACACGCTCTCGGCCCATTTGGGTCATCAGATCGTCGAGTTCAAACGTTTCCCACACATAGGCGAAATCGTCGAGTTCCTCGAAATTGGCAATGTGGTACTTCTCGAGTCGCTCAACCGGGTCACACTTTTTCAAAAAATCTATGACTTCCGATTTGCCGGCAGCCGGCCGGCCCGTGATGATGAGAATCGGGAAATGGTTATTCATACGCAATCCTTCCGAAGTCATCTAAGCTACTCGCCGGATTTGATCCTCCACCATTCATTGTACCAACTGAATAGTTGATTGCCTCGCTTTTCTACTCGCTCGTCGTTATCTTCCGGCAGAGGACCCAGGGGCTCCTGTACACCTCGTTCGCCCACCCCCTTGCCGCACCGTGGTCAACCGGGAGAGAGGTGCAGTCGCGGCGGCCTGGCCGAAAAGGCATGGTAGAATCTCCGCGGAGGAACATCCGATGTGGAGGACTGCCGCGGGGAGTACCGGGCGATTGTTGCAACTTTGTGTGGCATATTTTGGACTGTACGTCCTCAACGGCATTTTTGCGAAAGTGTTCACGGGGGGGTTCCCCCTCCACATGCCGGAGGTGGCCTACCTTTTCAACAACACCCTGGGTGGGAGCGGCATTGCCCTGGCCGTGGTCTTTGCCCTGGGTTGGATCAAGCTCAAGTCAAACCGGCGGGTGAAGTGGGGCCCGTTCATGGTTCCCTCTGAGGTCAGGTATATTATCCCCTCAGGCGTCTGCACCGCCATTGTGATCCCGACAACGACGCTGATGTACACCCTGCCCATTTCGGTCATGGTGGCCATGGTCATCATGCGGGGCAGCATCATCGTGATCAGCCGACTCGTCGATGCCGTCCAGATCCAGCAAGGGATCCTTAAGAAGCGGGTGTATGCCGAGGAGAATTGGGCCGTGGTGTTCGCCCTGCTGGCGGTGGCCACAAACGTGTTGCTGCTTCCGCTGGTGACTTTTTTGGAAGGCCATGGCATGCACGCCACGCAGTGGGTCGGGCTTAAGCCTGGCGCGGGGAGGGGCAGCTTCGACTTTCTCCATTCACCGCAGGCGATGACGATCATGGGTTTCTATGTCACGGCCTACATGATCCGCATCTATATCATGAACTACTTCAAAAACACTCGCGCCCAGGGCATCCCGCTCGACAACCAGGGATTTTTTGCAATCGAACAGATCGCCGCGAGTCTTACCATGGCCGCAATCGTCGCTTTTCTTTATTACGGATCTCCCGCCCTCAACTGGACATCGAAGCCGATCACAGAATTCCGGGGGGCGGTGACGCACCCCAGCACCGCCGCCATTCTTTCGGGGCTCCCTTACGGTGTCCTGGCGTTCTTCTCGGTCTTCATCTTCATGTTCAAGGGACGTACCGCCACCTTTGCGGGACTCGTGAACCGGCTCACGTCGCTGCTGGCCGGTACGACCGCGACCCTGCTGATGTTCTTTATCTTCGGGGCGAAGTTCCCCACGATGCAGGACTGGGCTTCGGTGTTCTTTATTCTGGTGGCAGTATATTTTCTGGCCCGCGCAGAGAAGCTGCGTATTTCTGAGCTCGCAAAAGAAGGTGTGGTTGAAAGACGGAAGCGGAACCGGGGCGGTGAGAGGGCGGGGTCTGATGTGTTGACCTGAGTTCACTCTTCGAGGTGGCGGGTGGGCCCGATGTTCCTCACGGATGATCCCCAGCGCTCCCCGGAAATCAACCCATTCCAATCTCTCGCGGGACTTTTCAATGTGTGGTTCAACTGACGGTTGCGAAGGCGGCCTCCTTGGGGGTACCCAATTGAGCGCGGGCCTCCTTCACTGCGGCCACGAATCTCCGCGCGTTGGCGGTAATGATCCCCGGCCGGCCCGCCTTGAGGGCCTCCGCCTGGATCAGTTCGCCGCCTACCCCAAGTGCCGCCGCGCCGGCCCGCATGAAGTCCGCCACCGTGCTCAGATCCACTCCCCCCGTCGGCACCATCCGCACTTGCGGCAGCGGGCCCCGCAGCGCCTTGATGTAGCGCGCCCCGCCCACTTCCCCGCATGGGAAAATCTTCACAAAATCGGCGCCGGCTTTCCACGCGGTGATGATTTCGGTGGGTGTCAGCGCCCCCGCCATCATGACCTTCTCTTCCTTCCGCGCGAACTCAATGGTGGGCAGATCCAATCCCGGGCTCACTACAAACTCCGCCCCCGCCTCCAGGCACCGCTGCGCCGTCACGACATCCAACACCGTTCCCGCTCCTACCAGCACGCTCGACCCCATGGTCCTGGCGACTTCGCGAATGACCCCGAGCGCCCCCGGCACCGTCATCGTGATCTCGACAATCGGAATGCCCCCCAGATAGACCGCCTCCACCGCCATCATCGCTTGCTCCGCCGAGGCCCCCCGGACCACCGGGACAATCCCCACTTCCAAGATCAGTTCTCGCACTTCCTGCTTTGTCATCATGTCGACCTTTCAAACCGGAAGTGATTACCGGCAAATACACGGATCATCAAAAATGTCGCCCCGCTACCGCCCCATCCATCCCCCGTCCACTACCAGGATGTGGCCGTGAACATAGTCGCTGGCTGCGGAGCACAAGAAGACCGTTGCACCCGCCAGATCCCCGGGCACGCCCCAGCGCCCCGCCGGGATGCGTTCGAGGATTTGCCGGGCACGATTCTCATCCTGCCGCAACGCCGAAGTATTGTCGGTAGCCATGTAACCCGGTGCAATGGCGTTCACATTAATGCCCTTCGACGCCCACTCATTGGCAAATGCCCGGGTCAATGCCGCCACCCCCGACTTGGCAGCGGCGTACGAAGGCACAAACACCCCACCCTGGAACGATAACAGGGAGGCAATACTGACGATCTTACCCTGGCCTTGCTTCAGCATCTGCCGGGCGGCTAATTGCGAAAGACGGAACACCGAGGTAAGGTTCACAGCAATGACTTCATCCCAATATTCCTGCGGAAATTCGGCGGCAGGCGCGCGGCGGATCGTGCCGGCGTTATTCACCAGGATGTCAATGGAACCGAACTCCTGAAGGGTCCCCTGGATCAACGCCGAGCACACCTTGGGGTCCGCCACATCCCCGTGCATGAAGAAAGACTTCTGCCCCAGCCCGCGAATCTGCGCACAGATGTCGTTGGGCTCAGGTGTGAGCCCATGACAGCCCACGTTGGCCCCTGCCTCGGCCAAGCCCAGCGCAATGCCGGCACCCAGGCCCATTTGTGAGCCTGTGACCAAAGCGTTCTTACCATTCAGCCGGAAGGCATCGAGAATCATGCGCTATCTCACCATCCTTATCGGCCGATCCAAGCAGTGACTGCAGGATTTGAATAGGCCCCCGGACCGCTGCATTCATCGTGTCACGCGCCGTTACTTTTTCCGGCCTGCCTCCAGACCAGACCCCCCCTGGTTGAAGCCCGCCTGGACATTGACCACACCAAACTGCCGATCTACCCCCTCGCGATGGGCCGCCATGGCCCACAGGAAGCAGATACGATGTCCGGGCACCGAAACATTGGGGTGATATCCGCTGGGCATGAGGACGGCGTCGCCGTCCCGAACCACCGTCACGAGTTCAGGGTACTCCGTGTTGCTGTAAACCAGTTGAATCCCAAAGGCGGGGGCTGGCATGTCAAAATACACGTACATCTCTTCGAGCATGGCGGCGTGTTCGTGCGGAGGCCAACTGGTCCAATTCCCAGGATCGGACCAGGTGAAACCGGCAACCAGCCGTCCCGCCTCCACATTCTTTGCGATGCACATGTGCAAATGACGCGAAGCCCCGGTCCCTATGCCCGCTGTGAATACCTGTGTCGGGTCCCGGGAGATCTCTGCGATGCGCACGACCTGTAACGGATAGCGGTTTATCACATCGGCAGAAAACTCTGCGATATCCACACTCTGATGGCTTGTCACCTCGATTGAGGAGTCGCGGGGGATGTAAATCGAGTCATACTGACCCAAGTCAATGCCCTGGCCGTTGACTTTCACGACCGCTTCACCCGAGAGCACAATGAAGCCCGTTTCACGGTCGCCATTGGAGAAGGAGACAGACGGCGTCGAAGGGTTCAGAAGAATTCGCCCGTAGGCCAGATGCCGGTTGGTGCTATTCTCAGGGGTCACCGAGATGAAGCGTCCGACATGGGCGTTGGTCTTGCGGAAAACCATCTTCTCAACAGCTACCCTTGATGGACTGGTCATGGGAAATGTTCCTTTGGGATTTTTGTCTTCTGATACTGCCGTCCTGAGGCCGCGGCACCCACTCCAGGCGCACCACGGGCATCGCACCAGCTGCTGCGGTACAGAACGGTCTCACGTGGTAACTTCCCAACCCGGTGAGACTCGCCCCCCTGCGTTGAATCTACGTGTCTCAACCTGAAAAACAAGGGATCTCTTCGTCGTCACACAGAGAGCGTGAGAGGTTTCACGCTCTCTGTGGTCTTACTCAAAGCCTGGTTAGAATGTCAGCTTCAGGCCCGCCATGATCGTTCGCGCAAAAGCGGCCGTGTCTGAAACCCTGGCAAAATCCAATTGGTATGGATTTACCGCCGGAGTACGGAAACTCGGCCGGTTGAAGGCGTTCAAGAATTCTGCGCGGAACTGGAGGTTGACGGACTCATGAAGCTTGAACTTCTTGATTACGGAGAGGTCCCAATTATTGATGCCATCAAACCGGGCGCTGCCCAACCGAATCGGAAATGTGTTGAGTTGATACGTGGAGTTGGGCGCCTTGGTGGAGTCTGTCAAGAACCCGGCCGTATTGAACCACTGGCCGACGGTTGCCGGCCCGTTCCCAATCTCCTTGAGATCGCCGGTAAAGACGATGTTTCGGGTCGACCAGGTGATCGGTGCTCCCGACTGGTAGATGTATACGGCCTGCACCTGCCACCCCCCGACAAATCCGTCCGCCACCGCATTCATGTTTGACCCGAATGTCCGGCCTCGACCTAACGGGAGCTCATAGATACCGCTGGCCGAAAACCGGTGGGTGTGATCCTGCGGCGAAACACAATAGTACGGTAAAGCATCCCCGGCGTTCTCGTAATCAATCGCATCCATCGCCTTGGACCACGTATACGAGAAATGGGTCATGATCCCCTGGTCAAAACGCTTGTCCAACTGCAACTGCATGGCGTGGTACCACGAGTAGCCGTTGTTGTCATCGGCATAGATCGTCCCGAACTGCGAGAACGGCTTAAGCAGGTTTCCCCGCGTGATCTTACTGCTCTGTCCGATGGTCCCGGGGAACAACTTGTAGTAGGGGTTCGGAATTTGAAATGAAAGGTAGTCAATCGTGGCCTGATCCCTGGTTACCGATGTGGAGAGGTACTGGTTGGGGATGGCATTGAGGTCGCGAGGAATCGCGCCGCCCGAAGTGGAGTTGCTGGATTGGAGATTCGTTCCCCGGTTCCCCACATAAGCGATTTCCATCACGAACTTTCCCGGAAGTTCGCGCTGGATCCCGAGCTGCCACCGCTGCATTGTGGCGGCCTTCGGGTTGGGGTTGAAGAAGGTAATGTTGTTTCCGAGATCCGTTTGGACTCCCGCGGTATTACCCACGGCAGGCAGCAGCCCATTCGGGAACGGGTCGCTCAGGGTGGTATAGGGAGCAAGGTTGTTGGGCGTGGGACTGAACGCTGTGTCCTGCGTATAGCCGTTCTGAATGACGTCAGTGCGCCGCACCCCCATGGAGCCGAAGTAGATGCCATAGCCACCGCGAACGACGGTCTTGCCATTCCAGCTATAGGCAAACCCGATGCGCGGCATGAAGTTGTTGGTGTCCTTATTCCACAGCGTCCTGGGCAGGCCATTCACCCCGGCAAACATGAGGCCCCCCAGGACCTTGAACTGGTCCGGAGGAAGCTCGGGGAAGGGATTCTTTGGGTAGTTGGCGGCATAAGCCGCTTGAGCCGCCGCCGACTGCGGGAGCACGGCGGTCTCGTCGAACCCGCTCACGCTGCGGTTGTAACGTTCAGTGAGAGGTGTCTCCAATTCGTAGCGGAGTCCCAGGGTGATATTCAATTTGGGAGTCACACGCCAGTTGTCCTGGAGGTAGAAACCCCAGGCCGTGGACTGTTCGGCAAAATCGCTCACCTTCCTGAGTAGGCTGCCGCTGGTGCTGGGAATGCCGAGGAGAAATGCGGCCATCGCCTGCCCCATGGGAGCTTCCGTGGAGTTGTCGAGCGGCCCCCGGGTGAAGGTGCGGTCGAAGGTGTAACTGCCGCTCATGACGGTATTGATATTGTAACGGTTGTGCCGGTAGGCCCGGAATTCGGTCCCGAACTCGAGCTGGTGCGCCCCATGAACCTTGGTGAGCGCCGCCACGAACGAGTGGGTGTCCATGTATCTTTGCTCGCCGATACTCTGCGTGACCAGGCTGTCCACGCTGCCCGAATCACGAACACGGAAGTACGGGAACATCCGCTGGTCCGGACTGACGGCGGCGTTGAGATCTGCCGGGAAACCCAGGGAGGTCAGGTCCAAACCAAAACCGCTTTGAGGAACGGTGGTACGGATGAAGCGGTTATAGCCGTAGCGAAGGTTCATGATCAAGCTCGGCGAGAACGTATAAACGTCATCGAAGGATCCGCCGCGGGAGAAGTAGTCCTGCTTCTGGCCGGTGGCGATCGACTCGTAATAGTCCTTCGACAGGCTGTCGCGCTTGTACCAATTGCCGCGCACAAAGATGCGGTGCCGGTCGCTGATGTTGTGGTCGATCCGGAATACATTAGTGTAGTAATTGGTGTCTTCGGCCATGTTCGCCCGACAAAGGTTGTTTTGATTGTCGGCTGTGCCGGTACAATTAGGCAGGGGGACATACGCGAGGACGGACTTGGCGACCGGGCTGATCAACTCCGGCGGGATGATATTCCCTGGAAACGGACTGCTCTGATAACGTCCGTTGGAGAGCAGGACCCGCGAATAGGGATTGTAGATCTGGTACTTCGAACCCAGTGCCAACAGCTCTGAAAAATCACCGTTGCGTTCCTTTGCCGATGGAACCGAGTACGTGGCCGTGTCCCCCCGCGGGCGGGTATCCTTTATTCCCTCAAAGGCGTACATGAAGAAAGTCTTGTCATGCCCATTGTAGACCTTGGGGATGACCACGGGGCCCGTCAATGAAAAGCCAAAGCGGTCGTATTTTTCATTCGGGCGGGGGATGCCCGTGCTGTTGGCCAAAAAGTCATTGGCTGTCATCCACGGGGCCATCTTGGTGTAATAGGCGGTTCCGTGGGGAGCGTTGGAGCCCGACTTGAGGCTGATGTTAACCAGTCCCCCCATCGTTTGTCCAGTCTTGGCATCGAAGGAAGCCGTCTGCACCCTGAACTCCGCCACGGCATCCGACGGCGGGACATAAGAGGCCGTGATCTGGCCCGGGTTGGCAGTGGCGGTGTTGGCCACGCCATCGAGGGTCACGTCGCTGGTATTCGCCCGGGTCCCGTCCATCGAATAGGCGGTAATATGCGTCGGCTCGAAGGGCCGGTTCAGCTTCTGGTCCCCGTCCATATTCGTCCCGGGAGCGAGCCCGATGAGCAGGTAGGGGTTGCCGTGGGCAATGGGAAGTTCTGACAGCCGCTTCGAATCCACGACCAGACCGGCTGACCCGCTAGTGACTTCGAGCAGTGGGGCTCCCGCCTCCACAATGATCGTCTCAGTTACCTTGCCGAGTTGTAGAGTCACGTCGATCTGAAGACGATCGTTGACCCGAAGTTCGATGTTATCCTGGAGGAAATGCTTGAAGCCCGGCATGTCGGCTTCCACACGGTACTTGCCGGTCTGGAGAAGTGGGGCAGCGTATTGCCCGCTCTCGTTCGTCGTCAGCTTGACCGTCTGGCCTGTTCCTTCGTGGGTGATTGAAACGGTGACGCCGGGTATCACCGCTCCCGTGATGTCGATGACCCGTCCGGCAATCGTTCCCCTGAACTCCTGGCCGGCCACGGGGAGGACGGTCAGAACAAGCATAATGAATCCGCATAAGAGCAGGCTTCCCGCGCTGAGCCCGCGTCGCCAGTTGATACGCATGATAACCTCCTTATACTTTCCTTTTGACTTTGATTATGGTCCAGAATCCAGATTCAGCCTTTGAGGCGCTGCAGTGAACCGCTCACTTAGGCATGCCCAAGGCCGTCATAACTTGTTCCACTTCCGGTCGCGTGGCCGTTGGAAGCCTCAACTCATTCCTGCTGCAATCCAAAACCGTTAGTGCAGTGATTCTTTTGTTCCCGTGGAGTTTCGCCTGCAAGGTGGGTTTCAGCAGGCCGAAGAAATGACGATGGATAGAAGGGAGGATGAGCGCAAGGGTCTTCACGCGACAAGGGACCTCCTTCAAGCGGTCCCCGGCTGATTTCATGACCTTGCGGTCGATTCCTGTGAATGTGGTCCCGATCACGACTAGGCAGCCTCCCTACCTGCGTGACCCTGCTTCTTGCCTGACTTGACTGCAAAGGTGATGCTCGGAGGGCCCCGTTCTCACTCCGGCTGACGACACCGCGTCGGCGGAACGCGATATAGTCTATCCGGCCTTTCGGGATGAACGCCCCTCCACGGTTTGAAATCCGAGGATCTTTGAAACGCCGCTGCACGCCTCAATCACCGAGGCGGCGATATTTCTCTCCTTGCCGAGAATCCGGTGTACCGGCCCGGAGACACTGACGGCGGCGACGGGCAGACCCTTCGCATCGAACACGGGTGCCCCGATGCAGGCCACCCCGGGTTCGTTCTCTTCGTTGTCCATGGCGTAACCGCGCCGTCGCACCAGTTCCAGATCCCGCCGCAAGACCTGCAGCTTCATGCGGGAGAGATGGGCGATCTGCGCGTGGGCCGGTGACGAGGGATCTTCAACGGGCAGGTAGGCCAGGATGGCCTTCCCCATCGACGTCATATAGGTCGGCATGCGGCAACCCGCGGTCGCCGTCATCCGGAACGGCCGTGAGTTCTGGAGAATGTCGAGGTACAGCACCTGTCCGTTGTCGAGCACGCCCAGGTTGACGGTCTCGTTGAAGCGGTGGTGCAGTTCCAGCATGAACTCGTGGGCCACATCCTTCAGGTCGCGCCGCACATTCGACGCCCGCTCGAAAAGCTTCATGCCCAGCGCGTAGCGCGCCCCGTCGGCGCTCCGTTCCACGTAACCGCGCTCCGCCAGGGTGTAGAGCAGGCGGAAGGTGCGACTCTTGTTCAAGCCGACCTGCTGGCTGATCTCATTCAGCGTCAGCCCCTCGGCACTGTTGAAGGCCTCCAGGATGTCGAGCGCCTTGGCAACGGCCTCGACAACATACTTTCCGGTGGTGGTTCGTGCAATTCGCATATTTTATCTAATACAACAATGTTGTATTACGTGAATTATGCTGCCACGATTCCCTTCCGCTGTCAAGCAAATTTGAAGGGCCGCATTCGACGCCCGTTTTTCCCTCTCGCCGACACCCCCGGCAGCTCCCTCCCCTCACGGTCCCTCGGTCGGCCGTGAAAAAGCGGGTTGACAAACCCTATCCGAACATGAAAAAATCGTTTTGTCAAATACAATGCTGTTGTATTTGATAAAACATCGAATGCTTTCCCAAGGCAACCGCGCTGACCTGGACCATTCCCGTAAAACCGCCGTTTGAGGAACCACGCCATGATGCCAACCCGTTTGTCTCAGCCGTCGGCCCGACCTTTTCTCCCCCTCGCGAAATACTCCTTCGGAGTCGGAGACCGATTTGCCCGCCAGGCGCGGGCGCAGTTGCGCGCCTGTCTGCTCGCCGCCCGGGACGGCCTCGAGATTGTTCCCGTCTGGAACAAGTCCAACCGGGAGCATGCCATCGTCGGCTCAAAGCCCGGCAGTGTGCGCGCTGCCGCCGTGGCGGCGGTACGCGAACTGAATTGGACCCGTCCTTTCCATGTGGATGCCGATCACATCACGATGGAAACGGTGGATGGGTTCCTGGATTCCAGCGACTACTATACCCTCGATGTCGCCGCCGCCATCGGCCAACCGGCGCCCGCCAGGCGCGTGGACGATTTTCTGTCAAAGCACCCGGAGCTCGAGCAGCGCATTGAGTTGCCCGGCCAGAAGCATCCCCTGGAGATTTCCAGGGCCGCCCTCATTCAGATCGCGGAAAAATACTTGTTCGCCGCTCAGGAAGCCGGGCACATCTACCGGCGCATCGCTGCGGCCAGAGAACCGGTCAGCTTCATCACGGAAGTTTCCATGGATGAAACCGACAGCCCGCAGACACCGGCCGAACTGCTCGTGATTCTCGCCGCCCTGGCGGACGAGGGAGTGCCGGTGCAGGCGATCGCGCCCAAGTTCACCGGCCGCTTCAACAAGGGAGTCGATTATGTGGGCGACCTGGCCCAATTCGAAATTGAATTCCGCAACGACATTGCCGTCCTCGCACACGCCCTCCACACCTATGGCCTCCCTTCCGGGTTGAAGCTCAGCATCCACTCCGGAAGCGACAAGTTCTCGATCTACCCGGCAATGTCCCGTGCCCTCGGCGATTCCGGCGCCGGAATTCACGTGAAGACGGCAGGGACGACCTGGCTGGAGGAACTGATCGGGCTGGCCGAGGCGGGAGGGGAAGGCCTGGCCCTCGTGCGGGAGATTTACACCGAGGCCTACGCCCGTCGCGAGGAACTCTGCGCTCCTTATGCGACGGTCATTGATATTGACGCCACGAAGCTTCCGCGTCCCGACCGTGTCCAATCCTGGTCTTCGGAGCAATACACGAACGCTCTTCGCCATGATCAGAAGTGCGCCGAGTTCAACCCCAGCTTCCGGCAGCTGCTCCATGTCGGCTACAAGATCGCCGCGCACATGGGACAGCGCTACCTGGATCTGCTGGACGTTTGCGAGGAGCCGATCGCCCGCAACGTCACGACGAACCTTTATGAGCGACATTTGAAACCGATTTTCCTGGGCCAGGCCGTCCGCCGAAGCGGGACGATGACCGGCGGCGCCTGAAAATGAGGAAAGAGAGGGTCATGCGCGCGCAACGAAGACCGTCGCTGAGGGGAACAGCCGCAGGGATATTGCTGCTGACCCTGGTGACGTCCTCGGCCGCCTGGGCGCAACCTCCGGGGGCTGAAATCCGCAGCCCGGACAGAGTCAAACCGGGCCGCAGCGATCCTACCTTCTCTCAGCCCTCGATCGCGCCGGGCGTCGTCTATACGGTGCCGACGGAAGCGGAAGTCAAGGCCGTGCTCGACCGCATCGAGGGATACTTTGTTCGCTCCACCCCCTATCGCATTATCAATACGGAGACGAACCAGCCCATCACCGATTTGTCACACCCCGTCAAGGCCGCAGGGATCGATCTCCGCGAAGGCGAGTTCAATGACTGGACCTATTCCATGGGTGTCGTGCTGGCCGGTATGCTCCAGGTGTCGGACGTTACCCGGGATTCCAGGTATCAGGACTATACCTTCAGGAACTTCGACTTCATCTTCGACCACCTCGATTACTTCCGCCGCCAGGCCAGCGAGTTCGGGCCCCAGCGGAGCGGTTATCGACGCTTGTTGGACATGCGCGAACTGGATGACTGCGGCGCCATCGGAGCTGCACTCATCAAGGCATACGGAAAGAAGAAAGACCCGCGGTTTCGGACCGTGATTGACGTCGTTGCCGACTTCATTTCGCACAAGCAAATGCGAATGAAGGATGGCACCGTCGCCCGCCCGCGTCCACAGCCGGTTTCGCTATGGGTCGACGATTTGTACATGAGTGTTCCCTTCCTCGCCCAAATGGGTCATCTGACGGGAGACCGCGCTTACCTCGACGACGCCGTGAGACAGGTCATTCAAATGTCAGAACGCCTTCAGAACCGGACCACCGGGTTGTATGACCATTCGTGGTTCGAAAATACCCCCTACGACCCGCACTTTTATTGGGGACGCGGCGCCGGCTGGGCGCTTATGGCCTTGGCGGAATTGCTCAGCGTCCTCCCCGAGGACCACCCGGACCGCGCGCGCGTGCTCGATATTTTCCAGCGCAGCGTACAGGGGGCCGCCGCGGTCCAGAGCGGCAACGGCCTATGGCACCAGTTGCTGGACAAGCCCGACAGCTATCTTGAAACTTCGGCCTCCGCCATGTTTACCTTCGCCATTGCGCGCGGCGTCAATCGCGGGTGGCTGAGCCCGGTGTATGCCCCGGTGGCCCAAACCGGATGGCAGGCCGTGGCCCAGCGGGTAAGGCAGGACGGCCGCATCGAGGGCACCTGCGTGGGTACGACCGCCGCCTACGACGCGGTCTATTATTACAACCGCCCCACCGATCTCGGCGCCATGCAGGGATATGGGCCGGTCCTGATGGCCGGCGCTGAGGTCATCACCATGCTCCGCTCATTTGATATCGAGCGGACCCTGAACACCTTCCATTACCGGGTGCCCAAACGATGACGGGGTGTTGGGTGTGTCTGGCCTCGAGGTCTTGGAGAACACGAACATGATTCGCATGGGTGCTGCTTTCCTCATCGGCTTCAGCCTTGTCTTGCCGGCAACTTCCGCGGTGCCTGGTTCTCCGGGTGCCGAGGTCACCGTGCGTAACGCCATTAATCTCCCGCGACCCGGTGAGACGATCGTGCTCCGGGCGGCGGATCTGCGGCGACTGCTCTCTGTTGATGATCTCCGCCGTGTGCATGTGCTTGATCAACGCTCCGGGCATGAGTTGCTCGCGCAGGCGGTCGACACCAACGACGACGGTCAATTTGAAGAACTGATCTACCAGACGGACCTCGGACCGCTGGAAACCCGGAAATTCCATCTCACTACAGGCGAGCGACAGGTCGCGAGCCGGGAAGACTTCAAAGCCTATGCCCGGTTTGTCCAGGAACGGCGGGATGATTTCGCCTGGGAGAATGATCGCATCGCCCACCGCATGTATGGGGCCGCGCTGGAAACCTGGGCGCAGGAACCGCTGACCAGCAGCGCCGTCGATGTCTGGTGCAAACGGGTGCGGCGACTGGTCATCAACGACTGGTACATGGTGGATGACTATCATCGCGATCATGGCGAGGGCGCCGACTTTTACTCCGCCGGCACCAGCCGGGGCTGCGGCGGCAACGGGCTGTGGGTGGCGGGACGGCTCTATCCCTCGGCCAACTTTCGGGGCTCCCATGTTTTTGCCAACGGTCCCCTTCGCGTCCTCTTCGAACTCACTTACGACACGTGGGATGCGGGCGGCATCCGGGTCTCCGAGATCAAACGCATCACCCTGGATGCCGGCCAAAATCTCAACCGCTTTGAGAGCCGCTACACGATTCACGGTGAGCCTCAACAACTGGCGCACGCCATCGGCATCAAAAAGAACGCGGGCTCCGCGATTTCTTTCAGCCGCGAGCGCGGGTCCCTTCGCACGTGGGAGCCGCTCAAGGATGATGCCGGACAGCTCGGCTGCGGAGTCCTCATCAATCCCGCCGAAATTGTGGAATTCACTGAGGACAAGGGCAACTCCCTGGTCGTTGCCAGGGTCCCGCCGGAAATGTCAGCCGTGTACTATGCCGGATTCAGCTGGAGCAAGAGTGGCGACTTTCCCAGCGTCGAGGACTGGGAACGCTACCTCCTGCAGTATGCCGCCCGGCTGCGATCGCCGCTCGAAGTAACGGTCACGGCGCGGTGACGGCGCTCGGCTGGCGCCGCGTCTCATGCCAATCCAAATTCGGATTGCGGATTGTGGATTGCGAAATGGAAGCGCGGCGGCGCTGTCCCAACCTGCATGAGTCAGCGTTATTTTCCCCTTTCGGGATGAATCCGCCCGCGCGATCAAGTTTCCTTCGTCAGGGTTCCTGCTCGGGCAACAAACCACAGCAAACCATCTTTCACGGAATCTCAGGAGGCGAGATGTCGAACAACCATGCACGTCGCGATTTCATGAAACGCTTTACCATCGGCGCGGCCCTGTTGCTGCCCGCTGCCACCCTCACTCCAGCGGCAGCCGCGGCGGTCAGCACTCCCGGAGAGAAAGACAAGCACCCCGGTCCTTTCTTCAATGTCGTTGAGTTCGGCGCGGTGGGGGATGGGAAAACGCCTTGCACGGTCGCACTCCAGAAAGCAGTAGATGTTTGTGCCCAGGCCGGGGGTGGCAAGGTGATCATCCCTGCGGGACGGTACCTCACCAGCGCCCTCTTTCTGAAAAGCAATGTCCACGTCGAGATCCTGGCCGGTGCGATCCTGCTCTTTACCACGGATTTCGACAGCGTCCCGACCATCCAGGGTCGCTGGGAGGGCATCGACCGCTCGGTCTACGCATCCTTATTCACTGGCGCCGATCTGGAGAATGTTTCCATCACCGGCCGCGGCACGCTCGATGGCCAGGGCGAGGCCTGGTGGAAGGCCTTTCGAACCGTCCGCGACCTCCGCAGAAAGATGGGGCTCGACGACCGCGAGAGCGAAAATCCGCCCGGCTCTCTCCTCAAGTGGGGCAGGCCGCGCATGATCAATCTGTATCGCTCCAAGAATGTCTTGATCAGCGGCGTCACTCTCATCAATTCTCCCTCCTGGAACATCCATCCGGTGCTGTGCCAAAACGTCTGCATTGATGGGGTAACGATCCTCGCTCCAGCGGACGGGCCCAATACCGATGGCATTGATCCGGACTCCTGCAAGGACGTGCGCATTTCGAACTGTGCCATCAGCGTGGGCGACGACTGCATCATTATTAAGTCCGGCTACCGTTACCAGGAACGTGGGGTCCCTTCTGAGAACATCACGGTCACCAACTGTGTATTTGGTACCGGACATTGCGGCGTCGGGGTGGGCAGTGAGACGGCCGGCGGGGTGAAAAATGTAGCCATCAGCAATTGTGTGTGCGACGGCACGGACCGCGGTCTTCGTTTCAAGACGGCGCGCGGCCGTGGAAACGTCGTGGAAAACGTCCGTGCCTCCAACGTCGTCATGCGCAACGTCGGCGAAGCCGTCACCGTAACAATGTTCTATACCGGAGGCGACACGCACACCGCCCAGCCGGTAAACGAAGGAACGCCCGCCTTTCGAAATTTTCATTTCAGTGAGATCACCGCAACCAGGGTCAAAAGGCCTGTGTTGATTGAGGGGCTTCCCGAGATGCCGATCCAGGGACTCAGCGTCAGCAACATGGTGGTGGAAGATGCAGCGTCGGGTATCACCTGCACCAATGTCACCGGGTTGACCGTCGACAATGTCCGGGTTAACGCCGGACACGGCCCGGCACTCGTTGTGGATGGAGTGCGCGAGATTGAGGTGTACCGTTTCACCACCCGCCAGCCGAAGGGAGATCAGCCGGTCATCCGCTTCGAGAACGTGAATGATGCAGTACTGCATTCCTGCACCGCGGCCGAGGGCACAGGTACGTTCCTGGAACTGAGGGGAACGACAAATCGCGACGTCAGCTTGATGGGCAATCGGCTCATGCGCGCAGCGCGCGAGGTGGAGTTCACTGCGGGGGCATCGGAAACCGCTCTTTCAAAGCGAACCTGAAACCCCATGAAAGCACGGTTCCCTGTCTTCATCGCATTCGCCCTGGTTTTTGGCCTTTCAGGATCGACCTGTGTATACGCCAGGAATCTCATCTGTGATCCAAGAGATTTTGGCGCGCTCGCCGATGGCTTGACGAAAGACACCCGGGCCATCCAGGCGGCCATCGACCAATGTGCTGCCGCAGGAAACGGCACCGTGCGCTTGGTCGCGGGCAAGTTCCTGAGTGCGCCGCTTTTCCTCAAGTCAAGAGTGACCCTCCAGCTCGACTCCGGCGCCATCCTCATCGGCTCCCATGATGTAACCGACTATCAACCCATGCTGGGCCAGCCCGACACGGGCAGGAAGATCCTGGCCCTGATCAATGCCGTCGATGCCATGGACTTTGCCATTGTGGGCCAGGGGACCGTCGACGGCGACGGCGAGTTCTGGTGGCAGAAGTACCCTGAGGCGGGGGACCGGCCCCGGCTGCTGTATTTCAACCGCTGCAAACGCATCCGTGTGGAGGGAGTCACGCTCAAGAATTCGCCCAGCTTTCATCTGGTGCCGGCGAACAGCGAAGACGTCGTGATCGAGGGCCTGACCATCACCGCGCCCGCAGATTCTCCCAACACGGATGGCATTGATCCCAGCGCCTCACGCCGCGTCCGCATTACGCGGTGCCACATTGATGTGGGCGACGACAACATCGCCATCAAGTCCGGCCATCCCGACCCCAATCATCCCGGCGCGGCCGCGGCCGACATCCAGATTACAGACTGTTATTTCGCCCACGGGCACGGATTGTCAATCGGGAGTGAGACCAATGGCGGTGTCCGCAACGTAACGGCCCGGCGAATTACCTTCAGGGATACGGATAACGGTATCCGCATCAAGTCTCCGCGCGGTCGCGGTGGCGAGGTGTCTTTTATTCACTACTCCAACATCTCCATGCATAACGTCAAGAACGCTATCGTTATTACGGGTTATTACCCCGAGAGAACGATTCCGCCGTCCGGAAGCGATCCGGGTCAAAGGATGACGCCCACAACTCCGAAGTTTCACCATGTGACCATTCGCCATTTGAACGCGGTGGGAGGAAAGAATGCCGGAAAAATCGTTGGGCTGCCGGAGAGTCCGCTGCGCCATATCGTCCTGGAGAGCGTCCGGATCTCCGCCGACACTGGCCTGATGGTTCGCAACGCCGAGCTCCACATGACGGGAACCCGGATTGTACCCAGGAAGGGCGCGCCCGTTGACCTGCAGGAAAATGTGCGGCTCTGGTAGCCTCGCCGGCAAATCCGCCCATAAACATTGACGGACGGCAAGCCTGCCAAACCATCGCGGTCCGACAAGTTTTGGTAGCCTCGCCGCGCCTTCTGCGGCGGGGGCCTTTCGTCACCTCGAAAAATAAAACAACGACGACCGCTCAAATCCATAAAAAAAATGCCCCCGCTCCGATGGATCGGAGCGAGGCTACCAAACCATCGCGGAGCGGGGCTACTGGGGACAGGATTCTACCTAGTTCGCTTCGACTGAACGAGTGACAGATCGGCATTGCGCCTTCGAAACGACGCTGCGGAGGCAAAGATCGCGGCGTTTTTCAACTGCACCTCCACGGGGCGGCACGGACACTGCGCCCTGAAAACGAGCGTATCCGTTCCGCTGCCGGAGGCGTAGACCGCAGGACGGCCTGAGGCCAGCTTGACGCGTGGTTGTCCCCGCACCGTGACACTCTCATTGAATACGAGACGGACCTGATCAGCGCCCGTTTCGGTCCGAGTGATCACAGCGGGTGTCTCGCTTTCGGGATCCCACCCAGAAAAAGTCCACGCGGCAGTCACGGCCGTTTTCACCTTTGCGGGGGAATTCTCAATATTGTCCTTGAGCCAAGGGTAATCGGGCGCTTTGTTGTCCGCAAAATAGACTCGCCCCTCGCCCCATTTCATCTCGTAATTGCGGGCAGGCTCTCGGACGATCTGTCCGTCCGGGACCAGCTTGTCTGAGATTGTATCCTCGATGAAGTACCACGCGGCATCGCGGAAGTAAGAGCCGAGGCCGAAGGGCTCCGGACCGTCAATCACGGAGTGACGGATTACCATCTTATCTGTCTCGTGGAGGATGCCTTCATTGAAGAGGCAGTGCCGATCACCCAGGCACCAGAAGGTGCAGTGGATGGCGTACGTGGTCCCGCGCGGAACAATAATGTGGTACGTGCCGGAGACATACACTTCATTCAGGTAAAATTCGCCGCGCGATGTAAGGACCAGAGTATCCCCGCCGTAGCCGACCACATCGACTTTCGTAATAACGATTCGTTTGGCTCCTCCAATGGCTGCGAGCGCTGCGCCTTTGCCCCGCCCTTGAAATGAATTCAGGATGGTCAGGTTTTCAAAGACGAGGTCGCTTGCGTCCGCGATGATGACGGAGCACTGCTCTTCCTTGGATTGGCCCGGCTGAATGGGACAGGCGCTGGTATCAACCTCCGAAACGATTCGGGTCTTTTTGCGGTCCTCCCCGCGGAGCGTCAGGAGAGGTTTGTGAATTCGGACCAGTTCCCGGTACGTTCCCTCTTTAATAAAGATAACCGTGCGTTCGCGGCTGCCCTCCGGCACTGAATTCACAGCCCCCTGGACCGTCCTGAAGTCGCCGGACCCGTCGGTTGCCACAGTCAAATCACGGGCCTGGCCACAAGCTGGAGGCAGGAGGATAGCAAGCGCAATGATGGAAGCAATGCGGCAGGTCATTCTTCCTTCCCTTCGTTAAGCTCGGATAAAGCGAATTGCAGGCTGGTATTCTCAGGATTTTACCGCGGCCTCGGGCATGACCTCGGGGCTCTCCTCCACGGCGGCCTCGCCCGAGCGGGTCTCCTCGATCACTTGGGCATGCTCCGCCCGTTGCAGATGGTCGTTCATCATGCGGCGAGCGCGTTCCGGATCGTGGGCACGAATGGCCTGGTAAATGGCCCGGTGCTCCTCGGCAGATTCCTTGAGGTCGCTGGCGCGTCCAATCGTCTGCCGCCGCTGCTCCCGGAATAGCTCCGACACCATGTTGACGAGCGCCGACAGGATGGGATTGCCCGAAGCGAGAGCCACGGCGCGGTGAAACAGAGCGTCGTGCAGGAGGAAGGCCTGGGGGTCATCTAATGAGGCAAACATTCCCGTCGCCTCATCACTGATCACGACAAGGTGATCCGAATTGGCGCGTTCCGCCGCCAGACCGGCCACTGATACCTCGAGCACTAATCGCGCCTCGAACATCTGAGCAGGAGTAAAACCATGCAATGCGGCAAGGAAACTCAGGGCATCCGTGGCGAGGACAGGCCGCCCCGAAGTGATGAAAGAACCGGACCCGTGCCGGGTCTGAACCACGCCCATCGCAGCAAGGGACCGCAGGCCGGCTCGAAGGCTTGCTCGGCTCACCCCCAACCGGAGGGCGAGCTCCCGCTCCGCGGGTAGCCGGTCGCCAGATCGAAGTTGCCCTCGCTCGATCAGTCCGCGCACATGCGCCACCACCAGCTGAGTCGCCGCAAAACCGTCAAATCTGTTCATGTCGCTCATTGTCCAAACCGAAATTCAAATCATACTCTACAGCGATGTGGTATGACCTCTCACAGAATAAGAAAATAGCATATGTTTTCAATCTTATCAATAACAAAATGGAGAAATACAAATAAAGCCATCTGGTTGTTAATATTATGCCTTGACATGATTATTCTTAGATGATATTAACGTAGATGATTTTAGCAAATGTGGTATGACCACTGTTAAACTATAACTTTAAACATCCCCAGGCTGGTTTTCTCAAATAGGGGTGGATTCACACATGTTTAAGGGGGCTTTATCCCAGACGCGACATTGAGGTCGCCCGCCGCACGGAAGCGTCCTCGGAATGACCCTTTGAGGAGAACCGATCCCTTAATTCGGTGACCGACCTATGGACACAACTGCAGAAAAAGAAAAAATGGAAGCGATGTCGATGACAACCGACAAGCTGACGAGGCTTTACGATTTTACAGGACAGACGGTTGTCATCACGGGTGGAGCGGGCGTGTTGGGGGGCGAAATCGCTTGTGCGCTGGCCGGCTGCGGCGCTCAGTTAGCCATCCTCGATCAGCGTCTTGAACCGGGCGAGGCCCTCTTGAAGCGCATGGGAGAGCACGCCATCAACACTCATCTGTTTGCAGTCGACGTCCTGAACACCGACAGCTTGCGCCGCGTGGCCAGTGAGGTCCTGGCAAGGTTTGGCAAAGTGGACTGTTTGCTGAATGCTGCCGGTGGCAATAAACCACAGGCCACGACCAGTCCCGATCTGAAATTCTTTGATCTTCCGACCGAAGCGCTGCGTGCGGTCTTCGACTTGAATCTCCTTGGAACGATTCTGCCGTGCCAGGTTTTCGGCAAGATCATGGCAGAACGGGGGGGTGGCATCATTCTGAACATCTCTTCGATGAACGCCTTCCGCCCGCTGACGCGCATCCCTGCGTATTCCGCGGCAAAAGCCGGTGTGAGCAACTTCACACAATGGCTCGCCGTGCACATGGCCCAGGAGTATTCGCCCCATATTCGCGTCAATGCGATTGCACCGGGTTTCTTCCTGACCGACCAGAACCGGTTCCTGCTCCAGGACCGTGAAACCGGTGAATGGACGGCTCGGGGCAAATCGATCCTTGCCCATACGCCCATGGGTCGGCTCGGGAATCCGGATGACCTGTTAGGCGCCGTGCTGTGGCTGCTGTCGCCAGCATCGGCGTTTGTGACCGGCACGGTCGTGCCGATTGATGGAGGCTTCTCCGCTTTTAGCGGCGTCTAGCCGCCCTCAGGAGTGGTGCCCCAGCGAAGGTCCGGGTTGTTGGGCGACCAGCCTGGTCGCCTTACAATGTGACCCCCACGGACTGAATGGAAATCTCTTTCAAGGAGAGAACAGCGTATGAGCACCTGTATCGCACCGGCATTGACCGAACTCAAGGCGCAGCATGAATTCTTCGTCGGCATCGACTCCGACGGTTGCGCCTTTGACAGCATGGAGATCAAACAGAAGGAGTGTTTTTGTCCCAACACGATCAAGCATTGGAACCTGCAGGCCGTCTCAAAATACGCGCGCGAAACCGCCGAATTCGTCAATCTCTACTCGAAGTGGCGAGGTACCAACCGCTGGCCTGCCCTCGTGATGGTGTTCGACCTGCTGATCAGACGGCCCGAAGTCACCGCGCGAAAAGTCGAAATTCCGAAGGCTCCCCGGTTGCGCGAGTTCATCGACTCGGGCAAACCCCTCAGCAACGATGGTCTCAGGGAGTATATGGCCGGGCATCCCGATCCGGAGTTGACGCGGGCGCTGGAATGGAGCCTGGCGGTCAACCAAAGCATTTCCGATATCGTCTCCGGGCTGCCGCCCTTCCCGTATGTGCGAGAGAGTCTGGGACTGCTCGCGACGCGGACCGACAGCATCGTCGTCTCGCAGACTCCCACCGAGGCGCTCATGCGTGAATGGGAGGAGCATGACATCGCGAAATACGTGCGCGTCATCGCGGGTCAGGAAATGGGGACAAAGAAGCAGCACCTGAAGATGGCGACTGCCGGAAAATATGCGTTCAACCACATGCTGATGATCGGGGACGCATTCGGCGACCTGGAAGCAGCGCGGGCGAACGGCGCCCTGTTCTTCCCCATCAACCCCGGACACGAAGAGGAGTCATGGAGACGCTTTTATGAGGAAGGCATCTACAAGTTCCTTTCAGGCGTGTTCAACGGGGCCTACGAAGAGAAATTGTTGGCGGATTTTGTGAGGCTCTTGCCGGCCACCCCGCCATGGAAGTCCTGAGCACAGCGGAGACCTCGAGGGAACCGCCAAAACCTTTATGAGGACACCAGGAACCCAGGAGGCAAACAAGTGATGGGTTTAGCATAGACCTCCTTGCTTCCTGGATTCCTAATACGCTGAGTGGTTGGTCCATGTTGTCCTGGTTAAGGAAGACATAATATGACCATTGGAAAAGGTTCCTCCGACCGATATCTCAACAACGACCAGATCGGCGAAATTATTACCGAAGCATTGGCCACAGTCTCGGTCGAGGGCAAGCGTGTTCTCATCATCATCCCCGACGGCACACGCACCATGCCGATGCCCGTCATGTTCACCTGGTTCCAGCAGATTCTGAAACCGCGTGTCGAGGCTCTGGACTACCTGGTGGCCCTCGGCACACATCCCCCGATGACGGATGCCCAGTTGACGCGACTGGTGGGGCACGCGGTCATTGACGGCAAAGTTGGAGAAACCCACATCTTCAATCACCACTGGGAAAACCCGGCGAACTTTGTCTCACTGGGAACGATTCCCGCCCGTGAGATTGAGCAGATCACGGGGGGCCTGATGTCCCAGGACGTGCCGGTGACGCTCAACAAGCTGATTCTTGATTATGACCTTCTCTTCATTTGTGGCCCGGTCTTCCCACACGAGGTGGTCGGGTTTTCAGGCGGCAACAAGTACTTCTTCCCGGGCATTGCGGGACCCGAGATCATCAACTTCACGCACTGGCTTGGTGCGGTGATCACGAACTACGACGTCATCGGGGCTGGATACACGCCGGTCCGGGCAGTCATCGATCGCGCTGCCGCATTTATTCCCCGGCCGGCAGCATGCTTTGCGCTTGTCGTCACTCATGAGGGCCTGGCCGGGCTGTATTTCGGTTCGCCACCGGAAGCGTGGACCGCGGCCTCGAAACTTTCGGCCGAGAAACATATTGTCTATGTGGACCAGCCCTTTCGGCGCGTACTCTCGGTGATGCCGGAAATGTACGACGACCTGTGGACGGCGGCAAAAGGGATGTACAAGATGGAGCCGGCGGTCGCGGACGGCGGGGAAGTCGTTATCTACGGTCCGCATCTTAGCGAGGTCAGCTATACCCACGGCAAACTCATCGATGAGATCGGGTACCACTGCCGCGATTATTTCATCAAGCAGTGGGAGCGTTTCCGACACTATCCCGGTGGGGTGCTGGCGCATTCGACCCACGTCAAGGGCCTGGGCAGTTATGATCTCGCGACCGGCATTGAAACCCCGCGTATCCGTGTGACGCTGGCCACGGGGATTCCGGAGGAACGATGCCGCCGCATCAACCTTGACTATCTCAATCCGGCATCAATCAGAATCGATGAATGGCGCGGCCGTGAACATGAAGGGCTTTATGTGGTGCCGCGCGCCGGGGAGATTCTATACCGGCTCAAGAAAAAAACCGCCACCGCGGGTTAGGAGTAGAGATGGAGTACAAAATCGGAGTTGTCGGACTGGGTGTCATGGGGGCCAACCTGGCTCTCAACATGGAACGAAATGGTTTTCCAGTCATCGGTTATGACCTGGACGCCGCCAAGATGCGCACCTTCCTCAAGGGCCCGGCGAAAGGGAAAAGAATTGCCGGCGCGGACTCTCCCGCGGATTTGATGAAGGCACTGGAAAAACCGCGCCGGATTCTGATCATGGTGCCGGCCGGATCGGCCGTCGACAGTGCCATCGCCCATCTGAAACCGCACCTGGATCCCGGTGATATCTTGATGGATGGCGGCAATTCCTTCTTTCTTGACACGGAGCGTCGCAATAAGGAACTTGAATCCCAGGGGTTCCTGTACATCGGGACCGGCGTGTCGGGGGGAGAAGAAGGTGCTCTCTGGGGGCCCGCCATCATGCCGGGCGGACAACGCGAGGCCTGGGAAGCGGTCTCTCCGATTCTCCGCGCCATGGCGGCCCGCGCCGAGGATGGCCAACCCTGCGTCGAGTACATGGGACCGCGCAGCGCAGGGCACTTCGTCAAAATGGTGCATAACGGGATTGAGTATGGCGACATGCAACTGATTGCCGAGGCCTACGACTTGTTGCATCGCGGGCTGGGCCTCGCGGCCGATGAACTCCACGACATTTTCAACGAGTGGAACCAGCGGGAGTTAAAATCCTACTTGATTGAAATCACTGCCGCCATTTTCGAGAAGCAGGATGCGGAAACCGGCATGCCCCTGGTGGACGTCATCCTGGATGAAGCCCAGCAGAAAGGCACCGGAAAGTGGGCCAGCCAGAATGCGTTCGACATCGGCGCCCCGATCCCCACCATCAACGCGGCCGTCGAAAGCCGAATCCTGTCGGCCCTCAAACCCCAGCGCGTCATTGCGAGTAAGGTCCTTCGGGGACCGATCCCCGCCTACGCCGGAGACGTGCGGCGGCTGATCGAGGCCGTCGAGGCGGCGTTGTATGCGAGCAAGATCACCTCTTACGCGCAGGGTTGTGCCCTGATGAGTCTCGCCTCCGAAGAGTACAAGTTTGAACTGCACCTCGCCGATATTGCCAAGATCTGGCGCGCGGGCTGCATCATCCGGGCCAGCCTTCTCGGCGACATCATGGCGGCCTATCACCGCAATCCTGCACTCGTGAACCTATTGCTCGACCCCACGTTCCGCGACGCGGTTGAAAGTCGTCAAGAGGCGTGGCGTTTCATGGTGCAGACGGCTGTGGGCATGGGCCTCCCCGTTCTGGCGATGAGTGCATCACTGGCGTATTTCGACGCCTACCGCAGTGCCCGCCTGCCGGCCAACCTGACGCAGGCGCAGCGTGATTATTTCGGAGCCCACACATATCGCCGTATCGACAAGGAAGGGGTGTTCCACACCGAATGGACACCGACGACCCAGGCGCAAACGAACTGATCTTCGTTTCAGTTTCTGAGGATGGAGTATTAATCCAGAATTAAAGGGGCATCCGGAAAGGATGGCAGGTTAATGGCTATTGAACATTCAGCGGTCGCGGAGGAGCCGGTGACGACACCGGCGGCCGTGGCAGCCTCCGGCCATTTCCGTTGGATTATCTGCGCTTTATTGTTTTTTGCGGCGACAGTCAACTATATCGATCGCCAGGTCATCGGCCTGCTCAAGCCCACCTTGCAGGCCCAACTGCACTGGAGCGAAATCGATTACAGCAACATCATCTTCATGTTTCAGTTGGCCTACGCAGCGGGTCTCCTGGTGGTGGGTCGAATAATGGACTGGCTGGGGACGCGCAAGGGCTTCTCCCTGGCAGTCTTCCTGTGGAGCCTTGCAGCGATGGCCCACGCCCTCGCAAGTTCGGTGTTCGGTTTTGGCGCCGCGCGCTTCGCGCTGGGGCTCGGTGAGTCGGGAAGCTTCCCGGCCTCCATCAAGACCGTTGCCGAGTGGTTTCCGAAAAAAGAGCGGGCGCTTGCGACCGGTCTCTTCAACTCCGGCACCAATGTCGGCGCTATTGTCACGCCGCTCGTCATCCCCTGGCTCACCTACACCTACGGATGGCAGGGCGCATTTATTGCCACCGGGGCGCTCGGCTTCGTGTGGCTCATTCTGTGGATTGCCTTCTACCACCATCCCGATGAGCATCGGGGCGTGACTGCTGCTGAGTTGGCCTATATCCGCAGTGATCCCGCTGAAAAGACAACTCCCATCCGCTGGAAACGGCTCGTCGGTCACCGCCAGATATGGGCGTTTGCCATCGGCAAGTTTCTGACGGACCCGATCTGGTGGCTCTACCTTTTCTGGGTGCCGGACTTTCTCAACAGGAACTATAAGGTCAACTTGCTGGGGATGATCGTGCCGCTCCTCGTAATCTATAATGCCGCAACCATCGGCAGTATCGGTGGCGGCTGGCTTTCGGGGGCATTGATCAAGCGAGGTTGGAGCCTCAATGCGGGCCGCAAAACGGCCATGCTGGTGTGTGCGCTGGCGGTGGTGCCCATCGTGTTCGCCTCTCATACTCCCAATCTGTACGTGGCGGTCGCCCTCATCAGCCTCGCGGCGGCCGCTCACCAGGGATGGTCCGCCAACATCTTTACAATCGCCTCGGACATGTTCCCGCGTCGCGCCGTCGGGTCGGTGGTGGGGTTTGGAGGCATGGCCGGGGCGGTGGGCGGCATGTTGATCGCAAAAACCGTCGGCTATGTCCTCGAATGGACTGGATCCTATCTCCCGGTCTTTATCATCGCGGGATCGGCCTATCTGGTTGCTCTTCTGATCATCCAGCTCCTGGCGCCGCGACTTGAGCCGGCTTCAATGGAGGCCGAATAGGATAATTACTTGCATTCAGCTATCAAAAAAGAGTAAACCGGCTCAATGGCGAGTACGTTTTTCCACGGGCCGGTCACATCGAGTAAAAGGACAAACCCATGTTAACGATCAAACCTAAATCAGGGTGCCAATGGGATCTGGTCAGTTTGGGAGAAGTCATGCTCCGGCTCGATCCCGGGGACGGCCGTGTCCACACCACCCGCAGTTTTCAGGTCTGGGAGGGCGGCGGTGAATACAACGTGGCCCGCGGGCTGAGGCGCTGCTTCGGTCTCAATACGGCGCTCGTTTCCGCATTTGCTGACAACCCGGTAGGACGGCTTATCCAGGACTTCATTTATCAGGGCGGCGTTGACCAGTCGCACGTCAGGTGGGTGCCTTACGATGGCGTCGGCCGATCGGTTCGGAACGGGCTCAACTTTACTGAGCGAGGATTCGGCGTCCGCGCGGCGGTTGGCTGTTCGGACCGCGGCAACACCGCCATCTCGCAGGTCAAGCCCGGAGATTTCGATTGGGATCTGATCTTCGGTCGTGAAGGTGCCCGGTGGTTTCACACCGGCGGCATTTTTGCCGCCTTGTCGGAAACCACGCCCCTGGTCGCCCGGGAAGCAATGCAGGCGGCGAAACGCCACGGCGTCATCGTGTCCTACGACCTGAACTACCGTGAATCGCTCTGGAAGGCGATCGGTGGGAAGAAACACGCGCAGGAGGTCAACCGCGAGCTCGCTTCGTACGTCGATGTGATGCTTGGCAACGAAGAAGACTTCACCGCGGCGCTGGGATTTGAAGTGGAGGGTGTGGATGCCAATCTGTCAAAGCTGGATCCGGAAAACTTCCGGCGCATGATCGAGCGCGTGGTCGCAAAGTACGCTGGCTTGAAAGTTGTCGCTACCACCTTGCGCAATGCCCGCACGGCAACGATCAACGATTGGGGAGCCGTCTGCTACTCCGACGGAAAGCTGCATCGCGCCACCAACCGGGAAAATCTTGAGATCTACGATCGGGTCGGCGGGGGTGATTCTTTTGCCTCAGGTCTGATCTATGGATTTCTCGCGGGTCGTGACCCGCAGTGGGCCGTCGAGTGCGGAGCGGCACATGGTGCGCTCGCCATGACCACTCCGGGCGACACTACCATGGTGACGCTGGCGGAAGTCGAAAAGGTTATGAAAGGGATCAGCGCTCGCGTTGCCCGATGAGTGCTCTGGCAGCCCCGCTGAGTGCTCTTTGCGATGGCGGGGGGGGTTGCTCTGGTAGCCCCGCTGAGTCCGCCCCTGGCGGACGATGGCGGGGGCCTTTGTCAGACGACTGCGAACAATCTCCGGGCTCCGGGCTTGTTCTGGTAGCCCCGGCAGGTGTTTTTCTCGCCGGGGGCTCTTCTGCGCCTTCGGACATGAACGCCCAGTCCTGCCCGGGACGGGTCTCCCGTGCCCCTTTTTGTTCTGACATTCAGGATACCTGACATGAGAATCTTAGCTGACAGAAACATCCCCTTTGTGAAAGAAGCATTCCGCGAGCTCGGTGAAGTTGCCGCGCTGGACACGCCGCTCATCACAAACCAGCGGGTCCGCGAGGCAGATATCCTTATCGTCCGCAGTGAAATCCCCGTGGACGAGAAGCTGCTTCGCGGAACCCCGGTACGGTTTGTGGGCTCGGCCACCGCCGGCACGGACCATATCGATACCGATTACCTCCGTTCCAGCCGGATCGCGTTTGCAAACTCTCCCGGCTGCAACTCCAACTCGGTTAAGGAATACGTGGTTGCTGCCCTCCTCGCTTATGCATCGCGGAATAGTCTTTCGCTTCGAGGCAAAACGCTGGGAGTAGTCGGTGTGGGCAATGTCGGGAGCAAGGTGGTCAGAGCGGCCGAGGCCCTGGGGATGATTGTGCTTCAGAACGATCCCCCGCTGGCTCGAACGACCGACGAGTCCCGGTTTGTCCCCTTGAATGCCATCCTGGAGGCCGACTTTATTACTTTGCATGTGCCCTTGACCCGTGGCGGGCCCGACCCCACCTACCATTTGCTTGACCAAGTGCAATTCGACCGGATGAAGCAGGGAGCAGTCCTGCTTAATACCGCCCGTGGTCCGGTTGTGTCGACCACAGCCTTGAAGCATGCCTTCACGCAGGGCCGGCTGTCGGCGGCGCTTCTCGACGTCTGGGAAAATGAGCCTGGCATTGATATCGAGGCTCTTCTCCTGGCCGCGATCGGGACCGCCCACGTGGCCGGCTATTCAATGGACGGGAAAATGGCAGCGGTCGGTAGGGTGCGAGAAGCCGTGTGCCAGCACTTCGGATTCTCATCCGCCTGGGACCCGGCGCTGTATCTCCGCTCGCCTGAACCGTCTCACATCGAACTGAACACCGCCCAGCTTTCCGATGAAACCGCTCTCCATCGAATCGTACGGCGAGCCTACAACATCGAAGAGGACGACGTGCGCCTGCGCGTTACCCTGTCGCTCCCGCCGCAGGCGCAGGCCGCGCACTTTACCCGTCTGCGGACCGGATATCCCTATCGCCGCGAGTTCTCCAGCTTCACCGTCGACTTGCCTCCGGAATACTCGAGACTGGAATCGACCCTGTCGAGCCTCAGTTTCCCCTGCAGCACGGCGAGAAGCGGGCGTCAGCGGTTTCCCGCTCAGGCCGGGGGAGTCAAGGTGGCTCCCTCCGCCCTGTCGGGAAAGACATAAATACCTGAAAGGATCTCCTATGGCTTTCATCCACGAAGACTTTCTTTTGCACAGCGAGAGTGCTCGTCGTTTGTACCACAAGTATGCAGCCGAGGAACCGATCTTTGATTACCACTGCCATCTCCCTGCGATGGACCTTGCAGAGAATCGGGCGTTCAAGGATCTGTTCGAGATCTGGCTGGAAGGCGACCACTACAAGTGGCGAGCGATGCGCGCCAACGGCGTGCCGGAAAGCTATTGCACGGGCAAGGAGCCGCCGTTCGAGAAATTCATGGCGTGGGCCCGCACGGTGCCCCAGACGCTTCGCAATCCGCTCTATCACTGGACGCATCTCGAGTTGAAGCGATACTTCGGAATCGATGAAATGCTGGACGAGCACAGCGCTCCCCGTATTTGGGAACGAGCCAACGCGCTTCTGGCCACCGGGCCGCTGCATGCTCAGGGTATTCTCAAAAAGTTCCATGTGAAGGCGCTGTGCACAACGGACGATCCTACCGATGATCTCGAACCACATAAGAAGATGGCGGCATCATCCCTGGAAACACGGGTCTTCCCCGCGTTTCGTCCCGATAAGGCGATGAACATCTGCCAGCCGGGGGCGTTTAACACCTGGGTCGATCGGCTGGAGAGCGTCAGCAACATACACATCGCGCGTTTCAGCGATTTTCTTTCTGCATTGCGGCAGCGCCACGATTATTTCCATCAGATGGGCGGCCGGCTCTCGGACCACGGCCTGAGCACCTGTTACGCCGATTTCCCCTCTGAGCACACCGCGACGGAACTTTTCACCAGGGCCCGAAACGGCCAGACGGCCACTCCGCAGGAACAATCGCAGTTCGCATCCTTCATGATGGTCTATTTCGGACACCTCGACGCCGAGAAGGGTTGGACCAAACAATTACACCTCGGCGCGCGCCGCAACTGCAATACCCGCCGCATGCACGAACTCGGCCCGGACACCGGGTTTGATTCCATTGGCGACTGGCCGCAGGCCGAGTCGCTGGGCGCTTACCTGGACCGATTGAACCAGGAGAATGCCCTGCCGAAAACCATTGTCTACAACATGAACCCTACCGACGACTACGTGTTTGCCACGATGATCGGCAATTTTCAGGATGGGTCAATCGCAGGCAAGATCCAGTTCGGCAGTGGGTGGTGGTTTCTCGATCAGAAGGAAGGGATCGAGTGGCAGATCAATGCCCTGTCAAACGTCGGATTGCTCTCTCGTTTTGTGGGTATGACTACCGACTCCCGCTCCTTCATGTCCTATCCCCGGCATGAGTACTTTCGCCGTGTCCTGTGCAACCTCCTGGGCACCGAAATTGAAAGAGGCGAGTTACCTGATGACGAGGCGATGATTGGACAGATGGTACAGAACATATGCTATGGCAATGCCCATCAGTTTCTGGGTCTTCCGATGGAAGATCGTGCCGCGACTCATCCGGTGTATGCAGTCCGGGCACAGTGAAGCATGCGGCGCATGGGACAGAATGGGGAAAAGAGTCAGTTCAGGCCCGTAGGGCTCTCAGAATGTAGCCCCACCCTCGCTCCGTCCCGCGTTCTGTGCGGGACGGAGCGAGGGTGGGGTGGCGATGAGAAAAAATGAAAGAGCCCCGCTTGCGGGGCGAAAGAATCCTCCGGCAGAAACTTAATACTTCCCTGATATCTTCACCGCCCGGGTGGATCCACGAAGAAGCGCCGGACGTCCTGATGTGACCACAGTTTATTCTGTCTCAGAAGAGACTATTTCCCTTCAACCCCCCCCCCTGGAAATCTGAATAAAGCTTCTTCATGCAATCCGGACAGATCCCGTGACTGAATTCCACTTCAGCGTGGCTCCTGATATACCCTTCGATCTGATTCCAATACCCCCGGTCATCTCTTATCTTCTTGCAGGATGAACAAATGGGAAGCAGGCCGCTCAGGGTCTTGACCTTGGAAAGGGCTTCCCGGAGCTCTCCGATCAATTTCTCCCGTTCTTCTTCGGCTCTTTTGCGTTCTGTAATGTCGTGTGCAATCGCAGAGGCTCCTATCGTCCTTCCGGAGGAATCCCTGATGGGAGATACGGATAAGGAGACGTTCACCACAGTCCCGTCCTTCCTTTTCCGAACGGTTTCATAGTGGTCGACCCGATTCCCCTGCCTGATCTTATCGAGAATCATGGACAGATCATCCGGAAATCCGGGGGGAATAATAAAAGAGAACGGGCGGCCTACCGCTTCTTCTTTGGCATAGCCATAAAGCCTCTCAGCTCCGACGTTCCAGCTTGTAATGATTCCTTCCAGCGTCTTCCCAATAATGGCATCATCAGAGGATTCGACAATGGCTGCCAAACGGGAGGTGGTTTCCGCTGCGCGCTTGCGCTCGGTGTTGTCCTGGCTGAGGATTTCATTTGCCTTTTTCACCTCCTCAAGCAGCCCCAGGTTTTCAAACCTCAAAGAGATGGCCGCCGTGATGATTCTATTCTGTGTGAATGAAAAGCGTAGAATCGTTATCAGATAAACAATGATGAGAAAGGCAATGGTGTATTCAGGCTCCCCCCCTTCCATCAGGCAACGGATGGCATAGAACAGCAACGCTGGAATGGCCCATGCTGCGGGAGCAAATCGACTGGCCGAGTGGGAGATGGTCGTGGCTGCCGAAAGGCTGGCGATTACAAGCACAAAAAGGGATATATATTCCAGATTATGAGCCGGGAAGATTATAAAAGCGGATAGGCCCCAGACAAAGCCTGAAACAACGGCTAAAATCACGTAGAGATTCTTCCAGTACTCCCCCGCAAACGGCCCCTCCCACAGTTTCCGAAATCGATAATAGAGTACGATCCGGCTGGCTACTACCAGCACAATCATCAAGAGCCAATCCCAAATGTTTGCATGAGGGACGATCCCACGGACGAGATAGGAGATGACGAGGGCCACCACGAATGAGGCCAGCTGCATCGTGGGCAGATGTTGAAAGGTCAGGCGTACTTGTTCCCTCAGGATGTCGTCCTTAAAGTTCTTGCGCGCTCTCATTTCCTCAGTCATGAATGCTCATCCACGAGGCCCAGTCTCGAGCCAACAATTGTAGTCCCTTGGACTAATCCAGGGGGTCAAATTCGGCGAAAGAAAATTGGCTCAGGAGGTAAGTGTGTCATGCATTTCGAAGTTGTATCCAGAAGCGAGATGGCTCCTTGAGCCCAACCGAGGGTTCTTAGGTGAAGGTGATGGCGTCAGACTGGGAGGCTAGATTGGGCTGCAAACCCTCTCATTTTTTGAAAGAGTGAATTTCTCAGGAGGTAAAACTGTACCCTGACACGACAGAAATGCATCGTAGACCTTTTAACCGCGATTCATTGTAGCACAGATGGAGTTTGGAAAGCTGTACAGCAGAATCGTCATTGGACAATTGAGCGGAGGTCGCCCAACCGTCCCCGGGTTGTCCAATGTCATTGTCCAATCCCCCAGATACTCCACTATTCGCTTTTCCCCGGGATTTGAAAGACGAGGAGTGAATTGCCGAAATTCAATTGACTGCGTCTTCCAAGCCAGTGTATAAGGCAAAAAGGCTAGCGCCTGCACTCTACGAATCCCTTGCGGGAATCCTGCGCGAGATCACCATGTTATTGCTGATCTCGTAGATTCTGAGTTTGAGAAAGATGTCTTTCTTAAGTCTACGGCGGTGTCATTCTCTTTTCTTGATCAATATCGAATGTGGCAAGCTGGATCCAGCGTCGATGGGATTGCCGCTAATCGGAAAAGAAGTTTTCAGTTGCCAGTTCTCAGTTCCCAGTTGCTAGATGTCAGCGGGGAGAGGTGGAGGGATGTGATCCCGTATCAAGATTCCCAGACACGCAGAAACAGAGCGACGAGTCCCGTGGGCTGGTATAGAGAACCACAATCCGGGGTGTCGTCTTTTTTGCTTGCAGTCTTTGACCTCTGATTTCTGACTTCCGACTTCTGCTTCTAGTCCCCTCTGGCAACTGGGAACTGAGAACTGCTTCTCCACTTTGAACTCCCCCGCGGACGCTCGAATGAAAGCAACCCGAGTTGAACCTACCGAGCTTGCTGCCGCCCTCAAGAAAATTCTCCCGGCCGCCAGTCCGCTTCCCGCTTCGACCATCATCGTGCCCTCCTCGCGGATAGCATCTTCCTTGCGGCGTGATCTTACCGGCAAGGGGAGGCTCGCCGGAGCCCGATTTTTCACTCCCATCGAATTGGCTGAAGATATTCTTTTAAAAGGGGGAGTCGCTTTTCAGCGGTGTTCTCAAACCGCTCGCGCGCTCGGGCTCCAGGCTCTGATCGAGTCGAGGGTCATCGAGGGCCGGCTCGAATACTTTGACCTCAGCCAGCTTCGAACCGGCCCCGGGTACTCACATGCGATCTCCAACACCATTGCAGAACTGGAAGGCTCCGGCCTCAGCGCCAAAGACCTCCGTGAACTGACCATTAAAAAAGGAGGCATCTCAGAGAAACGCTTTCATGACCTGGCGACCCTCTGGGCCGCGGTCGATGAAAAGTTTTTGTCCGACGTGCCACCCGCCTGGACGTCTGCCCGAATTCTTCAAGAGGCCGGGCACTCTCTCCGGGAATTCCCGAGCGCGTTCTCCTATCCCGGGCCGGGGGTCCTTGTCCTCTGTGGCGATCCGACAAACGTGGAAGCCAGATTTTTCGCATCAATTCCCGGTCTGCAGGTGTTTTATATCCCCGCCCTCCCGGATCGGCGCGAGTTCGCTGATCGCCTGCAGTATATTTCAGGCCTCCTGGGTGGTGAGCTCAACAATGAAACGATTCTCGGGGATGGAAAATCGGAGCTCGATGTTCTTCGCGCTTTCCTTTTCCAGTCTCCCCAAAAACTGGCGGCTCCTGCTCGAGCCCGATCACAAAAGGTGGACGGGACAGTGCATCTCGAAGTCACTTCCGGAATAGAAGAAGAGCTCGCGGTCGCGGTCAGATGGGTGGCCGAGAAGGTCTTTGAACACCGTACACCCCTCGAACGTATTGCAGTCCTCCTGCCCTCCCTGGATCCGCTGGCGGGGATGCTGGTCGAGCGGCTGAACCGTCTCGACTGGCCGGGGGGCGAAGAATCGAGGTCTGAACCGGAAGCTCATGCGCCCGTTTATGTGGCTGGCGGGTTGCCGGCAAAAATGATGCCGACGGGCGCTAAGATCGGGGCTCTCCTGCGAACACTCGAGTTTCGATTGACCGCCGAGGAGTTGGTCAATCTCCTTCCCACCCTTGGAATCCAACGTTCCGAAGGGGAAGAAGAGCGGATCAATCGTACCGATGCCTGTGAAGTTGTGTACAGCTGTGGAACCTTGGGCGGCTCGCGCGCACACCCGGAAGGATATCGTGAATGGCGCCCTGCTCTCGAGCGGCGCATTACGACCCTTCAGCATATCATCGAAAAGGGAAAGAACGTTGTGGATCCGGGGATTCCGACCTTTCCTCGCGGCATCGAGCCCCTGCGGCGTCAGCTTCAAAAGATTCAATTGATTCTTCCGGCGGTTCGGGCCCTGGAGAGACTCTGCCACCAGGTCCAGAGCAACGAGTCCCTGGAGACATTGTGGCAGTCGGTGGAAAAGTTTTGCAACGAATGGTTCCTCCACTTTCCTGATTTTTTTGTTTTTCTATCACACTTGAAGGCGTCGATTCAGACTTTGATGCGTAGCTGGCTGGTCGAGGATCTGAGAGGCGATGACGCCCTCCGCGCGATCCAAGATGGGCTTGATGGATTGCGCGTTCCCACTGCTCGTTTTGGCCAGCCCCGCCTCTACATCGGAACTATCCGGAGCGCCGTCGGTCTGACCTTTGATGCCGTCCGTTTTATTGGACTCTCCGAAGGGGAACTTCCCTCTGCACCTCACGAGGATGCCATTCTTCCGGATTTAGATCGCGACCAAATAGAAGCCGGGTTATTTGAAGGTCAGCGGGCTTTGCCCCGGGGCGCGGATCGCGCCCTGTCCGACCTGCACGCGTTTCACCGGACCATCCGGGGAGTCCAAAAGGAGGTGGCGTTGAGCGCTCCCCGTGAGACGCTGGATCGACAGACTCGCGAGCCTTCGGGGGTACTCCTTGAAGCAGCAGCGGCCCTATGGCGACACTCTTTCAAAGACGGCCCGACTCCTACCCTATCTGTCTTTCGAAGTGCCTACCTTCAGCCTGGGCGACAATCGCGACCCGACGGCATGAAACTGGCCGGGATTGGTCCATCGATGTCACAGCAGGCGGTTGCCGAAATTCACAATTCTCCCGTTCATGGTTCGTGGGTGGCTGAGCAGAAAAGAATGCGAGAATTAATTCTTGCCGCCGAGACAAATCAGTTCTCCATCCTTGATGGCATCCTTGGGGAGGGATTGTTAATGCCCTTTGACCTGGGGATTGATCCCAAGCATCCGTTGTCTGCCACCCGCCTGCTGAAACTGATCGAGTGCCCTCATCGGTTCCTGCTGGAGTGTGTTCTGGGTTGGGAAGAGCCAAACGAACCGCCCATGGGAATGGAGATCGATGCCCTCGCTTACGGTTCACTTCTGCACCGCGTTGTGGAAAGGTTTCTGAAGGAAAACGGGACGGATTTTTCGGCGCGCAAGGGTGATCTGAAAAAGTGGCTCGGATCGGCGAAAGAGATTGCCTTGGATGAATTCAACGAGTTCCTGGACGAATATCCGTTGATCGGCGCCGCTCTTCGGGAGCGGAAGCAAAGACAACTTCAGCTCGATATTGTCCGCGTGCTGCGCTGGGATTGGGAACACTGGCCCACACCCAGCCGGTTCATCGCGGCCGAACAGGGCTTCGGGTATCCCCTGCCCATCCCCCTGGGCCTTAATCCGAAGGTCTATTTCCGGGGGTTTATTGACCGGATTGATGAACAGCCCAATGGATTGTTTATCCGTGACCTCAAGAGCGGTAGGTCACATCCGCGTGTTGGAGATGAAAGCCAGCCCATCCCCCGGCTCGACACCCAACTGGCGGTTTATGCTCGCGCCCTCGAAGCCGATGCAGCATTTGCAGGAAAGAAGATTGCTGGGGTGGCCTATGTGTATGCCAAGACGGGAGGAGACCTCGAACGCCGATTTGAAAAAGACCTGTCGGACTTGCTGAGTGAATCGCAAAATTGGCTGATGCTTAGTGCCCAATTGCTGCAACACCGACTCTTCCCTCGAACCACCAATTCTGAGGATTGCACGTATTGTCCATTTACCCCAGTCTGTGGAGAAACTGCTAATCAGAGAGCGGCAGAGAAGCTTTCTTCGGCTACCGGCACGCTGGAATCGTTCAGGGAGTTCAAGGAGAGGCATCACAACAAGTAGGACTCATGACCCAGAGACCGACCATCGATCGGGAGGCGTTCGAGGCTGCGATTTCAGAGCGGGATCGCAACGTCGTCATCGATGCGGGCGCGGGAACCGGCAAGACGACCGCCCTCATCCGAAGGTTCATCACCTTGGTTGCGCCAAAAGATGACCATCGGGAGCCCATTCCAATTACTCGTCTCGCAGCCATTACCTTTACGCGCCGTTCCGCGGGAGAATTGCAGTTCCGCATTCGACAGGTCCTGCTCCAGGAACTCTCGCAAAAGGCACTCTCTCAGAAGAGGGAAAGACAACTCCACGAGGCGCTTTCCCGCATCGACAGTGCCTACATCGGAACGATCCACAGCTTCTGCGACCGCCTGATGCGATTGCGCCCCGTCGAGATGAACCTGAGTCCATCATACGAGATTCTCGAAGATCCAGCCGAGCTTGTCTCCGAGACGCTGGAATACCTGGTCCGGGCCGCACAAACCGGGACCCTTTCCCAGCTGGTCAAAGACTCATCGAGGGGGAAGGAAGTTGAAAAGACAGTTTGCGATTTTCTGGCGGCCGGCCTTCGCCTGCGATCCTATTCGGGAGAATTTCACATTTGGAATGGACTCGATTCTCTGGTGGAGGGGTTCATCACTCATCGCGACATTCCACCCCGGGAGTTTGAAATCGGTCCGCCGGATCTCAAGAAGACCGAGAGACTGGCAGGAGAGATCACCCGAAAAATTGAATCGCTTTCGGGGGATTCGAAGGGGCATCGGCTCTTTCGATCGCTCCTGGAGCCTCTCCGGGGATTGCTTGAACTATCAGATCCTGGAGAAGCCCTCGAACTAATGGTCCAGCTGACTGACATTAAACCGAAGACACTGACGAAGGGGGGCGACTGCAATGGCGATGATCGTGTCTTTCGTCTGGCGAAAGACTATGGCCGGGCCAAGGCAGACCGCCAATCTCCGGAAATATCCTATCAGGACCAGCTTACCCGTCCTTTTTTCGAATGGATGGCTGCTCGCCTGGTGCGTTTGTCTCCGGTCGTTATCCAAATCTATGAGTCTGTGAAGGAGCGGCACCAGGCGGTGGATCACTTGGATCTGTTGCTGCAATTTCGCAATCGCATTCGTGAAAACAAGGAACTGCGGGGTTTCTATCAAGGGCTCTTCGACCACATCCTTGTGGACGAATTCCAGGACACCGACCCATTGCAGATGGAAATCATGTTCTTCCTGGCGGAAGCCGCCCCCGCCCGTGCAAGGACTTGGGAAGAGGTCATGCTCTCGCCGGGACGTTTGACGATTGTCGGCGACCCCAAGCAGTCCATCTACCGTTTTCGGAGAGCGGACATCCGGTCCTATGATCGAGCTCGCCGGTTACTCGGGCAACAAGGCGCCCTTGAAGTGAGCTTGGCGGCCAACTTCCGCAGCCGGCCACAACTCATCGATGCCTTCAACCGCCGATTCAAAGAGATTCTCGGCGAGCATTTGCCGGGTACAAGTTCCGTCCATGAAATCTCTGGAAAGTCATTTTACGACCCCTTAGCTCCAAGCGGGGTTATTCATGAGGCGAGCACTCCATGCCTGCGGGGGCTACCTTACACCGGCTTTGAGAAAAAGCCGGATGGAATACTCGTGGAAGCAGAAATGCTGGCGCGGTACGTACGTTGGATGGTCCACTCAAGGAAAGACAAAGTGCGCGATCCCACCTCGGACGAAGAACGAGAAATTCGATTTGAAGATGTGACGGTTCTCGCGCGATCAACCAGTTACGTCCCGTTCCTGCTGGAGGCATTTCGGCGGTACAACGTCCCTTATTCTGCCCGAGGCGGCAGACTGTTCCTTTTGGAACCACTGGTGCGGATGTTTATTCTTGGCCTGCGTGCGATTGCGGACCCACAAGACGGCGTGGCCCAGGCCGCGCTGTTCCGTCCACCATTTTTTGCAATCGATTACGCGGACCTGCTTGTCGCACAGTGCGACGAAGAAGCATTGAGGGGAGCCCGTGAGGAGCTCAAAGAGGCCGCGGCACGCGCGCAGTCTGCGCGGGAATTTGTGCGCGACTTGAGACGACATCGCTATTCCCGACCACCTTCGGCAACGGCGCTGGACCTGCTCGAACGATCGGGTTTTGGCCGGTCGGTGGCTCTGATGCCCAACGGAGCACTGACCCTGAGTATGATGAGAGAAATCATCATGGAGATGGACTTGATGGCGGCCGAAAGCAGCTCTGACTTCGATGGGGTGACCCAGGAAATCCGGAAATGGGTGGATGATCCTGTGCAGATGGATCCACCCGATCCGGTGGATGTCTCCGCCGTTCGCGTTCTGTCGATTCACCAGGCCAAGGGGTTGGAGTTTCCTGTGGTCATTATCTGGGACGGCTTTGATTCGATTTCGGCGGTGCGTGACCTGCCCAAGGCCTGGTACGTCAGCCACGATGGTAAGTCTTGGGGCATTGATGTGGATCCGATCAAGGTCAGCCTTCCCCCCGGGAGCACGGCGTTCGATCAAGAAAAGAGTTACGCGGCTGAGGAACGCAAGCGGTTGTATTACGTGGCCGCGACCCGGGCGCGGGATATGCTCATCCTTCCACTGCCGGATAATCCCAGGGGCGTTCCGGGGACGAGTCAACTCGCCGAGAATCTCCCTGCCGGCTTGCTCCACATGGAGCGCATGTATTCCCGCGCCCTTCTGCCAGCTTGGGCGGAGAGGATTTCTCCAGCCCCTTCCTTTCGTGAAATCGCCACCACAGAAGAATTTGACTTGGCCATTGAGCAGTCGCGAAAGAAATGGGGAGAAGCGTTGAAAGCGTCTTCCCGGCCGATCGCTGAGCCCCTTGCCGTCACCATGGCCATCCACGAGATGGCACTTGTCCCGGAAGACGAAGACCGCCTTTCAGACCGGGCGGATACCCAGCGGGGAAAAAACCAGGAGGGCCGCTTCGGTTCGGAGTTTGGCCAGCTTGTTCATGAGGTTTTGGCCGCCGTTGTTTCCGGATCAAAAGCCAGTGTCAAGCAACTGGTCCAAGCGGCCGCGGCACAAATTCCGGGCTGCAATCATCTCGACGAAGCCGTGGGCGATGTCGAGCGCGCCATCTCCTCGCTTCGGAACGCCGGAATTTTGGGCAATGGCTTTCAAATGGAGTCGGAATATCCGGTCGTCAAGGCCGATGGCAAGGGCCGTCTTCTCGTGGGCTCGGTTGATCTGGTGGCGTTGTCGGCCAATGAGGTTTGGATCATTGACTACAAGACGAATTCAGTTTCCGCTGATTTAACGACTTCTCCCTATCCGGAATACGTCCAGCAACTTCGCACCTATGCCGGGATGCTCGCTGCGGCGGGAGTGCTCGGCTCCCGACGGGTGAGGCAAGGGTTGCTCTTTACTGCGACCGGGCAGATCTTGGAGGTTTAGGCCTGAATTGCGAAACACTCCAAAATATTGTGACAGCCACGAATGGCACAAAGTTAAGGCCGCTGGTGGAACAAGGGGCTCCATCCCTGAAAGGGATGCCTATATCAGCCCAGGGCATCGCCCTGGGTATGTGCCCCATCTTGGATTAGTCAGGAACCCTGAAGGGGTTCCCTAAGAATCGAAGATTCCAGGTGTCCCGGCAAGAGCCGTCCCAACGTCCGGCTCAGGCGGATGGCTCGGGGTTAATGCAGCCCCCCGATTTGTACTGACCCCGTCCAGGCGGGATCAGACAACAGGCTATGTCGTGTGGAATCCGACCCGGCGGATTCGGGAAAATTAAGGGATTTCAAACCCAGGGCGTTGCCCTGGGCTGATGAATGAATCCCTTTCAGGGATTTCGCTAATTCAGACTGTCAGGCCCTTAATCTGTGCCATTCGTGACAGCCACCGGCTCACCGAGGTTGACCTACCCATGCTTTGGAAGCCGGGATCCCGCTCCGAGGGGTCGCGGGCTTGTTCCCACAGGCCGCAAAAGCCCGTGATCTCCGCCATGGCGGACGGGATCACGGCTACCAAAGCAAGCCGCTTCGTGAGTTGATTTCATTCGTCACCAGAATTCATCATGCTTATTGAACGAAAGAGGAAGGTGTCGTGAAAAAGGCGTTAGCTTTATTTCTTATCACCCTTGCAGTGCTGTTCTTGATACAAACCAAGCAGAACTCCAGCCACGAGTCCCTTGCTTTGGTTCACGTCACCCTTATCGATGTCGTCGGCGGGATCGCCGTGCCCGATGTGACTGTCCTGATCACCGGCAATCGAATCGCTGACGTCGGAAAATCCGATCAGGTTCCAGTGCCCGCAGGGGCGAAGGTGGTGAATGCCGAAGGCAAGTTTCTAATTCCGGGTTTGTGGGACATGCATGTTCACTGGTACGACAAGCATTCCCTCCCGCTCTTCACCGCCAATGGTGTTACCGGCATCCGGCAGATGTTTGGCACCCCGGAGTTGCTGCGATGGCGCCAGGAATTGACCGACGGTTCACTCCTGGGGCCGCGGATGATCGTCGCCAGTCCCATTCTTGACGGTCCACGCCCATTCTGGCCGAATTCCATCGCCGTGGGCAACGAGGGCGAGGGCCGGAAGGCTGTCCTCAGGGTCAAGAAATGGGGTGCCGACTTTGTGAAGGTCTATTCGTTCCTTCCCCGCGACGCCTACTTCGGCATCGCGGAAGAGGCAAAGTCGCAGGGGATCCCCTTCGCCGGCCACGTCCCCTGGTCCGTCTCCGCGGCTGAGGCCTCCGACGCGGGGCAAAAAAGCATTGAACACCTGACTGGAATCTTTTTGGCCTGCTCGGACGACGAAGAGGAAATCAGAAGACAGCTTCCACAAAATACTCCTTTTGGAGCCCGATCCCTCATCGAAGCGAGAGCATTCGCCAAGTACAACAGCAGGAAAGCAGCAGCGCTATTCCAGCGGTTTGTAAAGAACGGGACGTGGCAGTGCCCCACGCTGACCGTGCTGCGGAGCTCTGCCTCCAGGGAAGAAAGGGGCTTCAGGGATGACCCCCGCCTCAAGTATATGCCGTCCGAAGTCAAAGAGAGATGGGAACGGAGGGCCGAAGCGCGGTCCAACCTCAGGGCGGAAGAAGAATATGCTTATGCAAAGAAGGTCTATCCCAAATATTTTGAGCTGATCGGCGCCATGCGTCGCGCCGGCGTTCAGTTCCTGGCCGGAACCGACACCGGCAATCCTTACTGCTTTCCAGGCTTCAGCCTGCACGATGAACTCGTGCTACTGGTTCAGGCTGGGCTGACTCCGGTCGATGCACTGCGTGCTGCCATCCTCAACCCGGCGAAGTTCCTGGGCCTGGAGGCGACACTGGGAACCATTGGGAAGGGTAAGCTTGCAGACCTCGTCCTGTTGGACGCCAACCCGTTAGACGATATCCGAAACACTCAGAGAATTCAGGCGGTGGTGTCGAACGGCCGGTTCCAGGATCGGGATGCACTCGACAAAATGCTCGCCTGGGCAAAGTAGCTGTTCATCGGACGACGCATCATCGACTTCGGAAGTCATCCTTTCCAATTCGTTATAAGAGTCAAAGTGGTCGCCGATGTATCCCTTATTCCCAAGCATGAAATTGAAACGTGTCCTCTCCTTTAAAGGGGAAGTATGAATGATCTTTTGCTCCAGGCGGAGCTCGATCTTCAACAGGAGCCAAGGGCCCACGCCAGATGCCGAACAGGATCATGAGAGAACGGCCTGACCCGTTTCCAGGACTCTTCCAATTCTCCCTGCAAGAACGCCGGAAGCTCACAACTCTATTGCAAGAACTCCCATCAAAGCAGGGATGCCAGGTGAGGAGTGATTAAATGTTTTTTTCAAAGGGTGGATCCGTGTCCGATACAGCGCGAGGGGGCAATCCATGGTCGGAGAAGCTGCTCTGTCTCAAGGGGGTTTCCGAGGTTTGTGATCACCTCTCAAGGGATAGGTCAGGAAAATGGTGGGTCCTCGTGTCAGGACGATGGCCTCTGCTCCTGATGGTGTTGCTCCTCCTGCCAAGTTGGCCGCTGCAGAGCCAGCAGAAACCGGATATCTCGATTGAAGTCAAAGGGGTCACCCTCTTGGCCACTGTGCGAGACAAGCATGGGCAGATCGTACGCAACCTCACCCAGAACGATTTCCTCCTGGAGCAGGATGGCCATCCTCAGATCATTCGTTATTTCATGCAAGAAACCAATCTGCCCCTGACGCTGGGTCTGTTGGTCGACACCAGCATGAGCCAGAGGCGCGTTCTCGACCAGGAACGCCGGGCAAGCTACAGCTTTCTGGATCAAGTGCTGCATCCAGAGAAAGACTCGGCATTCGTGATTCACTTCGACCGGGAGGTGGAACTCCTCCAGGATCTCACCTCGTCCCGGCAGAAATTGGAGTCCGCCCTGGGGCTGCTGGAGGTGCCACAGCCCAGGCAACAGAGTGGAAGCCGTTCGCCTGCCCCTCGACCCGGCCAGCGGCCGGGCCAGGGCCGCAGTGGGATGGGACGGGGCGTCGGTACCTTGCTTTATGACGCGGTCCTCTTGGCATCAAACGAGCTGATGCAGAAGCAGCAGGGCCGCAAGGCCCTCATCATTCTCTCCGACGGCGTGGACATGGGCAGTAAGACAACACTGGAGCAAGCCATCGAGTCGGCCCAGCGCGCCAACACGCTGGTCTACTCCATCCTGTTCCGCGATGAGGAGGCATACGGGCGCGCGGGTGGTTTTGGTGGTCCCGGCATGGGGGGTGGGATGGGAGGGCACGGGGGTCAGGGAAGGCGATACCCTCAGGAGTCACGGCCGGATGGAAAGACGATTCTTGAACGCGTTTCCCAGGAGACCGGCGCCCGGCTCTTTGAAGTCTCAAAGAAAGAGTCCATCGACCAGATCTACACTCAAATTCAAGAGGAATTGCGCAGTCAGTACAGCCTCGGCTATACACCCGAGAAAGCCGATTCCGGACCGGGCTATCACAAGGTGCATTTAACAACCCGGCAGAAAGACTTGGTGGTACAAACCCGCGACGGATACTACGCAGAGCGCTGAGTACAAAGTGGAAGAACAGTTGTCGGTGATCAGTTCCCAGTAGCCAGTTGTAAGAGGTCGGAAAGATGGAATCCAGGGTCGAGTTTCCGGATAAGCGGAAACACAGCGAGAGTCCAGAGTGCCTTTTCCCGGGACCAGAATGCGAGGTGTTCTCTCTTCAGCTTCTAATCTCTGACGTGTGAATTCTGACTTCCGAATTCCGCTTCCAGCCTCTCCTTTGTTTTGCCAACTGAGAACTGATAACTGAGAACTGGGAACTGTATCCTTGACACCCGACACCTCTGCTCCCATCCCGGAACACTCTACTTCACGACAGGTTTGCCTGTTTCGACAAAATTCTTGAAGCGATTGAACTGCTCGCCGAGCACGGCGTCAACGATGGGAGCGATCTTCTCAAAACCTCCCTGCATGTACCCGCCAACACTGTACGAGAGCACCACCTTTGTGGTTGTGGCGCTCGAGGTGAGACTCCATGTCATACTCCCGGCAATGCCCGATTCCTGCAAAGGACCAAGGGCACCTGTCATCCGCAGCAGATGACCAGGAGACGCGAAGACGACAGTCATATGTCTGACCCCACCCCCGTTCGGGAGCTTCTCGCAGAAGCATCCCCCCGGGCGGGCATCGATCGACAAGTTCTTAGAATCCTGGGAATAGGTATGCTCAGAACTCCACCAGCTGCCGACCCCGCTGGTCAAAGCGGTGTAAACCTTGTCTGCTGGAGCATCGATCGTCGTTTCATGCCGGACGAGAAATCCCGCCGGGGCAAAATTCACAACCTCCGCGAATGCCAGGGTCCCCATGAAGAGAACGGCCGCGGAGAAGGAGATTAGACGGAACATCAAGATACCTCCATATGGTCATTTGAAGTTGAAGGAGTAACACTCACAAACATCCCGCCGCGTCACGTCAAGTCCCCACCCCCGGAAGAGGGTGGACTGCACCCTTACTCTGAGACAGAGAAAGCAGGGACAGGATAGTTAAGTTTCTGCGGGGGATGGGGGCGTGGGGGAAGGGGGCGGCCGCCCCCTTTCTCCACCCTCCCTTGTATCGTGTCCTCCGGTGCTGATTTCATCAAACTGGCCTCGTACTCCAAGGGTGATTGGTAGCCCAGCGCGGAGTGCAAGCGTCGACGATTGTAAATGTTTTCGAG
>JAIQFY010000036.1 GCA_020072965.1 Terriglobia bacterium | reverse complement strand
ATCACCCGCCCTGCTTTGTTATAATCCGTCATGGCCAATCTCCTCTCTCTGGGCTTTTAAGCCCGGGTTGATTTTTTTCCTTGGAGACCATTGTACCGGTACTCCGCGGAGATTGGCCTTCTCATCCTATCTACAATCTGTTGGCCCTCCGGGCCTATTTTGACCCTTTTTCCCATCCTCCGCTCGACCGGTCATGCCCTCGCAGACTGTTGCCCCCTTTCGGGGCTTTCCGTGGAGTTAAACAACTGCAGCCGCTCCCGGACGATTTTCTTCACGGCCTCAAGAGCCGCCGGCAGGATCTTGTATGGAACTATTTCCTGAGGGTCTTTGGCAAATGCAGTCTCCATCCCATGCCGCCAGGCCACACGTAATTCCGTATTGATATGAACAATGGTCATCCCGACCTGGATCGCTTTCTTCAAATCTTCGTCATCGGTCCCCGAGGCGCCGTGGAGTGTCATGAAGATTCCAGTCGCTTTTTTGATTTCGTCAATTCTCCCAATATCGAGACGCTTCTTTACACCTCCGTGAACCATACTTTCAAGAAGTCCATGCATATTCCCCACGGCGGGAGCCAACACATCAACCCCGGTAGCGGCAATGAATTGCCGGGCCTCTTCGGGAGTGCTGAGGGTCTTCGATCTTTCCGGAACCTTCTCGTGAATTTCTGAGCCACTCCCAATATCGCCGATTTCTCCCTCGACGATGACGGAAGGGTTGATCGCCTTGAGCGCGATGACTGTTCTCCGGGTCTGGGACACGTTCTCATCGAATGGCAGGGACGAAGCATCAAAAACAACCGCATCAAAACCTGCCCTTGCCGCCTCATCCGCTTTAGCCAGGGAATGCGTGTGATCGGCGTTCAAAAAGATGGGGTAGTCGTGCTCTTCGCGAAGGCTCTTTACAAGCGCGACAATCTGGCGAACTCCCATGAACTCCCGCTCACCTTCCGAAACGCCCACCAGCACAGGGACATTCAACTCGCGAGCCGAAGAGAAGACCCCCCTAAGGAGGACGAGATCCGAAACATTAAAATGGCCAACGGCAATCCGCCGGTCTTCCGCGTCTTTCAAAACCTCACGGAGCGTTTTCATGATTTTCCTCCAGGCCGTGAATTCCTCTCCCGGTCGATCGCCGGGGCTGCGATGGTGGTTTATGGTTTCGTAGAAGACAGAAGAAACCGTGTCTCCAGGTCTTTCACTTTTGTCACGCGCCGCACATGGCGCTCTTCGCCGGTGAATTTTGCTCCCAGGAAATTGCGAACCAATTCACGGGCGAGTTCCGCGGCGATCACCCGTGATCCCATGACCAGGACATTCATGTCGTCGTGCTCGACGCCCTGATGTGCGGAGTAGGTGTCGTGACACAGACCGGCGCGGATACCCGGAATCTTGTTGGCGGCGACGGAGGCTCCCACGCCGCTCCCGCAGATGAGAATCCCCCGTTCCCCCTGGCGGTTTCTCAGTGCCAGTCCCACGGCTTCGGCAAAATCAGGGTAATCATCGGGCTCGACGCTGCTGAACGCGCCCACATCCAACACTTCGTGCCCCAGTTCGCGGACGTAGGCTGCCACATTTTTTTTCAGATCGAATCCGGCATGATCGGCACCAACAACTAAGCGCATAGGGCTCTCCTGTCCGCAGATTGCGCAGATTACTCAGATAATAAAGATGACTCTACTTTAAACGCCGTATCAGGCTGTCGTTCGGCAAGCATCGAATTCGGATCTTCCTGCCCGTGCCATCCGTGGAACCTCAATCTGAATCGATGGCCTCACCGGCGCTCTTCAGCTCCAAAGAGCCGTAGTAACCTGTCTCAAGAGTATGCTAAACCCCTATTCTACAACTCTCATCAGAATGAATCAAAACATCCCTGCCGCGATGACGCCTGATTGGTATTCCTTATGGATTTAACATGGAACAGGGGGGAAAGTTCCTCGAACTATACAAGAGCCCAAGCATTGTCCTTGGTCGCTGGGTCCTTTTGTCACTATACTTACCCTGGTTACTCGAAAACCTGAGATTCCAAACGGAACGATGGGCCATGACACAGGTTGAACCAAAGAAGCGCGTTTTTTCGGGGATTCAGCCAACCGGCAAGATCCACCTGGGAAACTACCTGGGTGCCCTCAAGCATTGGGTGGAGAATCAGTCACAATTCGACAACATCTTTTGCATTGTTGATCTCCATGCCATAACGATTCCGGAGACGGTAAAGCCGGACGAATTTAAGAGGAAGATATTGGAGGTGGCCGCTCTATTCATTGCTTGCGGGATCGATTCCAAGCAGTCGGCAATTTTCACGCAATCCCACATCTCTGCGCACGCGGAGCTCACATGGCTTCTAAATTGTGTCACGCCAATTGGCTGGATCGAGCGGATGACTCAATACAAGTCGAAGGCGGACAGGCTAACCACCGTCAGCGCGGGATTGCTCGATTACCCAGTCCTTCAAGCCGCCGACATTCTCCTCTACAAAGCGGACCGGGTGCCGGTGGGAGAAGACCAGAAGCAGCACGTGGAATTGACCCGTGACATCGCGCAGCGATTTCACAGCCTTTTTGGTGAGGTTTTTGTCATCCCGGAGCCCATGATCTGGAGCTCCGGCGCACGCATCATGGGATTGGATGATCCTACCATCAAGATGAGCAAGAGTCTGGGCGAGCAAAGGAAGGGTCACTCCATTGGACTGACGGAGCCTCCCGAAACCATTCGAGAATCGATACTGCGAGCGGTCACAGACTCGGGGAATGAGGTCCGATTCGCTCATGGCTCTGCGGGCGTAAGAAATCTCCTGGAAATCTTTGAAGTCATCTCGGGAAAGACTCGAGAGGAAATCGAATCGCACTTCCACGGGAAGGGGTACAACTTTTTGAAGCGTGAAGTGGCTGACCAGGTCATAGCAGCCCTTCAGCCGATTCAGGATCAATACTCCCGGATCATGGCGGATCCGGGGCATCTCCAGCAGATCCTCCGTGAGGGTGCAGACCGTGTTCGTCCGATGGCCGAAGAGACACTCCGTCGTGTCAAGAGGTCAATGGGACTGGTTTAGTAGCCGCCCATGGATCTACCAAGTTGAGAGGATTCCTGGAAATACCGCCTGCCGTTGGAACCCCCTCGAAACCCGATGTCCTTCTATGGGCGCGCAGAGTTCGTCCGCTGGGGCTTCGCCTCATTCACGGTCAACGCGCGGCCCTCCAGGGCCTGACCGTTCAAACCGGCGATGGCCCGCTGGATATCTTCGCCTTCAGCGAGCTCAACAAAGCCGAATCCCCACGGTGCACCCGTCATCTTGTCGCAAATCACTATTGCAGTCGACACGCGAAACCCCGCGGCAGTCACAAAATCGTTCAGGGCACGGTCGGTCGTGCTATGGGGTAGATTGCCTACAAAGAGCTTAGAAACCATTGATTCCTCCAGTTAAAGGCGGCCCTGCTTGAGAGTCCGCCAGAATGCACGTGCATGATAAGCGGGCCCGCGCTAAATGCGACGGCCGCTTGCTAGGCCGGCGCACTAAAAACGAAACTTCGCTTTATTCAGTTCCCTGGCCTTCTCTTGCGCGGCCCGGTCGTCAGCCGCTTGTTTCTTTTGACGGTCGATTTCCCGTCGGGGAGCCTCTCGCTCATCCAGCCGGATTGCTTCGGCGACTGCGGTCCGCGCCAGGGCATCCAGCTTTTTTGAAAATGCAATCACTCCAAAAGTCGGTTTGTAGGAGGAATGAAAGAGGTTGAACGAGTACTGCAAGTCTTCCCAACGCGCGATGACTATCTCACTATCGTTATAGACTTCGCTGGTCGAGACGGTGATTCCGGCAGCAGGCCTCGTCGCCGTTCCGTATGCCGAGGAAATGACATCGACCATGTCGTCAACGGTCATCCCTTCGGTCTTATAGGAATCATAGTCGATCACCATTCGAAAGAGCTCGCCGTTATAAAAGCTGAAGAGGACTCCATTCACCGAGTCGGCCTGCGGTGAGCTTCGAGCGAAGTCTCGCGGCTGCCATTCCAGTTCTTGAATCATCGCCGGACGACTGTGAATCACCCGCACGGTCGACGCCTCCACACCTGCCAGCTTCGCAATCTCAGGGACAGTCATTCCAAACTGAAAATTGCGGTATCTGGAAAGATCGGGGGCACCCATCGAAGGCGGCGAAGGGGCAACCCAGGAAAGTGATGCCCCGACAAGGCTCCGGGACTGCCACGGGAGTTCTTGAATTGCCGCCAGACGCGGGTCGATCCCCTTCACGTCGAGTATTTTCCCTTCCTGCGCACTCATCAAAGAGGCCGAAAGCAAAGTCATGGAAATTGAAATTACCATCGTGCGAGCGCTGATCATTGGGATCCTCATTTCTTTACCAAACGTCTTGTTTCAAGAATTCATACCCGCTTCTTTTTTGCCTGAGTGCTTGCGGGGGTACTGCTTTTTCATATACTCCAGGATGTCCTGGTCCTTAATCTGCAGAGGGGTCTCGGCCCGCGAATCCACCGTTTCTCGTTCCAGTTCCTGTACCATCCGCTCGTAACAAATTCCCGGCCCATCCTGAGTTCTTAAACCAGAACGCCGGAATGCCTCTATGGGAACGATCACGCTGAATTCGCGGCTTTTACCTACCGCATCAATGACATCAAAGCTGTAACTCCGAGTGCCTTCTGAAAGTACATAATCCACGTATTGAATGTGCACTAAGCCACCTTTCCGAGGTGCATTTAAACTGACTGTCATGGAAGCCGCGCCAAGGCAGTTAGCGTTTTACGATTCGAAAGATTCCACTCAACCTGGAAGGAACCTGCCTTATGGAACCCCTCGATCAGCCCGAGCGGCCTACATACAACTCTCTTTCTAATCGGGCCCGGGGCTCGTCTTCCTGGAGCTTTTATTTTCTTGTGTTCTCTGCGCTTCTCGAGTCCGCTTCCGCTGAAGAATCTTGTGCTTTCGTTCACGGCCGAATCTGGCTTTGTCCCCATTTCGCTCTGACATGGTTCCTCCTCTGCTCGCCTCTAAGGTAATGTTCTGGACTTCCTTGTGCCCGGTCCTAAAATGACTCTCTTCCCGGCTTCAAGTTCGCAATGGAGGGCATCGAGAGTATGGGCTGCATTTTCAATGCGGCCATAGAGGCCAGAAACGCCGACATGGAGATCAATACCAACCAGAAAAACATCGCGCGAGAAAGCGGAAATGGCGCAACGGGGTTGAAAAGCACGGCTATGGCCATAAATCCTGCGCCCCATACGTACTTGCGAGCGCGCAGGGCCTGGGCGACGACCAGCAGGGCGCCCACGGAAACTACCAACTCAACCGCTATGAGCATGCCCGCGGAGGAGCGCCAGATCAACGCCAAAATCAACGCCGCGAAGGAAACCCATTTCATAATCTTCGTAAGCATTTGAAAGCCTCGTTTCTTCTTGTTGTTCAAAGATTCTTCTTCGCTGGAGCGGGAATAGGGCAGACTTGGCCGCCCCCACTGGAAAAACCACGGTCACCTATCAGAGGGCCAAGGTAAGAGCTGCGACCTTGTGGAAGGTCGAGTTGCATACCTCAAAGGTCCGAACCTGAGGGGTGCCCTCAACCACTCTTGCCAAGCCTTTTAGAACTTCCGGATACGTTCCGCGGTTGTAGGCATCCGCATCCTCTTTGTTCTCCCACAAACTGATTCCAATCGCGTCCAATTTCACCGGATCGACAAACGTGATCTCGTCCTGGAAGCCCCTCTGTTTTCGCAGGAGGGGAATGATCTTGTTCTCAATGGTCTCGGTAAACTCCGCGACGCTGTTGGTTTTTAGATGGAAGGAGACATTTCGTGCATACATGGGACACCTCCGTTGTTGTCTTCTAAGAGGTCGATTTCAGATAACCTGACTTAGTTCAGATCATTTGGAGAGTGGAGGTAATTCCTCACTGTCGTTAACCACATTAGGTTAATTTACTTTTTTTGTCAAGTTGAATCTGATATAGTGTCAGAAGGCTGGCAAGACTTAATCAAACAGAGTTAATCAGAAGGGAGACATTCTGTGAATCTTGCTTTGGTGATCAGGAAACGGCTGGATCAAATGGGCCTCGAGCAGAGAGGTTTGGCGACTGCCGCACAAGTCACAGAGTCTTACATCTCGCAGTTGCTGACGGGGAAGAAAACGCCCCCCACCCCGAGCCGGACAGACATCTATGAAAAAATGGGGAAGTTTCTTAAGCTCCCTGGAAGCAAGCTTTCGAAGCTGGCTGACCTTCAGCGCCAGGAGGAACTAAAGAGAAGACTGGGCGAACCTCCCGCGCCCCTCTTCAAAGAGGTTCGCGAACTGGTGCTCCGCAAATGCAGGCCCGCCAAAATGAAACAAATCCGCGCGATTTTTGAGAAGCAGCCGTTCGGCGAATTGGAACGCCTGGTCATACAGAAACTGCTGGACGTGGTGAAAAGAGTGGCCCAGGAGGAATTGGAAAGCGAAAACTGGCTCCGCCTGATGGCGCGACTCAGCCAGCGCACTTACGAGGAGATGCGGGTCATTGTTCTTGAATTCCTGGACGCCGATATCTTTAACGTGTCCGTTGAGAACTGCGTCTCATTCCTGGATCCGCTGATCGAGTCGTGGGACATCAACCTCGCAACGTTCGGCATGGAGGTCATCTTGAACCGCAGAGTGGCGCCGGGGCACCCCAAGAGATTTGAGTATGTTGAAAAGAAACCCGAGCCGCCCGCCACCGAAGAGCCGGGATTCAAAGAGTTCCTCGAGGAGGCTTCCCTGAGCGGCAATGCGACCGAGGAGGAAATCGAATTCCTCAGGAAGCTGCGATTCAAAGGAAAGCGACCCACCCCGCTCTATTATTACCGGGAGTTGCAGAATCTCAGAGACCCGCTTCATTTCCGATCCCAGTGAACGGAAAGAGGGGAGCCTGTGGCGCTCGCAAGCATTCGAGATCTCACGGGGCGGGAGGAGGCAATCTGCGGAAGGCCACTTCCCCATTCATATGCAAACCGTTCGGTCTTCGTCACATCAAGCGCATCAACCACGATGAATGCACCGCCCTTCGGTGGGCAAACATGGCGTGCCACGCCGCACACCTGCATACAGGACTAGAATGGAGGGAGTCATGCCGACCGGAGCTTGGAAAGGGCAGTAACGAGCAGCCTGGAAAACAGAGGGAAGCCGGAACTCTAATTGCTGACGCGGGGAGGATCCGTTCCTGATGGATCTGATCAAGCCAAATCATCCTCTGCTTGCGGATCCAGCCTCATGGGTGAACAAAGGTACAGGCAGCTCCGTGTCCGGCTTGCTCTGCCCGGGGTTCGGATAGCGTACCGCTCGCCAACAGAGCCAGCACAGAGGCAATGCCCCGCCCAGAATGAAAAGCCCATCGCCGGGCAGTCGCGCCCATTCCAGGATATGCACCCACTTCGTCATCACGAAATTCAGGCTTCGCGCATGCCAATAGCCCCGGCTGACAGCGTCATTGAGTTGAACGATCCCGATGGGGAAAAGATTGAAGAAAGCCATCCAGGTCAATCCTATGTTGAGCGACCAGAAGGAGATCTTGGCGGCGCGATCGCTCCATTTGGCGGGCTGCATGAGGTAACGCAGGCAGAAGAGCAAGAGTCCGATCGCGAGCATCCCGTAGACCCCCATCATCGCGGTGTGAGCATGATTGGCAGTCAGATTCGTTCCAATCTCGTAATAACTCACGACAGGCAGATTGACCAGGAACCCGAAGATGCCTGCGCCGACAAAGTTCCATACGCCCACCGCAACGAGGAACCAAACCGCCCAGCGGTGGATATGGTCTTTCCCCGCCACGGATTGCTCCCCCGACCGCATGAACCCCCAGGCTTCGAGCGTCAGCAACACCAGCGGGATGACTTCCAGCGCAGAAAACGCGGCACCGAGGGCCATGTGGACCGCGGGGGTCCCGCTGAAGTAAAGATGATGCATGGTGCCGACCACACCGCCCAGGGAATACAAGATAACGTCGAGATAGATGATGCGGATGGCAGTCTTTTCCCGAACCGTGCCCATCAGAACGAACATGTAAGCCACCATCACGGTGGTGAACAGTTCCAGAAAATCCTCCACCCAGAGATGGACCACCCAGAATCGCCAGAAATCGGTGATTACAAATCCCCGTTCCGGACTGGTCAGGAGGCCCACCGCATAGAACGCGGGGATTGTCAGCGCGGCGTAAAACAGGAGCCAGGGCATCGTCCCATGGTGTTGCTCTCGCAATTTTCCTTTCAATCCCCGGTACAAGATGAATACCCACAAGAATAGCGCGATCACGAGCAGGATCTGCCATATTCGACCGAGATCAAGATACTCCCATCCCTGATCGCCGAACCAGAACCACCCTTTGTCGAGCCAGCCTTTGATGCTTGCATACTCACCCGTCAGGCTCCCAAACACCACCACGACGAGCGCAAGGAGGAGGGCGATCGTCAACGGCGCCTGACCGCTCCGCTCACGTCCGGCGATCAGTGGGACCAGGAAGATTCCCATGGCCAGATAGGACGCTGAAACCCAGAAGATAGAAAGCTGGACATGCCACGTTCGGGCAATGTTGTAAGGAAGAATTCGGGAAATGTCGAATCCGAAGAAATTTCCGGGCTCGGCCCTGAAATGAGCAACGAGACCTCCACACAAGGTTTGGACGAAGAAAAGAACTGAGGTCACCACGAGAAACCACACCACTGCTCGTTGGGCGGGGGCCAGCGCAACCTCCTCCACGGGGCGCAACCGCACCTGGCGCGGCGACTCACTCCATCCCAGCCAGTCGTACCTCCCGAAAAAAAACAGTACCAGTCCTGTCCCGCCAAACAGGCCGATGATGGAGATGACGCTCCAGGTAACGGCCTCCGGCGTCACCGTATTACCGGCGAGCGGTTCCGGAGGCCAATTGTTGGTGTAGGAACTGTTCTCTCCGGGACGGTTTGTCGTGCCGGTCCAGGCGGTCCAGGCGAAAAATGCGGTGAGTTTTCGGATCTGTTTCCGATCAGCGATCCATAGCGCCTGCGCGCCCCCTTCACTCTCTTTGTTGTGAAACACGGACTGGTAGTAGTCTTCCATCATCCGGTGGGCGGAGGCCCGTGCGTCGCTCCAAATGATGGTGTCGGTCCCGCCATCATATGCATTTTCGTGCAGCTCAGTTACCACCCGGGAATTAGCCGGGACGCGGCCCGGCACGTCCGATTCATACCGCCGGAGCAGAATTTCAGCCGTCTTATGGAGGTAGTCAGCTGTGAAGTCAGGGCCGAGATAGGCCCCATGACCATAAACTGAACCGTATTCCATGAGCCCATAGCGCTGAAAGACGTTCATCCCCTCCATGATATCTTGCCGGGTGAACAACACTTCCCCGCCTGCACTGACCACTCGGCCAGGAATCGGCGGTTGTCGCTGGTAAACCAGGTAGGCCAGAGCACCCAGGATTGAAAATCCCACGAGGTAAGTGAGGATCGCTCCTTGAAGCCATCTCGAGGAGATGGGCATTGATTGTCGTTCCATGTTGTCTGTTTCTAATTCTCTCACTCCAGGCGATCGAGATCAAGGTGTGGTTTCTCCCGGAAATCAAGGCACGGATTATCATATCTACCGTGTGGGGACCGGGTTCGGGAGAGAGGGCCCGGAGAGATGCAATCTTGATTGGCGATCTCAACGATTTGGAGAGGACGCAAGGTCACGTAGGGTCCAAAAGCTCGCAGTTGTTTCGCCGCGGCGGCGGGGCCCCAGGTCGCGTGATATAATTTATAGATGCACGGCTTGAAAAATTCCAGTTTAAGCGGGGGTCTGGTGAAAAGCTTACACTTACCTCCACGCCTGGGCATTGTCTTATTAGGGTTTTGTATGATCGGGTTGGCGGCGTGTTCCCGAAGCGAGTCACACCTGTTTGGCAGGGCTGAGGGGGCGCAACGCGTGGGGAGTTATGACCAGGCCGTCCTTCTCTATGAATCCTACCTGCAGAAGCACCCTAGTGGAGAATTTGCGGAGAAGGGCCTCTACAACCTCGGAAACATTTATTACCTCAACCTCCGAAACTCGGGCAAGGCGCAAGCCGCTTACGAAGGGTTCCTGGAGAAATACCCAAGCAGCCAGTATACTTTCACGGTGGGCGATCGTCTTGCGGAGCTGTATGAGCGGGACATACAGGATTATCGTAAAGCCATCGATATCCTCGAACAGATTTCCCTGCACACGCCGAGCCGGGATGAATGGCGGCGGGTCCGATACAAAATCGCCACGGACTACTTTCATCTTGACCAGTTTGACCAGGCGATCATTGAATTCAAGAAACTGATTCAGGACCAGCCCGAAGAGCACCGATCGGACGAAGCAAGGATCAAGCTGGCGGCCATTTACGAGATTCGCAAGCAATGGCACGAGGCCGTTGTTCAGCTTCAGGACATCATTGACCATTCGAAATGCGAGGAATGCCGCCGGCACGCCCAGCTCGAGATCGTCGACTGCTATGTCTCCCAGGAGCGGCTCGATCAGGCCATCGCCGCATTAAAGAAGATCACCCCCCGCCCCGAGGATCGCGATTTTGTGGCCCAGCAGCTCGCAGAACTCGAGAGGCGGAAGAGCGATCGGCGAACTCCGCACGAGGTGAACTGGATAAGGAAATCACCTCCGAAGGGAAAAGCCTCCGCGGCGGCTCGTCACCAGCCTGCCGAACCGGCTCCGAACAAGTAATCTGAGTCCCATGACCCGCCTTGCATACGATTTTCCTCCCGAGCTGGAGAGTTGCATTGAAACGCTCCGGCATGGCTTATCGCCGGCGGCCCTGGCCCGAGCTGTCGCGAAGCTATCCGCCTTCTTTACATCCCATCGCGGGGCGCGGCCGGAAGACTACCTGGCCGATCCAGATAGCCGGGCCGCTTACCTTGCCTATTTTCTCCCCGCCAATTACAGCAAGCTGGAAGCGGTCTTCGATGAGATGAAACCGCAGCTCGTGGAGCAAGTCGCCCGGAAACGCTCGGACGATCAACGGCCGTTCCGGGTTCTGGATGTCGGGGCCGGCCCAGGCACGATGACGCTCGCCGCACTGGAATATCTACACGCGCTCTCACCGGACGGCGGATTTCATTTCTCTGCAGTCGATCCGAATCGCGAGATGCTGAAGATATGCCGGCACCTTTTTCACTGCCTTCGAGACCGGATCGGGATCGAAGAGAGACGGGCGGGCTTAAAGACACTGGCTGCATCAATCCAGGAGATGTTGGCCCGGCCCGCCGCTCAGCCCGACCTCCACGGTCTGTTTGACATCATCATTCTGGCCAACGTTTGGAACGAGCTGGCGGATTCGGGACCGATGTCTCTCCTTGCTCAAGTCAGTCTGATCCGGGGACTGCTCGACCAATTGGAGTTTCACGGGAGTTTGATTCTGATTGAGCCAGCGCTTCGGGAATCTTCCCGAACACTCCACCAACTGCACAACGCCGTTCTCGAACTAATCGCGGGCGCGAATGTTTTCGCCCCCTGCGTGCACCAGCGCGCGTGTCCCTGTGTGGCCGCCGGGAACAGAAAAGACTGGTGCCATACCGAGTTTGAGTGGCGGCCGCCCAGGCAAGTCACAGCAATCGATCAGATCATTGGAAACCGCAAAGACGCGCTGAAATTTTCCTATCTCGTCCTTCGAAAAGATGGTAAAAATGTTCTGGATGTAAATCATTCATCCATGGGTCTCTCGGGACTGTCGGCCTGCTGGCGCATGGTGAGTGAGCTGATTGTTGAGAAGGGAAAGCGGCGCGCCTTCCTGTGCGGTGAATCCGGAAGATTCCAGTTCACACGCCTCGACCGGCACGAAGGCCCGGCCAATCGGGCGTTCGGTGATTTGACTCGTGGCGATATCGTCAAGATCAGGGGCGCGGAATCCCGCGACGAGGATTGGCGCCTCACCGACGCGACCGTTGTAGAGAGAATTTGAAGGGCGGGCCCATCCTTGGAATCATCCCTTGAGGCTGGAGAAATATCCCCGGAAGGGGCTTTGACACGCCCGTATCAGAGTGCTTGAAATCGACGGAGGCATACTTGAAAAAATTAATCACTCTATTTCTTCTGAGCCTGGTGATGATGGCGGGGGCATGCAACAAGGCCCCCCAGGGATCGTCGGAGGAGAAAGCCATCCGGGAATCGCTGGAGAAATACCTCACCACCAAGAAGAGCATCAACTTGCAGGCCTTGAAAGTGGAATACAAGAACTTCCAGGTCGCGCAGAATCAGGCCACGGTAGACGTCCTGTTCAAGGGTGGCAGTTCCAATGACATGACCATTGGATACAAATACTCATTGAAGAAGACGGCGGACGGTTGGGAAGTGGAAAAGGGCGAAGCGACCAGTGGTTCGATGTTTGGGGGCCATGCGGGCGCCCCGGCCTCTGCTGAAACGCCACTGCCCCCCGGACATCCCAATGTGACTCCCCCCGCGGGCAGTGGCACGCCGGCGCCTCCCCCGCCGGGTCCAATGGAGCCGGCCCATAGCAAGGATGCTCCCAGGAAGTGAGCTGATTCATCGAATTGAACCGCTATCGGCCCCTGCTACGGTAGCATTCCCTGCACTCCGCCGCAGAGCGCTTCTCCCTTTGACGAACACCATCACATGAGGTCCACAGTTCAACTCATCCCCGGGCTCGCGCTGGGGCATTACACTGACTCCCAGGCCAGGACCGGCTGTACTGTATTGGTCTGCGAACATGGCGCGGTCCCGGGGGTTGACATCCGGGGGTCAGCTTCGGGAACACGGGAAATCGCCTCCTGTCAGCCCGGTCACCTGGTCGAACGGATCCATGCGATCGTGCTAGCCGGCGGGAGCGCTTTTGGATTGGCTGCCGCGGACGGGGTGATGGATTACCTGGAGCAACGCGGGATCGGTTTTGACGTGGGGGTGACCCATGTTCCCATCGTTGCCTCCGCCATCGTGTATGATCTGGGCGTCGGAAACCCCTGGGTGAGACCAGACAAGCAGGCGGGATTCAGCGCCACCGCCTCCGCGCGATCGGATCGCGTGGAGCAAGGTGCCGTCGGCGCAGGGACGGGTGCCACGGTGGGAAAATTGTTTGGAGTGGAATGTGCGTCGCCCGGCGGGTTCGGATTCAGCATGGTGCGTTTATCTGCGTCCGACACGAAACCGCGCCTAAGTTCAGCACGCATCCCGAAGAGCCGCAATCCTTCGTCCCTGAACCGGATCACGGTGCAGGCCTTTGCGGTCGTGAATGCCTTTGGGGATGTGGTTGACCCGCGGAGTGGACGAATTCTCGCGGGCGCCCGCGTCTCCCCTGGCTCGAAGAGATTCGCGGATACGGTCGCGCAGATGAAGCGGGGAATCCTGTGCAGAGGTTTCAGGGCCGGCGCTGAAGAATCATCCAAGGTCCCGGCCGGCGGCCGGGGGCGCGGAGTGAGCGGACGCCGTGTCGGTCACACCCGTTCCCCCATGAGCGACTCCGCGCGGGCGTCCCTTCGCATGCTCGCCGAGCAGATGTCTGAGAGCACCCGAAAAATGTTTGAACGGGAGAGCGCAGACACAGCCTCCCGTTGGAAACCCCAGAACACAACCCTGGTGGTGATTGCCACCGATGCGGTCTTCAACAAAATCCAAATGCAAAAGATCGCGCAGATGGCGCAGAACGGCCTGGCGCGCGTGCTCCGTCCTGCCCATACCCAGCTGGACGGCGACACTGTGTTTGCGTTGTCCGTCTTCGATGAGCGCCACTCGAGGAGGGCCGATGTTAATGTCGTCGGCGAAGTGGCGGCAGAAGCAGCTGCCGAGGCGATTGTGGCGGCCGTAAGGCCCGCGTGATTAGAGTTCTGTGATCAGCAGAACCACGGGCTTCAGGAGTTTCCCGTTTTACCCCCTCTGCTTCATTGAATTTCCCAGTCCTCAGTCAAGATGATCACAAGCCCGGAGTCAGGGGTCATTGTGGGAGTGACCGCAAAGACCGCAGCATCGAGATGCACATGAACCCAGAATCGGAAGTCTGACCTCGGCGCCTCAAAAATCACCTACGGTTTCTTGGCAACCGCCAGGGCGGAGCCGTTATCCGTGAAGAAATTGATCGTGGTGTTGGCGCCGATGCCGGCACCCAACAAAATGATTTGGGTTTTGAATCCTCCACCGTCGGCGATCTGTGGAAAGACGATCGGGAATGGGGCAGGCTGGTTGAAGTCTGCCACCGGGAAAGTGGTCAGGAGTTGATCTCCGCGGGAATTGTCGAGGGATCGAAGCGTCAGGGCCACGAACGGCGAGGCCGAGGTCATGTCAAACACGCCGATAAAGCCGCCGGGGAGACCGGGAACCAACTCGCCCGCAAACGCGGCGGTGTGTCCCCCGCCGGGGAGCGTGGTAAAGTTTGTGGGCACGGCCACAGGAGTTAATCCATCGGCCTGAAACGCTGTGACGGCCAAATTGAGGGCGGTGAAGAGCTCCGGGTTTGCAATCGCCAATCCCGTGTTGTGGTGACCCAAGGCAGTGGTCGAGGTATCCACGAAGATGCGGGCATGGGTGGTCGGGATGGTGGCAGCGATGCCTGACTCGGTCACCAGGATATTTCCCCGGGTGAACTTGAACACCCCTGCCGCCACGGGCGTGAAATTGCCGCTTCGAACAATCTGCACCGAGCCCGTGTTGACCGTCTGCACCAACCCGGTGGTCTGGAAGATAAAAAACCCTGCCGGCGGGATGGAGTAGGGGAACGATGATCCTGCCTGGCCATTGACGAGGGACGTGTTGAGCGGAACACCGTCATTGCCCAGGATCTTGATTGTCCCATTGGCAACGACGGTGGAGGTGTTGAGCAGGAAGAATTCACTCTGGTAGCCGCCCCCGTCGACAAATTGAGGAAAGAACACGGGGTCGGTCGATGGCGGCTTGGTCAGATCGGCGATGGGGGTGCTCGTGATGAGGGTTTCGCCGCGCTGGTTCGTGGTCAACCGCAACGCCAGGACAGAGAGGGGCTGGTCGCTGCGTATTTCGAGCGTCGCAAACTGGTGGCCCGTGAGCATTGTTGACGGCAACACGAAGTCGGGGGCGATGTCGAGGAGCTGGTTAATGAACTTGGCGATGTGCGCGCCGGCCGGAATCAGGCCGTGTCCGATGGCCGTGGGTTGTCCGTTGATCTCGCGCAGGGTGAAGATGACATTCGCGGTCGCGCCGCCACGGTTCACGATCGCAAAGCCCGTGTTGATCGTGATTGCCGTGGCTTCAAGGCGACCGGACTTGGCGGTGGCCCCCGTCTGAAGATCAATGAAGATCCGGGCGGCCGTCGTAGGCGGAGAGGCAGGGACTCCGGCTTCGGCGACCACGACCCCATTCTGGGTGACACTGAAGACGGCGGTTCCGAAAGGAGCGGCGCCGGTGGTGAGATTGACTATCGCATCACCCGCTTGAACGGGTCCCTCGCTCCCCAGGGTCGATGTCGTGTTGGATCCCCCCGGCAAGACCTGGAGGTTGACCGCATTGGTCGGTGAGGTGCAACCATTTAACAACAGCGAGACGGTGTTGGTGGATTTGTTGACGACCACCAGGTCGGCCTTGCCGTCGCCCGTGAACTCACTGGTGAGGATGGCCTGGGGGCTGGGTCCGGCCAGAAAAAGAACCGCAAGCTGGAAGGTACCGTCCCCATTGCCCAACAAAATCGCAACGGAGATGGAGTTCTCATTCAAAACGGCGAGATCGAGTTTGCCGTCACCGTTATAGTCGGCCACGGCGATGAAATTGGGTGAGATGCCCTGGGTCAAATACTCTACGGGAGTCTGGAAAGTGCCGTCCCCCTTGCCCAGCAGAACCGAAACGCTGTTTGATAACCGGTTGGCCACCACCAGGTCGGCCCTGCCATCCCCATCGAGATCAGCCACCGTGACGAAATCAGCCCTTGCGCCGGCGCTCAGGTTGACGGCGGTTTTAAAAGTACCATCGCCATTGCCCAGCAGGATAGACACCGTGTCGGAGTTCTCGTTGGCGACGGCCAGATCGGCCTTACCGTCGCGGTTGAAATCACCCACGGCCAGCCCTTGGGGGTTGACCCCCGTACTGAATCCGACAGGCCCCTGAAAGGTCCCGTCGCCATTGCCCAGCAGGATGGTGGCATTGCCATCGTCTTGGGTGATCAGAGCGAGATCAATCTTGCCATCTCCGTTAAAGTCGCCCAGAGCCACAAACGAGGGATGGCCACCGATAATAAAATCCACCCTGATACGAAACGTGCCGTCCCCATTGCCCCCCAGGATGGAGACGCTGTTGGAGAGCCTGTTGGCCACGACCAGATCAAGTTTGCCATCGCCATCAACATCGCCAACCGCGATGGAACGGGGGCCCAACCCGACTAAGAAGCCTTGGAGTACTCGGAAAGTTCCGTCGCCGTTTCCCAGAAAGATCGAAACGCTGGAGGAATCCTCGTTGACCACCGCCAGATCAGGCTTGCCGTCAGCGTTGAGGTCCCCGATGGCGATGGAACTAGGGGACACTCCTGCCGAAGTAAAGGTCGGACCATTAAGAAAGGTTGGGGCCGCACAGCTGCTGAATGTCCTCGACGCTGTCGAAACAAGCGCGATGATGAGAATCGAGAAGGTGATCAGGGTCAACCCGAGGCGATTGCATTGGATATGAATGAGATCTTGCCTGGCGGTGCTCATAACTTCCTCCTGTTAAGTCCACATTCCGTTGCGGCGGAAACCTATTTCAGATCGTTGAATCAGTACCATTCCCGCGCGAACATCAAGTCATTGCACACGTGTTAGGCTGAATAAGCTGCTGAGAGTTCGTCGACGAAATTTAGCTGGTCCCGACTGTGTGCTATCTGTCGAAAATTATAGGGCGGGCCTCTGTGAACTTGCAAAGAGTTTTATTGCAGGAATTAAAGATGAGGTGTGATAGGGGGAAAGCAAAGACAGAAAATACAGTTCAAGGTTCAAAGTCCAAAACGGAAAGGCGCGAGGGGTGGCCAGGTCCACGGTAAATTGGATCCTGGGTGGCTCCGGCACCACCGGCGAGTTCGCGTGGGAAAGAATAATTTACCACCCCGCCGTTGAAAGCAGCGCAAGAAGACTCGTCCCCGGGCGCGTGTAGGGAATCAAGACGGATGTGTTGGAGAATCCAACACGATGGCTGCTGACCTATAGTTCATTCTACTCCCCCATCTACACAACATGCCATTAAGAATCATTCAGATCGAATGATGCTGCCTCATTTCTGTATATTCGGAACAGAATTTGCATACTTCATTTGTGTGGGACTTCCTCTTTAGTGTGTGATGAGGAAGACTTCAAAGAAAAATAGAAGGAGGCACACCGTGTTTGAATTTGGCGATCCAAAAACATTTTGGCTTAACGTCACGAATATCGCGTTGGGTGTTGTCACGGGCATCTGTGTTCTGGTTTTGGGGAGGGCAATCTTTCAAGAAATTATGCAGCGAGTGCGGGCGGACAAGCGTGAGACCGCGAAGTTGGACGAGTACTCCTATATGGTTCCCGAACTGGGGTTGACGATGGCCGATGGCGGCGAGCGATTTGATAAGGACCGATGGAGTTTGCGGGAAGAGAAGCATTGGGATCCTCCGCTCGAGAGGTTTGGGGAAGAGTCCACCATTCATCGTTCCGTCAATTAACCGAATGAAGGAATTCCGAAATTCTGTAGATTCCGGAATTCTGAAGATGACAGGGGGTGTTATGAGATGTCCGTTTCTTAGGGAAGCACAAGTGAAATTTTGCAAGTCGTCGGCTTACAAGAAGATGATTCTGCGAACTGCGGCCAATGCAAATGGAGAGAAGTGTTCTTCACCTGCCTATGTGACCTGCCCGGATGCCAAGACGCTTCACGAGGAGCAACCGAGCCAGTCGCACTGCCCTTTCCTCCACGAATCGCTCGTTCAATATTGCTCTGCCGCTTCCGTAACCAAGTACATCCCTTACAGCGAGTCATTGCTTTCCCGGTGTGGCAACGAAAGTCACCTTCATTGCGAACTCTACCTGGCAATGGCGGAACCGGAAGTGCGTGACACATCGGCAGTGAGCCTGGCTGGAAAGGGGCCACAGGAGGTTGCTATGGATGAATGGGTGGAAGGAATCAGGGTGCCTCTCGAGTTGGGGTATACGGGAAATCACATGTGGTTGGAAACCAACAAAGACGGCGTCTGTCACGTGGGGGTAGATGCCTTCCTCACCAGGATGATCGCGGGGGTAGACAAGTTAAGTTTCCTGACTGCGAAAGGTGTCCAACGGCCGACCGCCGTGCTCACCGTAAACGGGGTCGACCTGCACATGGTCTTCCCCTACTACATGCACGTCACCGGAACGAACAATTACCTGCGAGCCAATCCGGAAAAGCTGGTCGCGGATCCCTATGGTCCGGGATGGCTGTTTGAAGGCATTGAGCCGAATGCGGCGATTTCAGGGGCGGAAATCGGGGCTCGGGCCGGCCTGGTTCGGGGGAAGGCGGCCGTGGAGTGGATGAAGAAGGAGGTGGACCGGGCTTCGGAATTTGTCCATGAACATATTGCCCAGTCACAACCCGAAGACCAAAGGCTGGTCATGGACGGCGGCATCTTTAACGGCGAGTTGATCCATCACCTGAACCGGGAAGAAGTGCTGAACCTGTTTAATCAATTCTTTTCTCCGTATGCGAGTTGGAGGCGATGGTGGTAAAGAACCGCGGAAGACTGATTTTTTTGGCGGGAGTTCTTGTGATGCTGGTAGTGGGCTGGTTTGGATTTCCACGCATGCTATACCAGAAAACCAACCAGCCGATCCAATTCAGCCACCGCGTGCATACCGGGGACAAGGCCGGATTGACCTGTGAAGACTGCCACTCGTTCCAAGCGGACGGCCGCTTCAATGGGATTCCTTCTATCAGCAAATGTGGGGGATGTCATGTGGGCCTCCTGGGCAATTCACCGGATGAGAAAGTTCTTGTCGAAAAGTACGTAGCGACGAACACAGAAATTCCATGGCTAGTCTATTCGCGCCAGCCTGAAAATGCCTATTTTTCTCATGTCCAGCATGTGAGGCTCGCCAAGATCCAATGCGAACGCTGTCATGGCCCGCATGGCGCGGGCGACACTCTCCGGCCCTACGAGAGCGATCGTCTGACTAGCTACAGCCGGGACATCTGGGGCCATTCCCTCTCCCGAATTCACTCCGAGGTGTGGGATGGCAAGAAAATGGATAACTGCGCCTCGTGCCATGAGCAGCGGGGAGTCTCGAACAGCTGCCTGCTGTGCCATAAATGAGAGCCACATTCTATGAGACAAGAATCAACCGCAAAGGACGCAAAGAAGGCGCAAAGACCGCAAGGAGGGAGAAGGTTTAAACCATTTGTTCCTTGGCACTCTTTGCGCCTTCTTTGCGTCCTTTGCGGTTTGCTTTCTTTTGCCCAGGATGCTTACGGACTATAAAAAGGAAGAATCACAACCATGAAGATTTCGCGTCGGGATTTATTCAAATTCGTGGGGGGGTCCGCGGTGGGCGCTTTCCTGACGCCGATTCCCTGGAAACTCATCGATGATGCGGCCATCTGGTCTCAGAACTGGTCGTGGATTCCCCGGCCGCTCCATGGTGAGATTCGCACGAAATTCACCACTTGCACTTTGTGTCCTGCGGGGTGCGGGGCGCGGGTTCGATGCGTCGGCGACCAGCCCGTCATGCTGACCGGCGTGACTCGACATCCGGTCAGCCGCGGAACCCTTTGCCCGGCCGGATTGGGAGGACACCATCTCCCCTATCATCCCGGGCGCGCATTGCAGCCGCTCCAGCGTGTCCAAAAAAACGGAAAGATCGAGTTCGCACCAGTGAGCCGGGAGGCGGTTGAAGCTGCCCTTGCCGCGGCGATTTCAAGGCTGAAGCCGGGCACTCCCAACGAGTCGATCGTCATCCTCGATCAACAACCCGGACGAACCATTTCGAGGGTCTACCGCCGGTTCCTGGAGAGTGTTCCGAATGGAGTTTACGTGACCACTTCAGCCCTCGGCGGTGACACTCTGTGTGTTTTGCAGGAGATGATGGAAAAGCCTTATGGACCGGTGGGCTATGACCTGGAGAACACGCGGATGATCCTGAGCTTCGGGGCCCCGCTTCTGGATGGTTGGGGAACGCCCGGCCGGATGATGGAGATTATCAAGGCTCAGGGATCAAAAGATCCCGACTACCGGTTGAAAATCATTCAGGTGGAGACGCGACAATCGCGAACCGCCTCCTTCGCCGACGAGTGGGTGGCCATCAACCCCGGCACGGAAGCGGCTTTTGCTCTTGGACTGGCCCATGTCCTCATTCATGAAAATCTTTACGACCAGGATTTAATCCGCCGCAAGGCCATTGACTTTCGAAAGAAAGATGGCCGCGCCTACCTCAACCTGGTCGAGCAGTTTACCCCGGAGTATGCGGCCGGCATCAGCGGGATCGCTCCCGACAGGATCATCGCGACAGCACGAACCCTGGCGCAAAACGCGCCGGCGATTGTAATCGGCGGTGGGGATCCTGGAGGCGGACCCTTGGGCAAAGAAGAAGAGACCGCTATTGCGGGATTAAATCTTCTCCTCGGCGGCATCGGGCGTCCCGGCGGGATCGTTGCGAGGCGAGAGGTACCGGATATTATGTCGACCAGCCATCATCCCACTGTACCTGAAATGGAAATCCGCGATGTTCCCGACCATTCCATCCGAATTCTCATTCTGGATGCGGCCGAGTCCGGAAATGCCCTCCCCTGGGCGCTTTTGGAAAGGAAACTGGTTCCACAAGGGGCTCTTGTCGTGAGCCTGTCTTCGTACCTGACGGGTCTGACAAAGCATGCCGGCTACATTATTCCGGCGCCAACCTACCTCGAATCGATCCAGGATGTCCCTGCGCCGATCGATGCGACGACCGCTTCTTTCAGCTTGTCGTCCGCGCTGCTGACCGCGCCTGCGGGGGTGACTGAACCTTTTGAATGGGTCAAGCGTCTGGCGAGTGTGGCCGGCGTGCCGTTTGTCGAAGAAGCGCAAGGGAGCACCTATGAGGCGCAGCTGAAAAACCGTGTAGAGACCATTTACCGGGCGAAGCGCGGAACTGTGTTTAGCTCCGGTGATGGAAAGACCGTGCCGATCGCTGAAATAAGCTCTGCAGATCAACTCTGGAAACTCCTTTCCGAGGGTGGCTGCTGGATCGATTCAAAAGCAGAGACCAAGCCCATGCCAAACTTCTCGCTCCTGGGAAAAACGAAGGACAATTTCGAGCGGCTGCAAGTCGCGGGGCAGGGGCGGCTCTCGCGAGAACCCGGGCTTGTCGCTGCATTTGGCTTCATTTTAATGCCCTTCGGATGGCGCGGCGCGACCGGGAATGGGCAGATCTCTCCACTGATGACCAAGCTGTTTCAGGAGTCCGGCCTCCGCAAGCTTTCGGGCCAAACCGCCGTGAATCCGGAAACCGGCAGGGCTTTCGGGCTTACCGATGGCGGACAGGCGTGGATCGAGACTGAGAAGGGCGCAATGAAAGTCGAGGTCCGGTTCGACGCTGCGGTAATGCCGAGAGTGATCGAGGCAGCGGTCGGACCCTCTGTAGAGGCGTTCAGCACCGCCGAGACACAAGGCACACAAAACATCCTGGATCTTTGCCATCTCGATGATGACTGCGCGTGGCGCGTGACGCGAGCCAGGGTGACGACGTAGGAGCGTCCGCCGCTGCGGACGCCCATGGGAACGGTTGAGCGAGTGGAGAGGGACAATATAAATGGACACCAAAAACAAGAAACAACATCGCTACGGAATGGTGATCGATTTGGACAAGTGCACGGGTTGTGGCGCGTGCATGGTGGCATGTGCGGTTGAAAACAACATTCCGCCGGCAACAGCCAAAGCAACCGATCGCACCGGGATCACCTGGGTCAGAGTTTACAAGTTCGATAATGGACTTCCTTTCCCCAACAACCGCAGCGCCTACATTCCGATGCCATGCCAGCAGTGCGGGGAGCACACCCCCTGTGTCTCGGTCTGCCCGCAGAAGGCCGTTGAAGTCGACGCCGCCAGCGGGATTGTGGCTCAAATCCCGGTGCGATGCCTAGGCTGCCGGTACTGCATGACGGCGTGTCCTTACCACGCGCGTTACTTCAACTGGTGGGACCCCGTGTGGCCGGCAGGAATGGAAAAAACCCTGAATCCGGATGTCTCTCCCCGCATGCGCGGGGTCGTGGAAAAATGCAACTTCTGTCATGAACGGCTTCAGGCGGCAAGAGCGAAGGCCGCCGCCGAGGGCCGGGACGAAATCGATCCCTCCGACTACCAACCTGCCTGCGTTGAGGCCTGCCCGACCGGAGCGATCACCTTTGGTGACCTGGCGGATCCGAACAGTGAAGTGGCCCAGCTGGTTCAGAACGGGCATGCCTTTCGAATGCTCGAAACGCTGGGAACCGAGCCGAAGGTCTACTACCGTTCCGATCAAGCCTGGGTCCGTCAAATCGCTCAGCAGGAAGTCCAGAAACCCAAAGCGAAGGAGAAGGTCCATGGATAAACAACTCATCATTCGTGGCCTCCGGCGGAGCCCTCTTTCAAAGTTCCTGCTGTGGATTCTTCCCTGGGTCGCCCTCTTGGGATTGGGACTGTATGCCGGTTATCTTTGCCTGGCACGGGGCCTCAACCAAACCAACATGGACAACCGCTTTGCTTTCGGTCTGTGGATCTACCTGGACCTCACCATAATCGCATTGGGCGCGGGAGCATTTTTTACCGGATTTTTGCTCTATATTCTAAAGAAGGATCAGTTGAAAGCCGTCATCAACAGCGCCGTGGTCCTGGGGCTCATCTGTTACAGCGGGGCGATCGTGGTCCTCATGGTGGACGTGGGGCAGCCGCTGCGGGCGTGGTTCACGTTCTGGCATCCCAATGTTCACTCCATGTTGACCGAAGTCACCTTTTGCATCACGTGCTACCTGACGGTGTTGTTGGTTGAGTATGCCCCGCTGGTGTTGCGCAACCGCAAGCTCCGGCAGATCCCCTCGCTCCTGGTGTTCGAGTTCCATCTCCACAAAGTCATGTATGTCCTGGCGGGCGTGGGAACGTTTCTGTCGTTCTTCCACCAGGGTTCCCTGGGCGGATTATATGGCGTGCTCCGGGGCCGTCCCTTTGCCTTCCGGGAAGGTATCGGCATCTGGCCGTCGACCTTTTTTCTTTTCATTCTGTCGGCGATTGCCGCCGGACCCAGCTTTATCCTGTTGACGACGTGGCTTGTTTCCAAGCTGTCCAAGAAAGAACTGGTGAAACGGGAGGTGCTCAGCCTGCTGGGTCGCATCTCCGGTATCCTCCTGATGGTCTATGTCCTGTTCAAGACAATTGACACTTTAATCTGGATCAACCACACCGCTCCCGCCTCCGGCTTTAATCCCTTCGATTTCTATTCCTGGGAGCCGTTTGGCACATGGCTCCTGTTCGCTGAAATTGTGGTGTGTGGACTATTGCCGGCGATCATTCTGCTGGACAAGAAGAGGAGGGAGCAGACCGGCTGGCTCGTGTCGGCGGCGTTTCTGGTGTGTGTCGGCGTCATGCTGAACAGGTTTGTCTTCACCATCCAGACGCTAGCGCTGCCGACACTTCCGTTTGACCGCTTCCTCTCGTATGTTCCCAGTTGGCAGGAAACGGCCACCTTTCTCGCAGTGGTGGCTTATGGGGTTTTGATCTATTCGCTCTCGTTCAGGTACCTGCCTCTGTTCCCGCAGGAAAAGGAGCTCAGGCAATCGTAAGGGAGGTTTGAAATGTTTCCTGGGGTTTATGGATTCACGTGGGAGCCCGGCAATCTTATCTTTCTCGGCATCTTTTATTCGGTCGTAGCGATCATTTTGGGGACGATGGGGATCGTGCTGGTACGCTCTCTAAAGGATTTCCAATCCCAAAAGGCCGACCAAATCCGGTGGAAACTGGATTTTGAAGATCTGCCGGAGGGAAACCGCACCTGTCGGCACGAACTGACCGGTGAATTCCGGCATCGGACCTGCGAAAGAGGATTCGATTGCCGCGAGTGCCCTGACCACGCGAAGCTTGTGGCCTCAAAAATTCGGACGATCCACCCCGGCTATGAAACCGGAGACGAAGAAGGGTGCATCCTCGGTTTTGACATGCCCTTGGAGCGCCAGTACCACCGGGGTCACACCTGGGTCATGACCGAACCGGATGGAACGACCACCGTGGGGCTGGACGATTTTGGGTCGCGCCTTATCGGTGAACCGGACGAAGTCCGCTTGCCCGCGGCGGGAACTTCACTCCATCTGAATGGAACCGCGTGGCATTTCAAAAAGAATGGATCGGACTTGCGCATTCTATCGCCGGTAGATGGGGAAGTGATTCAGACCGGTGGCAAGAAGGCGGGATGGTATCTCAAGCTGAAGCCGCTCGGGAAGAAAATGGATACGCGGCACCTGCTGCGGGGCGCGGAGATCCGGCCGTGGTTGGCCCGCGAGATGGAGCGGCTGGAGTTCTCACTGGCGGCCGATGGCGTGGGAATGAGCCTTGCAGACGGCGGTGCGTTGGTGGAGGATCTCTCGAAGGAATATCCGTCCTTGGACTGGGATGCGGTGTGGGGCCAGATGTTTCTGGAACCCTAATCATCCACAGATTACGCAGATTACACAGAGGGGTTAAAAACAAAAACCAAAGACAGCAATCGTAGCCCGGATGCGCCTAAGGTGAATCCTTGTGGGCGATCCTATGAGGCGCCTGACCATGGCTCCTGTGTAAGAATTCGCCCGAACTACGAACTGTCTTTGCTTTGGTTTTCAACCCCTCTGTGTAATCTGCGTAATCTGTGGACTATCTCGGGATTTCGAACTTCTTAATCCGCTCATACAATGTGGACCGATCGATACCCAGCGCCGCAGCAGCTTCCTTGATGTTGCCATGGGTCCGCTGGATGGTTGCGGCAATCACCTCCTTCTCCAACTCCTGCAGGGTGACATTTGCGGGGACCGACCAGCCACGATTCGCTTCGACCCGTGGTGTCAGGAAGGTGAAATCCTCCTCCGTGAGGGCTCTCCCCCGGCATGTGACGATGGCGCGCTCCACGGCGTTTTCCAATTCACGGACGTTGCCCGGCCAGTTGTGGTCAAGCAGAAGTTTGAGGGAGCCTTCAGAGATATCGCTCACCTCCTTACCCAGTTCATGAGCGATGCGTTCCACGAAACTCCGGGCCAGCACGGGGATGTCCTCGCGGCGATCCCGGAGGGGGGGGATCCGGATATTGATGACGTTGAGGCGGTAAAAAAGATCGTCACGGAACTTGCCGTCGAGCACCGCTTGCTGAAGATCGACGTTGGTCGCGGCGATGATACGCACATCCACCTTAATCTCTTCGGAGCCGCCGACACGATAGAAGCACCGCTCCTGCAACACTCGAAGCAGATCCATCTGCAGTTTGGGAGAAATATCTCCGATCTCGTCCAGGAAAATGGTTCCGCCATCGGCCATCTCAAATTTGCCTTTCTTCTGCGTGACCGCCCCGGTGAACGACCCTTTTTCATGACCGAACAGTTCTGACTCCAGCAAGGTCTCGGCGAGGGCGGCGCAAGAGACGCCAATGAAGGGCTGTTCGGCCCGGTCTCCGGAAAAGTGAATTGCCCGGGCGATCAGTTCCTTCCCCGTGCCGCTCTCTCCCTGCAGGAGCACCGTGCTTCGGAGGCTGGCGATCTCCTGGATCAACTGAAATATCTCGAGCATCTTCGGGTTCTTGCTGATGATGTCGTGGAAGCAGTACTGCTTGGTCAGTTTCTTCCTCAGAATCGTATTTTCCCGCTGAAGGTTCTTGATCTTGATGATGCGATTGACCAGCAGCGAGATTTCCTCAGGATTGCACGGCTTGACGATATACTCCTGCGCCCCCTCCTTCATGGCGGTGATGGCTGTGTCGACGGTGGCATAGGCCGTGATGATGATGATGGAGGCTTCGGGGTGGACCTTTCGCACCTCCATCATGGTCTCGATGCCGTCGATTCCCCCGGGCATTTTCAGGTCGATGAAATAGATGGCATAGTCCTTCTGGCGGGCCTTTTCGATGGCGTCGCGTCCGGAGGAGGCAGTATTGACGTCGTAGCCGTCCTCGCGCAGCCAGGCGGCCAGGGATTCACGCATCACTTCTTCATCATCGACCACAAGAATTTCCCACCGTGTTTTCATGATCAATCCTCCGCACGCATAATATTTGCGGCTTGTTCGTATGTCGCGCCAATGTTTTCCCGAAGAAGCGCGCGGCAACCGGCGCAGAACTCGCTGCCTTTAGTATCAACCTGGTGAATATTGGTGGAGAGAGACATGGGGCAAGTGCGCTCGGGACAATGGATCAGGCCAAAGGTGTGGCCCATCTCGTGGAGCGCCTCCTTGACGACCCGTGCCAGCAACAGCATCCGGTTTGACGGAAGTCCGTAGAATTCCTGTCGAAGACGGGCCAGCGAGATGATGGCGACGGTTCCATTCAGCTGAGCCTGTCCGAAAATAAAGCTAAGCATGGGGATAAACAGGTCCTTCTCGGTGACCGCCAGGATGCGGGCGGCATCAGGAGGGCATTTGACCACCAGCTGGCGCAGGATCAGGGTGGAGCTGTACTGCCGGCGCCGCAGGTCGAAGGCGTACTCGGGCTCGGCCGACGATCCCAGCTGGCGTATCTCATACCCGAAGTTGGCCCAAAGGCACGTCTCGATGATGGTGAGAACTTCATCATCCACCGCGCCCTGGGGCGCTAAATAAAGGAAGGTCACATTCTGCTTCCTTTTTCCACGGTTGACGCGGGAGCCGCCTCAGCCACCTCTTGCTCGGGGCTGAGCGGAAGAACCACTCGAAACATGGAGCCTTCACCCCGCTTGCTCTTCACTTCAATGTCGCCTCCGTGGGAGTCCACAATGCCGTACACCACGGCCAGTCCCAGGCCAACACTCTTGCCTTCTTCCTTGGTGGAAAAGAAGGGATCAAAGATCTTCGACATGTTTTCCGGGGCGATCCCCTCCCCGTTGTCTACCACTTCCAGAACCGCTTTCGAGCCACCCGCCTGGACCCGTGTCGTGATCGTCACACTGCCCTGGCCCTTCCGGTAGGTCGCTTCCGCGGCATTCATTATAAGATTCATCACCACCTGTTGCATCTGAGAGCTGTCACAAGGCACCACGGGAAGGTTTTCCGCAAGGTTCAAATTGACTCCAACGTTCCCCAGCGATAGTTTGTGGGAGACCAGGGAGAGGGTGGTTTTCACAATGGCATTCAAATCCGCGCGCTTACTTTGGGGCTTGGAGCGCCGCGAAAAAGCCAGAAGGTCGGACACGATTCGACCCACCCGGGTCGTCTCGTTCACGATCTGTGAGAGAAACCGCCGGAATTCCTCGATCCGGTTGGGGGGGATGCCATCGTCCTTGAGAATGCGTTGCATCAGCTTGGACAGGTTCAGGACTCCCGAGAGAGGATTGTTGATCTCATGTGCCACACTGGCTGAGAGTTGTCCGAGGGAGGCAAGACGATCGGTTTGCATGAGCTTCTGGTTCGCCGCCTTCAACTGTTCAGTCCTTTCTTCCACCTTGGCTTCCAGGGACTGAAGGAATTGCTCGTTTTCGGCCACGGACTGCTTCAGGCGTTCTCGCATGACATCAAATGAACGGGCCAGCTCACCCAGCTCTTCACTCGATTCCACCTTAATGGGTTTGTCGAGTTGCATGGCGCTAACAGCTTTGGTGGCGTCGATCAGTTTCCGAATCGGAGCATCCACGAAGTGTTGGGTGAAAAAAATGATGAACAGGCTGACCAAAAAAATATGGATACCGGTCGCCAGGTATCCGCGGACTTTAATGTTGGCGACCTCGCGGTCGATCCGATCGAGGTCCAAGGTGACGTCGAGAACGCCCAGGACCTTCATCTTTTCCGGATGAGCGTGACAGGCTGCCTGGCTGCAGGCCGGTTCATTGTAAATCGGGGTCACCATGGCAAGTTTGCGGCTCCCTTCCGGTCCCTTAAATATGCGTGCACGAGAGGGCACGTCGACCTTCACCAGGGGCTGCAACGAGGAATGACATAACGCACAGGTCTCCGAACGCCTGTCCACCTGCCTGGTCTCACCGGGTTGGGTGGAAAACATGACCCGGCCTTCGCGGTTAAAGATCTGAATTTTGTTGATGCCCTGTTTCAGGGCAATGGTCTGCATCATTTCGTAGGCGGTGTCGCGGTGGTCTGCCAGCATGGCATGCCAAGTGGAGCTGGTAATGGCTTTGGAGAGTTGATCAGCACCCTCGATCATAGCGTCGAGAAGCTGACGCTCCTGGCTCTTGACATTGATAAGGCCGGAGATCCCCTCCGTGACCCCGACCAGTATCATCAATGAAAGAATCAGCTTAAGGGCCAGACGTCTTCGCATGACCTACCTCCCAAAATAACTAGAACCAAGAACTCAGTAGCCGGGGCAATCAAAAGGCTGACACTAGAAGTGCACGGTTCCACTAGCGACGGGATGACAAATGCCTCTCGATCAAGCTCCTTGTGACTATACAGGTTTGACTATCCCGGCGAACGTCCCTCGCAGCCCGGACTCTTCCGGGCTAGTCATAGAACGCCCGGCCCCGAACATATGGGGTAGCCCGTGCAGATCTGGTTTTTCTACGGAACCACCGGGAGGCAATGACGCTGCTCGAGATCCAGTCGCTCCCCTCGGGGCATTATCCAACTGGAAAGTACGAACAGGCATTCGATTGGCAGGGTCAAACGGCAGAGGAATCGCACTTCCCTGAGGGTCAGGACAATGATTTAAGAGAGCAACCGACAGTATGAAACATCCCACTTCTGGTAGGCATCATCCTTCGGGGAAGAGACTGACGAATCCTCATCCAGACACCACCCAGCCTCCGAACCCATTGTCGCATATTTTGTGAAAAAGGTTACATGTTTTTGGACTTCGTGGACATAAAAAGTCCGGTATCTACATGACAGCAAAGCCGGTAATTAACCCTCGGGCAAGGTCCAGGAAGTTCACGTCCACTGATGGCTCGCTTGCTTATTCGTGACGACGGAATGCTCATCCCCCAAAAAAAACCCCGCGAAAGACAAAGCCCGCGTCATGCCTGTCACAACTCGATCCTCCGTTTCATCCATGCCTGCAAGATACGGAATTTCAAACCGGCCAGTCTCATGCTGATATAAAAACCTTTACTCTTTGGAATCATTCTTGATGCGGGAGTTTTTTGCACCTGTATTTTTGGGCAGGATGTCAGCTATACTTCTGTCTGGAGTTTCAAAAATCAGACATGCCGGGAAAAATCGTGTATGGCAGGTAAACTGAACCAGTCGCAAACCGATCCCCTCTCCCAATTGAAGGCGGCGGGATTTCAGGTTCGCCCCTCTCCCATTTCACCCTCATGGATGCAGGCAAGCCGGGAAGATAGCGCAGTTCTCTTTCGAGAGACCCTTGATAACCGCATTGAAATGCTGCGATCGCCGGGGCTGCTCCGGAATGGGAAGATCTTCCGGCTTCTTGACAAGGGGTACCAGAAGTTCCTCACCGATGATCAGCAGGAGATCCCAGCCACGGCATCTCACCTCGAAAAGATCAATTCCTTTTACAAGGATTTCAAGGAGGCCATCGGCTTGCCTGTCCTTTTCAATGAATCCCTGGGTGCCTTGACGGCGGTGACGCAGCTGGACGGGGTGGAAAGACCGGTACTCGCGCAGGGCGCGAGAAATTCCAAAGTCCAAAATCCAAAGTCCAAATAAATTCCAAGCTCCAAATTCCAAGCTCCAAATTCCAAGCGATCAAAGATCGCTGACCGCGTGGAACTTGTTGACATAGAATTCATTCCACTTTTGAGTCTTGACTTGGAAATTTGAACTCATTTGGATATTGGGTATTGAAATTTGGGTTTTGTCTGGAATTTTGATTTTGGGGTTTGGAATTTATTTGGACTTTGGATTTTGGGATTTGGAGTTTCCCCTTGGGCTCTATTTCTTTTTTCCTGCGGCGGCTTTCTTATCCAGGGTCAATCGCGGCGTGATGGTATGGCGGGCGGGTTCTGCCATGACCTTGGAGCCGGACGGGACGCTTTCCATCAAACGGACGTTGGATCCAATGATGGAGCCCCTCCCGACCACCGTCTCGCCTCCCAGCACCGTCGCGCTGGCATAGATGATGCAATCATCCTCGACGGTGGGATGCCGTTTTTGTCCACGAATGAGGCGCCCTTCAGCGTCGCGAGGAAAGTTCACAGCACCCAGTGTAACGCCCTGATAGAGACGCACACGATTGCCGATCTCCGTCGTTTCCCCGATTACCACACCGGTCCCATGGTCAATAAAGAAATGGTCCCCGATTTTGGCCCCGGGATGAACGTCGATTCCCGTCCGCGAGTGCGCCACCTCCGTGAGGATGCGGGGAAGCAGCGGCACATGAAGCTGTTCCAATTCGTGGGCGATTCGGTACACGGTGATCGCATAGACACCCGGGTAACTGAAAATGATCTCATCGATGCTTTTGGCAGCGGGATCGCCATCGTATGCGGCCTCGACATCGTTATGGAGAAATTCCCGCAGCCGGGGGATCCTTTCAAGAAAAGTCCGGGTCGTCCCGCGCGCCGCTTCATCGCAATGTGAACATTCGGATCCCGGCCGGTCGCAGAAATGTCGAAAACTCAAATAAATCTGTTGCCTCAGCTTCTCGAAGATGAGGTCGACCCGCTTGTTCACCTGTTCTGTCACGTCGGGGATGTCGGTGACGGTGCTGCCAAAGTAGCCGGGATAAAGCAGGGCGAGGAGATCCTCCAGGAGCCCCTCCAGAATCTCCTTGGAAGGCAAAGGGAGGGGATTCACGTGATGCAGACGAATATCTTCCCGCGTATACGTTGCCAGGATCGCCTGTTTTATGCCTTCGAGATCTGTGTCCATGAGATTCCTCCCAGGCGTGCGAGCCTGCGGTCACGCGCGCCCAAACTCCGCGGCCAGATCACCCGGTCTAGTGAAAGAGGCGCTCCAGGAACGCAGGAAGAATTTTTTCACCTTCCAATTGCTGGTCGTATCCATAGGGATGGGTGTGGCCATGCCAGTCACTCCCCAGCGTGGTCACCAGCTTGTTTTTCCTGGCGGCCTTAACGAACTGTCTTGACGCCTTGTTCTGACGGCGGAGGTTGAGAACCTCGACACCCGACAGCCCGGACTTGATCAAGAGCTTGAGATTCCGGTCAAAATTCTCGGCCTCCGGATGTGCCCACACCGCCACGCCGCCCTCTCCGGTGATGGTCTCAACCACCTCCTTGGCCTGCATGTTGAACTTCGGCAGCACGCGGTCGGTCAAATACACCCGCCGTGCCTCCGCGACCGATGAGGCGTATTTCTTTTCGATGAGCAGAAAGGCCAGATGCAATTGAGTCAGGCTCTGACACCCCGGATGAGCCTGAATGTCGTCGATCGAGGCCTCCACGCCGATCTTGGCGAGGTTCTCGAGGGCGCGCACAACGCGACTTCGGCGTTCCGCTTGCGCTCGTCCGGCATACTGTTGAATGCGCGTGGAGGGGAATTCCTTGAAGTAACCGAGCACATGGATTTCCTCGCCGTCCAACATGGCGGTGAATTCGGCTGCAGGGATCAGCTTCAAAGCCAATCCACGCAAGGCAATAGCGCGGGAAGCAGCTTCGTAGGAGGCAAAGCAATCGTGATCGGTGATGGCAAGGTAATCCAGGCGTTGCTCTTCCGCCAGTTCAATTAGCCTCTCCGGCGGGAAAGAGCCGTCGGAATGATGGGTGTGGATGTGCAGGTCTGCTCGCATTGTTATTCTTGCAATCCATGCGTTCCCGGCCAGGACCTCCCGAGCCCCGGCCCCGTGAGGGAAGTAAAGTCGACATTGTACTCAAAGTCCTCTCAAGGGGCAAATGCAGGAAAGTGGGCAGCCCTTGAGAAGAGGCTGGACAGACACCGACTTTAGAGGGCCTTCAGGGCTGTTGTGGGCCGGGCGTCCGTGTTTGGCCACTTTAGCTTTCAGGGGAGGGAGCCCCGCTCATATCACCGCGCGGCGTTCACCGAGTAACAGTTCACGCAGCAGGGGGATCGGAGGAAACCCATTCTGAACGCAGGCATTGTGAAACTTCTTGAGCGAGAACCGGGCGCCTTGTTTTTTTTGAGTGTCTTCGCGGAGTCGAAGCAGTTGCATTTTTCCGAGGGTGTAGACAAGATAAGTGGGATCGACGATGCCGCGCTTTGCCTCGCGCTCGGCGTTGACGGGCTGCATGTGGGCATTGCGTACGAAGAAATTTTTGGCCTGACGGAACGACATGCTTCCCGCGTGCATCTCAATTCCCACAATAAAGCGGCACAAGCGCAACTGGGCTTCGTGCAGTTGCGCCAGGTGGAGTCGCGGATCGCCATCTCCAAACCCCTGCTCGATCATCATCTGCTCACAATAGTGCGCCCATCCTTCCACGTGGGAAGTGGCGCCAAAGAGCCGCCGTACCTTGGATGGGTGCCGGTTGACCCAAAGGAAGTGAACAAGGTGCCCGGGATAGGCTTCGTGAATCGACGTGGTTAAAATCAGCTGGTGTGAAAAGAAGCGCAAATGCTGCTCGCGCGCTTCCGGGCTCCACTTTGGATCCGGAAGCGTGACGTAGTAAAAGTATTCGCGCGCCCTCTTCTCAAACGGGCCGGGCACGTCGAGCGAGGCGAAGGTGAGTTCCCTCAGGAATTCCGGGCTTTCGTCGACGGTGCATAGACTCCCCTGGCGCGACGCAAGTGAGGCTGGGGGAAGCGAGATCAGGTCGCGTTTCACCAGGAAATCCTGCAGTTGGCCGAGCACCCCCGCCGTGACGTCGAGCACCTGATCGCCGGCGGGATGTTCGCGGGTGATAAGTTCCAGGATCTCTTCGAGACCTCGACTTCGATGGATGGAAGAACCCACGCGGCGAAACATCTCGTGGTTCTCTTTCAATGACTCCCGCGCCTTCGCCAGCAGATGTTCAAGGGGAAGATCCACCCACTCCTCGAGCCAGAGTTTTCTGCGATAGCGATGCTCGCCAATCCCGAAGCGTTCTGCGCCGCGGGGGAGAAGTTGTCGTCTCAGAAAACTGATAAACTCGGAAAAAGCCGCCATGGCCTGACGGTTTGAATCTTCAAACTCGGCGAGCAGCCTGGGGTCGCGGGTCTCGGCCACAGCCGCGGGCAGGGTGTGTTTCAGGAAATGCAGCGTTCCCTCGAATTGCCGGATGGCCAGTTGCACCAGCATCCTGGGTACCCGGCGCAGGTTTCTCCGGGCCGCCACCAGGGCGCCTGGGATTTGTCGCTCGCGCTCGATAATTGCCCGGACCCGGGTGTGCAAGGGGGCAAAGGCCCTTTTCATAAGCAGGAATAGCGAGGCATTAAGAAGGTCATTGTAGACGCTGGGATTGCGCTCCCACGAGCGCATTTCCTCGAGCTCAAATAGAGACGCCTCCAGCGTTCCCCTCATTAATTGAAAATCGAGTCGAAACTGAGGGGGGAGGCCTTCGACCGAACCCTTGCCGATTCGAGCTCCGATCCTGTTCAATCGGGAGATTGCCTTTTTCAGCCGCGAGCTATCCCGGGCGATCCCACCCTGACTGAAATCGGATATTTGATGATCATGAGCGTGAATCCCTGAGGCGGTGGCGATCTCAGGATGAAACGCAAAGTACTCGTCAAGAAAATCGTCGACAAAGCAGTGGAATTCATTTTCGATTGTCTGAGTCATTACCCTTCCTCAATGGGGGAGAGTGGAGGACCGGCCGGGTTTCGAATATCGCCGATCATTATTACGACAAGTTTACAACGAATCGGGTCTGGTAGAACAAGATTTATCACGGAATCCGAAGTTGAAGACCCTCAGCGTCCCTCTAACACAGGGGGAGGAAGGATAAATAGACTCTTTTCTGATTCCATGAGTCAGGACCAAAACGGTGCCTCGCCGGTCTGTATAGTTGTCTGAACATGGCGGGCTGTTGCTTAAATCATTTCGCCGGGTCAGGGGACCCGGCCTACAACGCAGGATCATGCGGTTAGGTTGTAGGCCCGGTGCCCTCACCGGACGCTCTCGGGTTTCGGCAACAGCCCGATGGGAGCTGACACCAGCGGGGGCCCGTTGCTTTCCCCTCTCGACCTGGCGAATCTGACTTTTCAAATTTGAGATCGGGAGCCGGCCGCGCGAGACGAGACACAGGAAATTTGCGACTGAGGGCACAGGCACCTGCAAGGCTGCACACTAAAGCTCATACGGCATTCCCTTGAAAGGCCGTGAGGGGGATGCCTTCTTTCTTCGCCTTCGTCGAAGCCAGCGCCCATCTCCGCCACACTTTTCGAATGGTCAGCGCCCATCGGTAAATCTCAACCTCGGGATCCAGACCATCCCAGCTTTATCCACGCGGGAAATTCGCCGGAGCAAATTCGCAGACATAATCGCCGATCCGGTTTGTGGCCGCACCGTCGACTCCTAATTGTTCCAGTTGCTTCAGGCGGGGGAGCTCATCCACGGTGTAGACACCCAACTCCATTCCCCGGCGGTGGGCTTCGTGGATGACCTCCGGATGTTTCTCGACAAGGTCCACGCGTCCCATCAGAATGCGGGCGTTCAGTCTATCGGAGATTGCAAACATTTCCCGGGAACGGTATCGGTCAAAGAGCAAGCCCAGGCGCACGTCGGGGCACATCGAACGCATCTCTTCCAGGGCGATCCACTCAAACGAGATGAAGGTGACTTCGTCCACGAGCGCCATTTCACGCACCCGCCGGATCATTTCACGGCGATCGCTCCCGTCTCGTGCCACCCCCTCCCGTTTAAGTTCAGCGAAAAGATGGGCGCGGTGCTGGACGTGAAGCAGCAACTCCTGGAATGTGAGGATGCGCTCGCCGACAAAACTTGATCCGAATTTCCTGGAATACCCCGCTGAAAGTGGGCGCAGTTCTTCCAGGGTTTTCGACCGGACCGTTCCACGCCCATTCGTAGTCCGGTTCAGCGTCCCATCATGCAGAACCACGAGGTGGCCATCGCGGGTGCGTTGCAGGTCACACTCCACAGCCCTCGCCCCGCACTCGAGCGCGAGCTCAAAGGCCGCCAGGGTATTCTCGGGAGCGATGGAGGAGTAGCCGCGATGAGCAATGAGGCGCATGTTCTTAAGGAGTATGCGGCCGGATGGCCACTCCCGGCAGGACCGTCCACAGTGAGGAGGGGAAAAGCGTCAGGGTCTCCACGACTGCCGTTTCATTTGGGAGGCACATAATGGATGTACGCGGTCATCATCTTCAGTTCGTGATCCTTTTCGTCCAAATCCACCATTAACAAATCGCGCAGCGAGACCACTCCCAGCAATTCCCCTGCCCGGACAATCGGCAAATGGCGGACATTGAGCTGTTTCATCTTGCGCAGGCAGTTCTCGTAGGTTTCGTCGGCATCCGCGGAAACCACCTCCCGGGTCATCACTTCCTCAATCTTTGTATTCGCCGGGTCGAGCCCCCGCATCACGACGCGCTTCATCAGGTCCCGTTCCGAGAAGATCCCCGCCAGGCGATCCGCCTCCAGGACAACCACGGCGCCGACGTTTCGCATTCCCATGTAGTTCGCTGCTTCCTGAACAGTCTGCCCCGCGCGGATAAAGTATACTTCGCGATTTGTCACCAGTTCGGCAATCTTTTTCATGTACGCTTCTCCTTCAGAGAGGTCAGATAAGATGAAATCGAACCACGCGAGATTGGAACGATCGTTCCCCATCCAGGACAAGAACGAGATTGCCCGGCGCCACCCCGCAATCTGAGGGATCGATGCGATCCGATACCGAGCCCCGGCAAGGGACGGTTATGTCTCGGGAGACTCCAGCGCGGCGACAGCGGCCGCCGGCTTCAGATCGACTTGCTCCTGGGTCTGTAAAGTCTGGTCCAATCGGCCCTGCAGCTTGTCGAGGCGTTTTTCAGCGTCCGTGTAGCTGGACTGGGCATGCCCGAGATGTTTTCCCATCAACTGGAAGGCGTCCTCGAACTTCGCAAAATCACCCCGCAACTGCTGGAGGTTCCGAATGATTTCATGCGCACTCTCCTCGACATGCAACCCGCGCAGCCCGAGCAGGATGGCCTGCAAATAGGCGTAGAAGCTGTTGGGAGAGACCGGGACCACGTGTTTCTGGAGAGCATAACTGGCAATGCTTTTATCGTCACCGAAGTTCTCGTCCTTGATGATGGTTTCGTAGTACACGTTTTCGGCCGGAATGTACATCAAGGCAAAGTCAAACGTCTTTTCCTCGGGGACGATGTATTTGTTGGCGATCGAATCAATGTGTTTCCTGACGTCCTGGACAAAGGTGCGCCGGGCCGACCGCCGTTCCTCGTCGGTGGCCGCCTCCGCCAATCGTTTGAACCCCTCCAGGGGAAATTTGGAATCGACGGGAACAATCCCATTCATCAAATGGAGCGCGGCGTCCACTCGTTCTCCGCTCTTGAAGGGGTATTGCATCGTGTAACAATGGGGAGGAAAAATCTGCTGTAACAGGTCTTCGAGGAATAATTCGCCCAATCCGCCCCGCAGCTTGGGCGCCCGAAGGATGTTCTGCAATTCGGTCAGGTTCTTTCCCATTTCGAAGATTCGCTTGGACGCCTCGTCGAGGGCTCCCAGCCGGTTCTGAACTTCTCCCACTACCCGGGCCGCATTATCGAGCCGCTGACCGATCGCTCCCTGCGACGACTGGATCTGAGACGTCATTTGATTCAGGTTGGTGTTCACGGTCGTCATGGTCTGGGACATCTGCTGCGAGATCAGCTGGGCGTTGGCTGAGAGGGTTTCCTGCAATTGTTGCCTCAAGGCATCGACCTGCTGCTGCATCAACTGGAGAGCCGCGGACGGGTCACTGGCGGGGCGCAGGGCCTGGAATTGAGCCCGGAGATAGAGGCCCAGGGCCACGATGGCGATGGCAAGAAACAACGTGATAAAAACCGTCTCAGTGGGCATCAGAATTCCCGGCGAATTCAAACGGGATTGCTCACAAAATCATAACCGTCAGGAGAACCCCGATTATACTAAAGATTGAGCGCCTCTGCGAAATTAGTTCGGGTTGAGCTCCGTGGATTACCCCGGGAATTGCGCCGGTTACCCTCGCATTTTCTCCGCAGACCCGATTTCGGTCGCGAGACTGCGATCCGGCAAGCGCATCGACATCAGCCGCCGCTATGCCGCCATGTTAAAAGAGAAACTGGGCGCATAAGAACTGCGTATTACCAGCAAGAATGTGACTCCGCAGCTGGCCTTGAAGGGAGCGGCCTGGCGAAAGGGACTACCGAATTCGATCGGACCTCGGAAGCCTTGGAAGCCGCAGGCCGTCGCCACAAGCTTTTGGAAGCAATTCCTTGTTGTCATTCACTTTTCGGAGGGTCTATGAAAAGGTTTTCGAGTATCACCGCGCATGCCACCGCCACGGTGTTTGTCCTTGTGATGATCACATCCGGACTGGCAGCGCAGGCGCTACAGAGGCTGGAGACACGGGTGACGAGGCATACCCTCAAGAATGGCCTGAATGTTCTGCTGATGGAACGGCATGCCAATCCGACGATCGCGTTTCACATTTACTATGATGTGGGTTCAGTCGACGAGGAGATTGGAAAGACCGGCTTGGCCCATTTGTTCGAGCATATGGCCTTCAAGGGGACCCCGACCCTGGGCACCAGGGACTACGCCAAGGAAAAACTGCTCTTCCCCCAGATCGATGAACTTGAAGCCCGATTGACCGCGGCGCGGGATCGAAATGAGGATGCAGCAAAAATCAAAGACATTTCCGACGAACTGGAAAAGGTCCAAAAGGAAGCCGATGCTTTCGTGGTTTCCAACGAAGTAGGACAACTCTACGAAAAGAACGGTGGAACCGGACTCAATGCCAATACCGGCCGCGATGCCACCGAGTATTACGTCAGCTTCCCCGCCAACAAGTCCGAACTCTGGGCGGCAGTGGAATCGGACCGCATGACACACACCATATTCCGGCAGTTTTACAAGGAGCGGGATGTGGTGATGGAGGAGCGCCGGCGCTCCGTGGATACCAATCCGATCGGGAAACTGTTTGAAAAGTTTCTCGTGAATTCCTTTGAGGCCCATCCTTACGGGTTGCATGCCGGATGGGGTTGGCCTTCAGACCTGCTGCATCTGACCAGGCAGGATGGGGAGGAGTTTTTCAGAAAGTATTATGCACCCTCCAACACGACCATTGCGATTGTGGGGGACTTCTCCACCACCGAAATGATCCGCCTGGTGGACCATTATTTCGGTTCAATCCCTTCCTCGCCCAAGCCGCCGCGTATTCATACCCTGGAGTTGCCTCAGCAAGGTGAGCGGCGGGTTGAGGTTGAGTTCGACACTAATCCCTATCTTTTCCTAGGCTGGCATCGTCCCGACGCACGGGACAAAGACGACGTAGTCCTGGATGTTATTCAGGACCTGTTGTCTTCCGGACGAACCTCGCGGCTGTACCGGAGCCTCGTGCTGGAAAAGAAAATTGCCGCGGCAGCTCAAGCGCTTTCGAGTACCCCTCTCATTTACGGGAAATATCCCACGCTCTTCCTGATCGTGGGGGTCCCCCTGGCCGGCCATACCACCGGGGAGGTGGAGGAAGGCATCGACCAGGAACTCGACAAGCTGAAGACGACGCTCGTGACTCCGCGGGAACTGCAGAAAGTCGTCAACCAGATTGATGCTCAATTGATTCGAAATCTGCGCTCGAATTCAGGGATGGCTTCTTTGTTGGCCCAGACGGAAGTGATCAACGGGGATTGGAAGCAGATGATTGCCTACCGCGAGAACCTTCAGAAAGTAAGCCCCACGGACGTGCAGCGAGTCGCCCGGGACATTTTCAAAAAGGGAAACCGCACAGTTGCCTACCACGTGCCGGTAAGATCCGAAAGAACCACGGACGGACCGGCCGCTCCCATAGCCCCGACAAGCGCTGAATCCGTCGCTCGGGCCAAGCAGATTGTTGCTGAAGTGACAAAAACTAAAGGGGGCCTTGAGGCCTTAAAGGCGGTAAAGGATATCGTGACCAAAGCAACTGCGAAGTTAACGTCACCCATGGGGGACCAGGAGGTGACTGTAACCGGCCGCGCGATTTATCCGAGCAAACTCAGGGTTGAAATCACCGTCCCCCAGGGGACCGTCACGCAGGCGACCAACGGTACCCTGGGGTGGATCCAGTTTGGCCCTAATACCCAGGAGATGCCCCCGGCCACGCTGGCCAGCCTCAAGGATGCCCTGAAGCGCGATTCCATCCAGATAATCATTCTGCTCAATGATCCCAACACGAAGCTTCAGACCCAGGATGATGAACCCGTCGACGGAAAGCCCGCTGACGTCGTTCTGGCAACCGATGCCGACGGACAGCAAACAAAGCTATGTTTTGATAAGACAACACACTTCCTGCTCAAAATGTCATATTCCATCAAAACACCCTTCGGGGCGGACGTTGCAGCCGAAGACCTCTTCTCTGACTATCGTGCGGTGAATGGAATTCAAATCCCTTTTCAGCATGTGCAGAACCAGAACGGGAAAAAACTCAGTGAGTCCAGGACGACCAGCCTGGAGATTAATGCGGGCGTCGATCCGAAGATATTTGAAAAACCGTAGCCTGAGACACCGGTCCCACCGCGACCCTTCAGAATTGGCGTGAGGTAATGTGTGGCCCGCCGGTTCGCACGGCTCAGCGTTTCCAAGAGGATTCAATTATGATCAGCCCATTCGACCTGAACCTAATGAGGAGAAATCCTATGGCATTCCCGAAGAAGGCTTTGATTGGATTTACTCTCGCCGGCATGCTGGTGGGGGTGATTCTTTTCGCCCAAGAGGCCAAGCCCGCCGCGGCACCGGCCGACCGGGGAGCAAAACAGACGCCACCGTCCACCTTTCACCGCGAAGACCCCCGCACCATGAAGTTCGCAGAATTGAAGTTTACTCCTCCCAAACCCGAGCGCGTGACCCTGGAAAATGGCATGACGGTGTTTTTGTTGGAGGATCACGAGTTGCCGACCGTGGACGCCATCGCTGCGATTCGTACCGGATCAATCTATGAACCTGCAGAGAAGCTGGGCTTGGCCTCGCTGACTGGGACGGTGATGCGCTCCGGAGGAACAAAAGACGTCTCCGCGGACCAGCTCAACGAGGAACTCGAGTTTCTCGCGGCTTCGATTGAAACCTCCGTCTCTGCGGAAGAGGGCACGGCCTCCCTTTCGGTGATGAAAAAAGATCTCGACCGGGGCCTCCAACTGTTTGCAAATATTCTCCGCAGCCCGGCCTTTACCGAGGACCGCCTGATGGTCGCAAAAAACCAGCTCAAGGAGGCCATCCGGCGCCGCAACGATGTCCCCTCACAACTGACGGGAATTGAATTCAACAAATTGCTCTATGGATCCAGCCACCCCCTGGCCCGGGTTCCCACGGCTGAAACCGTTGATCGCATTACCCGCGAAGACCTGGTGCAGTTTCACCAGAAATATTTTCATCCGAACGCCTTGATTTTAGGGGTGACAGGCGACTTCAATACCTCCGAGATGCTCACGAAGCTCAAGGAGGCTTTCAAAGGCTGGGAGAAGGTGGCGGTGACCTATCCACCGGTCGAAGAGGTGAAGCTGGAGTTTAAGAAATCGGTCAACTTGATCGAACGACCGATCGACCAGACCAACGTTCGTCTGGGTCAGCTGGGGATCAAGTTGAGTAATCCCGACTTTTTCCCGCTCAGTGTCATGAATTCCATTCTGGGCAGCGGATTCCATTCGCGGCTGGTCAACGAAATCCGGACTAAGATGGGATTGGCGTATGCCGTCGGGAGCATCCTCAATCCGGGTGAGCGCGATTACGGAAACTTCTGGATTCAGTTTGAAACCAAGCCTGAAACCACGCTCAAGGCGATGGACGCGGCGCTGCTCGAAGTTCGGAAGATCCAGGAGCAACCGGTCAGCCAGGAAGAACTGGATACCGCCAAGGACATCGTGCTGAATTCCTTCGTCTTCCGTTTTTCCGACAGTTCCCAGATTGTCTCGCGACGGGTAGATTATCTCTACTATGGTCTGCCGGACAACTTCCTGGAGACCTACCGGGACAAAATCGCCAAAGTGACCCGCGAAGATATCCAGCGTGTGGCGAAGCAGTACCTGCATCCCGATCAGTTCGTCATGCTCGCCGTCGGGGATTCGAAAAAATTCGATCAGCCGCTTTCGACTCTGGGTGAGGTCCACACGATCGCGGTCAAGTGAATCAGCAATAAATCCGAAAGCTTGTGATACCAATCACTTCCTCCAAATCGACCTGTACTAACATAGGTATTCCATGAGGTGATTCAGGTCGAATTCAGAGGCTACTAGCATCAAGGAAAGCGTCAGGTTAGGTTTCTCAACGAAAATGGAGGTCTGACATGAGATTTAAGCATTGCGTACTGTCCGCAATCGGCTTGCTGGGGCTTGTGGTCCTTCTGTCATCCACGCTAACTCTTGGACAAACTGATCCGTCCTGGCGCCTCTGGTACCCTCAAGTCGTTAATGGTGTGATTGGAAATAACACCTATGTCACCACCCTTATTGTCTCCAACCCCTCCAATATCGGCATCGAGGTCGCCCTGGAAGATTTTGATCATACCAGCCCGGATCATTGGCTGAGGACCTCCTATACGAGCAACTGCAAAGTGGTTGGGACTCATTTCTACATCACACCCTTCGGAGCCTGCAGGTTGGACACGGATGGAGTGGGACCCTACGAAAGTGGCTGGTTGCGCATCACCGAAGTGACGAGTTCCAACAATCTGGGCGGTTATTTGAACTATACCTATTACCAGGGTGACCCGCTCACGGGCACTCCGATCTTCACCGTTGGAGTTTCCCCCATGCCGGCGTGCAGCCGGTTCTCCATCCCCGTGCTGCGTGACGCTGGTAAGGGAGAGGACACCGCTTTCGCCGTGGTAAACCCCAATGTATTTTCCATTAACCTCCGGGCTGACCTCTTTGATCAGACCGGGCTTGTGGACAGTCGTCCCATCTCCCTGACCCCCCAGGGGCACGTCGCTGAATTTGTGAGTCAGCTCTTTCCCGCCGCCCTTGGGAATGCCACCAAGTTTGTGGGGAATCTTCTGATTTACGGTCTCGGTGGGAACGACAGTGCCAGCGCCACTGCCATGATCCAGAAGAAAGACCAGTACGGTGGAGCCACGGCGACCTTGCAGGAAGTTCGCTACTCCAAAATGGACAGCGACTATGAAGTCGGGAAAATGGGCCCAACGCCCGAGGGCAAGCTCGTCAGCACTGTGACAGGCCCGAAATTCTGATCTGAAAACTGGAATCCCTCCTACTTCTGGGTTTCCAGTTGACGATACACCTCGCTCTTGGAAATGCCATAGCTGCGGGCCAGTCGCTTCATGGCTTCGCGTCGTTCTACGCCGCCGGCAAGCAAGTCGTCAAATTCCTGTTTGAGCTTCTCCGGGGGAGCCAGGGGGAGAGTTTCCGGCAACGGCTTGTCCACGATGAGTGTAATCTCGCCCTGAATGACCCGTCCCTTGAGCTGTTCCAGCACGGAAGAAATGCTGCCCCGGACAAATTCCTCATGGACCTTGGTGACTTCGCGGGCGACCACGAGATTCCGGTCGCCCAGCACTTCCAGCATGTCCCTGAGTGTGGCGATCAAGCGATGGGGGGCTTCGTAAAAAATGATGGTCCGCTGCGCGACGCGTGCTTGCCCAAGGGTCGCCAGCCGCTCGCTGCGCTTGGAAGGCAGGAAGCCGTGAAAACGGAAGGAATCACTGGGAAGTCCGGAGGCCACGAGCGCGGCGACAAAGGCGGAGACCCCCGGCACGGGGACCACGCGGATGTTGTGTCGAATGGCCAGTGAAACCAGCCGGTATCCGGGATCAGAGACTCCGGGATTTCCCGCATCGCTGACGAGGGCGATGTTCTCTCCTTCTTCCAGCTGAAGCACCAACTCCGGCGCCTTGGTCATTTCGTTGTATTCATGATAGCTGGTGGTGGGCGTCTTGATTCTATATGCATTTAAAAGCTTCTGGGTTGTACGGGTGTCCTCACAGGCAATGAGGTTCACTTCGCCCAGGATCCGGAGGGCACGGTGCGTGATGTCTTCCAGATTTCCGATGGGTGTCCCCACGACGTAGAGCGTCCCTTTGGGGCGATCCCCATCCAGTTTTTTCGCCAGCGAATTGAGCGGGACCTTCCGGTTGTGATTCATAGGAAAACGCCCGGGTACGACATTAGACCGCACCTTAATGTGCCGGAGAAGGCGCCAACCATACCTACATCCCCCAGTCGCGTGGATAAAGAAAGTCGTGGGTCACGGTCCGGGGTGACAGCTTGCAAACCAACGGCCCGCATCGCTTGAATTGATTCAGGCGCATGAGTTCCAGCACCCGCGCCACAAATTTCCGGTTGAAGCCCATCTCGACCAGCTTTTCCGGAGAGAAACCCAAGTCCACGCGATGATACAGCAATCGATCCACCTCGGCATAACTAAATCCCAGTTCCGCCTCATCCGACTGGCCGATCCACAAATCGGCGGTGGGCGGCTTGGATATGATTTTCTCTGGAATGTTCAGGAACGCAGCCAGCTGCCGGATTTCGGTCTTGTACAGGTCACCGACGGGATTCAGCGCCGAAGCCAAATCCCCGTAAAGCGTCCCATACCCCAGCAGGATTTCGGTCTTGTTGCTGGTGCCGAGCACCAGGGCATGAAGTTCCGCGGAAAAATCATAGAGCACAATCATCCGGGCGCGCGCCAGGACATTTCCTTTGCGGGTGTTATTCAAATCCTGTTTCAACGACAAAAACCCATCCGCAATGGGGCTGATGTCAATCATTTCGCGCCGGATTCCGAGTTGATCGGCCAGGGCATGCGCGTCCGCGAGGGAATCGGGACTGGAGGTCCGATACGGCATCAGCACTCCTGTCACCCTTTCAGGACCGAGCGCCCGTGCAGCCAGCGCGGCCACGACCGAGGAATCGATGCCCCCGGACAAGCCCAAGACCACGTTTTCGAAGCCGGCCTTGTGAAGCTCTTCCCCGATAAAGCGGATTGTAATCTGCAAGGCGAGCGCGCTATTCAACGGAGGGAGGGCCCCCACTTGATCTGTGGTGATATCCATGAAGGGTGCCTGCGGCCAATCGACCGCGGAGCGGCTGAGTTTTGATTGGTCCAGCCTGCTTCGCGCCCCGGCGGAATTATTTTGTTTATTCGAGCAAAAACTTTTCCCTGGAGACGCGTTCGAGTTCGCGCAACGTCAGTTCCAGCTTTTCGTCACGCAGCAACGGGACCTGGGCACGGGCGCGCCGCACCAGATCAAAATCGATTTCCGCGAAGACCAGATCCTCATCAAACACCCGGCCCCGGGCGACAATGTTTCCATACGGGTCCACGACCAGCGACCCGCCGAAGAAGTTCAGTCCATCTTCAAAACCCACACGATTGACCGTGACAAAGAAAACGGTGTTGAACTGGGCCACGGTGCGGGCCAGTAGCTCCCAGCTCGTGGCGCTGCCGAGCATGTCGCCGGAACCACGGACCCCGCGTCCGGGGCCGGCCAGCGACGCCACAATCATGAGGGCACCCTGGTGCGCCAGCAAATAGGAGGTCGAGAAATGCCAGATGTCCTCGCATACGAGGAACCCCAGCCGGCCGAATCGGGTGTCCGCGGTCCTCAGGGTGTCACCCGCGGCAAAGAATCTCTTCTCATCAAACATGCCATAGGTCGGCAGATAAATCTTTCGATGGATGTGCTGAACCGTCCCGGCATCGAGGTAGGCGACCGCGTTGTAGAATTTGAAATCCTGCGACTGTTCCACAAATCCCACGACGCAGGCGGTCTGCGTTTCGTTTGCTGCCAGGTGTTTGAGCGGGCCGGCACAGGCGGGATCCAGCGCCGCATCCAGCGTTAAATCCTTCAGAAGATAACCCGAGAGAGAAAGCTCGGGAAAAACCACCAGCGACGCCCCTGCGGCCGCCGCCTGCGAGATGATCTCATCATGCCGCCGCGTGTTGGCTTCCAGGTTGCCCAACTTGGTGTTGATTTGTGCAAGCGCAATCTTGAATTTCATGGGCGCCGTTCCAATTAGGAAACAAAACTAACAAAAATGGTAACACACGGCCCTTGGCCAAGCAAACGAGGCCGCTACAGGCAACTAACAGCAAATTCCAAACTCCAATCCGCCGTGGCGGACAAAATCCAAATAAAGTCCAAATTCCAAAGCCCAAATTCCAAACAAAACCCAGAACCTCATCTGCCCGATTACCTTGTCCTTCTTATTTTTGTTTCCCAAACGAGCATACCTTTCTATAATGCCCTCCGAAATGAGATTCCGTGCGAGTTTCAGCTTTCGGGCTCTTCCTTTGCTCTGGACAGGGATCGCCATCTTTGTCTGGGGGGGGTCGACCTCTCCAATCCGAATCTGCCGGGCTCAGATGATTGGCTCGCCACCCGGCCCTTCAAGCACTGCGGGGGAGGAAGGTGACAAAGCACTGCAATTCCTGACCCGACTCGGAGAGCGCCTCACTTCACAGGAGATGAACATGAAGAAAATCTCATGCGAAGAACAGGCCGAGGTCGAAAGGACACGCGAAAAGGGCCAGCCGGCGTCCATCAAGAATCAAAAATTTGCTGTGAGCGCCGAGATAAAGCAGCTGGGACAATTCTCGATCGACATCAGCCTGGTTGAGGAGCACCTGCCTGTTGGGTCCGGCGATTCATCCTCTCCCCCCACTCATCCCGAACAATCCATCGATCCTTCGTTCCTTGTCCGCGACAGTTTCAGTACAGCACCCGAGTTCCTGGGGTTGAATCACCGCGAGGTTTATGCCCAACGGTTTCTGGGAAAAGAGCAGTGGGACGGACGGGAGGCATTCACTGTAGCTTTTCAAACTGTCAAAGACCTTGAAAGCCGGAAAATCAACATGGGCGGACACGAGATGCCCATGCGAATCGCCGGCAGAGTGTGGCTCGATGCGGCCACCGGGATGCTTCTGCGTCTCGAAATTCGACAGACAAAACTACCGAAAGGCATCCAGGAATTCTCCTACGACGTCCGTTACGCCCCGGGTTCGGCGCAGTCCTCCGCCCCCATTCTTCCAGCGGCCGTTCACTTCAGACGTGTTCAGGACGGCGAGACCATTCTCACCACCCAAGTCTTCTCAAACTGCCGAGTCAATTAAGGTCGATCCCTTCCCGGCGCCGGGGAGGGTTTGGCGGCCACGCTTCGTCAGGACTTACTCCACCGGCGCTGCCGCTTGAAGTCCTAGACAATTGGCAGCCTGCTCTTTATAATCAGATTTTTGGCCTGCGCGCCGGGATCGCTCCGGGGGAGGCACCCTTGAGTCCCAGACGCAGCAAGAAGCGGGATTCAGCTCCCCTTGCATGGCAAGGGGCGTTTCATTTATGGAGCTTCCTCATTGGAAAAAGTGCTGGAATTGAAAAAGACGGTGCACCTCCCGAAAACCTCCTTTTCGATGAAGGCGAATCTTGCTCAAACGGAACCCCTGCGTCTAAAGGAATGGGAGGAAACCCGGCTCTACGAGAAGATCCGCGCCGCACGAAAAGGGCGGCCGACCTTCGTCCTGCACGACGGCCCTCCCTACGCCAACGGGCACATCCACCTCGGGACCGCACTCACTAAAATCATCAAGGACGTGGTCGTGAAATCGCGGACGATGATGGGATTTGATGCCGCCTACCTGCCCGGTTGGGACTGCCACGGCCTGCCCATCGAAACCCGCTTGCTTCAAGAATATGGACCGAAGCTCAAGCACACCAGCACGGTTGAATTCCGGCAGGCCTGCCGGAAATACGCGGAAAAGTTCATTGATATCCAGCGGACGGAGTTCAAGCGGCTGGGTGTGCTCGGGGAATGGGATCATCCTTACAGCTCGATGTCGAATGAGTATCAAGCCACCATCGTGAGGAATTTTGCCCAGTTCGTGGAGGAGGGATTTGTTTACAAGGGGCTGCGGCCGGTCCACTGGTGCATCTTTGACGAAACCGCGTTGGCGGAAGCAGAGGTCGAATATGCTGATCACGCTTCCCCGTCCGTCTATGTGAAGTTTCCACTTAAGAGTGATCCCGCCTTGATCTCCCCTGAGCTGCGGGGCCGCAACGTCTCTGTTGTGATCTGGACGACCACGCCGTGGACCCTTCCGGCGAACATGGCCATAGCTGTCCACCGTGACTTTGAGTATGTCGCGGTTGAGCCTGCCCCCGCGCCGGGAAGCCCTTCCGGAGAGGTGTTTATTGTCGCCCGGGCGCTTCTACCCTCAGTGTCGGAAAGAATCGGCTGGAAGGAGCCGAAAACCCTCGCCGCATTCCGGGGTGAAAAGCTCGACCATCTCGTGGCCCGCCATCCCTGGATCGACCGCGATTCGCCACTGCTACTGGCCGACCATGTCACCCTCGAAACCGGGACGGGCGCCGTGCACACCGCACCCGGGCACGGGGAGGAGGACTTCCTGCTGGGCGTGGCTAATCACCTCGAAGTGTACAATCCGGTCGATTCTGTCGGCCGCTTTGATGACACGGTGGCACATTTCGCGGGGCAACGGGTGTTCGAAGCGAATGCCCACATCGTGGAGTTCATGAGGACGCACGGCGTGCTGCTCGCGGAGGAGAAGATTACTCACAGCTACCCCCACTGCTGGCGCTGCCACAATCCGGTCATTTTCCGCTCCACGCCTCAGTGGTTTATCCGGATGGATCATCTGATTCAGGGACTTTCGCTCCGCGACCGCGCCCTCAAGGCCATTCAAGGTGTGAAATGGTATCCCCCCTGGGGCGAAGAACGCATCACCAACATGATCGCCAACCGTCCCGACTGGTGCATCTCGCGTCAGCGCAAGTGGGGCGTTCCGATCGTGGCGTTCTATTGTGAGGGGTGTGGCGAGATCCTGATTGACCCGAAAGTGATTCGCCACGTTGCAGAGGTTTTCTTAAAGGAAAGTGCGGACGCCTGGTATGGACGCGAAGCGATTGAATTATTGCCACCCGGCACCCGGTGCCTCCGATGCTCGGGTTTAAAGTTTCGCAAGGAGAGCGACATCCTCGACGTTTGGTTCGATTCGGGATCTTCCCATGAGGCGGTGCTGGGTCATCGCCCGGATCTCCCCTGGCCCTCCGATCTTTACGCCGAGGGCAGCGATCAATACCGCGGCTGGTTTCATTCTTCCCTGTTGATCGGTATCGGAACGCGTCAGGCCAGCCCGTTCCGCGAAGTGCTTACCACCGGTTGGATGCTCGACGCCGAGGGCCGGACAATGCATAAGTCGCTCGGCAACAGCATCGAACCGGATGAGGTCGTCAAGGAGTATGGCGCTGAAATGCTGCGCCTGTGGTTTACTTCGGTGGATGCCCGCGAGGATATTCGATTTTCGCTCGAAGCCGTCTCGCGACTTGCGGAGAATTACCGGAAAGTCCGGAATACCTTCCGGTATTTCCTTGGCAACCTGTCCGATTTCAATCCGGACGCCGATGCCGTGCCTATCGAGAAGATGGAGGAGGTGGACCAGTGGGTGCTCATGCGGGCAGCGGAAATCTGCGATCAGGCCAGGGCATGGTACTCGACCTATGACTTCCACAAGATTTATCACGAGACGTTTGCTTTTTTCACGGTGGACCTCAGCGCGTTTTATCTTGATATCCTCAAGGACCGCTTGTACACGTCGGCCGCCCTCTCTTTGAAGCGTCGCTCCGCTCAGACCGCCCTGTACCGGTTGGCGGATGCGCTGGCCCGGCTGCTTGCGCCTATTTTGAGTTTTACCTGCGAAGAAGTCTGGCACCACATTCCGCGTGGGGACCTGAATGCCCCGGAGAGTGTTCACATACAGCTTCTGCCAACCCGTCAGGAACTCGTGGGAGGAATGCCCCGGGATGCCGTGACGCGGCTCGAGAACTGGGAGATGCTGCACGCGCTGCGGGACGATGTGTTGAAATCCCTGGAAGAGGCCCGACAGTCCAAGTTCATTGGAAACTCCCTTGAAGCCAAGGTCGTGATTATTGCCCCGGACACCAAGATGAAGGTCTTGACGGAATACAAGGATTTCCTCCGGACGCTTTTTATCGTCTCACAGGTTTCTCTGCGCAGTCATGACGAGGCGGCATTGTCGTCCTTTAATGTGGATGACATTCAGATCGCCGTGGAGAGGGCGGAAGGAACAAAATGCGAGCGATGCTGGAACTATTCGGTGGCCGTCGGGCAGTCATCCAAATACCCCTCGGTGTGTGAACGGTGCGTGGAAGCCCTCGACGAAATGGGATATTGATGCGTTTCCTTTACCTCTTGGTCTCGCTCCTGGTCTTCCTGCTTGACCGCTGGTCGAAAATGCGGGTGGTCGAGCAGATCTCTCTGGGTGAATCCATTCCCATCGTCCGGAATTTCATCCATCTGACACACAGCCAAAATCCCGGAATCGCCTTTGGGATGTTCGGCCTCAACCCATCGCCGCTTCAAAGCTGGATCCTCATCGGGCTTTCGCTGGTGGCCATTGGCGTAGTGGCTACCCTGGCATGGCGCTATCCGGCCGAGAAGGCGGGGCTGCAGATCGCCTTTGCGTTGATCCTCGGCGGGGCCGCTGGAAATTTGTGGGACCGGATTTTCGACGGCAAGGTCACCGACTTTATCGATGTTTTTATCCGCGATCACCATTGGCCGGTCTTCAACGTGGCCGACAGCGCCATCACCGTGGGCGTGGTGGGGCTGGCAATTGCACTGTTCTTCTTTGATAAGCGGGAGAGCGGTGAAAAACCGCGCGGACTGGAAAAGCAGGTTCACCATCCTTGATGGTTCCGCGTCAGGGGATGCATATCCATTTTGAAGGCGGGAATCTGCTCGTCACCCAGTAATTTGAAGGACCTGCACAGAAGAACGGAATGATTCGCGGTCCGGCCCCTCGGCACTGTTCCGTTGCTGAGCCAACTCGAACGCGCTTCATTGAATCTATCCAAGCAGACGGGCGTGGATTGGGCCCTGACGAAAGCCGGGTCATGTTTCCGATTCTCTTGAAAATTGGCGGCCTCACGATTCACACCTACGGGTTTCTTCTCTCGGTGGCATTCATCGTGGGATTGTATACCGCCTCCCGCTTCGGCGCGAAGGAAGGACTCAACAAAGACAGGATTATTGACCTTGGTCTGTTGATTGCGTTTTCTGCGCTCATTGGGGCCAAGGCATTTTTGATCGTTGAGGACTGGTCCTATTACACCGCCCATCCCAGGGAGATTTTTTCACTCGCCTTCCTGCACGCGGGAGGGGTGTTTTACGGCGGCTTCTTGTTGGCGGTGGCGGCGGCATTGATCTACCTGGCCAGACAGCGAATGCGCATTCTCCCGGTCACCGATGCTTTTGCCCCGGGGATTGTACTGGGCCATGCCATCGGCCGCCTCGGGTGTTTCAGTGCCGGTTGCTGCTGGGGCAGACCGACGCATCTCCCGTGGGCCGTCACTTTCACGAGTGCATATAGCAACGAGGTGGTCGGGGTCCCGTTGAACATTCCGCTGCATCCGACCCAGCTGTATGAAGCCGCCGCCAATGTTTGCATCTTTCTCTTTTTGTGGTGGCGGTTCCGGCACAAGAAATTTGATGGCCAGATTTTTTCCCTCTATCTCCTCTGCTATTCCGTGTGGCGATTCGTGGTGGAGTTCTGGCGCGCCCACGAGGAAGCGGGACTGATGTGGGGAGGAGCGATCTCCACCGCTCAGTTCATCTCCATTCTTTGCATCCTTGCCGCTCTGCTGCTTTACTTCTCCCAGCACAAGAAGGTCTATGCCCGATCCCATGTTTCAGTTTCACGTGGATGAGGCGGCCGCAGGACAACGGCTTGATAAGTTCCTGTCCCTGCAGGTTCCAACCCTTTCACGGACCAAAGTCAAAGAGTCCATTGACTCCGGCGGTGCTTCGGTAAACGGGGTTGCGGCCAAGCCGTCCCTGATCCTGAAGGCGGGTGACCGAGTTTCTTTTCGGCGGGAGCTCAGGCCAGCCGGCGAGGGATCGATGCCCGAGGATCTGCCGCTGAAAATTCTTTATGAAGACGAATCCCTGGCGGTGATCGAAAAGGCCGCGGGCATGGTGGTCCATGTCGGCGCCGGGGTGCGATCCGGAACCCTGGTGAACGCGCTGCGCTTCCATCTGAAATCGCTGAGTCAGACCCCGGATGGCAACCGCCCGGGTATCGTCCACCGTCTCGACAAGCTGACTTCCGGAATCATGGTGGTCGCCAAAACGGATGCCGCACACGCCGCCCTCTCCGAGCAATTCCGGGCGAGGCGGGTAGAGAAAAAATACCTGGCGATGGTGCATGGCCGGCTTGCGAGGCGGGCGGGAGAAATCGCATTGCCGCTGGCGCGCGATCGGGTTCATCGCACGCGGATGACGACGCGGCGACAGCAGGGGCGGGAGGCGTTGACGCGTTATCGCGTCCTCCGCGAATTTGAGAAATATTCCCTGCTGGCTGTGGAAATCAAAACGGGCCGCACCCACCAGATCCGGGCCCACCTTTCGGCCATTGGACATCCCGTGGTCGGCGACCGGACTTACGGCGCGCCCAACCAGATCTGGTGGCCGGGTCATCCCACGCCCAAGCCCACGCTCGACCGCCATTTTCTCCATGCCGCCCATCTGGGTTTTGAGCATCCCTTGGACCGGCGACCGATGAGTTTTGATTCGCCGTTGCCGCCGTTGCTGGCCGATTTTCTTGCGGCCTGTGAAAAGACTACTGCACCGGGCTCCGCTGTCGGTTGACAGGCTAATTTTCTGGCGACTATAATCGGGCTAATTCTTATAATACACATTTGCAGGAAGGGAAATCCGGGAGCAATGATGACAAGGCGAAGAAGGATCCTATCGGCCATAGTGCTGGGATGCCTGGGCGGGGGGCTGATTCACTTCGTGTCTCCTGCGGCAGTGCCTCAGGGGAAGGATCAGCCTTCGACGGTGATCAAGATTCCGGTCGACTACGTCTCGGTTTTGTTTACCGTTACCGACCGCAAGAACCATTACGTCACCAACTTGAAGCAGAATGACTTCAAGGTCTATGAGGATGAAAAGCCGCAAAACATTCTTATCTTCCGGAGTGAGACCGACCTCCCGCTGAAGATTGCCCTGCTGGTGGATGCCAGTGCCTCCATCACCGGAAAGTTGAAATTCGAGCAGGAAGCCGCCATCGAATTCCTCCAGTCGATCCTGCGCAAGGGCCGGGATGAGGCCTTGCTGGTGACATTCGATTCGGGTGTCGAGCTATCTACCGCACCTGCCAGGAAAAGCTGCTGACCCAGAAGGGCAATTACCGGAAAGTGATTATCGTGATTACGGATGGGGATGACAATCAGAGCAAGGTTCAATCCCTCAACGAAGTCGTCGAAATGGCGCAGCGCGCTGAAGCCTCTGTCTATACCATCAGCACCAACGCCAGCGGTTTTGCCCTGTCTATCAAGGACAATTCACGCAAGTACGACAAAATCCTCAAGGAGCTGTCGGAGCAATCCGGCGGACGCGCCTTTTTTCCCTTTAAAGCCCAGGATCTCTCGCAGTCCTTCGAAGACATTGGACGCGAACTCCGCAGCCAGTACAATCTCGCCTATACCTCCTCGAATGGCGCCCGGGATGGAAAGTTCCGCGCCATCCGCATTGCGGCCGAAGAGAAGAACCTGCATGTCCGCGCCCGGCGGGGATACTTTGCCCCCTCTGACCGAAGCAGTTAGCCAGCCGCTCCCGCGTTTGTACTTGTGACTTTGAACTGCTCTTCACCTATCATCTATTACCTAATACCTGCTTCTCCTGACACCTGACACCCGGCACCGGACACCTCCTTTTTCTACTGACTTTGTGAAATTAGGAACTGCCCAAAATTTAGGGTCGATCTGAGAAACGGCCCGTGGAACTCTGACCCCAAGCTGTGTTAGTATGGGCGGGTCTTCGTATCCTTCCTTTACAGATCTGGCATTGATAAGGATTCGGTGACGGGATCGGTGCACTGTGGCCTTGACCCTTTCTGCCATTGACGACTGGGCAAGAGTGAGTTCACCGCCTATTTGGATTCAGCGTGCGGAGGGAGCGTTTGCATACCGCTGAATGGTGAACACGCGGTTCTTTGAGGCAAGGTCGTTCTGGTGCAGCGCTGGGAATTGGCTCTACTGCCCGCTATCGGAAATGTTGCTGCCTTGCGGTCCTGGATCCACCGTAACCATCATCTCCATCGGACAAACAATCCCTAATATTTTTTGCGTTTGCACGACGTTGTTTCACAAGCGATTGAAGTGACAATCTGCATGAAACGTGCCGGTTTAGGGGATGACGCAGCTGGGAATTGTGGGCATTCGGCCCAGCTCAGCTAACCCCAGAGCAACGTTTACGAGGCGAATCCATTGGATTCGCCTCGGGAGGAGTCTATGTCCCAGTTGGCCGATTTTCAGAAGCGATCCGCACCTGGGGTCGCCGAGGACCCAAGCGAGCTACAAAACTTTCCCCCTCTCGGCCCGGGGCTCAAGGTTCTTATGGTCTGGCCGCGCTTTCCGTCCTCTTTCTGGAGCTTTGACGGAATAATGAACCTTGTTCCCATAAAGACCGACCAGCCGCCGCTTGGTTTACTTACCGTAGCGGCGCTCTGTCCGAAGGACTGGACGCTCCGGCTGATCGACCGAAGCTTCGAGGACCTGCGCGATAAGGACATCCTTTGGGCCGACCTCGTAATGGTCAGCGGAATGCGCGTCCAGAAGGATGACATTCGCGAAACCCTTCTCAGGGCCAGGGCTCTTGGTAAGCGGACGATGATCGGTGGTCCCTTTGCAAGCAGTGAACCGGAACTTCTGCTTTCACTGGCGGACCATGTCGTCGTCGGCGAGCCCGATGAGATTTTCCATGAGATTGCAGCCGATGTTGAGCGTGGCTCCGCCAAACGGCTCTACGATATCAAGGACAAGCCGGATATCAGCAAATCGCCGCTCCCACGGTTTAATCTGCTTAAAATTGAGAACTATGCCTCTATGGCGGTGCAATTCTCCCGCGGATGTCCCTTCCAATGCGAATTCTGCGACATCATCACCATTTACGGGAGGAAGCCCAGAACGAAGCCTCCCAGCCAGTTGCTAGCGGAGCTCGATGCGTTGTTTGAACTCGGATGGCGCGACCAGGTTTTTATCGTCGACGACAATTTTATCGGGAACCACAAACTGGCGCTCGAACTGGCCCTCAAACTGGGAGAGTGGCAGGAATCTCATGGATATCCGCTCTTGCTTTACACCGAGGCCTCGATTGATCTCGCCCAGAGGCCCGAGCTGATCGAAGCCATGGTGAAGGCAAACTTTTTTTATGTGTTCATCGGGATCGAGAGTCCCTCCCCGGAGTCGCTGAAGGAGGCCAGGAAACTTCAAAACCTGCGACGTGATCCCCTGGAGAGCATTCGCTTCATCCAGAGCGAAGGTCTCTGGGTGACGGCGGGGTTCATCATCGGCTTCGATTCCGATACCGAGGATATCTTTGAACAGCAAAGAGACTTCATTGAGCGCGCCGCCATCCCCTGGGCCATGGCCGGGTTTTTGCAGGCGCCTCCCACGACTCCGCTTTTTGATCGAATGCTGAAAGAAGGCCGCTTACTAATGCAAAGCACGGCGACCAGCAATTTCGATCCCCCGAATTTTAAGACGCTCCTCCCGCTGCCCGTTTTGGTGGAGGGTTACCGCGAGCTTCTCGCTTCCCTGTACTCGCCCTCTGCATTTTACAATCGGGCCTATCGTTCGCTTCTGCAGTGGAAGACGCGCAAGCCGCAGAAAGCGCCCGTCATTCCTCCTTGGCCCCTGCTTGGAATCATTGTTCGTTCGATCCTCCACCAGGGGATCCTCTCCTCCTATCGGAGAGCGTACTGGAAGTTCCTGATGCAACTCGTCGTCCGCTGGCTCCTCAATCAGCCGAAGTTTAGCCTGGGATTTGCGATGCTGCTCTCTGGCCACCACTTCATCCGCTATGCGAAAAACCTGGTGGCCCAACTGGACGTTGAACTCGGTAAACTCCGAACCGAAGAGCCAACGACCGCAGTTTCGCTTCAGGACAGTTGCCAAGACTCGTTTGCTTAGCAAGCCACTCACTTCAGGTTTGAGCCTGGAACGGTTCTGAGTTCATTCGTTTTCTGTGGGTGTCACGGACATGTCTGCGATCGAGCGTCCTGCGGTTTCAAGGCGCATGAGAGACCGTCCTCGCTTTTCCTATCACCTATCACCCATTACCAAAAACCTATCTCCTCTGACACCTGACACCCGGCACCCGACACCTTTATATTCAGTTCTTGAACTTTGAACTTCTTTTCCTATCACCTATTACCTATCACCTGGTAAGCCTGCTTGAAGCCCAACTCTCGATCTGAGACAATGCTCCCCTCCTTGTGTCAATCTTAGAGACAGTCTCTATTCCACGTGGAGGCCCAACAATGGCTAAATGGACTTTTGAACCCGGGCATACGGCGGCTGAATTCCGTGCACGGCACATGATGGTGACTTACGTCCGCGGACACTTCAAGGATGTGCACGGCTCACTTGGATTTGATCCCGAAAATCCGCGGGTGGCTTCTGTCGAAGCGACTCTGGACGCCAAAGGAATCTGGACTGGAGAGCCCGCGCGGGATGCCCATCTGCGCAGCGCGGATTTTCTGGATGTGGACAACCACCCCAACATAACTTTCAAGAGTAGTCAAATTGAGATTATCGGCGATCATGATTACCTCGTCACGGGGGATCTGACCATCCGCGGAGTGACTCGTAAGGCGACACTCAACGTTCGCTACTTAGGTCAATGGAAAACACCCTGGTGGGAAGATGGCATGGACAAAGGGCCGAAGACCCGTGCCGGTTTTCTTGCAGAAACCACGATCAATCGCCATGACTTTGGAGTGAGTTGGAACAGCACGCTGGATCGAGGAGGGATCGTCGTCGGGAATGAGGTGCACATCACAATCGATGCCGAGGCGATACTGGAAAGTTAGGGATCAATTTAAGGAAAAATGAAGCAATCCGGATCAAATCGGGAGATAGGACACGGTTGAGCTCTGGTAGCCCCGCTGCGCCAATGTTGCTGGGCGGATTTCTTGCCGCAGGGTCTTTTCCATGATTGTGGTAGGGCTGTAGATTTCTTCCAAACCGCAAACAAAAGCCCCCCCCGCAAAAAACCGCGGGGAGGCTACCAAAGCTCGCTTGGCCAGGGTCCTTAGTCCCGCCGTGACCGCAGGAAGTCTTCTTGACCCGAATCCCTTGTCTCGTGAGCCAGCTCTGACAGCAACGCTCCCCTGGGGCGTTGGTTTGCTTTGGTAGCCACGCTGGGCGTCTTTTGCCCGGCGGGGCTTTTGCCGGCGGATTTCTATCGGTTGGATCGCACGAACTCACAGAAGTCGCCTGGTGATCTCAAATCTCCGATCCCAGATCAATGAACACCTCCCTGAAAAGCCCACAGTTATAATCCGCTCTGGTAGCCCCGCTCCTTTTTAGTCCCCCCAACGGGAGTTGGGGGACGATTCAATTACCGCCTACCGGGACCTCTCCCTCATTCTGTCTCAATCCTCCCGACGGTCCGCCCAGGCGGAGGAGATGATTCAGGTACAACCTCCAAAACAAAACCACCGAGTTTTCTGAAGTAACTTCGTGGCCCCATTGCCAGGGATCAGGACATTTTCCCAAGTCAACCGCAGGCAAGCAGGGGGAGTGCTCAGTCCTCGCTCTAGCGACAGGCGGGATTTGAACAATCCACCCCCTGCCAGAGGTGGGATTAGATTTCTAGCTCATCAGCTTGGGAGCAGAGAAATTCGTGACTGGGTGGAATGGCACTAAGTTAAGGGTTTTTTCGGTACTGATTCCGGTGACGGATTTCTATATACAGTTTTCGTGGTGCGGTTAACAGCGGAAAGTTCTTGGGGCGCCGTTTGCGGGCGCGAGGCTCAACCCGATAGGGTCGGTG
>JAIQFY010000035.1 GCA_020072965.1 Terriglobia bacterium | reverse complement strand
GGTAGTGCTGGTGACGGTCGCAGTAAATTGCATCGTGTTTCCCGAGGTCAGCGAAGGATTGGAAGGCGTGACCGTGATCGATACGGTCTCAGTTTTGGGCGGATCCCCACTCTTAGGCGAAAAGAGATGACTCAATCTCCTGGGGCTTGCGCCCCAGGTTACTTAATCTCGCCGCTTCGCGGCTGAGTCCCTTTTCTCTTCATGATTCCCAACATATGACTGCCCGCTTCGGCTGAGGGCGCACGGCTGTGCGCCCCTACAATTTCCCCATCACACCATTCGAGGGCGCACGGCTGTGCGCCCCTACAGATTCCATCCGCCTTCACACAAGTGAGGTCCCTCCGCCCCGACATCCAAAACCCGGCCCCTATCCCGCCACCTTCACCAGGCCACCGGTGCGCTTCACACTGAGAACTGAGAACCGACAACTGTTTTTCACTTCCAGCTCACGACGTCTGCATCTTCGCCCTCGCCGCCTTCCCGGCCGTCACGACCATAACTGAGAACGTCGTAATCCCCGTGTTGTCCCGGCATTCGATAAGCGTACGGGTTCCCCCACGGGTCCTGGGGAATTTCCTTCTGCAGGTACGGCCCTTTCCACTTGGTTTCATCGAGCGCGGGTGGCCGGATGCGGAGCGACGGGAGGCCCTCCTCCTGAGTGGGCAAACGGCCGACGTCCAATCGAAACTGTTCGATGGCATTTTCAAAAGTCTCAATTTGGGCCTTGGCGGTTGTTGCTTTCGCCGTGGCGACGTTGCGCCACAGCCGTGTACCCACCAGCGTTGCAAACAGCGCGATGATCACCATGACCACCAGCAACTCCAGCAACGTGATGCCGGCTTCCCCATTTCGATTTCGCGGGCGCTGCATGTTCTCTCCTTGTTATCTGCCCCAGCTCGGCAGCGGTAAGGTGTCGTCCCTTAAAACTTAATCTCATTGATCGAGAGGATGGCCGTCAGGATGGACAGAACAATCATCCCGACGATCAAACCCATCACGAGAATAATCGACGGTTCCAGAAGCGCCAACAGGTTTTTCATGGTGGAGCGAACTTCGACATCGTAGATGTCGGCAATCTGAAGCATCATGGCATCCAGCTTCCCTGTTTCCTCCCCCACCTCAAGGAGGTGAACCATCAGCGGTGGAAACATGCGCGCCTGGAGGATCGGCTTAGCCACCCCTTCACCCTTCTTGATCCCCGCAGCGACTCCTTCGAGCTTGGCGGCGATGGCGCGGTTGCCAATGATTTCACTGACGACATTCAGAGATTGCATCATGGGAACGGCGCTATGCAGTAGAGTCCCCATGGTCCTCGTAAACCGCGCGACCTCAACCTTCAACAAAAGGTCCCCCAGCACGGGCCACCGGAGAATCCATTGATCCCAGCCCAAGCGTCCGGATGGCGTCGCCAGGATCCGACGCCACAAGAAGAAGATCGCCGCCAATCCCAGGAGAATGAGCCATCCAAAATGTGTCACTCCATAACTCACATTCATGAGGATCACAGTCGGCAGGGGCAAGGCCCGCCCCATGTCCGAAAAAATCTGCGTGAACTTGGGAATCACAAAGGTCATCAAGATAACAATCGAAGTGATCCCCACGACCGTCAGCAGGGCCGGATAGATCATGGCGTTGATCAGGGTGGTGCGCAGGGCTTCGCTCGCCCCTAAAAACTCAGCCAGCCGTTCACACACCTCGTTCAAAAAACCGCCCACTTCGCCGGCGCGGACCATGTTCACGTAAAGTTTAGAAAACACCCGGGGATGCTCTGCCAGGGCCTCAGAAAAGGATTTCCCGGCCTTGATTTCTTTGAGCAGTTGCTGAGTCACTGACTTTAACGCCGGATTTTCGCTCATATCCGCAAGGAGACCCAGACTGCGGTCCAACGGCGAACCGGATTTCAACAGGGTGGCCAACTCCTGCGTGAAAAGGAGCAGATCCTTGTTGCGGACGCGGCGGGATCGTCCAAACGGCAGGGAGATCGAGACAGGCTTCCCCGGGGCTGCAGTCCGGATCTGGATCGGGAGGTATCCCATCTGCTGCAGCCGGAAGCTCAAGGCCTTTTCGCTCTCGGCCTCAAGCGAACCCTCCATCAGTTTGCCGTCAAAGGTAGTCGCCTTGTAGAAGAATTCCATGGGCTTCAAGGAGCAAATTCCAAAATCCAATATCCAAAATCCAAATAAATTCCAAATTCCAAAATCCAAAGTCCGCGTTCCAGGGAAAAATCAATTTCCAAAACCACAATGTAGTTCCAAGAATGATTCGTCTCCTTAACCATCTCAAAGGAATGCGCATTAGGTCGAAGAACACTGACCATCGATCTTTCCTGTTGCGGACTTAATGGGTGATATAGGCTTGATATTCGAAATTAAATTCATAGTCGGAACTAGCTGCTTCTTGCTTGGATATTGGACTTTGGCTTTTGTTTGCGTTTAGGAATTTGGATTTTGGAATTTATTTGGATTTTGGACTTTGGAATTTGGATTTTCGGCCTCCGCTAAATCTCCTTCGTCACTCTCAGCACCTCATCTAACGTCGTAATCCCCAGCAGGGTTTTCTGCCACCCATCCTCCCGCAGGGTCACCATGCCCTGTTCCCGCGCTTTGGCGGCAATGACATTGGCGTCCTCTTTGGTCACGATCAACCGCCGCAGGGCATCGTCAATGAGCATCAACTCAAAGATGCCGACACGTCCCTCGTAGCCGGTATAGCCGCACGCCTCGCAGCCTTCACCCCGATAAAGAGTCACTTCTCCGGAACTCGAACCATTAAACCCGTGAGCGTGAATAATCTTTGCGTCGATGAGATAAGGCTTCCTGCACACCCGGCAAATCACACGCACCAGCCGCTGGGCCAGCACGCCGAGCAGCGAGGACGCCAGCAGGTAATCTTCAACGCCCATGTCCAGCAGACGCGTGATGGAGGAGGGAGCATCGTTGGTGTGCAGCGTGGAGAACACCAGGTGTCCGGTGAGCGACGAGCGGATGGCGATTTCAGCCGTTTCCAGGTCGCGGATTTCCCCAATCATGATGACATCAGGGTCCTGGCGGACAATGGAGCGCAGGCCGCTGGCAAAGGTCAACCCGATTTGAGGATTCACCTGGATCTGGTTCACGCCGTCCATCTGGTATTCCACCGGATCTTCAATGGTGATGATCTTCTTGTCGGGCTGGTTGATCCGGAGCAGAGCCGAATAAAGCGTGGTCGTCTTTCCACTGCCTGTCGGACCGGTGACGAGAAAAATCCCGTGAGGGCGCGCGGTGAGCGCCTCCACCAGCTTAAGCTCCCGCTCAGGGAATCCAAGCGCCTTCAGATTGATTTTGGAAGAATCCGACTTGTCGAGGATTCGCATGACCACCGACTCGCCATACATGGTCGGCAAGGTGGACACGCGCAGATCAATCTCTTTGCCGAGCACCCGGAGCTTGATGCGGCCATCCTGGGGCAATCGGCGTTCGGCGATGTTCAGCCTGGCCATCAGCTTGACGCGGGAAATGATTGCGGCCTTCAGCGCCTTGGGCGGAGTTTCCACATTGTAGAGAATGCCGTCGATGCGATAGCGCACCTTCACGTCCTTTTCAAAAGGCTCTATGTGGATATCACTGGCCCGTTGTTCCACCGCCCGGGAGATGAGCAGATTGACGAACCGGATCACCGGGACTTCGGAGGCCATGTCTTTGAGATGTTCAATGCTTTCCTGTTCCTCCGTCACTCCGCCCTCTTCGCCTTCCATGTTCTCGATCAGCCGTCCCATGGCATTGGTACCGGCCCCATAAAGTTTTTCGATGGAATCCAGGATTTCGGCTTCCGGGGCAAGGACCGGCTTTACCCGGTATCCGGTAAAGAGCTGAATGGATTCGATCGTGGCGCGGTCCAGCGGGTCCGCCATCGCCACGGTAAGTCCGCTCTCATCGTGGGTGATCGGGAGACAATGGGTCTGCCTCATGAATCGAGGCGAAAAACTCTCAAGATCCAAGGGGACCTCAGGAACCTGATGTGCGACCAGCAGGGGAAGCCCCAACTGTTCCTGGAGCGCCTCCAGGACATCCCTCTCAGACACCAACCCGAGTTCGACCAGCAGCCGTCCGATCTTATCACCCCGCTCCGACTGAAGTTGTAAAGCCCGGTTGAGATCCTCATCCGTGATGTGGTGCTGTTCCTTCAGAATCTCACCGAGGAGTTTAGTTTGGGGAATCATTTCGACCAATCGGATGTTGTTCTCTAAACGCGACGCCGCGCCCCGAGGTCCAGGTGGGGATTCGGAGCGCAGCGTCTTGAATTCCCTTCGAGGAATTCGCCCAGGAGAAAACCATTTACCGCCGAGGCGCAAAGGAGCAGTGCCATCAGCGTCTCTGCGGTTGAATTTATTTCTTCAATATTGCGACACTTCCATCTTTTTCTTCAAATCGTCGTAATTCAGGCGTCCGGCCTTGTAATCGAGGATGTTCTTTTTTGCAATACGGACAATAACCGTCTTCAGTTCCATGGGTCGTGAAAGGAAACCGGAATTGAAGAGCTGGGCCACGACCGCGATCTGCTCCGCCGGCCCGATGGAGGTCATGGAATCGCCGTGTTCGGCAAGGGTCTTTTGCATCAATTCCCTCAACTTCGGCAAGCGTTCGTTGAAAACCTTATTCTCCTCCTCGGGCGTGGATCGCGCCTGTGAGAACAGATTCGGTCGTTTCACCGTCGCAATGTCGATCTCAAAGGAAAAAACCGCTCCAAAGCCATCCAGGTAGGCCCCCTTGGGTTTTTCCAGCACCGCAAAGGGATCCGTAAAATTCTGTTGCAGAACGGTTGAGAGGATCCCTTCGAAAACCTCAATATTCTGTTTAACTACGGCGAGGTCCTGTCCTGGCTTACTCACGAGGGCCGAATTGCTCAGCAAGGTGGCGAGGAGCGTTGTGCAGATCCCAATCCAAAGATGTTTTTTCATAGAATAAATCCTGTTCCGACCCCTATCGTGTTGAAAGTCAAAAAGTGCCTTCCGAAGTCTCAATTCTTGCTGTTCGTGGCGATCCGCTGAGCTGCATATTGAACGATGGCGTTATTGCGCTGCATCTCTTTCCACACGACTGTCTTCACCTGATCGAAGGCCAGGCCAATTCTCTGCAGATCGGCCTCGCGCTGGGACTGCATCTGCTGGGACAGGTGATCCAGCATGGCCGCATATTGCTGGCGGTCCTGCGCGTTCAATGAGGAATACCTGGCTGTAATTAGATTTTCAATCTCCGCCGAATTCATGGAAGTGTTGACGACAGGGATGGATGGGGACGTCGCCAATGGAGAACTGCCCTGCGTCTGACCGAACGACAGCGCAAACTGTCCATGATCAAAACGGAAGTTCGCACGGGCCAGGGATAGTGCCGCAAAGAGAACCACCAGAGCGGACGCCGTGGCCATGGAGACATTCACCCACTTCGGGGCTGCCGACAGCCAATTCCAAAACCGTGAAGCAGACGGGGAAACCGCTGGGGTAAACACCAGGGAGGTTGGAACCTCCTCATCGCGCCATCCCCTCCTCATCACATTCGCCACTGCAACCAGGCGGTTGAGTTGTGCGCCGCAGGCCGTACACTGAGCGGCATGCTGCTCCAACGCGGGGCGTGATTCATCGGATAACTCGCCCAATACCAAATCCATGGTCTGTTTCTTAAAATCCTGGCAGTTCATAATGTCCCTCTCCAAGCAATCGGAATTAGGAGGATGTGACCTTCTAAGGTGCTCTCTCAGCCTGCAGCTCAGTGCTTCATTCAGTCCAATCCTTCAAGGTTTCCTGTAAAATTTCCATCGCCGCATACAACCTCGACTTTACGGTGCTCACCGGGCAATCAACCACTTCCGCGATTTCCTCGAACTTCATGCCGTAATAGATCTTCAGGATAATCGCCGCCCGCTGGTCGGGGACCAATTGAGCGATGGCCCGTCGGACGCCGCGGGCCCGCTCCCGCTCGAAAACAAGGGCATCGGAGCCAGCGGGATTCTTCAAGCTCCCTGGAGGAAGGGCGTCGAGCAAGTTGAGACCGTTCCCAACCTCCTCGTCCAATGAGATCGTCTGCCCCTCGTGCGAGCCCCGTTTTGCGCTGTAGAACAGATTCAGGGCGATCTTGAAGAGCCATCGGGAGAATTTGTCGGCCCCCTGAAGCTGATGCAACTGATTGTAGGCTTTGAGGAATGCGTCCTGCGCCAGGTCGAGCGCATCGTCCCGGTGCCCGGTCAACCGCAACGCAAAGTTGTAAAGTGGCTTTTCCCATTTTCTGACCAGGACATTGAAGGCCGCGACGTCGCCCTTCCCGGCCCGATGAACCAGCTCGCCGTCTGAAGCGCCCTCAATGGCCATTCCATCCTTCACTTTCGAAGACGACATGGGGAGGAAAAAAGTCTAAACCTTTCTGTCGATTTTTGATGATCGCATCCACAGATTTCGCCGATTTCACAGAAAAACCAGGGTGGGCTTTTACCCCGTCGCCCTTACTCCCCTATTGCTGTTCCTTTAATGTTTCACCCCAATTTTCTGTGTAATCTGCGTCATCTGCGGATGCGGATTGACTGCGTGAATTTGCGGGTGTTATGCTACGCCGCCTTTTCATTTTTGACGGATCACTCTAAATCCACTACCTTCAAGGCTTCATGCGCGCACGGCTGTTTGTCCTGGCTATCCTTTTATACTTTCTCGCCACGCTTATCTTTCTCTATCCCCTGCCCTTCCATCTCAGCGATCGCCTCTTCGAAAATGGCGATTCCTACCTGAACGTCTGGATTCTAAGCTGGGAGACGCATGCGCTGACGATGAAACCCGGCCAGCTCTTTGACGGAAATATTTTCTTTCCCGAAGCCAATGCGCTGGCGCTTTCTGAATTGATGCTCCCTGACCTGGCGATTTTTGCTCCCATCCTTGCCCTCACGCATAACCCGCTCATCGCTTATAATACTACGCTAATTCTGACTTTTCCTCTGTCGGCAATTTCCATGCTGGCCCTGGCGTACTATCTCACCCACCATTTTCCGGCCGCCTGGTTAGCGGGGTTCATTTTCGGATTTACGCCCATTCGGCTTAGTCATCTCCACCATGTGCAGTTGCTCAGCTTGATGTGGCTACCGCTGATTCTTCTCTTTTTTGATCGGTGGCTTCATCGGAGTGAGTGGCGGGACGCCATGGTCACGGGGATCTTCTTTGTGTTGCAGTACCTGACCACAGTATACGTGGCGCTCTACCTCATCCCGATTCTCGCGGTGTATTTTCTTGTCCATTTCCTTCTCACCCGGAAGTGGACGGGGAAGGTGTTTCTTCAGGCGGTGGTCACCATGGTTTGTGCCGTGCTCGTGCTCGCACCTTTCCTGAGGCACTATTATGTTCTCCATCAGGAGTGGAATTTCATCCCTCCTGAATCACTGAAAGTCTATTTCTCGTCGGATTTATGGAGCAACCTGTTTGCGGTCTTTCCATCGAACTTGATTTATGGGAAGCTGCTCCATTCTCTGAGTGGCCCTCCTTATGAACGCTTTTATTTTACTGGATTTCTGACAATCCTGTTGGTTCTACTGGCCTGGGGATTGCGGCGGGAATACCATGTCAGGATTTTCTTTGCGCTCTCGGCGGCAGGGTATCTTATAGCGCTGGGGCCCTTTTTACAGGTCTCCGGACATATCACGAAAGTCCCGCTTCCCTACCAATGGCTTGTCAACCCACTTCCCGGGTTTTCGATGCTCCGAGTGCCGGCCCGGGCCGGGTTGATTTTGCTTGCTTCGATGTCGATCCTAGCTGCCTACGGCTGGATCCACCTTTATGAATTGCTGAAACGCAAATGGGATTTGCATGGGTGGAAGATGATCAGCGGGACCCTCGTTTGTGTCGCGACAGCCGTGTTGTTGGGTCTGGAATTCTTGTCCATTCCCCTTCCCTTGCTTTCGGAAGTTTCGGGGAACAGGATTCCACCCGCTTATCAGTTCTTAGAGACCTACCGCGGGCCGGGTGGAATTCTGGAGATTCCAGTTGTCTTTCAGGAAGGCGGGGGTGAACCCACGGTCCGATCCTATACCTATTTCGCTGCATACCATCTGAAACCCATAGTCATTGGCTACAGCGGCTACTTTCCACCCCCTTTTTATGAATTGGTGGCGACTGCTCGCCGACTTCCAGCCGAGGAGGCACTGGATGTCTTTGAAGCCATCGGGGTGCGGACGATTGTCCTTCATCGCCAACAAATGTCCCTGAAAGAAAACCAGGCATGGCAATCGGCCTTGAGCTCAAGCACCCGGCTCAAGCAAGTCGAGGAATTTCCCGACGGGGATGAAGTGCTGGCGATTGAACCCCGGCTCAGGATTTCACAGAATCTGACTGATGCTTATTGGAACCTCATCATCCACTCCCCTGCCCCCGCTCGCAAACGACAAATCGAGGCCTCGCTTCAGACAGACGGACTCCGTTCCCCATCCATCGATTTCCTGGTGAATCCGCAACTGCCTCATCCGCCGGACCGTCCGCAAGCACGGGTCGGGATGACTCCTGTGGCCGTGGAGTGGCTGGACTCGCAGCGACGCGTCGTTTATCGCCAAGCTTTGAAAGTGCGACTCCCCTATCTGTTGAATCGAGTGGCCCTACCTCTCCAACTGGAAACACCGAGGCAACCCGGCGACTACTCGCTCCGGCTGGTCCTTCTGGAGTCGCCGTCCATGGGCATTTCAGTCAACGTCTCAATTCCATGACGAGGATGACACTCACCAAGACCGGAAAGATGATTTGAAACCGACCCGAATCTATTCACTGCTGGTCCTGCTCTACGTTGCGATCGTCGTGCTGGATTGCATTTGGTTCGCCCTCGACGATCGTCCGCCGATCTGGGACATGGCGGTCCATCTGACCACTGCCCTTGATTTTTGGGAGACCTTTAAACACGCTTCATTCTCCTGGGCCACCCTCAAATCGCTCGTCTTGTTGGGGAAGTACTATCCCACGCTGTTTCCGGCCCTGATGGGCGTCTTCTTCTGGATGTTTCACCCCTCGGTTTACGTCGGGCCGGCGGCGAACTTCATTCCGCTGGCCTTCTTGATTGCAGCAACGTACGGGATGGGGAGGAAGCTGTTTTCTGAACAGGTGGGGATGCTCGCGGCCTTCCTGGTTGCCACTTACCCCGTCATGGCTTGGCTGACGCGGGAGGCACTCCTTGATCTTACCCTGGTCGCTGTGGTGGCGACTGCCACCTGGGCCTACCTGTCCACCGAAAATTTTTCCTCGCGCAAGGGCTCCTGGCTCTACGGTGTGACCATCGCCCTTGGCTTCCTGGCAAAACATGGTTTCATTTTCTATGCACTGCCGCTGGCCATATTCGCGCTTTATGAGATGGTCACCCGCGACGAAGCGCCCCTGCGCCGTCGATCTTTTCGCTTCAGGAATTTTCTGACGGCCCATCTCGTGGGGATCGCGGGAGCCGCTCTATGGTATGCACCGCATTGGTCAGACGTTCGCGAGTACTTTTTCATAAATCGACAGTTGCATTACGTGTTGCAGCAACCGGAGTTCATGACTGCACCCTCTCTCCTTTTCACCCTGGACGCCCTGACGCGGGTTCACATGCTGTTCGTCCCTTCTCTATTCCTTCTCCTTGGTGTTCTCATCTCACTCAGGCGATTCCCGGGCCGCGCGTTGATTTTGTTCTTGGGAGGGTTCGGCAGTCTGGCTATAATGACGTTTGCGTTGGTGCATCGGGAAGTCCGAATGTCGGTGGCAAGCCTGCCCTACCTGGCGGTTTTGACCGCAGGGGGGCTGTGTGGAATGAAGTCTTCGGTCTGGCGCCGCGCGCTGACAGCAGTGCTCGTAGTCAGTGCCAGCATAGAGTTTGGCCTCATCACGTTTGGGGTTAATGCGTGGCCGGACGCAGTCCGGATTTACAGCTCGCCGGCCGTCCAGGTGAATCTCTATGCACAAAGCTACGAGCATCTTATCGGGCCGCCCCATCGCGAGGACTGGAAAATCATCCCGATTCTGAATCGTGCCAGGGATGACGCAAGCCAGCAGGGGATCGAGGATCCTCAATTGGGGATCGTACCGGATTTACCCCGTTTCAATCATTTCGATTTCATCTTTTATTCAAGACTCCAGGCTCTCCCCGTCCAGATACAAAGGATCGCGCAATTTGCTCAGTTGGATCACTTTGCAGGATTGAATTATCTGCTGATCAAATCCGGCTCCCAAGGCGAACCGGGAACAACACGCGGAAACGCCGAACTCAATCGATATGTGGAGAGCGATCCCTTTCGTTTCCAGAAGGTCGGGGCATTTGATTTGCCGGATGGATCGGAGGCGAGCTTGTACCGGCAGAAACTTTCTTCTACCGCTTTAGAATAGATAGAACAACAAATCTTGACAGTCATAAAAGTGCAAACCGAACCGCAAAGGACGCAGAGTTACGATCGGGTTTGAAATGCTTAATCTAAGTCCTGGCGCGCTTTGCGCCTTCTTTGCGTCCTTTGCGGTGAGTTCTTATGAACGCCGAAACCTAAAACAGGATCAGGAGACTGCATGGTCATCAACGAGGATTTGCTTGAAATTCTGGTCTGCCCACTCTGTAAAACCCCCGTCAAACTGGTAAATGAGGGGACAGGACTCAAGTGTGAAACGTGTCATCGCGTCTATCCAATCCGCGATGACATTCCGGTCATGCTGATTGACGAGGCCAAAATTGAAGAGACCTGAAAATTTGTTCCGTTCTCTCGGCTTCGCGCCCAAGATGCTGCTGGTTCGGCTCCGTTCCCTCGGGGACGTCGTCCTTATGACCCCCTTGCTGGAGTCCATCTATGAAGCGCGTCCCGATATCATGCTGGATGTGGCGGTGGAGCATCCTTTCAGCGAAGCGCTCTATGAGAATCCGTACATCCATCGCCTGCTTGAACTTCGATCTGCAAGACCCGCTGCCCAAAGAAAAGCGCTGGCGCTCCCGGAAAAATCCCCGCCGACCCTGTTATCAAGGCCCCGGCTGCTCTGGCGTGTCCGCCAGGCTCATTATGATGTCGTTTGGAATCTGCATGGGGGGAACACCTCGGCCTGGATCACTGCCTTGAGCGGAGCACGTTGCCGCATTGGATGTACCGAATTCCGCCACCAAATTGCATACAATATCCTGATCCCTCCGTCGGGCGACCTGCTGGGCCGCAAGATGCACCATACGGTCGAGAGAACGCTCGCCTGGTTCGACTGGTTGAGCGGTGGAACGCGCAAGGATTTTTCTGAGGCGCCGGCCTTAACGGTCCTGGCCGGCGAAGGGGCGCAAGCGTCCGCGGAGGAAAAATTGCGATCGGTCGGGATCGACCCTCACGCCAAGTACGCTGTCATTCAGCCTACCGCCGTGTTTGCAACCAAGGAGTGGATGGGTGACCGCTTTGCTGCTGTTGCCGATTTCCTGGTCTCCGAGGGTTACCAGGTCGTGCTTACAGGAACGTCCAGAGAAAGGGCAAAACTGGAGGGTGTGAAATCGATGGTCCAGGCTCCTGTGGGATTGCTCTCGAACCTGTCCATTCAGGAGTTGATTGCCGCCATCCAGGGCGCTGGTTTGTACCTGGGAAACGACAGTGGCCCGGCTCACATCGCCGCCGCGTTAGGGAAGCCCACGGTGATCCTCTTTGGCTCGTCCAACTCCGTGGCTTGGTCCCCCTGGAAAACGCGCAGCGAGGTGGTTCAAAATCCCTTCGACTGTAACCCCTGCGCCGGATATTCCTGCTGGAAGTTCCCAGAGCCGGAATGCATCAAGTCGATCACGGTTGAACAGGTCAAAGAGGCGGTAAAACGGGCCCTCCGCGAGGGCTCAAACAATTATATTCTCAGTCCCTGAATTTCTGGAGATCAGCCTTCAACATCTCATCAGGCTCCCGGTTCAATTACGGATTGTAGATTTCGGAATGCGGAATAGAAGCACGGAAGCCCTGTTCCAGTCCGCGCGTCTATGCCCCATGGCGGGCGATGCCGCCCCGCGGTATCAGACACCATTGGTTCTTCGGTTATCATCAGAATTTGCGCCGCCTGTGGCAAGTAAAACCTATTTTTAGGAGGCCAGGAATACAGGAAGCTAAGAGCCATCGATCTGGAAAAAACATGATTTTATGAGAAAAATCATCTTGAGGTCCGACCTGCGGGGTTCCTGGATTCCTAATGAAACACGGTTTTGATTCCGCCTGGATTGGACGGGATAAATATGCTGAAGAGCTCCACCATAAAACGTATTCTCCAGCGTTTCAATGGGCGCCGCATTGCGGTCTGGGGCGATTTGATGCTGGACGAGTTCTTGCGTGGCCGCGTCACCCGTATCTCCCCTGAGGCCCCGGTGCCCATTGTTGAGGTCACCGAGCACACCTTCCACCTGGGCGGTGCCGGGAACGTGGCCGCAAACATTTCCTCTCTGGGCGGCGCCCCTTCCCCGTTCGGTGTGGTTGGAAAGGACGAGGCCGGGCAGAAACTCCGGCGAGAATTCCGAAAGATGCAAATCGATTGCCGGGGAGTGCTGACCGACCCTCATCGTCCCACCACGCTCAAAACACGCGTCATAGCTGAACATCAACAAGTCGTTCGAGCCGATCGTGAGCGGAAGGAAGCAGTCCACGCCCGGATCCAGTCTCGACTGTTGCGCCTATGGGCAACGGGCATCGGCCGTTACGGGGCCATCATTGTCTCCGATTACGAAAAGGGGCTTGTCACCCGCGATTTATTGCAAAGCCTTATCTCCCACGCGGCCCGTAAAAAGATCCCCCTGTGCCTCGATCCCAAAATCTCCCACGCCCCTTTTTACCGGGGGGCGACGTTGATCACCCCGAACCATCACGAGGCGGAGCGACTCAGTGGAGTGACCATCGACAATGACCGGGCGGCTGAACGGGCGGGAAAAAGGCTATTGCAGCAGTTCGAAGCCCAGGCCCTCCTGATTACCCGGGGAGAGCATGGAATGACGCTCTGCGAAGCCGCGGGACGGGTGACTCACATTCCGGCCCAGGCGCGCGAAGTATTCGACGTAACCGGTGCCGGCGACACGGTGATCTCGACGCTGGCCCTGGCACTCGCGGCCGGGGCGTCCATGGTCGAGGCGGCATTCCTCGCCAATGCCGCCGCTGGCATTGTTGTAGGGAAATTAGGAACGGCGACGGTTTCAATGGAGGAATTGAGAAAGGCGGCTTTGCTCTCCTGAAGGATTGACGCCCCCCGATGAAGCCGAGCCCAGGAAGGGGGGCGCTTCATCCCGATTCCGAAGTTGGGAGGTATATTGGGGGGATGAAATTTGATAAGTACCTCAGTGGAAGACGGTTGTACAGGTCGCGGGGTAGAAGCATTCAAAGTTCTCGCCGCTCTTTCAGGCCGACATGATTCGCCCGATGAATTCCCGGCGTCGTAGGAGTTCGGTCCTCCCGAAGCGCGATTGCGTATGCCGATTCAAGGGAAGGTCCCAGATCTCAAATTTGAAATTTCAAATTGAAAGAACCAGACGCCTTGCTCATAAATCATCGAACGATAGATCAGGGTCAGTCGCCTGTCCCTTCTAGTCCGGGCCCACTTATGGCGGAACAGTTTCATTCTTCATTCAGGGCCTTACAATTGACTTGAATGGAGGACCCTCACGCCCAGTTGACACCATTAAAATCATAATCCACGTTCATAATTTCTGGAGAACCACCGAGACTTTGGAGGAGGGCACTTCCAGCTTGACCAAGTGGTGCTCGTTCCCTTCCACGAACAAGTCCAGTTTCAGATCGTTGGTATCCACGAGCAAGTGTTGCACCGCCACGCTCTTCCCTCCCACGTCAATTTTCTCGTCGCCTTTGTAAATGATGTGAAGCAGGCCTCCGATCGATTCCTGGGGAATGAAGGCGGAAAACTCCTGCAACCCGCCTTTCTCGTAATCATATCGCTTCGCCAGTAACCCATATTGGTGAAAGATGTTGTCATCCAGAAGCGCGACACCCGGGACAAGCTGGTAGTCCCGCATCTCTGTCCCTGAACCTGTGCTGAAATCGGCCGTTGCCTTGTCCTCTTGAAATGTCATTTTGATCGAAGATGTATTTCCTTCAAACTTCTGCACCATGCTATACCGAACCGGATTAAAGTTCGGCTTCAGAACCAATTCCGTTTCAATCAGGTAATGCACGGGTTTCTCATCCCGGGTAATAGTGAGTTGGACCTTTCCCCGGGCCACAAATTGATTCCCCACGGGTTCCACATCATATTCCTCCGTCCCCTTCAGTTGGTCTTCAACATAAATGTTGAACGCCCCCTTCTCATTTCCCTGGAGTTGGGGGCTCGATTTGGTTTTGTGAGGGGCCGATTCCTTTCCTTCTTTACCAGGGGCCGGGGGTTGGGCGTGGGTGGCGCATACCATGAGACTCGAGAGGAGCAGGACACTGAAACCATGGATAACCCGGCATACGCATCGATTCATATTTTCTCCAGGAGGGTGACAATTCTCCTTGCTACGTCTTCCGGGGGAGCATTGGAGACTTCCACCCGATAGTCGGCACACCGATAAAAAGGGAGACGGGCATAAAACAGATCCGTGAGTCTGACAGGATCGCGCAAAAACAGGGGCCGATGCTGAAAAGCCTCGCACCGGGCCCTCAGCAGCTCGAGAGGACAATCCAGAAAAAGTGACACCCCCTGGGTTCTAACAAATTCAATGTTCCGGGGAAATGTAAAGGTCCCTCCGCCCAGGGCCACGACCTTGGGGGTGGCCAAGTCCAGCGTCGTCAAGACTCGGGTTTCAATCTCCCGAAAGTACGGTTCGCCCCGTTCTTCAAAAATTCTGGAAATCTCCATTTTCTCCCGCGTCTCGATCTGTTCATCCAGATCCACAAAACCGCAGGCACGGAGGGTTGCCACCGCACGACCCACTGTGGTTTTCCCACAACCCATAAAACCAATGAGGAAAAGGTTCTTCATGAATAGAAAAAGGGTACATGACGGCCACGGACGAGTATCTGCCCGCGGCGTCCTTCCCGCCGGACACCGGGTCCATGCATTGAGTGGAAATGAATGGCCTGGCGACTTCTACTTTTTTCGGATTCTGATTTTACCAGAGAAGGAGGAAAGATGCACGGAAGCGGCGCCGTCGTTATAGATACCGAGCAGGGACTGCCTCATGATCGTGGGATTGAAGGGAGTATGGGCCTTCGATTTCAAGGGTATTTCACTTTGCACACTGCCCTTGACGCTGCGCGCATCCAATTCGAAAGAGGAATCGGCGGGTGTAGCAATATCTATGAATCCGCTGTAATTGGAGAGAGTGTACCGGCCGTTGTCGTAAAAATTCCCTTCAAAGGAGATATTGCCTGAAGTCGTGGACCCGTCCACCGACTGGCTGGAGAGGTCGGTGAACTGGAGATCGCCGCTGATGGAGTTCGCCTCGATACGGCCGGAGCTGCGGGCAACGCTCATGTTGCCACTGACCGAGCGCAAAATCATGGACCCGTGGATGTCGTTGAGCTCAATCGAAGAATTCAACGCGTCAATGCTCAAGCCCCCATTGACCCCGTCCACCCTGACGCGCCCCCCCACGTTGTGAATCTCAAGCGAAGTCTTCTCCGGAACCTCGAGAACATAATCTACCGTCCGCTCCTGCGGCTTCATGTTCTTCTCGAACAGATGAGTGTCAAACCGCAGCCGGTTTCCCATGGCCTCGGTGTCGATTTCGACGCTGGACGAGCGCTTGGTGGCAACCACATGGACTTCATTCCGGGGGGTGCCGCGGACCGTGACGACGCCATTGTCGTTGGTGACGATCACCGTGGGGTTTGCCCCGACCGGAAAGCGTTTTTCAAACCGGTCATTCCCCGCAGCCGAAAGCGGGGAGACATCCCCAATGCAAAAAACCAGCGCACAACTAAAGGCCGCAAGCAACACCGGCCGCAGAACTTCAAACTTGCCTTTCAATGAGTTAAAAAACATCGGAGTGTACAATTGACGCGAGCAAGTCAACCTTCTTGCGATAAGCTTCTAACAAATAACGTTGAGCCAGCGCATTCGAGGGGTCATTTTTTACGCTTTCACGGCACTTGTCAATGTAATAGTCGATGGTCGCCAGATTGTCTTCCAGAATGGACTTCAGCGAAGGGTCCATCTGGGCCATCCTCGATTCCGTAATCCTCTGAAGGGAATCGATAGCATCGAGATAATGCTGTTCAGCGGTACGGACCTCGTTAGCCGCCTGTATTTCTGCAGTAGAATCGCGGGATGGACCCTGGGGGGGCGTGTGGATCCCCCGGTATGTCATGACACTGGCAACCATGATGAGAACTGCCAGGAACGCCGTCGCCATGGCGATTCTTGGTCCCTCCAGCAAACGAAACCACTCCATGCGGAGCCAGGGGGCCCCCGGGCTTTGCCGCACGAGGCCATCGGCTTCACACTGGGCTTGCACTCTTATCCACAGGCGGTCACTCGGCTCAAATGGAGGGAGTTGTTGTGCCCCTACGACGATCGTCTTAAGGTCATTGTACACCGCCGCACACCGGGAACAGGCCCCCAGATGCCGCTCCGCCTCAAGGACTTCCGCAGGAGACATATCCCCATCAATCTGTGCTGAAATTAAAAGCTGATATTCTCGACAATCCATTTCTCTTACCTTCACCCCAAGCCTTCCTTAGCAGTCACTATCTTCGATGCAAGTTCGGTCGCAAGTGATGCCGACCCATTTTACAAATTTTTGCATTCCAGCCACATAGGGGTACCCCTCGTCACAGAGAATCACTCTTTCGATTAAGGCTGGGCATTGCCCACCACGAGATCCCGCAACCGCATCCGGGCCTTATGGAGCTGGGACTTCGAGTTGCCAATCGAACACCCCAGCATTTTGGCAATCTCGTTGTGTTCAAACCCTTCGATATCATGGAGGATAAAGATAGTCCGATAACCCGCGGGAAGACGCGAAATGGAACGCTCCAGGTTGACCCGATCAATCGAACCTGTCAACCGCAAATCTACATCCTCGAGTTCGCGCGGAGGACCTGTCTCCTCAGCTCCCTCCACGGTCTCGTCGATCGAGACCTGATCGGGTGCTTTCTTCCGAAGATGCATCAAAACCACGTTCACGGTCAGCCGGTGCAACCAAGTGGAGAAAGCGGACTCGCCTCGAAAAGTCGCAATCTTGCGAAACAGCTGCATGAAAGCCTCTTGCGCCAGGTCTTCGGCTTCTGCCGTGGAGCCAGTCATACGCAAACAAATGGAATACACCCGTTTCTTGTGAAGGTGGTAGAGGGTTTCAAAAGCAGCCCCATCGCCCTTTTGGGCCCGTTTGATGGCTTCCCGTTCGGAAGCCTCAGGTGCTGGAGGTGGGTTCTGTTTTTGCAAGCTTGGTTTCTTCTTCCTCGTACGAAATTAGCGGGCCACGAGGGCAAAGGGATCCGGCCGGAATTAAAGAACTTCCCTCGGCACGGGCAGCATCCTCGCAAACATTTTGCGAGAGCTCTCTATGATTTTTACCTGAAATAAGACTCTTCTGATCAGACCCTAATTGCCGGGATGAAGTGCTCTGCAATGATACTACCGACCACCACTTGATTACTTCTTTGTTATGTTAATAATAGCCTTTCCCAGCCCGGCATTGCCGCTTGCACTGTAAACCCGCAGAGTGACCACATGTTCTCCCGAGGAAAGCGCGTCAGTCTGGATTGTAAACTCCTCAAACTTGGAATCGACGAGTCCATCGTCCGATTCAGTCATTTGCCACTTCCCCCCATCCACTGAGAATTCGGCGCGGCGCAAATTGGATCCCACATCCGTGGCGCGAAAATGGACTGTGGCCTTGTCCCCTTCAGCCAATTTCTCCGTAACCTCCACCTTGGGTGGTGTGTTGTCAATCTGAAAAACATCGCTCTCCAGCTCTGCTGTGAGGGCACTTTGGGGAGGGTTAGAAGGAGAGTCGCTTGCCACGACCCGAATCCGATACCTCCCATCCGGCAAGGTTTCGGGGTCCAAAGCAAAGGTGGTATCTCTCAACTCCTTCTTGAGAAGCTTCCAGTTGGATTCATGGGTTCCACGAATATAGACCGCGTATTCCAGCGTATCGTGGTTCTTGTCTTCGGTCTGCCAGTTGATGGTGACCCTGTTTCGAGAAGGACTGGTTGTCGGATAGGCCGTTACCGTCATACTGGACTGGGAGTCGATGGAAGCTCCTTTCGACTCCCCGTCTGAGCTCCCGCTCGTGGGGGTCGACTCTCCCGCGGGGCGCCGGGAAGAACTCAATCCCTGAGGCGTCACGGTCAACGCGGTAATCTCCGGTCGTACATTTTGAGGCAAGTAGGCGACCGTCACTGAATCGATCCATGGTGAAACCTTGGCACTTCCTTTCAATTCTGCCTTCCATTGAATGAAACGCGCCGAAGGGCTGGTGATTTGCTCGCCTTCTGAGCGAGCATACGCCGAGGACCAGTCACTCCAGGTTGAATCGGGTCTGTCGGAATTGCCTGACCGGGTGAAAAACTGGATCGAGGATCCCGAAGGCGCCTCTCCTTGCCATGAAATCACTCCCCACTTGGAGACTAACTGGGTGTCCTTCACCGGGGATTCCAAGAGGCCCACCATCGGCGAATTGGATCCAAATTCATACAGCTTCCCTGAATTGCTGGTTGCGACTACGACGTCCTGTCCACGTTGAACCAATTGCGTGGCCTGAGCCTCGTTCGCTTCAGCAAGCAAAGTGTACTTACGGTCGAGGAAAAGCTCGTAGAGACGTCCCTTCGTGTCGGTGGAAAACAGAATATGATCCTTCTGGTACAGCAAATCAAAAACGCTTTCTTCAGGCGAACTCCAAAGAGTCTCGACCGAGAGGTCGGGTGCAATGCGATAGATAGCGCTTCGCAGGCCGCCGCTCAAACCCGCCGTAAATACAGGCGACGCGAATTGAGGCTCCAAATGCGCCTCGGTTGCCGCCTGGATGGGTGCGTCTGTGACCGTCACGGTGATCCCACCCGAGGCGGAGGTCTCCGGGGCCACCGAAGGCTGCGGGGCGCCGAGGGTACCTATTCGTCGCGGCGCCTTTTCATTGAGGCACCCGATATAGATGGACCCGTCTGCAGCCAACTCAATGGAGTGGATCTCTTGAAGCGGGGTATCGTAAAGGACGAATCCCCTTCCAGCCGGTGAAATTCGGAACAGGATGCCCTCCGGAAATGTGCCGGCCAACAGATCATTCTTTCCATCCAGTTTCAGGACCATGACATGGGTCTGTTTGGTTTCATAAAAGAGGCTGCCTTTCCCTGCGGGATCAACCTTGTAAATCTTTCCCTGGTCCCCTGTGCCCACGAAAAGATTTCTTTGTGAGTCGATCGCCAGGCCCCAAATATACTTGGAATGCGGATTAAAGAATTCGCTGGCATTTCCCTCCGGGGTTACCTTGTAGACCTTACCGTCAGGAGAGGTCCCCACATAGAGATTGTTCTCCGGGTCAATCGCCAGGGCAAAGACGTCGAGCTCCTTCGCCGAGTAAAACAATTTTCCTTCGTTTTTCGAATCAACTCTAAAAACCCGTCCGCCATGTCCTGTCCCCAGGTAGAGATTCCCCCGGGAATCGTTGACCATCGACCAAACCAGCACCTGATCGGTTGAGAAGATCGGCTTCAACTCCGGGGAGAGGGTAACGCGCCCCTCGTGCGCGATGGAACAGCCGGTCACCTTGCCCTGTTGAAAATCACGGAATGTCGATTGCTCCCAGAATTGGGGCCCCACAGAAAAAGCTGGAGTGCAGCAAGCCAGGATCAGCATCAGGATCAGGAAATCAGTTGCGAGCACCTTTCGCATGGGTTCTCCTTGAGGGTCGCTTTGCCGGGGCCATCCCGAAGAGGGATTTCACACTGGCGGCACGCCTCGATGATCATTTGACTACGGACAGGGTGATCGACCTCTGGCCGGCAAGCAGCAGGTTGAGTGGCGGCCCCTCCACGGTCAAAAGCGGCGAGCTTCGCAGCGTGGTCTGGTTGGCACCGGAAGTCCGGTCGGAAAGCAGGAGGGCAGCAAGCGACGGGGGTACGGCGGGGAAAGCTTCGCCGTAAATGGCGAATGACTGTTCGGGCCGCATCACCCTAACGTAAAGACGGTTGTTTTGACGCGCTTGATTGATGGTCCTGACCAGTTGGGAGAGATCCTTGGGAAGGTAGGTCGGCCGGGTCTCCCGGCTCTCCAACATCGAGAGAACCCCTCCGTCCATCACACTGACCATCAAGGGACCGGGTGGGGTTTGTTCTGGAATGATGATGGGGATGCGCACCAGGATCTCTTCCCCGTCAGTCCTGCGCAGGACCGCACTCACCTCAGCATGATCTCCCGCTTCCACCTCCCTGCGGTCGCTCCAGATCCTCTCCAGAACCGCCTGTCGTTTTTCATCCCAGGACGTTACATCGACCGTGATGGAATCGATTTGAACATCCTTCAGCCCGCTCTGCAGGAGGAAGTTGACAGGGTTCGCCACCGAAAGGGACGCGATCACTGAGGAATTGGCGTCTCCGGAGACGAAGTTTTCAACCTTCACCTCCTGCTTCCCTTTCAGCGAGATGGTGCCCTGCACTTCAAGGGTGGATTCTCCCAAGGCCCGTTCGCTGGAGGTGAGCGCCGAAAAAACCGTGAAGTTGACTAAGAACGGGGTGAGAAAACGGTCATTGACGGTTTCGAAGCGAAAGGTCTTCTGAATGTTGCGACTCGAACGCAGGTGGATGGTCACAGGGATCATCCGCGGGGTGACTCCCACCTCCCCAAATATGCCGCTGACGCGATCCTGTTTTATCGTCCCGATGAGCTCCGTGGGAACCGAAAGCTCGGTCGAGTTCATCAGGCTCGGAAGAACGGTGATGAGCCGGGTCTTGGTCATTGGCAAATCTGTCGGCCCGCTGTGCAGGAAGGGATGGCCGAAAGCGAAAATCCGGTTGCCATCGCGATAGGTGACCTTCCCCGCCGCCGTGGCACCAAAGATTCCGCGAACCAGCTGCGCCCCCACACCTGATCCGGGGCCGATGTCCGAGGCCTCCGCCATGGTATCGTTGGGCACATCCGGCCCGCCCATTGCCCCTCCCATCACAGGAGCTAAACCCATCGCGTGGAATTGGGGAAGGAAATAATCGATGGCAGCTCTCGGAAAACCGGAAAGCATGAGGGGCGTGTCAATGGGTTTTAATTCCGCCGGATTGGGGAGACCATTCTCAGTGGTCCTGCCCGCCGATTCAGCCCCCGGGAGGTTCACTCCTGAGGAAGGCACTAGACTCCATAACTGTTGAGAAATCGATTGCGAAGAATCGTAAGGGGACCTATCGGATGAGGACGAATTCCCGGTCGTGGCTTTATCCGTCCGCGAGGAGTTACTGTCGGTCATGTTGACCATGTTTTCAATGGGGGTAATGGCCGCAATGGCCTCTTTTGAAAACGGGAAGGAATAGGCCACGGCCCCGAGTAACTTTCCATCGATGAAGACGGGGCTGCCACTCATACCCGCAAATACCCCCGTTTCAGCCAGGGGTCCCCCCGAAAGCTTGGCAAAAATGGCACTCTGCTTGGGGAGAAAATTATCGACCACCCCCAGGATCTCCACCTGGAAATCGGAGATTGCATCCCCTTTGAATACTGTATGACCCACTCCCGTCATGCCCGGGCGCAGGTCTTTCAACTTGAAGAACTTCGAGTCGGAGACGGGCGGAACAGCAGGGGATTTCACGGCTGGCGGTTCCTGGGCTGTGGAAGGAATCAAAGGAGTAAGCGCCACACTAAGCCCAAGCAATCCCACCCTGAGCAACCAGAATCGTTTTTTCATATTCTCCTGGCCCGGCTAAACCGGGATCGAAACTCCGGAATACTGCTTCAATCTTGGGCTTAAATGCCCTTCAGAGACATAAGACGACTCAACCCCTGGAAAATTCCCGGGGAAAACAGAGATTCGCGCCATGGAAATCCAAACCGGAACCGTCTCCAGACCGATCCATCCCCATTCAATCAATCGCACACCCCAGACAATTGACCCATCAGTTTAGTTTAAAGGCGCGTTTGAGTCAAATGGGCCTCCCCTTGAAAAGACGTGCGGCGGAGGGGGAGCAACGTCGATTCAAAACGACGGGACCAATATATTCATCCCGCCTAAGGGTTTCGCCGGTTCGACCTCCCATCAAATCGTAGTTGACAATCCCGCGGGGGACCTTTAAAATGAAAATGACTTTCATTATCAAGTGTCTGTTTTCACAGCTTGAGATGAAGCCCTCGTAATGAATTCGCGCCCTCCCGCCGATAAGGAGGTTTGGCGTCCCGGTGGCGCGCGGTTTACAGAGGCCAACAGCTATGGAGAATGTGAGCGTGGAATCACCCCCGCGACGGAGAATTGCGCTGGTGGGGAACCCCAATGTGGGGAAATCCGTTCTTTTCGGAAAACTCACCGGCAAGTACGTGGTGGTATCCAACTATCCCGGCACGACGGTGGAGGTCTCGCGGGGTACCGCCACAATTTATCGCGAGACCTTTGAAATCATTGATACCCCGGGCGTGAACAGTCTCGTCCCCCAGTCGGAAGACGAGCGGGTCACCCGCGATCTCTTACTGGCCGAGAAACCGGACCTCATCATTCAGGTGGCGGATGCCAAGAACCTTCGCCGTTCCCTGCTCCTTACCCTCCAGCTGGCCGAACTGCAGTGTCCCCTCGTCATTGACCTGAACATGATGGACGAGTGCCGCACCCGGGGCATTGTCATTGACAGTAAAGCCATGAGCGCGCTCTTCGGGGTTCCGGTGGTTGAAACCGTGGCCACAACCGGCGAGGGATTTAGAAGGCTCTTTGATGCCCTCAAGAGTGCGCGGATGCCACAGGACCCGCATCAAGGAGATTCAGATGCGCTCCTGGAGCAGGTGAAAGTCCTGCTGAACCACTCTTCCCCGTTGCCTCCCCGCCTGACGGTAGAATGGCTGGCTTCGGGGGACCATTCCCTGCGTCATCCCATCGAACGCCTGGTGCCCCCGGACAAGCTGCAGAAACTGGAAATGCAGCTTCAGGAATTTCGAGAACGGAATCACCAAATTCCTGCGGCTATGATTAACCGGGAGCGGGTTGCCTTTCTGGACCGAAACATCGAGTCCTTGCGCCAGGTGGTGCCATTCAACAGAAAGATCCTTTACGAAAAAATCGGCAAATGGACCCGTGAGCCGCTCACCGGGATCCCCATTTTGTTCCTGGTGCTCTTTCTCATGTATGAATTTGTCGGGGTGTTCGGTGCCCAAAAGGCGGTCGACTTCTTAGAGAAAACACTCTTTGGGGTGTACGTGGTTCCCGCCGCCAGGACTCTCTTTGATCGCATCATGCCGATCGCCTTTTTTCATGACTTATTTGTCGGCCCATACGGACTGATCTCCATGGCCCTCCCGTACGCTATCGCCATCGTCCTGCCCATTGTGGGGACCTTTTTTCTGGCATTTGGAATACTTGAGGACAGCGGTTATCTCCCCCGACTTTCGATTCTCTCCGACCGCATCTTTCGAGCCATGGGACTTAATGGCAAAGCGGTTCTTCCCCTCATCCTTGGCCTGGGTTGCGACACGATGGCAACGGTGACGACCCGGGTGCTGGCCACGAAAAAGGAGCGCCTCATTGCCACGCTGCTCCTGGCTCTGGGGATTCCATGTTCTGCCCAACTCGGAGTCATCCTTGGGATTACGGCCGGCGTTTCGATAGTGGCCCTGTTTACAATTTTTGGATCCGTCACGCTACAGGTCTTCTTGATCGGCTTTCTGTCGTCGAAAATCGTGAAAGGGCAGCGCAGCGATTTCATTTTCGAAATCCCCCCGATCCGCGTCCCCCAGTTAAGGAACATCGGATTTAAGACCTGGATGCGGATGAAATGGTATCTCCGCGAAGCCTTGCCCCTCTTTATGCTCGGGACTTTTGTCCTCTTCATGCTCGACCAGTTGCGGGTATTGAAGCACATCATTCACGCCGTCGAACCGGTTGTGGTCCACATGCTGGGCCTGCCGGCCGAAACCGCCACGGCGTTCATTCTCGGATTCCTGCGTCGTGATTATGGGGCCGCCGGACTGTATCGGCTCACGGAAGCGGGGATGCTGGACCACATCCAGATCGTGATTGCGCTCGTGACCATGACGCTCTTTGTTCCCTGCACGGCCCAGTTTTTCATGATGATCAAGGAGCACGGATGGAAGCGGGCCGTCTACATTGCCCTGGTGGTCACCCCCATTGCCCTGGGCACCGGAGCCACGCTCAACTGGCTTCTGCACCATGCCCCGCAATTCAGCAAATTGTTATAGAATGGGAGGGACCACCATCCAATCTCGGATTGCGGATTGGGGATTGCGGAATGTGGAATGCAGACGGCGGATTGCGGGGTGCTGGACGCAAGTCGCGGAATGGGCAGTACGGATTGCGGATTTCGGAATGGGGATTTCGGAATGCCCGTTGCGAAGGGTGGATTGTGGATTAGGAGTTGCGAATTGTACTATGAGAGATTCGGTTCTCAGATCTTAAATCTCAGATTTCAAATCCTTGATCTCAAATCATGATGCTCGAATCTCGTATCAAGGATCGATCCCGAACTTCGTAGAAAGAATCTCAGGCCCAGCGACCGCGCCAAGAGTTCGGGTTTTCCCCTGCGCTTCGACATGGTTCGCGGGAGCGAAGAGACCCGATTGTCGACACGAGGAACCGATCCATTCGCGGCGCCTCTTATTCGTTCTTTAATCCTGCTTCGCCCCCTGGCGTGAAGCCCGATTCGGTATTCAGGTACTCGACGAATGATTACTCAACAGATGGAAGAGGTCTTGGAGGCCGTTTGGACAGCGAAGGAACAGGGGGGCACGACCTGGAAGCAGGTGGCCTCCATGGCGAAGGTCTCACTCACCTTCGAATTGATCAAATCGCTGCTGGACGAGCATCTGATCGAGCAAAAAGACGAACATTTGAATTTGACCCCGGGCGGCAATGAGCTCGCTCGCGAAATCATCCGTCGACACCGGCTGGCCGAGCGCCTTGTCATGGATGTTCTCGGGGTGGATATTCAGGAGGCCGAAGACAATGCCTGTGAGTTCGAACACTCCCTCGCCCTTGGAGTGACGGATTCGATCTGCACCCTGTTGGGTCACCCCACACGATGCCCGCATGGCCATGACATTCCGGAAGGAAAATGCTGCAACCAGGCACGTTCCGACGTGAAGCCGCTGGTGCTCCCCCTGACCGCGCTGGACGTCGGAGGGACCGGCCGCATCGCATACATCAATACCCGCAACTTTCCACGACTCCAGAAGTTGTCGGCATTCGGTATCTCCCCCGGTGTGACCATTAAGCTATTTCAAAAATCCCCCTCAGTCGTACTGCAGTGCGAAGAGACGCAGGTGGCACTTGAGCCGGAGATTGCCCGCGATATTTATGTTCGTCAGCAGGAATGACTCCCTCCTCTCCCCAATTCTCTCCTCAATTCTGACACAATCCGGCTTCATCGGGTCGGTCTGTCATCTTAATCTGAACTCCAATGTTTTCGAACACCCCTCGGTCCGATATGTTTGCATGGGATGCCATAGAAACAGACTTATCGTGGAATAAACCTGGATTCCAATTTTAAGGGTGTCAAACGGACGTGAGGTTGTTCCCTGCAAATCACTTGCGATGGACTGAAGGAGGAATGAAACTGTTCCGCCGTAGGACGGTCTAACCAGGATGATCCGACGCCCGATTCTGCACTACCGGCTGATAATTGTCGAGCAAGCTGTCTGTCCCTTTTAATTTGAAATTTCAAATTTGAGATTAGGGACCTTCCCGGGAGTTAGCATAAGCAATCGCGCTTCGCGGAAGGTCCGAAACCGGCCAGGACCAATCGAGGCAACCGCGTTTCGCCTAGGTGTTCAAATCTTGTCGAATTTCCTTCTCTGGACCCTTCCAAAAAAAATCCGGTGAGACAAACACTCACCGGGACTGTCGAAACTGGTCCTTTGAAAAACCTTCGTCTTTAGAATGAAAGACAAGAATTCACTCTGCAGCGCATCCTCTGCAGAAAATCAGCAAGCTGGAACAGGCAACTCTTTCAAAAGATTGGTTACACGTAGGGAGGAGAAAAGCTTATTTCTTTTCAGTCGGGCTCTCATCACCCTTCTTCATCGCATCCTTGAAGTTCTTAATTCCTTCGCCGATCCCCTTGCCGATCTCTGGGATCTTCCTGCCCCCGAAAATCAATATAACGATGAGAAGAATCAGCAGTAGTTCCGGCAGACCCAGCTTTCCTGGCATATCGCCCTCCAGTTCAATCATCTCATTGTAAGTGAACTAACCATCGAAGTCAAACGATAAACCGGAACTGAAACGTGACCGCTTTAATTCCCTTCCCTGTTTCTGGCGCGCTCCATCGCCCCCGTCGGACTGGCACGATTTGAAATGAGAATCCCCCCAAGGACCATTGCCGCTCCCACCGCCAGCTTCCCGGACAGCCGTTCATGAAGAAACCACGAACCGAGCAGCAAAGCCAGGATGGGATAAATGAAGGTCACGAATGACATCTGGGTCGCCTTCAAATGTTTCAGCAAGTAAAAGTACATCGTGAACGCCACCACAGAGCCAAAGACCGAGAGATAAAGGAGGGCGGTAATGTTCTTCCCGGACCAGTGAATTCCCTGTCCTCGTTCCAACAGGCGAGACGTTAGAAGCAGAAGAGCTGCCCCCAGGAGCATAGAATAGAAGTTCAACACCAGCGTGTTCAACTCCGACCCGTATTTTTTGAGGTAGACAAGTGAAATACTGGAGGCCAGGGTGGCTACCAACATCGCCAGCATCCCCCGCAGCGAACCGGTGGAAGCTTGAATCTCGTCCGCATAGATGACGGCAATTCCTGCGAATCCAAACCCAATCCCGAGAATCTTTTTCCAGTCCAATGATTCCAGCGCAAACCAGTAATGGGCAAGCAGTGCCACAAAAAACGGATAGACACAAAACAGCACCGAGGCCAGTCCGCTGGAAACGGTAAGCTCCGACCAGTACACACATCCGTACGAGAGGCCGAAATTCAATCCCCCCACCATTACAATCAACCGGACAGTTGCACCATTCACTCTCAAGGAAAGCTTTTTCGAAACGATAAGAGCGAGAAACAGCAGCCCAGCAAGGGCGAACCGGAATCCGGCCCCCACCAGGGGGGGGACCCCATCCAACCCCAGCTTGATCGCAAGCCAAGTTGATCCCCAAATGACGCAGATCGTGGCATACAAAAGGTAAATGGTGATTTTTCCAGGCCGCATGATTCACGCACCAAACAACAAATCGTGTTCGACATAGACCATAGAACAAACCAGGCGCTCGCTAGTTCTCAAACGGGGGAGGGCTCTTTCTCCGAGGCCCTCATCCGTTGAAGTTCGTCCTTCCGAGGACAAAGGTTTCAAATGATTTCTCTCCCGGCGGGCCGTGACCGCCCACGATATTATCCGCCGTCGGAAACCTGCAGGATTGTCACATGGACAAGATGGAACGCCAACCCAGCTTTCGAGAAAGACATTTGCAAAGACCTCGTACTTTAACTAGAATCAAAGGATCTGCATTATGGTGGAAAGCTGCTTGAGTCTTCAGGGCAGGGCATGCGAGGCACTGTCCGGCCACAAATTAAGGGGAGTAATTCGGAACCCGGAAGGTATTTTTCCCTGAACTTTTTCCTGTTCCTCGAAAAGTTCTTGAGTGAAAGATGTCCCTCCACTCGCAATCCCCCGGATGAATCCACTCCTAACCCGCGCCCGGGAAGTGGAGGGATCGATATTCGGAAGCCCACCGCAAGAAAGGGATTACGCTTGACAAGCGACCATGAACTACAGGTTCTCGAAGTGAACAAACGCTTCTATGCTGCGCTGGAGGCACTGGACCTCCCGCAGATGTCCGAAGTCTGGCTGCATGAGGACTGGGTCAAGTGTGTCCACCCCGGCTGGGGTTTGATTGTCGGCTGGGATAACATCTTCGAGAGCTGGGAGCGCATCTTCAGGCACACTCGTGAAATTCGCATTCAACTTAGCTATGTCACCGTGAAAATTGAAGGTCTCCTGGCCTGGGTCTGTTGCCTCGAGAATATCTCCAACCGCTTCGGCGAGGGAATCGAAACCGCTCAAGCCTTTTCCACGAACCTCTTCATGCAACAGGACGGAAGCTGGCTGCTGATTCACCATCATGCCTCATTGACCCCGCCTTCGAACGTCCAACCCTCCGCGGCGACGATTCAATAGGCCGTTTCCCCGCTCAACACCGCTTTGCCGGCTTACAAATTATTACACAGGGATGCGTCGTATGGCGTGTTATAATATCCGTTTTCAGAAGTGGGAGACTTGTTGGCCCCTTACCGGGGTGGCACGAAGGCCCATGCTTGAGGAGGGGACGGAAGTTCATTCCCCCTTCCTCCCAGAGGATTATCTGGAGCTATGACACAAGTGACGGATCTTGAAAAACCGACGACACAGGCCGACCTGTTGTCGAGAATTGGAGCGACCCCTCTCATTCGCCTGACCCGCGTCGCCGATGAATTGCCCCCAGGGGTGGAAATCTATGGGAAGGCGGAGTGGTTTAATCCTGGTGGTTCGGTGAAGGACCGCCCCGCCTTGAACATGATCCTCGAAGGAGAGCGAAGCGGGAGACTCAAGCCTGGAAAAATTCTGCTGGACGCGACTTCAGGGAACACCGGGATTGCCTATGCAATGATCTGCGCTGTTAAAGGCTACCGGGTCCGATTGTGTCTGCCGCAGAATGCAAGTGAAGAACGAAGACGGATCCTCATGGCCTACGGGGCGGAATTGGTACTAACCAGCCCCCAGGAGGGTTCCGACGGGGCCATCCGGATGGCAAGAAAACTTTTCGCAGAAAGGCCGGATCTCTATTTCTACCCGGATCAGTACGGCAACGAGGCTAATTGGCGGGCCCACTACATGACCACAGCCGTCGAAATCTGGGAACAGACGGAGCATCGCGTGACTCATTTCGTCGCCGGACTTGGGACCAGCGGGACCTTCGTTGGGACCAGCCGACGCTTGAAGGAACTGAACCCGGCCATTCAGTGCATTTCATTCCAGCCGGATTCCCCCTTCCACGGACTGGAGGGGCTGAAACATATGGACACGGCTATTGTGCCCCGGATTTATGACCCCAACCTGGCGGATGATGAGTTGCGGATCTCAACCGAAGCAGCCTATCGCATGGTGAAGCGGGCGGCGCGTGAAGAGGGGCTGTTTATCGGAATTTCGTCAGGCGCTGCGATCATGGCCTCCCTGGAAGTGGCCAGGCGGGTCCAAAGAGGGATCATCGTGACGATCCTCTGCGATGGAGGGGATAAATACCTGAGCGAGAGGTTCTGGGACGAGGAAATTTGAAGGCAAGACACTCCCGGGGCGCGAAGAGGAACCGGGATTAACCCGGGGACCAGCGCAACCGGGGCGAATTCGACGTCCCAGTTGTTGATCCAACAATTTTGAATCTCGGTCTGGTGGAACGGAATGACTCTTAAAGTGAAATCGGAACAACTTGACTGCATCCGACAGCACGCCCGGGAGACCTATCCCGATGAATGCTGTGGCGCTCTCGTGGGGCTCGCTGACGGGAACGGCGACAAAGAAGTGAGAGAGGTGGTTCGTCTGCCCAACAGTTTTGAAAGAGAGACAGCAGCTGCCTTGGGTATCGATGAGAATGAGCAGGGACTGCGCAATCGTTATGTAATCGATCCGCGACACCTGTTCGAAACGGAGAAACAGGCCCGTTCACGTGCCCTGTCGATTATTGGCTTTTATCATTCCCACCCGGACCACCCGGCGGCTCCCTCGAGGTACGATCTGCACGTGGCGAGCAGCGGGTATTCTTACGTGATCATCTCAGTGGACCAGGGTCAGCCGAGTGAAGTCACATGTTGGGAAACCGATGCCGCGCGGGAAAAATTTGAGTCTGAAACATTGATGGAGATTTGAAGGAGAAGCTATCAGCTGTCAGTTATCAGCCATCAGCTTTCAGCGACGAACTCCTGGAGCAAGCCCCAATCCAAATGGGCCAGTGGCTGAACCATCAGGCCGAAGAACGTGACTCATACGTTTTGAGAAATCTATAGGAGTTCGAGGCTCAAATCTGATAGCTGATTGCTGAAAGCTGATCGCTAACTGGAGAAAAAACCATGGCTGTAAAGATTTTGATCCCCACACCCCTTCGCCCTTATGCCGGCAAGAAGGATTCGGTGGAGGTGGATGCTCCAACCGTCAATGACGCCTTGCGATCTCTAACCTTGCAATACCGCGACTTGAAGAAACATCTCTATACAGACGACGGAAGGCTTAGGAGCTTCATCAACATCTATGTGAATGACGAGGACATCCGCTATCTGCAAAAAGAGGCGACCCCGCTTAGCGGGGGTGAGACGATTTCCATCATCCCGTCGATCGCGGGAGGTTCTTCCGCGGTCGCAGACGCGATTGCCGAGTCCGCCAAACAGATGAAACTGTCCAACGACGAAATCCTGCGATACAGCCGGCATTTGATCATTCCCGAAGTCGGCATGGAAGGCCAGCTCAAGCTCAAGGCCGCCAAGGTCCTCACCATCGGCGCCGGGGGTCTGGGCGCTCCCCTGGGAATGTACCTGGCGGCCGCTGGTGTTGGGACCCTCGGCATCGTCGATTTTGATGTGGTCGACTTCACTAATCTTCAGCGGCAGGTCATCCATTCGACGCGTGATGTCGGACGGCCCAAGCTGCAGTCCGCCAAGGAGCGACTCCAGGGAATAAATCCGGAGATCAAGATCGTGGGTTATGAGGTGAGACTCTCCAGTGAAAATGCCCTCGATATTATCAAGGACTACGACATCATCGTCGATGGAACGGATAATTTTCCAACTCGCTATCTGGTGAATGACGCCTGTGTCTTGCTCGGGAAACCCAACGTTTACGGTTCGATTTTCCGTTTTGAAGGGCAGGCATCCATTTTGGGGATGCCGGAAGCTCCCTGCTACCGCTGCCTGTACCCTGAGCCGCCTCCTCCGGGGCTGGTTCCCAGTTGTGCCGAAGGCGGCGTTCTGGGCGTGCTTCCGGGAATCATCGGATGCATCCAGGCCAATGAGACTATCAAGCTGATTCTGGGCAAGGGAGACACGCTTGCCGGGCGCCTGCTCTTGTTTGACGCTCTGAAGATGAGATTTCGCGAGTTGAAGCTCCGCCAGGATCCGGACTGCCCCATGTGCGGAAAAAATCGCACCATTCAGCGCTTGATCGATTACGAACAATTCTGTGGAATTCCACAACAAAGAGCAAAGGACTTAGAAATGTCTGCACACTCTGACTTTGAAATCGACGCGCCGACCTTGAAGCAGATGATCGACCGCAACGACCCCGTGTTTATTCTGGATGTCCGGGAGCCCCATGAATTCCAAATCTGCCGCATCCCGAACTCTCACCTCATCCCCCTGGGAGACCTTCCCGTGCGAATCAATGAGCTGGATTCCGCCCATCTGATCGTGGCGCATTGCAAAAGCGGGGTGCGGAGTGCGAAGGCTTGTGACTTCCTGCGGAAGGCGGGATTTGCCAAGGTGAAGAACCTCAAGGGAGGGATCCTGGCTTGGAGTGACCAGGTCGATCCAACCGTACCGAAGTATTAAGCTGATCCCTTGCTGAATGGCGGCGGCCTCGGGGGGATGCTCCGAGCCATGGGAGCCCCTCTCTTGAACTCTTCTGACGCGCCCCGGGATTCGCCTATTTCCTGGAAAACCTCTAATATCTTCCCGTGAGCATTTCGCATCAAATCAAGACCCGGGCAAGAGAGCTTGGCTTCTCCAAATGCGGCATCACTCGGGCGGGGCCCATCGATCCCCTCTCTCAGCAGCGATTTCTCAAATGGCTGGAGGACGGGTTTCAAGGTGGGATGAAGTACATGAGCCGCGCGCCGGAGAAGCGCATCGACCCGCGCGTCGTCCTGAAACATGCCCAATCAGTTCTTTCCGTACTCCTCAATTATTATTCTCCGGAAGACAACAGGGGTGATCGGCAGACCGGCGTTATTTCCCGGTACGCATGGGGGCGAGACTACCACCTCACCATAAAACGGAAGCTGATCGACCTCGAAGAGTTTGTCTCATCGCTTCTGCCCCGTGCCTCGTCCCTGTCTTACGTGGATACAGGTCCCGTGCTCGACAAATGGTGGGCCGAGCGCGCCGGGGTCGGCTGGATCGGCAAGAACGCCAATCTGATCACCACGGAGACCGGCTCATGGATCTTCGTGGGAGAAATTCTCACCACGCACTCATTTGAGGAAAGTGATTACGACCGGGCGTTCCAACACCCGGCCATTGACCGTTCCAAGATGCGTGGAGACGCCCTACTCGGCTCTGGCGCAGTGCGGGAGGTGCTGGCCAACCCTGACAGAGCCAGGAAAACCTTCTGTGGGACCTGCACACGATGTCTGGAAGCTTGTCCAACCCGCGCCATTGTCGCCCCTTTCGTGGTCGATTCCCGAAGGTGCATTTCCTACCTGACCATCGAATTGCGAGGCCCCATCCCCCGCGAGTTGCGGCCCCTGGTCGGTAACCGCATTTTCGGTTGCGACGACTGTCAGGAGGTGTGCCCGTGGAATCGATTTGCAGTCCCGACCGATGAACCGGACTTTCGACCCGGTGCCGGCAATCTCACCCCGCGACTGACGGAACTCATGACCCTGACTCCGGAAGAGTTCGACCTCCGATTTAGATTGAGCCCTATCCGGCGCGCCCGATATGCAGGCTTCCTGCGCAATGTGGCCGTCGCCCTTGGAAACAGCCATTCCACCGAAGCAGTCCCGGTCCTTGCCTGGGCGCTTTCCCACCCTGAGCCCCTGGTGCGGCAACACGCCGCATGGGCCCTGGGCGAAATAGGCGCCGTCGAAGGGATGGAGGCATTGCGGGTTCGACACCAAGAAGAGAATAGCACCGCCGTGATCGAAGAAATCGTATGGGCCTTGAAACGCTCGGGTGAGCATCAAGGAGCTACACCTTAAGGTCATGAAATCCCTTTAATCCGGAGGTCAACATGAAGAAGACAGTCTTCTCGTTACTGTTGGTGATGCTGGTGGCGGTCCCAGCCATGGCGCAAGAACCGGAACAGGCCATCCGGGAAAAAACGAAGAAATTCACGGGAGCCATTGTGGCCAAGGATCTCTCGATTCTCGATGAAATTTTCGACAAGGATCCGGGCAATGTCTTTTACGACATCAACGAAGGTCCCCTGGTGGGATTCCCCCGACTCAAACGCGTTTGGACGGCAGCCGTGACCAACTTCACCATTTCGGCCTTTGATTTCAATCCTGATATGAGGATCTGGGTAAATGGCGATCAAGCTGTGCAAGCCGGAAGTTGGAAGCAAACCCAGGTCACCAAAGATGGGAGGAGTCGCGAAATCCTTGGTCGCGCGACCATCCTCTGGCACATGAGCGAAGGACAGTGGCGGGTGTGGCACTACCACGCATCGATCACTCCACCCAGACCAGCTCCGAGACCCGGAGCCGAATAGAGGAGGATGGCACTGGGATAAGCCGATCTCCCAGGCGGGAAGATCCGGATCTTGCATATCCGTCATTCAGGAGAATGGGGGGGGTCAGTGCGAGAGTGGATTGTTTCCGGTACCGGGTGATGGCGCGGACACAGCGGAAGAGTCGGTGGAGCTGGAGGACGCCCCCCTGGTACTCGAATTGGTCACGTCTTTGTCAGGAGCAACCGACTTCGCCAATTGGGGGCTGGCGGGGATCATTAATTTTTGTCCGATTCGAAGAATCTTGGAAGCGGCCAATTGGGCCTTGTTCGCTTCATAGATCACGTTCCACTTGGTCTCCGTCTTGTAATACCGCAGGGAAAGACTTCCGAGGGTTTCTCCCGGCTGGACCACATGAATCTTTGCGGAACCTTGGCCTGTCGTCTTGTTCAGTCCCGAAACCGGCTCCGCTTCCACCGGGATCTTTAACTCCTGGCCGGGATGTAATTTCCTGGAAGCGCCGATCAGATCTTTGTTGGCATTGAAGATCAGCGTCCATTTCGTTTTTGTCTGATAGTACTTCAGCGCCAAAATCTCCAGGGTTTCTCCTGCCCGGACTTTATGGATCAAGATTCCATTTTGGGAGGATTTTGACCACCGATCAATGTCTTCGAGGGAGGGCACATTGCCGCCTGCGAGAGCCGAGACACCTGGGGTCGCTTTCCCATTACGATTATCAGCGGGCGACTTGCTATTCTGCGTCACTTCCGACCGGACCCGTTTCCTGGCCCCGGAGTTGACGACGGCGGTGGCTGCTGGTTCCACCTTCGGGGGTTGCGGCAGGGTCTGGGACGCCACCAGGAGGCGGCGGTTCGGGCGCGGATTGATCTTCACCACAAACTTGAGGTTCGACAGCTTCTCCCCGGGTGCGATTCGAATCATTTGCACTTCTTCAGACTCGACGGAGGAGAATTCCGGCAGCGTGCCGCGATCGATGCGGACGCGGTAATCACCGCTCGGGATATTGCTGAACTCGAACTCTCCGTCCCCGTCGGTGAATGTCACCTTGTAGGTTTCGTTCAAGAGAATGATGATATTAATGCCCGGCAGTTCAGGGACCTTGCTTTCTCCAATTTCCTTGCGAAGGCCGTTGGAGTCCATCCCATTCACGAGGACGACCTTTCCGGACACCTTCCCGAGTTCCAACAGCGGAAACTGAACATCGGCGGTAGCGCGCTTCGCCACGTTGACAGCCACCCGGGTATTTGCCGCGGCGTCGAACGTCGCCGGCAGCGTGAGCAAATCCAACTCCACGGTATGCTTTCCGACCGGGACATTCTTGAATTCAAACCGACCTTGAACATCCACTGTCGCTTTCGCTCTCTTATCAAGAACGACTGTGACGTTGGAAACGCCCGCTTCCTTTTCGTCCTTCAGGCTGCTTCGGTCGAGGTCGTTAAAGACAATTCCCGAGATGTTCCCAAAATCATGAGGTCTACCCGCTAACGCGGAAGCACCTGAATCTCTAAGTAGGATTTCCTGAGGGCGCTCTCCCCATCGGAAGGTCTTCTGAACCCTAAAAGTGACCTGGTATCGGTTGAGCTGCTGGCTTAGCAAGAGATTCTGCAGGTCGTTCAGATTTTCGGGGGGCACCGTGTAGAAGTCCAGGACGTTCATCTTGCTGGCTGAGCGGTTGCACTGGCCGTTCAAAGAGACCTGGACTCCATGGGAAAGTGCCCAATTCATTCCGCCATTCAATGAAGTATAGTTGAAGCTCGAGGTCCGCACCACCGCCACATCCTGATTCCAGTTCAGCTCTGAGTAAAACGAAAGGGTGGGCCGCACGTTCCAGTTGAATCCCGCGCCTCCCACCAGGCTCACGTGTTTGTTTTCCTGAGGCGCCTGCTGGGACTCGCTGAGGGTCCCACCCGAAACCCAGAGGTTCGTTCCATTCTTCCAGGTCTTCCGGACTTCGAGCTCCATGCGCTGACGCAGGGTATGTTGGGAAGCAGTCGTGAAATCAAGGTCGCGGCTATCCATGTAACGCACCAGGAACCGCCAGGTTTGAACCTGTTGTATAAACTCCAGGTCCAGCGTATGGCTGTGAGTGGACACCAGATTGGGACTGAGCGGAATCGATTCGATCCCGGCGTTTCCCACCCGAATATTCACGGTACTGTGGGGACGCAACATATACCGCGCCCCGATGAACTCATTGTTGACTTGAAGTCCCGTCTGGGTGTGTGAATCAAGCAGATTGGTTTGGAATCGATTGAACGCTCCGTACAGGGACAGCTTGTGATTCACCTGATAATCGCCGGAGCTGAAGAGTCCTTCGCGATCCCCCAGGTTGAAGAAGCTGAGCGGAAGATAATTGGGTCCCAACCTCTGCCAGGTGATTTCCGCACTGCCCCGCACGCCCTTCAGCTTGGTCCCAAAGAGATAAGAGAAGTCCATCCCATTGCCATGCTCGGCGTCAGGTGAACCGGAGAACTTTGAAATCGAAGATTCCCCCAGAAATTGAACATGGGGATTGAGCTGATACAGCGCGTCCATCGTCGCTATGGTATCTGACTGCGGGATGGTTAGATCGGTCGAATTCTCCGGGGCACTGGTGTGGACCAGGCTGGCACCAATTTTCAATTTCGATGAGGGAGTGAATACCCCCCGGGCTCCCATGATATTTTCTTCGCTCACACGCAGCGACTCGCCGAAGAACCCATTCATGGCGGCGGCGCGCCCTCCAAAAACCGTGAACGACATGCGGTCGGTCGAGGTGGTCACCCTCCCTCCGCGCAGATAGGCAAACGGGTTATACAGGGAATTCAATCCAAAATCGAGATTATAGGCGACAAACGGCTGATCACCTGCCGCGATATCCACCTTCCAGTCTCCGAGATGATAGTCTGATAATTCGAGGAATCCCCGACTGGGACGGAATGAATTGTTGGTGTTCGCCATATCGAACGAGGTTCTCAGCAACCCCCAGTTCGGAATGAACTGGTAGGTGTCAACCCGGAGGTCGGCATTCGTGTACCCCGGGATGGCCAGGGAAAAGAGTGGATTGTTGAGAATATTGGAAGACGCCCCGGTCGCGTTGTTATTGAACTGGAAGAGGACGGTTGCCCCGCCGGCTTCTTCTCCCTGAAGGGGTTGAGCCGGAACCAACAGGAAGCACAACATCAGTGCAGCGCAAAGGACCGCTTCCAGTCGGCGTTGCAACTGAGATGATTTCTTCGCGTTGGTCTTCATGGGTCGCATCTACTTTTTAACATCCGGTAAGCTTGAAGGATTCGGTTCCACCCTGGTTTCTGCCTCCAGCAACTCTTTCAGACCGATGTCCAGGCTGCTGACAATCGTAAACCCGTCCGTGGGGAGGATCCCCTTGACTGGAACGAAAATGTCCCGCTCCGACTGCGGGAGAACTACGGAGTCATTGATCGGCAGGGTTTCAATTACCTTTCCCTGCTTGTCGATGATCTTACTCTCCCCCTTGAACCGGAAATGAGAGGAACCGCTGTTCTTCAAGGTAATCTGGACTCCCACCTGGCCCGAGTTTTTCTGGTCAATCACGACCTGCTGAGCGGTGATGGTTCCCTGCGGAGTGGTTTTTCCCACGCGATCATAAATAATGGCCCCGACCCGGGCGTTCAAGTAGGCGGCATGCACGTCCTGTCCCGGCGCAATATTGGGAACCGATTCAATCATTATTGCAGTGTGGTATCCACCGTCGGGGGTGTCCTTGGGAACCGTGAAAGTGTAACGGATGATCTGATGTCCGTGGGGCGGTACAACGAATTCTGCGGGATTCACCACGAACCATTCGCTCATGGAAAACTCGGGGGACTTTCCCTTTTTCACGAAGGTGGGGCTCCCATCGCGCGTAAGATACCAGTCCGCCACCGTGACGCGCATATGAATGATTTCAGCAGAGTCATTGTCGACCGTGATGCCGTCAGTCTTGGTTTGCCCTGCCTGAACTTCGTGCTCTGCACGGATTGGAAAGACTCCGATGGCGACATCCGCGCGAAGGGTAATTCCTGATCCTAAAATCCATGCGGCCACCAGGATCAACCCCGACAAACCGGCCGCCGTTGTATCCTGCCGCCCGACTCTGCTTTTCTTTGTTTTCATCCCTTGCATCTTTGGTCCCTTATCCCTGCTTGGATTTGTATGATTCCTCTTAAAATTCTTTACTCAACTTGTCCTACCTCTTTCCACTTCCAATCCCCCCACTTTCACTACGCTGCATTATCCGAAAAAAATATCCCAAAACTTTGACGATAAAGGGGGATGATAGGATTTTTTGCTGCTGATTGTGAGGTGATAGTTGAAAGTAAGATTTCAAAGCACACATTCCAGCCAAGAGGTCTCCTCTAAAGTAAGAAATCTCATTTTGGACGCTCGATTCGGATCCGGCGAAGGAGGAACTCTTTCACGGCCGGTTACAATCGTTTGGATGGTCAGGCGGAAACCCAGGGCAAGCCATCTTCCAGTTATGTGCAAACCATCCTCCAATCGAACATCTCTATCCTTATGAATCACTTCGGCTCCCCCAGGAGACCTCGAGATTGACAATTTATGGCTCCGGCATTCGGTTATTCGGCAAGTGGAGTAAATTAGGACCGAGAAGATCAAAAGGGGAGGGATTATGGCGATGCGGTGACCACGGTGATGGTTTGCGTGTAAGGGCCCGTGTTGTAACCCCACTGGTTATTCAGCAAAAAATTTGTGTTGCAATTGAACTGGCCGTTCGGAGTGTTCCCGAGCCCCCGTATTACATCTTGGGGGACCGTCGCGCTCATCGTCCCAGATACGCACGTGCATCCGTTAGTACAAGCCCGTCCGGTCATTGTTGCGTTCCAAGTCAAATTCGCTATAGGGATCTTGCTCACACCATCGGAATTCAGAAGATCGCCGTTTGCCAAAAGGTGAACCGACCAATTCTGATTAGCTCCGTTAGTCACCCTAACTTTTATCAGGACTGTTGCACTGGCAGGAATTTGAGACACTGAGCTCGGATTGGCATCGGGGAAGCTGATTGAGGACGGAGTAACAGTAAGAGTAAAGGCGATCGCTGCAAATGATGGCGAACTCCACACCCAGGTAACGGCCAACGCCAGAATTGCGATTGCTAAATGCGCTGTCTTTTTCTCAATCATTGGTTCACCTATTTTCCTCGAGGAAGCTGGTGCAGCGGGAAGGTTCTATCCCCCTCCCGCAGCCCAATGGAACAGAACCTGTAAAGGGCGCATTACGGAGCAGTCAGCGTGTAAGTCACCGTCGCTGAGTAGCTGCCGGTATTATAAGTCCAGTTGTTGGCGAGGAAGAAACTATATGTGCCATTGTACGTCCCGCTGCCATTGCCGAAGGTGGCCCCGCTCTGCGCTGAGGCTTTATTCAAGGTCCCTGCGATGAACGGCGCGCCGGAAGCGGTCCAACTCACCGCACTGATTGGAATGGTATCCGAACCCGAAGTCAGATCGTTGGCGGAGGCAACCGTCAATGTCGCTGCGGTCGCTTTTCCCGTGCGCACCCGGGCGGTCACCGCGACAGGGTTGTCAGCGGAAACAGAAGATACCGTCGTCGGGCTGTTATCGGCGAAGTTGATCGTCGTGGGTGCAAGCACCAGCTCCGCTCGAGCCGAAATGGTGGCATTGATGGTCAGAGTCTTGCTGTCGGAAGCGGCGAAGGCTGCAGTACTCAGGATGAGGGCTGCGCCGGCAACCACTGTGATTGTCATCAGGATTTTCCAAATGTTTTTCATGTTGTTCTCCGTAGGGTTATTCATTCAGGATTTTGAAAGCCAAAATTCATGGGGCGGTCAGAGTGTACGTTACCGTCGCAGCATAACTTCCCGTGTTGTAGCTCCAGCTATTGGCCAGGGTAAAGGTGTAAACTCCGTTGTACGAACCGCTCCCGTTTGCAAAATTGGCCGCACTTTGCGCTGTGGTCTTGTTCAAGGTCCCGGCAATGAATGGACCCGCCGAAGCCGTCCAGCTGACATTGCTGGCAGGAATCGAGTCACCCCCCGATGTCAGATCTCCACTGACTGCCGCCAGAAGGGTCGCCTTGCTGTTTGCAGCCGTCCGCACGTTGGCCGTCACGGCCACCGTGGAGTTGGCAGCGATGGTGGGCGAGATAGTCGGACTTGCATCCGCAAAGCTGATTGTTGAAGGTGACAGCGTCAGCTCGGCACGAGCGGAGACCGTGGCATTGATGGTTAAGGTTTGGGTGGCCGCAAAAAGTGTGGAGCCCGCCATCATTGCAACCATCACCATCGCGGCAAGAATCGAAAGTAGCGTCCCGGTGGGTCTCGAATTGTTTTTCATGTTTTCCTCTTTTCGTCTCAAATGGATTTGTTGTTCGGACTCATCAAGGGGCTTAACACTGGACTTGCTGATCGCCGATTGCTTTGTCGTTTTCTGCTCTGTCAAGTCCACTGTTAAACCCCTCTCGATAATCACAGTCATGTTTTATAACTTTCATATGACAAAAATGTGACGGTAGGAATGTTCTTTGAGGGTGGATAGGGAGGAAAATCAAACCCTTCGGGAGGTCCTTATTTTACAGGGGTCCGACGACATAAGCCTCTCTAAATAAATGTCATAAGTTAACACTTTTGTGACATTTCAGAGCTTGAAATGAAAGGGAGGTAGGTGTAACTCTAGAGAAAGTGGTGTCAAAATTGTGACGTTTTTGGTCTGGCCGACGAGCGGATCGGAGTGGCGTTTGGGGAGGGTCCAATCACTGGATCTCTTCCTCAAATAAAGACACCTTAGCCCACGCATCAAGGGGTTGGCAAAAGTGCGTTTAGAACAGGTTAATCTGGGGATGTTGAATGGCGTTGAATAAAAAGAATCAGAATGGCCAGAATGCCTCACAGAGAATCGCCAGAAATCCAATCCGATCAGATCTCTCAACCCCCGGGACAACTTCGAGGAATTCGCTTACGGATTTGCCGCGGTGACCGTGAGCGTTTGGGAATAGGACCCCGTGTTGTAAGCCCAGTCGTTCACGAGCGTGAAATTCACATTACAGCTATAGCTGCCAAATCCTAAGAACCCCGTATACCCACTCCCTTCAAGGATATGTTGCGGGCTCGATCTACTGGCTGTTCCACCCATGCAGGAGCATCCCCCGGAGCAGTTGCCGGCGGCTCGCGAAGCGGTCCAGCGGACATTGGAGATTGGGATGACGCTTCTTCCGTCGGAGTTCAGGAGATCTCCGCCGGCCAGGCTTGTGACCGACCAGGTTCCATTGCCCCAGGAAGCGGTGACCTGCACTTGTACAATAGCACTTGCCGAAATGCTTGGAAAGTTGGTTGGATTTTGATCGGGGAAATTAATCGAACTGGGATTGAGGCTAAGAGACAAGGTCTGGGTGTGGGAGAGGGAGTTCGTGATCAGCAGGCCCATCACGATTAGGATTCCCGCGATCAGTGGCTGAGTGAACATGGCCATTGCCTTTGGCTCAGGTTTATTCTGCCATACGGGTCTCATGGCCTTCATCCTCACACTCACGGGCCTCTCAAGGGGATAGATGAGGCAGCGGGAACATTCCTGCACGTCCCGCTGCGATCTCTATCGAAGCCAGCAGCGGGCTCATTATGGGGCAGTCAGCGTGTAGGTGACTGTCGCCACATAACTGCCCGTGTTGTAACTCCAGCTATTGGCCAATGTGAAAGTGTATGTCCCGCTATACGAACCGCTGCCTGCGCTGAACGTCGCACCACTTTGCGCGGAGGTATGGCTCATGGTCCCTGCAATAAACGGCAACGCTGACGCTGTCCAAGTAACGGCTGTAATCGGAATGGTATCCGTCCCCGAGGTGAGATCGGTGCCAGCCAGAGCCATAAGAGTTGCGGTCGAAGCTTTTGCGGTACGCACGTTCGCCGTCACGGTTACCGGGGTATTGGCAGTGATGTTCGGCGAGGTCGCGGGACTCGCGTCCGCAAAATTAATCGTCGTTGGAGCCAGTGTCAATTCCGCCCGGGCGGCCACCGTGGCATTGATGGTCAAAGTCTGGGTGGCGGCGAAGGTTGAAGTTCCCATCAAGAGAACCAGTGCCACAACCGCAGTGCAAATCAAAAGAGCTTTCCAATTATTTTTCATGACATCTTCCTTTCCCAGTTTGTTGGTCACTGGCAGACCGGATTTATGAGGGGAACTCTGAATCATCATTCCCGTTGATTTCGTTTTCACTTGATCCCGCCGCTTCATCGTCTTACCCTCTCGCATCGTACATGTCATCTTTTACATCAGGCACTTCACAAAAATATTTCACCCGTGTGTCAGAATTGTGACGAGACCAGTTGAGTTAAATTTCAGCACCGGAGATGAGCACACTTCAATTCTCCCATTAAAATCAACAAGAACTCCTTGGCACATGGCATGCCAAAAGGCCAAGTCGTACAGTTTGTGACGATTGAAGAAAGCGGGGCATCATCTGCGGTTAACGGTTTACGTTATTCATAACGGTAATTGTCAAATTTGTAACAGAAAGAATATGTACGTCGGGGTGAGTTTCCCTGCGTTGTTTATTTTTGAAGAGGAATCAACTCCGGGGCATCAAGGCGGGCACATCATATCCCGTGTGAGAAGCTTATTTGTTGTAAGATGGTGACCGCGGCGGCATCGTGCTAGCAAGCCTCTTTCGAAAATTCAGGCAGAACAACGCGACTCGTCGACCTCCAATTCGGGACGCATATAGTTCCTTAATCTATTTGAGGATGGCTCATGAAATTTATTTTTTATCATGGCGGGATCAACACATCGCGCACGATGGTGGTTGACGGCGTTGAGGAATGTCGTGTTAATCTGAGCCATTGGCCCAATAACCAAACGCCTGAACACTTGAAGGCCGACACCTCCACAGAGATCGCGCTCAATCTCGCCGTGGACCCTTATGCCGATCGTCTTTTCGAGAACATTGAGTTTGTCAGCAACAATCATTTTGACACCGATGGGCTGTTATCTTGCTGGGCCGCAATACATCCTCATGAGGCGCTTCCTCACAAGGAGTTTCTGATTCGCGCGGCTGAAGCCGGAGATTTTGGCTGGTTTACCACTTCCGAGGCCGTTCGGTTCGATCTGGTCGTCTCCGCCTTTGAGGATCCTCAGCGCTCACCTTTGAGAGCACATTTTGCAAAACTCGATGACACGCAGAAGTACCAACTGATTTACGAAACATTGCTGGGAGAGCTCCCCGATCTTTTATATAACTTTCAGACGAGATATCGGGAATTGCATGAGGAGGGATTCGCCAGGCTCGCCGAGGCGCGAAGCGCCCTGGCGAACGGAGCAGCCATCATCCGTGAGTACTCCGGGGCCGGCCTCTCGGTCATGGATGCGCGAAAGGAATTTCCACTGACGTCGCGGTTCAATGCCTGCCGGCATGATCGGCTGCTAACTTTTACGGAGGACGACGGCGGGTTGCTGTGTGAGTTTTTTTATCATATTGTGACCTGGTTTGAAACCAGGACCCTTGCCAAGCGGCCACGAATTGACCTGGCGCCCCTCGTGGTTCGATTAAATGCAATGGAGAACGGGACCGACGCAAGATGGCGATTCGATTCCCTTGCCGCCCTTTATCCCCGTCTTGCCATGACCGACCTGCTGGGATCGCGGGTTCCCTCTCGCCTCTCCAGGGAACTCATTCTCAGTCAATTCCTGGAGTTCTTCGAAAACGCCGAGAACCCCGTCCATTAAAACCGGATTCGGAAGGTGAAGGCTCGTTTCGGGAGACAACCCTCCACCCATGGTTTGGAAACTTCTCCGGGAGCGGTCGAAGCTGGAGGAAGTGAGGCCAAGATCTCCTCCCCTTTTTCTTAAAGGGGCGAGCCCCGGCTCGGGTTCCTGGCTTTGGAGTTTCCCTGAGAGCACTACTCATCCCTCGTCTTCTCTTCCTTCGCAAGGCAATCTCAGATCTCAAATTTGCAATTTCAGATTTTGCATGTTGGCCAGTGAAGGCTAGTACACTCGCTTCGATCGTGCCGTGCCATAGCTTTCCCATCCCCGCCCGGGTCCGTTAGAAACATTCCACACGAGCTCTGGGCGCACGAGTTTGATCCCTTTCCGCTAAGATCTAGGAAGCGTCTATCGATCTCTCCTTCAATCCTTTAGACAATGCGTGAGGTCTCCAAATTCGGAATTCAAGCTAAAGAATATCCTCCTTTAACAATACTCCTTCACTGGCTCCATAGTTTTTCTCAAATCACAAACTATTCGTTATAATGCCTTCCTTTCATCCTGCGACAGATTCCTGGGCACAAACGAGGGTTCTTCGCAATCACAGCCCTGAGGCCTACATGACAAACCCATCACCTTCGACCAAGCCGGTCGATATCCACATCGCGCACAGCCCGGATTCCGATGATGCCTTCATGTTCTACGCGCTTGCCACAGACAAGCTTCCCACCGGGAATCTGCGCTTTCACCATATCCTGGGCGATATCGAAACCCTGAATTCGAAAGCGCTCCAAGGCGTTTACGAAGTCACCGCGATCTCGTTTTCGGCATACCCGCATATTGCAGACCGCTACGCCCTGTTGCCGCATGGGTCTTCGATGGGAGACCGGTACGGGCCTATGGTCGTTGCGGGTAAGGCTTTCCCACCCGAGGACATCAAGGGAAAACGCATCGCCATCCCCGGCCTGATGACGACTGCTTTCCTCGCACTTAAACTTTACGAACCGGATTTTGAGCCCGTGATCGTCCCGTTCGACAAGATCATTGATGCCGTCAAACACGGCTTGGTTGAGGGGGGCCTCCTCATCCACGAAGGTCAGCTCACCCACGCCCGGGAGGGACTTCACAAAATCCTGGATCTCGGCGAATGGTGGTACGACCGCCACCAGCTCCCCCTCCCGCTGGGCGGGAATGTCATTCGAAAAGATCTGGGGTTGGAAACTATTCGGGAGGTTTCCCGTTTGCTGAAGGCCTCGATTCAGTATGCGCTCGATCACCGTGATGAGGCCTTGAATTATGCCATGCAGTTCGCCCGGGATATGAGTAAGGAACTGGCGGATAAGTTCGTGGGGATGTACGTGAACGACCTGACCCTTGACTATGGCAAGGACGGCCGACGGGCGGTTCAGCTGCTCCTCAATGAGGGATTCAAGAAAAGACTCCTCCCCAAGCGTGTCCGCGTAGAGTTCGTGGGGTGAAGAAAGTTGTCAGTTCTCAGTTCTCAGTTGTCAGTGAACACAGGAGTCGATATGTTTGGGAATCCAATGCAGTTGTGACCCACCTGCAAGAAGCTCTACTATCCATGGATCCCATCGGAGTTCTAAAAAACTTGCTCCTGATTGTTGCCGAATAAAAGCTGACACCTAATTCTCTGAGCCGCTGAATGTAACAATTTGCAACTGGGGGTCTGGCAACTGAGAACTGAGAACTGACAACTTCCTTTACCGCACCACTCCTGCCAGGGGGCTGGAGGCCGTCGCATACAGCTTCTTCTCGATCCGGCCGGCCAGATAGGCCTGTCGCCCGGCAATCACTGCATGTCTCATCGCATCGGCCATCATGACCGCATCCTGAGCGCAGGCAATTCCCGTATTCATCAACACGGCATCTGCACCCAGTTCCATGGCAATCGCTGCATCGCTCGCCGTACCGACGCCGGCGTCCACAATGAGCGGGACCCCGGTAATCATCTCGCGCATGATCCGGATGTTGGTGGGATTCTGGATGCCCATCCCGCTGCCAATGGGCGCACCCAATGGCATCACCGCGGACGCCCCCGCATCGATGAGCCGCTTCGCGATGATGAGATCATCGTTCGTATACGGCAGGACCACAAACCCTTCCTTTACCAGGGTCCGGGTCGCCTCGATCAACCCCATCACATCGGGAAACAAGGTCTTCTCGTCGCCGATCACTTCCAGCTTTACCCAGTTGGAGAGCCCCGCTTCGCGGCCCAGCCGTGCCGTCCGAACCGCTTCATCGACGGTGTAGCATCCCGCCGTATTGGGAAGAATGAACATCCGGTCCCGGTCGATGTAGTCGAGCAGCGACTCCTTGGAACGGTCACTCAGATTCACCCGGCGGACGGCCACCGTGACCATCTCCGCCCCGCTCGCTTCGTGGGCGCGCTTCATTTCCGGAAAACTCCGGTATTTCCCCGTGCCCACAATCAGGCGTGAGTGAAATGTCTTTCCTGCAATCACCAGGTCGTCATTCATAGGAAGCCTCCTTGGGCCATTCCAAAAGACAGTCGCGCCCATGCGCTCTGTCTTGAATCATCGAACGGGAACTCAGCCTCCATCATAAATCCCACCCCGGCAAAATGCAATTCACATATCCCACACCTCGCCCACTGGGTTCGCACGAGGAAACTCTCACCCCCGGACAATTGAGCCCTGCAACTCTCATGAGAGTCTTGGTAGCCGGGATCCCGTTTTGGGGGATCCCGGGCTCTTGCCTGCCGGTTGCAAAAGCCCGTTATCTCCCCCCTCGGTGGACGGGATCAAGGCCACCCGAGCAGACGAGTCCGTGAGTCACGGTCATGGGTCACTCCAATTTTTCAGGCTCTTTAGGTCACATTGCGGTCGATGGCAAAAGAGGCACACCCTCATGTTCCTCTGGCTACACTTATTTTGATGGTGCCGCTCCCTTCTCGACAACAGGCTGATCAAATTTGGTGTCGTCGATGGGCTGGTTGAACTTGATTTCCGTGAATTTCTCAGTCTGAACATTGTTCGCACCGGTAACCCGAACTGTAAACGGCTGTTTGATCCCCTCCACGTCCCGATAGTCTTCAAAATCGGTTTGGTTCGGGAGGAGACCGAGTGGGGTTTCAGCGAAGGTTATCCTTCGAAGCAATCGCCCGCTCTGAATGTCAAACAGCATTTTCTCCCGGACCCCATCGACTCCCGTGGCTTCCATCACGTAGGTTTCGTGGCCGTCGATGGTTTCCTTCTCGAGCAGTGATCTCTTGGGGTACAACTCTTTGAAGCGCGCCTCTTCATTGAACTCTGCTCTGCGTTTGAGTTGTGCCAGGTCAGATCCGGTGAGGGGACGGACCACCTCATTACTCTTGACCCAACCGACGCGTCCATTGAATCCCCGATAAATCGTCCCGTTTGGAGTCGTGAGCGTCCACAGCATCTTATTTGGAGCCGCAGCGGAGACCTCCACCGCCATAGCTCTTCCATTTGAAAACTGGAGCGTTCCCCGAAGCACTGCCGTCTTGACCTTCGCCAAGGCATCCGCGCCCCCCAAGGCTCGTATGTAATTGTCGATGACCTGATCTGTCGTCGGTAAGGAATCCGGCGGCTTCGAGACGGGGGGCCCTGGCTTCAACGACACCAGGATGCCCCCTTTGAGTGGAGGAATGGGCATCGGCTGAGATCTTCCCTGGTGACAGCTCGCACAATTGACCACGAGCTTCCCTTCAAAGTTCGCAGCATTGATCTCACGCATCATCAGGACCATTTTGCGCGCCGTCTGCTTTGTTTTCTTGTCATCCTTTTCCATCGGCCAGTTGCCGCGCTCGGCGGTCACGTGGCAGTATTCACAACCGACTCCCAGGGAAGCCGCGATGAATTGCATGGCTCCGATCAACTCGGAGGCGGGCAGATCTTTGAACACCTGGATGTTCTTATACTGTTGTGCCGCTGTTTTCTCCTGCGACCCCGCGGGTTTATCCTGCTCATTTCCGGACCCGGGCCCTGAAGACATGGCCATGCTGAGGCCAAAGGGGGCAAGTTTCAGGGACGGCAGCGCAATCAGCACAACAATAACAAAAACAAGTGACCGAACAAGAGGGAGGGCTTTGGTCATCGTGACTATTTTCCCCTTTCAAGAGTGTAATGAGATGTGGCGGGAATCTAACATTTACTCCGATGGACGGCAACGGACTTGGGATAGAGTGTTGGTTTTCGGGGACCATCCGGTGGGAAAAGGTGATGAACCCCGGGAGTCTCAAAGCAACCTTCGCAAGTGTTCGTTCAATCTCCCGCGATAGGCACGGCTCAGCGTCAACTGACGTCCATCACGCAGAATCACTGAATATTCTCCATGAAAGAGGGGGCGGAATTCCTTGACCCGCTCGATGTTGACGATGGCGGAACGATGGATGCGCAGGAAATGATTGGGGTCGAGCTGATGTTCGAACCGTCCCATGGTCTCGCGTAAAAGATGGGATTCCTTCCCGACGTGCAGACGGAGATAGTTTCCCGCCGCCTCGACCCAATCAATTTCATTGGCTTTCAAGAAAAAAATCCGGCCAGCGTCCTTGACAACCAGCCGGTCCAGGAATTTCCGGGTCCCCTTCAAGTCCTCCAGCAACACCCTCAAGCGGTCATCGAGATTCCCAGTCCTCTGCTGCTGGATCTGTACCTGAGCCCGCTGAAGGGACTTCTGAAACCGGGGCCGGTCAAACGGCTTCAGGAGGTAGTCGAGCGCGTGCACTTCGAAGGCTTTCAGCGCATACTGGTCATAGGCCGTCACAAAAATTACCACCGGCATGTGTCCCGGGCCCACCGCCTCCACAACATCCAGCCCGTTCAGTCCGGGCATCTGAACATCCAGGAAAAGCAGGTCGGGCTCGAGCTCCAAAATCTTCTGGACGGCATCACGGCCATTGGAGCATTCCCCGATAACCTCGTAACCCGATTGTCCCCGGAGTAGGTCGCGGATCCTTTCGCGGGCCAGCACCTCATCATCAACGATCAGGACTCGAATACTCATCGGGATGCCCCTTTCGTCCGCCTTGGGACTCCGTGCGGAATGGAATCATTAAACTCACCACGAGCCCCCCCTTGGAGGCGTTGGAGAGGTCGAAGTGGTGCGCCGCGCCATAGAGCTGTTCGAGCCGCGCCCGCGTGTTTCCCAGACCGATCCCCTCCTTCAGATTTTCGCTTGCCCCTTCTTCGAGTCCGGATCCATCGTCACGCACTTCCAGCCGCAGCCGGGTGTCCTCCCGTCTTGCACGAATCTCAACCCGACCGGGGGATGAACGCTGTGCGATTCCATGCCGAATGGCGTTCTCAACCAGGGGTTGCAGAATCAAGTTGGGTACCATCGCATCCAGGGTCCGGGGGTCGACCTCCAAGTGCACTTTTAACCGGTCCTGGAAACGTTGTTGTTCAATTTCGAGATAGCGCTCGAGGAAATCCAGCTCCTGTCTCAAAGGGACCTCTTGGACGCCGACACTATCCAGGGTCAGCCGCAACAGATCGCTCAAACGCGCGATCATGCGGTCGGCCACTTCAGGGTCTTTGTGAACCAGCGCCGAAATGGCGTGCAGGGTATTGAAAAGGAAATGAGGATGGAGCTGCATTTTGAGGGCCTGGAGCTGGGCCTGGGCTAGCTGACCCTCCAGACGCGAGGCCTTCAGCTCTCCTTCCCGGTACCGGCGGTAGTAGTCCAAGGCATGGACCGCAAACAGAATCATCCAATAGATGAAGAAATCATTGCTGAAGTACAGGGAAAAAAGCGAATTGAAGAGCCGGCTGAAGAACAGGGAGGGCTTGCCCGAGGCGATGTCCACGGTGGAGAAAACGAGGATTGGAACCGCCTGGTGCAGGAAGGAGAAGAATATACCGGCCGCGAGATGCGTCGCAAGATTCCGAAGCAATCGCTTTCGTTCGATCCGGAAATGGCGGGCCAGCCAGATGATAAACGGGGAAAGGACGGCCCAGGAGTACCAGATTACCAGGGCGCCCGGGAGGATTCGGGCTAACCGGGTGGGATGGTTGGAGCGCGCATAGATGAGATAGGTCTGCCCGGCATAGAAGACCCCCAGGAAGGTCCACCCCAGAAGAATCAGGGTCCATTTCACCAAACGGCGCTGTCCGATCGTTTCATGGTCCATGCTTTGCTTGCGCGGAGTTCATTTCGTAATCGCATAACAATAACAATCGCGGGGCTCGTCGCTGCGGTTGGGATGGATCATCCATCGGTGTAAGGTCCCTTCGCAAACCATCCTGGATTTCTCCAGCACCCGTGCCGAGGCTCGATTTTCCACGTCGCAGACGGCCCACACTCGGTAGATTTCACTTTGGCCCAGTGCCCAATCGACCACCGTTTCGACCGCTTCGGGAGCGTAACCCTTCCCCCAATACGATCTGGCCAGCACATACCCGAGGCTAACAGTGTGACCGCTAATCCGAATCTCAATCATCCCGACGAGCTGTTCGTCCGCCCTGCGGATGATGATCCAGGGAAAGGCGGACCCGTCCTTCCAGACGGCCTTGCAGCGCCTCAAAAATTCACGGGTCTCATCGATATAGCGGTGAGGTCGCCAGACCAGATAGCGCGTGACCTCGGGATCCCGGGCGTATTGATCAAAGATCGATGGTGCATCCTCCAGCGCCGGCAGCCGCAACCGCAATTGCGGGGTTTCAAATTCTTCGGGTGGTTTCATTCACATCTCGCCTCCACACCAACCAACTACGAATGAAGACTTCCGGGCCAGCCATGATGAATCCGCTCCCTGAAGACGTTTGAAGTGCTGTCAACCTTGGTCTGCAGGAAGCTGTCCGTAGTAAAGCCGGGTGTCATACTCAAAGACCACTTGACCACGGTCCTCGTACGTCTGAAAGAGAGTGGCCAGCGCCTTCACCATGGGTTCATAGTTTGGATGTCCCCGCTCCGGCGCATATGAAGAGGAGAAGACGCGGCCCATCAAACCCTCAAAGTCAAAGGCCTGTTGGTTTTCCAAATTTCTCAACTTAAACGAGGTGGATCCAAAAAAGGAACTTATCACATTGCTGTCAACCCGCTTGTGATCGACTTCTTTGTAATCGATGGAGTAGGTGAGCATCAATTCCTCGTAGGCCGTAAGGAACGGTGTGGAGTCTGTCCGTCTGTCATTCCAAATCAGGACGATCCATCCCTGCGGCTTCAGGATCCTGGAAAACTCCTCACGGGCTTTCTGACGATCAAACCAATGAAAGGCCTGACCGGCAGAAACAAAATCTACACTGTGATCACAAAGCGTTGTAGCTTCTGCCGACCCGCAAACACTCACGAACCTTGAGGCACCGCTCAAGAGTTTCTCGCCCGCCTCTCGCATTTCCCGGTTCGGCTCAACCCCGTAGACCTGGTTTCCATTCTTCAAAAACAACTCCGCCAAAATTCCCGTTCCTGAACCGATGTCTGCAATTACCGAGGCAGGGGCCAGATTGCACTCTTCACGAAGGATTTCGACGATTCGGCCGGGATAGCCGGGGCGAAACCGGACATAATTCTCCACCCTGCTTGAGAACCGTGATTTTGGATCAACCATTCTTGATTATTACCGCTCCAGATTTTTTGGACTCAAAATGTCCTCGCCAAATTATTATGACAGCAACGGCCTTAAGGCGTCTACATTCCCTTCCAGCCTACAAGAACCTATCTCGGCCCTATCGGGGAAGCATGCTGGATCGAACTCATCACAAGTGAAATTGTATCTTCCTCACTCTCTTGAGGGGGGTCCACCCTGGGAACCCACCCATGGAAAAGAAGCACCGAACTCCAGAAACCCGTTCTTGTTCCTCGATTGCAGCCCTCCGGAGACAATGTCATGCCGCCTGCCAAACCTCGCTGAGGCGTTTTTCTTGTTCACATCGGAGGGAGAATGCTCTACCATAAAGAGGTCTCTGTTTCCATGCCCCGCTTTCCACACCCATAGGATTCCAGCAGTGAACTTAATGAGAACCCATTCATTCGAAATATCAAGAGTCGCCCTAAAGGAGGAGCATTAAATCATGACTGCGCAAAAGAAGACGTTCCTGGGAGTGGCGCTTTTCTACGTAGCTCTTTTGGCCTTTCCGGCCCCCACCCTTTCAAAAGAACCCAAACTGGACCCTCAGGATCTGGTCGCACGGAGTCTCAAGGCCGTGGGCGCCCCGGAAAAACTGGCAGCCCGGAAAACATGCATCGCCGAAGGAAACGGGACCGTGAGAGTCAGGACAGGGGGAAGCGGCTCCATGGTGGGTCAGACCGTGTTTCTTTCGGAAGGTGACAAATTCCGATACGACATGAAGTTCGAATCCAAGGATTATCCTGAGGAGCTCTTTGCCTTTGACGGACAGAATGCCCAAGTCGGCTACATTCGACCCGGCAAACGATCTAAACTCGGGGATTTCCTCTACCTCTACAATGGAATTATTAAAGAAGGTCTGATCGGTGGAGTCCTCTCCACCGCCTGGCCCCTGACACAACTGGAACAGAGAGGGGCCAAGCTGCAATACCGTGGCCTTTCAAAAGTCGAGGGAAAGCCGGCCCATGAAGTCCGGTATCAGATGAGGAAGGGGGAGAGCAATCTCAACATCTTCCTCTACTTTGAGCCCGAAACGTTCCGTCATGTTGCGACGATCTATAGGATTATTCAACCGGCCCCGCTGGCCGGCCGCCCTGACCTCTCTTCGAGCCAGACCGACAATCGCCTCGAATTGCTGGAAGTTTTCGAAGATTTCCGCGAGGAAGATGGACTGACCCTCCCCCATCGTTGGACCATCCATTACACCGCCGAAGTGGGGCAGTCAACATTCTTCGGGGAATGGGAGACGGGCTTTGAAAAGATCACATTCAATCAGCCCATCGATCCGAAGAGTTTCGCATTGCAATGAGAAATCAACGCGGGTTCGTCCGCCCTTGCCTTCCTAACCGATTCAGAGAGACCGAGTGAGGGAATGCAGGACTGAAGATCGACGATCCGGAACTCTAAGAATCTATCGAGGGATCCCGCTGTCTACGAACATCTGGAATTCAAGGCGACTGTTGTCAGTTCGCAGCCCTACTGGTCCCTTCAGTTTAAGTGCTTGATTACCGATCGGCCCTTCCCAGACAACACGGTCATCCGCCATGACCGTGAGATTATCGCCCTTCATTTCCGCCCGCAGGGAATGAGACACCCCCGTTTTGAGCTCGGGAACAGGGGCTGTACGCAAAGGCTTGATATTGCGATAGCCTCCGTTTTCACACTCCGAGGATGCATGTTGCCCTGGATTGAGCTTGATCGACACGACGATCCCCGGCTTGGGTTCCAGGCGCCACATGACATAGAGGAGGTTGCAAGGATCTTGAGCGCGCAGTTTCAGACCCAACTGCCGGCGCATCTCGCCCGAACCCAGGGCCGAGCCACGTTCGGTGGGACCCAGGTATCTAAAACGCACCTCTGCAACCGGCAAAGTTGAAGAGGGGACTATAGTGTACCCCGAAATTCGGACCAGGGGTTAAGGTAGTAAAATAGCTGCTGCGGACTCAGGAGGACGCGATGCCGAAGCAGCGGAGGAAGCACAGTGCCGAGATGAAGGTGAAGGTGGCCCTGGAAGCCCTCAAGGGACAGCGACCCGTGAATGAGATTGCGAGTCACTATGGAATTCATCCCGCTCAGGTGGCGGCCTGGAAAAAGCAGGCGTTGGAGCAGTTGCCGCGGGTCTTTTCCGAGCGCCGTGACCGGGAGGAGCAGGAAGCGGAACAGTTGCAGGCGCGGTTGTACCAGCAGATCGGTCAGTTGCAGGTGGAACTGGACTGGTTGAAAAAAAAATCTGGACTGCCCCGTTGAGGTGAAACGGCAATGGATCGAGAGG
>JAIQFY010000092.1 GCA_020072965.1 Terriglobia bacterium | reverse complement strand
GTACGAGTAGATGAACTCGGGATCACACATCTCAAAGTTGTGTCAAGAAGCGAGACCACTCCCAGTGCCTGGCCCGAATCGCTTGACTGGATTTCGGTTTTTCAACTTTGAACTTTGAACTGCTTTTCCCTAATTCCCATCCCCTAAAACCTAAGACCTCCGCGCCCTCTGCGTCTCTGCGGTGAATCATGAAATGCTGATATACTGGCACTGGTTTCCTTGGCAGGCTTGCCAGACCGTCGAGAACGGGCACGTAGGACCTCATAGATTTGCACAGGCAATTCGATGAAAATGGAAAAACAGCGTTGGGTAGTTTCTATCATCTTAGCGATTCTGGCTACCTGCTTGATGACGGCTTTTGGTCAACGACCAGGCTTCCCAAGCAAGGGTGGTCAGAGTTCCAGGCCTCAAAGCGGTATTGCGGGTCAATATGATGTCAGAGCCTTTGGAGCCAAAGGCGATGGCAAGACCGTTGACACGCCGGCCATCAACCAGGCCATTGAAGCGGCAGCAGCGGGAGGCGGCGGCACCGTGCACTTCCCGGCTGGCAATTACCTTTGCTTCTCGATTCACTTAAAAAGCCACATCACGCTCTACCTCGATCCAGGCGCCACGATTGTGGCCGCCAATCCATCGGAGGTCAAAGGTGGGTACGACCCGCCTGAACCTAACCCGTGGGACAAGTACCAGGACTTCGGTCACAGCCACTGGCACAACAGCCTGATTTGGGGCGAGGGCATCGAGGACGTTTCGATTCTGGGCCCGGGGATGATCTGGGGCAAAGGACTGGTGCGTAACGGCGAGGAGTCACGCACAAGCGCTCAGAACGAAGCGCTCCGCAATGTTCCGACCGACCCGACAGCGGCCCCCTTCGGCTATCCTAATCCGCGCGACGCGGTGGAACCCGGCTGGGGGAACAAGGCCATCAGCCTCAAGCTCTGCCGCAACGTCGTGATCCGCGATGTCACGATCTCGCATGGCGGCCACTTTGCGATTCTGGCGACGGGCGTCGATAACCTCACCCTGGATAACATAAAGATCGATACGAATCGCGACGGGATTGATATTGATGCGTGTCGCAACGTGCGAGTCTCGAATTGCAGCGTCAACTCGCCCTTCGATGACGCCATCTGCCCCAAAAGCTCGTTTGCGCTCGGCTTTGCGCGGGCGACGGAAAACGTGACCATCATAAATTGCCAGGTCAGCGGCTACGACGAAGGCACGTTCCTCGATGGCACTTACAAGCGCGAGTACAAGCGATATGATCGGAATAGCTCGACGGGACGCATAAAATTCGGGACCGAATCGAACGGCGGCTTCAAGAATATTACGATCTCCAATTGCGTCTTCGATTACAGTCGTGGCCTGGCGCTGGAATCTGTTGACGGCGGGTTGCTCGAAGATGTGACCATCAATAACATCACGATGCGCGACATCACGAATGCCCCGATCTTTCTCCGGCTGGGCAGCCGTCTCAGAGGGCCGAAAGAAACGACGCCGGTGGGCCAACTCCGGCGCGTGATCATCAGCAATGTGGTCGTTTACAATGCCAATCCCCGGTACGGCTCGATCATCAGCGGCATTGCTGGCCATGACATTGAAGATTTAAGGCTGAACAATATCCGCATCGACTACCAGGGCGGCGGCACCCGGCAGCAAGCGGCACTTGAGCCGCCTGAAAAGGAAAATGACTATCCGGAACCAACGATGTTCGGAGAGATCCCGGCCTATGGCTTCTTCATCCGCCATGTGAAGGGGATCGAGATGGACAATGTCGAGGTCGGCTTCATGAAAGACGACCTGCGGCCAGCCTTCGTTCTGACCGATGTGAAAGACGCGGAGTTCAATCACGTCAAAGCACAAGCGATTGTCGGTGTGCCGATCTTCGCGCTGAGGAACGTCGAGAACTTCAGCACTCACCAGTGCCGGCCAGTGGCGGACACGCGGCTTGAGCATGTGAAGCAAGAGAATCTATTTATGAAGTCAGAAAGGCCGGAAGCTCGCTGAGAGAAAATGTCAGTGCCTGACCCCAATGGCGCTTTGTTAAGAAATTGAGATGGAGATTGATCCGCCTCTCCGCCGCGGCGGGGGAAGTCTTCAAAGTTTTTCTTCCCCGAAGGGGAAGTCTTCAATAGCCCAGGGTTGGCCGCCTTGCGGCCTACCCTGGGTGGGGATCGCCCTAACAGAAGAAGGAACCCTGAAGGGGTTCCTTCCCCATGAGCATCTGGGTTGGATCCCGCCAAAATGGGATCGAAGACGGCTCCTCCAGCGCCACCCTGCGCACTGATCGGGACTGTCATAAGCGTGTTTTCTGGGAAAGGGTTAAATCTGTTTTCTCATTCTCTTAACTTAGCGCCATTTGGACGTGACCCTAAAATCTTACGAAAATCCAAGAATCTTTTGATTATGTGACCCGTTTTTGACCCAGTTCTCGCTTTTACAGATGAGCGAAAAATAAAAGAATGACATCTGGGCACGCGCGATGACTTTTTGTCATGAAGGGGCTGCATAGCTCGTGGTTTTATCCTTATCAATCGCCAATTCAGAGGCATGATCGGATTTCGAGAGAGTTTACCCCCTAATTACGATCCCCCGTTCCTTCGTGACGGGGTGCCCATGGTTCGAGCGTTTCCGGTTGTCTGTCTAGGAGCAGGATATCCCATCGCCATGCCGGACGTTTCGGCAGGTTGGAGGGCAGGGTCAGGCATAAATTCTCCTTGGGACGCCGGTGAACGGACTATAAGGTACCGAATTAGGAGTAATCGCTGCGCGAGGGCCGGGAGAGAACAACGATGAGAGCTTTCCTGGCGGGCGGTCACCGACGTTAGGCGCAATTAGTCTGACTTAAATAAAGGAGATGCGTGTATGTCCAACATCCAGGTTACTCATGACACCGATCTCAACAACGCGAGGAGTGAAAGCAGCATCGCCATCAACCCGCAAAATCCGCAGCAGATCGTGGCGGGATCGAAAAAGTTCAAGAACATCACGAGCTACGACTTCACTTTGGCGACGGCGTGGTCAAGCGATGGCGGAATGACATGGACCGAATCCGCCGAGATCCCCATTCCGGGCTGGGAGGGCATCTCGGATCCCGCCCTCGCCTGGGATGATTCAGGGAATGTTTACCTGGCGGCTCTTCCCTTCTCGAAGGTTCCTGCCGAGCCGAATCGCGTTGGTATCGCCGTCTACAAGTCCACCGATGGCGGGAAAACCTGGAGTAAGCCGAATCTGATCCACGCCAGCGGCGGAGACGACAAGCAATGGGCTGCCGGGGACGGCAACCCTGCCAGCCCCTTCCGCGGCCGCATTTACGCAGCTTGGGATGACGGATCGAGTATGCGCTTTGCGCGCACTTTGGATCACGGGAATACATGGATCGGCACCGGGGCAGGCCCGGCCGGGAGCATTCTTGCGAATGACTCCTTTGCACCGGAGATTAACGTGGCCGCCGACGGATCCGTTTACATCGTTTGGGCAGCAGGAAATGAGATCAAGATGATTGTGTCCACGGATGGTGGCAATAGCTTCCATCCGGCGGCCTCTCCGGCCAAAGGTGTCACCACACTGCCTGCCTTGCTGCCCAACGGAAGCTTTCGCGTCCACACGCTGCCCACGGCCTGTGCGGGGACCGGGAAGAGTGTCGTTGTGGCCTGGGCTGATTATCGGGAGGGTCTCTCCCGCATTTATCATGCCCTTTCCAACGACGGCGGCGCCAGTTGGACCACCGGCCTGTCAGGACAACCGGTCATTCCAGACCCCGCGGCGCCGACCGCCAACCAGCACCACTTCCACCCTCAGATTGTCAGCGATCCAAACGGCGTCATCGGGTGTGCGTTTTACGAGTTCGGGCTGAAGCCGAACGCCTATCTCATCGACGTGATCATGGCGCGATCCTTCGACGGCGGGGCCACGTTTTCCGAGCACTTCACGGTGACCGATCAACCCTGGAATCCGACCGTCGACGCCCCCTGGTCTAATGGGAATCCGAATGTGACCTTCATCGGCGACTATTTCGGTCTGGACGCGAGCAGCGAAGGATTCTACCCGCTCTGGACTGATACGCGCACGGGCATCCAGGAACTCTGGACCGAACGGAAATATTACTTACAACAAGCCGTGCTATTCGAGCACGCCAAATTCCACGGAGCGCACAAGCATGTGTTTGGTGCGGAGCCCAACCTCAATGCCGACGACGACGGCTCTTTTAACGATCTTGTCTCGTCGATCGTGGTACTCGACGGCAAATGGGAGTTCTTCCGAGATGCCGGGTTTAAGGGATCGTACGGGACTGTGCTCGATCCGGGAATTTATCCTTGGGTGGAGTCGGTCAACATCAAGGACAACGATATGTCGTCGCTCCAACTCACCGGCTCCGTAGGGTTGGCTTCGACGCCTCACGTCATCCTGTTCGAGCACGCCAATTTCCACGGGGCGCACAAGCATGTGTTTGGTGCGGAGTCCAATCTCAAAGCGGAGGACGACGATTTCTTTTGGGATCGCGTCTCGTCGATCGTGGTACTCGCCGGCACATGGGAGTTCTTCCGGGAACCCGGGTTTAACGGACATAACGGACCTGGGCTAGGCCCAGGAATCTACCCTTGGGTGGAGTCGGTCGGCATGCACAATGACGACATGGCCTCGCTCCGACCTACCAGCTTCGAAAAGTTGGCTTCGGTGCCTCACGTCATCCTGTTCGAGCACGCTAATTTCCACGGGGCACACAAGCATGTGTTTGGTGTGGAGTCCAACCTCAATGCGGGGGACGACGACTTCTTTAACGATCTCGTCTCGTCGATCGTAGTGCTCTCCGGCACATGGGAGTTCTTCCGCGATGCAGGGTTTAACGGATCGTACGGGACTGTGCTCGGTCCGGGAAGGTACCCTTGGGTGGAGGCGGTCAACATCAAGGACAACGACATGTCGTCGCTTCGATCGGCTTAGGGAGAGACGAGGCCAAGTCCCAAAAATCAACATCTCAAGAAGCCGAGGGTCCGATCTACGTATTTTTCATTGGGCGGCTCATTTGTTGGAAGTCCTGCGCCAGGATGGAATCGCGCTCCATCCGCTGGCGAAATCGACGGACCGCTCCAGAGGCTGACACATGACTTTGAACTTTGAACTCCTGGCCGCTTTGGTGCGTGAAACCTGGATTTCCGCTTTTCGACTTTGAACTCCTGGCCGCCGTGGCGGCTTGAACCTGGATTTTCGTTCTTGACTTTGAGCTTTGGACTTGGAACTTTGAACTGGTCTTCCCTATCACCCAATACCTGTAACCTAAACGGGCCCCCTCGCACTGGATACGCAGTGGTCGAGCCATGGTGAATCCAATCCGGGAGAGATTAAAAACGTTGAATGTTGGGGGGATGAAAAGTGAATTATGCCATTACAAAGCCAATGCCTTTTGCAATTGAAAAATAAATAGATCTGATTCTGGGCATTTTGGGGTCCACTCCACCCAGATCGCGCCGTGTTGAGGGGTCTCCCGCGACAGGAACAATGAAGCCGCGAGTGCTCCCCTTATTTCTCAGAGAAATTTGTGATGTTTGCCGCCGGTGGATTCGGATACTTCTTGACGCTCGCCAAGTATTCCTCCACGGGCTTCATTACGGCTGCTCTCACCCAGACATACTGCTCGGCGACGTTGTGCTCTTCTCGCGGATCGGCCTCAATGTTGAAAATCTTGGGATAACCGTTCATGGGTGCCGCACTAAGACCGAGGCCACCCATCAGATCGGCGCCGCTCACGCCGCTGCGTCCCGGGGCCACATCCAGGAAATAGGCGCGCCACTGCTTCCAGCGCGACGCTGCGAGCGTGGGCCCAACAAACGTCAGAAGATTGTCCCGTGCGCCCGTTTCGCTTTTGCCCAGCAGCAAATCGGTTTGGTCCACGCCGTCAATCGGGCGATCGGTGGGCATCTTGCCACCGGCGAGGTGAGCCAACGTCGGAAAGAAGTCCATGATGGAGAACATCGCGTTCGACTGGCCAGGTTTGATATGACCCGGCCAGCGAATGAGGGCCGCGGTACGGATAGATCCTTCGCTCACGTCTCCGAGAAAACCGCGGAATGGTCCTGGCGAACCCATGTCCGGCATGTCGCCCCCGAAGTCGCGGGCTCCCGGACCTTCCGGACCGTTGTCCGATGCGAAGGCCACGATGGTATTGTCTTCAAGGCCGAGATCCTTCATTGCGTCGAGGAGCGCGCCGACAGCGGCATCTCCCTCCATCAACGAGTCGCCAAACTGGCCGATGCGAGAGACGCCCTCGAATCGCTTCGAAGGCAAATTGGGGAAGTGCGTGCGGGAGACCGGAATATAGAGGAAGAAGGGTTTGCCTGCCGCCTTCTGGCGCCTCATGAAGTCGATTCCGCGCTCGGCAAGTTCCCAATCGATATTACGCCGGACCTCCTCGGTGTAAGGTTTGACTACCTTGAGAGGCTCGCCGCGCTTCGCCTCGTAAATTTGGGGTCCCTGGTCGAGGGGTATGCTGACATGTTGTGTGCGCTGCACCTGGGAGATTCTGAGGTACGAATTCCAGCTCGCACCCGGCGGGATGCCATAGAATTCATCGAACCCTTTATTCTGCGGCAAGCTGTGGGTTGCATTCCCAAGGTGCCACTTCCCAAAGAGCGCGGTCGCATAGCCAGCGTCTCGCAGCATCTCGGCCATGGTGATCTCGCTGGCCGGCAGTGAATTTGAATTCCCCTCCACCAGGATCAGAGATAAGCCCGAACGGATAGAGTAGCGCCCCGTCATCAGCGCGGCGCGTGATGGTGTACAGGAGGGCTCAACTAGAAACTGCGTCAGCATGAGGCCTTCAGAAGCCAAGCGATCGATGCGCGGAGTGGGCGCGCCGCGTCTCTCCCCACCGCCGTACGCTCCAATGTCTCCGTAGCCGGTGTTGTCGTTGAGAATGAAAAGAATATTTGGCTTGGAGCCCTTTGGGGCGGCTGCGTGTTCCACGTCAACTGCAATCGCGAGCAGAATTCCCGTCAGTATCCAGACTGCCTTGCAAGATGCCTTCACCTTGTCTCCTTCCTGTACCAGATTCTGTTAGCCAACGGTAACCGTCTCAACGATGCTAGGGTCAGATCGGGACTTTGGACATTCCGTGTAAAGATGGGGACAGACCCCTTTTCTTAGAGAAATTTGAAGATTGGTTGGAAAGAGGTGTCTGTCCCGATTGGCACTCAGTTAAGGGCCTGACAATCTGAATTAGCCAAATCCCTGAAAGGGATTCATTCATCAGCCCAGGGCAACGCCCTGGGTTCGTATTCCTTCTCGAATCCCCCGAACCCTGAAAGGGTTCCACAAGACATCGCCTGTTGTCTGACCCCGCCGGGGCAAGGTCAGCACAAATCAGGGGCCTGCATTAACCCTAGGCCATCCACCTGTGCCAAACATTGGGACGGCTTTTGCGGGGTCACCTGGAATCTTCGAATTTTAGAGAACCCCTTCAGGGTTCCTGATCAATCCTAGATGGAACACATACCCAGGGCGATGCCCTGGGCTGATATAGACATCCCTTTCAGGGATGGAGTCCCTTGTTCCACCAGCCGTCTTAACTTAGTGCCATTCGTGGCTGTCCCCTTTTTCCAGCACGGAGACGATCTACTACTAGCCAACCTTCCCCCGAAGTGGAGTTCCCATGGCCCGGCCGTTGCGTATTCAGTGCGAAGGGGGATGGTATCATATTACCTCGAGGTGGAATGAGAATGTGGAGCCAGACCTGAACATATTTTTCGCTTTTGGAGTGCGGGAGCATGCTCCCGCTTTCATAGCGCCTTCCCATCGTGGCTTATTGGACGTGGATTTTCGTTTTTGACTTTGAACTCCTGCCCGCCGTGGCCGCCCAGCTCTGGATTTTCGCTTTTCGACTTTGAACTGCTTTTCATTCTGCGTCATCCGCGAAATCTGTGGATGAAGGGAGGACGAAGCAGCTTATGGGGATAATTTTGAGGGCGAGAAGAGCCGTTTAAGCCTCGAAAATACCCGGTTGGGGGAATTGCGCTCTTATCCTAAATGCAACTTAGCTTCGTTAGACCCGATGCTTAGATGCTTATTCTACTTCTTCTGGAGCTGGCTCGCCGCCAGCTTTTCTGCTGTGTGCAGCGCATCCGCGGCATTTGCCTTAACGTCGGGCTCCACGCCCGTGACTGCCCAGTCGGGTGTTGAGTAGGGATTGATCCCTCGGGCCTCACGAATACCCATTCCGAAGTGATCGTCAATCCGATGAAAAGTCCCCACATCGGTAGCACCCCCCGTCGTCTCTCCCACCAGCGTGGCGCGCTTCAGCATCTTCAGGTTGTAGGTGAAGTGCTCGGCAGCGGAAAAAGTCCTGGCCGAGGTCAACACGTACACTGGCTTGTCCGCCAGTCTATTTCCCGGAACAGGCGACCGCGTCCACGACCGCTCCGTCGTGTTCTCCCTCGGGTTGTACATGTATTCCGGATGGTCGAAGAGATAGGCGGAAATCAGCATGACCATGCCCGGGTGCCCGCCACGGTTGTCCCGCAAATCAAAGATGATCGCCCCGGCGTCACTTAAAGATGCCATGGCAGCCTTCGCCGTTGACTCGCATACGGATGGATCAGGAAACGAATTAAGCTTCAGATAGCCGATATTGTGCGGCAGGATTTCGACCTTCTCGAACGTGCAGTGGGTCTCCTCCAGAACCCTGCGGTAACGCGCCAGTCGTTCGCCCGTTGGCCCGGTCGAGTGATCGGGCAAACGCGTCGGACTATAGATCACCTCCAGGTGCAGATCATGGCTCACCTCCCTCAAATGCCGAGTCAGCAGATTGGCAAAGGCCGCGCCATCCGTCACGGCATTGTCCTCGCCGCTCCGCTCGTGCGCCAGCAGCGCCTCCGCCATCTTCTGCGCAACGTCCGGATAGATGTAGTGCTCCTTCAGATTCGCGATCACTCCCTCAATGACGCGATGCCGCCCCGCCGCATCCAGTTTCGCGTCCTCCATCATCGCGGGGGTCGCCCCCTGTGGCCTCGATTGAGGAGCTTGTGACTGAGGCAATCCGGAGCCGCCCGGCAACAAGAGCAGCCCTGGCTCGAAACCCTCAGCCATGGCATCGCCAGGTACTGAGCTGCCTGTGCCCTCTCTTTGCTGTCCGGACGCCAAAGTCTCCTCTTCCGAATCCCCAGCGGGCTGCCGTACCGGACGCCCAAAGGCAGAAGAACGCCCATACGACGGACGTTGAGCTTGCGCCACCGAGAACCTTAGAGGCCGATAGCCTCCGGTATGGCTGATCAAATCCGTAGTTGCAGCGAGGGCCACCAGCGACAATACACCTCCGATAAGCAGCGCGCCGAAGCGGGGCGCTCTGGTTTCCAAAACTTGGAATGAAGGCGTGCCGTCCGAACGCAGCTGGGCCGAAGCGCCGGTGAGCGCCGGTTGGACACGGAGGTACTCGCCTGGGAGGGAAATAGCCAAATCGGCGAGCAGGTCCAGCCAGAGCCGCAGGTTTGTCAAAAATCCTTTTTCATCGCGGGCGCGGTCGCGGAACAGTTGCAGGGCTTCATCCTCGTAGGCCTCGCGAAAATGGGATGGATAAAGGCGCAGGAGCCAGGCATAGATCCTATCAGACATAGTCCCCCCTGAAGATCTTCTTGGCCCGTGCCACGCGCAGCAATCCGGCCAGTCGCTCCGCCTCGGCGCGCGCCTGTTTGCGTCCCGCCAGGGTGAGCCGGTAATACCGGCGTCGCGCCGGGCCCGCTCGTGTGTCCTCGCGTGGGGTCACTTCTTCGATGAGTTTCTCTTCGAGCAGGGTCCGGATCGAGCTGTAGAGTGTCCCCGGGCCCAGTCGCATGCGGCCGTCCGTCTGGTCCGCGACTTGCCGCATAATGCCGTATCCGTGCAGGTCGCCCCCCGTCAAGGAGAGCAGGATTTGGAATGCCGCCGAAGGCATTGGATCAAGTTTTCGTTTGGGCATAGGCAATCGATAGTCAGTATATCGATAATCGACTATATCTCAGTTGGGCCCCGGTATTAAATATCATTCTTCATGCGTCCTTCGCCCTGGCAATCGGGGTTCTTTCATCCCTAACCCCTCCGCGCCCGCGGCGCCTCCGCGGTGAATATTAAAGGCGAAAAGGGCCGTTTAAGCTCCAAAAATGCCCTGTTTTGGAAGTTATCGTCTTTATTAAGACAACTTAGCTTGGTCCGACCCCATCATTACTTGGCACAAGACAACCTTGACAAAGCCCTGCGGATAGTGTAACAATAAGTCGTACTGAGTAACACTCAAATCAATGAGGAGAGCGAACCCTTAAGGACACGCTCCGATGAGAACCACCCAAACCATGACCATTTCCTTGCCTCCTGCCATGCTCAAGGAAATTGAGCGGGTTCGCCTGGCTGAAAATCGCACCCGTTCCGAACTGATGCGGGAGGCTTTGCGCACTTACCTGCGAACCTTTTACAGCCGCTTCCCCGTTGAAGCACCCACCAAGGCAGAAGTGGCTGCGATTCGCCGGGGCCGGGCGGAGATCCGTCGTGGACAATACATAACCCTCGAACAGCTCAAGCATGAATTGGCGACTGCAAATCGCAAAGAGCGCGCAAAAAAGCCTCGCAAACTTCCCCACTAAAGACCAACAACGGATCCTAGCTGCCCTGGAACTCATGGGAACCAACCCGTTCATGGGTGATATTGTGCGTTTAAAAGGAGAGCCCAAGACCTGGCGGCGGCGCGTGGGAAACTATCGAATTTTCTTTGATGTCGATCCCATCTTCCGGATCGTTGATATCGTTGAGATCACAAGGCGAACTTCTACGACTTACTGATCCTTCCTGCCCCTACCACCCAAGTCCGCTCGGATGGGCGGGTTCAAATGAACACTGAACTCTTGGCCGCCGTGGCGGCTTGAACCTGGCCTTTTGTTTCTTGACTTTGAACTTTGGACCTGGAACCTTGAACTGTTTTTTCTTCTGAGTCATTCGCGAAATCTGTGGATGAAACAAATGTCGAATGTCGCTGCCTGTCCCGACAATGTCAGGCAGGCTCGACCGGTCCCCACCTTTGGCCGACCGGTTCATCGTCGGGGTCGCCCCCATTGATTACGGCCCGGTACTTCTCCTCATGCCCTTCGGATTC
>JAIQFY010000034.1 GCA_020072965.1 Terriglobia bacterium | reverse complement strand
CGGGTCGTTGGTTTACTCATCGTAGGCTCCTTTGAAAAAATTGTCTCTGCTGCCAAGGAGCTTACCAAAAAACGACCCGCTCTTTCGGGTCATCCCGACCGTTCATAGGATCTGACCCCTTTTTTATTCTTCTTTTTAACCATTGCGTCGACCAACACCCATGAGTATCTACGTCGAAATATCTGCGCTGGTGCTCGCGGCATTTGGAATCTTCATCGCGATTGCAGCCTTCGTATTCGATTTGCGAAGACGAAAACACAGAGGTGTGGCGCGAGAAGAGTTCGTTCGGGCGTTCACTCAGACTGGCACTCCCGATATCCCTGAGGCTGTGTACAGGTTCTACACTCGTTCATGGTTCTTTGGAAATCTGACGATTGCTCCCGACGACTCGTTGGAACGTGTTCTCAACAAGGGTGAACAAGATGTCGAAGACGACGCCGTGCTTTTGATGAAGAAGCTGGGGCTGAAACCGCCTTCCGAAGAGGCTCGGATGCGCTGGAATGAACAGATTCAAACCTCGCGAGGCAAACCGTCAGATGCCCCGAGATTCTCCATGGATTCTAATCCGCGGTCACCGATCCAGACCGTGCGTGATATGGTCCTTTGGTTGGACTGGGTACGGCAACATCAGAACCCTGCATAAGCCGTTAGCCCCGCGATCCGGCCACTGAACATGAATGTTTGGGGTCGGACCAAGGTAACTCACAAAAAATAGGGACAGCCACGAATGGCACTAAGTTAAGGGTTTTTTCGGTACTGATTTCGGTGATGGATTTCTTTATACAGTTTTCGTGGTGCGGTTAACAGCGGAAAGTTTTTGGGGCGCCGTTTGCGGGCGCGAGGCTCAACCCGATAGGGTCGGTGGAGGACTAGCTGCTACGCGAGATAGTTCAAGAGCAGCTCATGAATCGCGAGGGTCACACATCTGTGCGCCAAGGAAGCTTGGCGTCAGCTTGCCGGGTGAGAGTCCCGGTCGAGAAAGGCTTAGCCCCCCAGCCGTAGCGAGTCTTGCAGGGAGGACTGGGTGGCGCACACATCGCCCGCCTTGGCGGGATGTGTGCGGTGGAGAGTCGGACTGCACTCTACCCTCATAAGGAGATCTCCTTCAGAAAACGCCGCACACATGCCAAGAGCGCATGTGTGCGCCACCCGCCCAGCGTGGGCCGATGGCCCAGGGGTTATGAAGCCCGCTGATTTGTGCTGACCCCACCCCGGCGAGATCAGACAACAGGCTGTGTCTTGGGGAATCCACCTCGGCGGATTCGGGAAGATTAGAGGATTTCAAGCCCAAGGCGATGCCCCATACGCGTTAACCTAAAGAGGATTGATTTTAAAGGGGGAGGGGGACGGTTCTGTCGAATCCCCCCAGCGGAAGCTGGGGGAAAGTTCAAGTACAGCCCACAAACTCAGGCTTCAAAAACAAACTACACCCCCCCATCCCGCTTCGCGGGATGGGGGGGAGACAATGAAAATGGGATCGCTGCCGTAGGTTGTACCTGAACTTTCCCCCGGCTTCCGCCGGAGGGATTATGGGCCGCTCATTACTCCGGTCTTAGGTTAGCGCCTATGGGGCGATGCCCTGGGCTGTTGAATGAATCCCTTTCAGGGATTTGGCTAATTCAGATTGTCAACCCCTTAACTTAGTGCCATTCGTGGCTGTCCCTAGTTTATCTGAGTTTATCTGGGGGGTCGGGTCTAAATGGGCTGTTGCTCATCCAAGAACGCCCGGTGAGGGCACCGGGCCTACAACATCACTTCACGATTCTGGGTTGCAGGCCGCCAGCCCGGAATTCCGGGCTGGCTCACACGACCATGAGCGATTTTCTTGAGAATTGCTTTTGCCGGTAAAGATGCCGATCGGCTTCTTCAATCGCTGTCGCAAGCTCTTCAATAGAACTGAGCTCAGCCACACCATAACAGATGCCGAAGAATATCTTTCCCGCCCGGGAACTGATGGACTGATGACTTAAATGTTCCTTCAGCAGCTCCAACCGCTTTTCCGCCTGTGAAAGCTCGGTTTCGCGCATCAGCACAAGGAATTCATCGCCACCCCATCGGACCAGACAATCCTCCCCACGAACCATGGAAGAGATGGTGCGGGCCACCACCCTGAGGACCTCGTCGCCTCTGGAGTGTCCCGCGAGATCGTTGATCTTTTTCAGATTGTCGATATCGAGCAATCCCAGGGCGTCGGGGAGTTTTGACGTTCGAGTCCTCTTGAAATCCAGCTCACAGACTTCACGGAAGGCGTGCCGGTTGTAAACCCCGGTCAGCGGGTCGGTCTGCGCCAGGTAGCGCAATCGATCCTGCGCCTCATGCAACCGTGCGTTGGTAGCCTCCAGCCGGTGCTGCGTTTCGTGCATTGCCGTGACTACCATCCCGATCGCCAGAACATACTGCAGGAGCAGATCATAGAAGCTCGAAAACTGAAGGTAATCGATGGAGCTGAGGTTCCGGTGGAAGACGTATCCAAAGACAAAGAAATAATGCAGGTCCAGCAAAGCAAAGATGGAGCAGACATAGGCAAGGATCCGGGCGCCCACGTTAAAACGAAACCAGCGAGAACTGAAAAAAAGATAGGCATTGTAGCCAAATGCCAGGGCCATTAAGAGCAGATGGATCACATAAACGGAATTAAACTCTTTGAGCGTCCAACTGCTCACGACGGCCCAGGCGGCGATCGGGATTACCAGCAACAGATGGGTCTTGCGGAGGCAAAAATTACGGGAGTAATTCCATGCCGCCACAGTGAGCATCGCCAGCGAACCGAGCTCGAAAAGCTGATACAGCGCAACAGGCCAATACAATTGATGGACAAAGGAAAGCAGGAGCGTGAGGAGTGCGGCGGCGTAAAGAAACCAGCCGACCATCCAGTATCTTAAATAGAGCCGCTTGTCATACAGCGAAAGAAACACGAAGAGGAGGAACAAGATGGAGACGCCCGCAATTTGTACACAGAGAGCAACGTTGTGAATGTTCACTTCATCTACCTGTAAGAAACCGGAATTTTATGAGCGGGGATACACCTCCAACGGTCTTCGGTGGGAACTGACCTCCCTTCAGCCCCCTCGACACCCGCAAGTCTGACGACAAATAGTCACAAAATTCTTACGACGGGCTAGGGGGCCTCAAAATGGGGACAACGGGTTCAGCGGGGGCGGGGAGATGGTACAGTAACCTGCTCTGGCTCAGCAAGATAGCGCTCCATGCGCACCTTGACCAGTCGCCGTCCTTCGGTTTCAGCCACTCGAAATTTCCATCGTTCAAACACCACCTCTTCCCCCTTGGTGAGGATCCTCCCCGATTGAGCCTGGAGGAATCCGGCGAGTGTCGAGTAGTGGCTTGATTCGGGAAGCCGAAGCTTCAGCCGTTTGTTCATTTCCCGGATTGAAATATCAGCATCCACCAACATCGACTCGTCGGGCAGATGGCGGATGGCATCCATTTCGAAATCGTGTTCATCCTGGATCTCCCCGACAATTTGTTCCAACAGATCTTCCAGCGTCACGATGCCTTCCATCCCGCCATGTTCGTCAATCACGACCGCGAGGTGAATATGATTCCTCTGCATGTATTTCAGGGTGACATCGACCTTGGCCGTGTCCGGGACAAAAAGCGGCTTGCGCATCACATGGACAAGCTCCATGGGTTCCCGGGAGCGATTCATGCCCTGGATGCGTTCAAAGATCCGGGGCAGAACGTCTTTGGCGTGTAGGATGCCGACGATGTTATCGAGATTCTTGCGGTAGACAGGGATGCGGCTGTATCCGGAGGTTCGGATCGTTTGGAAGACTTCTTCGGCCGAGGCATCAATGGAGATGGCTGTGACTTCGGGGCGCGGGATGGTCACCGACTTCACCGCCAAATCGGAGAGCGACAAAACACCGCGGAGCATTTTCTGCCGATCTGCCGAGGCTGAATCGACGCCGGACTCATCAATGATCGAGTGGAGGGCCACTTCGGAAAAGTTAGGCGCTCCCCGCTCACCGGTCTCCATGTGACGGACAAACAAATTGGCTACACCGCTTCCCACCACCACGACCGGGCGGGCCAGAGCCATCATCACCCGAAGAGGTTGAATCAGCGCGAGTGCCAGCCGATCGGCATGACGCGCTGCGATCGTCTTGGGCGTGATTTCCGCAAAGATCAGAAGCCCGATCGTCAGCAGGATGGTCGCGGATGCCAGCACGAGGTCTCGATGCGGATCGAGAATCAGGTCCGCCACCAGGGTGGACGTCACTGCCGCCATCGCGACGTTGGCAAGCGTGCTCATGAACAGGATCGTGGCCAGAATCCGCTCGGGACGCCGGATGACCGCCAGCACCAGCTTCGCCCGGTAATTGCCCTTTGCAGCCAGACCTTTGATGTAATAGCGGTTGACGGCAAACAGCGCCGTCTCGGAACACGCCGCAAACACTGCCAGCGCGAATAGGATGACTAACAGGCTGACTTCGAGCGTAACCAATCTGTCTTCCCTTCCAACGAAGAAGGCGACCCCAGAATATGGATCGCCACTCCATGGTGATGGTCGCTTCTCTGAATCATAGAACCCCAAATCCCTCGGGTCAAGTGAACGACGGGCAGGCGATGGGCCGCGTTCTTTATCCTTGACTTTCTCCCGGTCTAAGAACTAATTTGGGTCGATATCACTCCCCCCAAATCCTAATGACCAGGTGGTCAACAATCATGTCCAGAAGAACCTCCGTCACCCGCCTTGCAGTTTACAGGATATTGCGGTTTCTTATTATTTCTCTCATTCTCACAACAGCACTCTTTGCCGCCGCAGTCCCCACAAAAACCCCGAAGAAGAATGGAGCGAAGTCTCTCCACGCGTATGTGTTTGACGATCGGTTTTCCGTCGTTCGCTCGCGGCCGGACGTCAAGGCTCTCTTTCTACGCCGGCTGCGCGCCGGCCATCGTGTTTTCCTGGCCGTGGGCGGTCTCCCCTCAAAAAATGTAAAGTATCGCCGGGTGGTCATCAGCCGGAAGCTTTCCGGATGGATCCCGGCCGCGGCGGTAGTGGCGCCAGGCCTCCCGGGCGATGACGAAAGACTTTTTCGTTACGCTGCTTCACAGCCTCGTGAGAAGGCGATGGTAGCACTGAAAATCCTGACGACACACTTTGATCGAACGCCACTGCGCGCGACCGCGCTGCTGCGTCTCGGCCAGCTCGCCGAAGAAGAGGCAGGACAACTGACTGTGGAGGCCAATCGGAAACTGGCGCGCGAGGAACGGTCCCTGCCGGAAGGCGTGGATGAAGAGGACTTATTCGCAAATTACCGTGGCCTGGACCGCTGGGCCTCGAACGGGGTCCGAATCATCTACCACAAGGAGAGGGACCGGTTTGTATACTCCGGAGAGGCATACCTGGAGATCATCAGGAAATTCCCTGGTAGCTCCGAAGCCGCAAGTGCCCGCGAGAGGCTGGCTGGGATCGAGGATGCATTAAAGGAGTGAGGGGACGCTAGCACGGGTTCTATCCCCTCACAACAGCGCCATCGGCCCCCGTGGGAATGACAGGGCGCGGGACATCCGCCTAGTCGAGTCGCTCGATCAGGGGCACATCTACTGTCATCTTCCGCCGTCCCCGGTACAATTCTACCTTGACGGTGCCACCGGGCTGCTTGGACTCGATGTAGCGGTTAATCTCTTCGTCCGACTCAAACTCGCGTCCGTCCACGGAAACAATCAGATCGCCGCCTAGAATCATCCGCTGGTTGCCGACAATGAACCATTCATCTCCCCCGTGAAGGCCGCCCCGTTCGGCGCTCCCGCCCCGCGCCACTCGTGCGACCAGCACGCCATGGTCGACGGGCAAACGCAAGGCATCGGCCAATTCCGGATCGACTGCATACCCCCTCACCCCAAAGAAGGCCCGTTTCACCCGTCCGATCGTAATCAAATCCGTCAAGATCCCCTTGGCGCTGTTGATCGGAATGGCAAAGCCGACGCCGACGCTGCCGCCGCTGGGGGAATAAATCTGGGAGTTGATGCCGACGACCTCGCCGCGGGAATTGAGCAGCGGGCCACCCGAGTTGCCGGGATTAATCGATGCGTCCGTTTGAATGACATTTTCAATCACACGGCCATTTTCGGCCCTGATCGAGCGCCCCAGGGAGCTGATGACTCCCGTAGTCAACGTTCCGGCCAAACCGAAGGGGTTGCCGATCGCCAGGGCCTTTTGACCGACCAGCAAGCCGGACGAATCCCCGAGTTTCACGGGATGCAGTTTTGCCGGGGGCGCGGTGATCCGAATGACGGCCAGATCGTTCGACTTGTCGCCCCCGATAAACCGCCCCGAATATTTTGACTTGTCATAGAGGGTCACCTCGAGGCGACGTGCCCCTTCCACCACGTGGAAGTTGGTCAGAATATGCCCCTGCCCATCGATCACAAAACCGGAACCCGTTCCCTGGGCCGGCACCGGCATAAAGAAGAAATCGTATTCTACGGTCTCAGTCGTGATATTGACGACGCTGGGATTGACGGTGCGGTAAATCTGGATGTTGATCTGTTCATCCCCGCTGATGTTTTCCTGGGGGGACGCCGAGACGTCCTTGACCTTCAACTGCTGGGCCAGGTCCCTGGGCACCATGGTGTCCGATCCACTCGGACGGGGCATCTTCCATAACACGTAGGCCGCCAGGGTCAGAAACAACAGCGCGAAGATCCGGGTACCGGCTGACAAATGGAGGCGTCCCGTGGTATCACCCAGGAACGATTTCATTCTTCTGATCTCATTCATAGCGATCTATCTATCTCCGTTTCCATGATTCGACCGGCTCGAGAGGATCTCGCATGCACCGCCCCTTCCGGACTATTCCCAGAAAACGGCACCAACCAGGGGAGTGACCTCGGGAGGAGGACCATCATAGCGAACCCAGCGCACCCGGGAAAGCAGGAGAAGACTCCCGATCAGTCGTCTTTGTGACGATCCTGGTTGAGCATGGGAACAAAGCGGACGGGGAGAAGATCCTTTTTCACAATCCCCCCCGGAGTTTTCTTGACGAGGATCAGGTCCTGGGTGCCCGTCCCCACCGGAAGAATCATCCGACCATTCATTCCAAGCTGGTCAATGAGCACGGGTGGGATATCAGCAGGAGCGGCCGTTACCATGATCGCGTCGTAGGGAGCATGGGCCGACCATCCTTCATAACCGTTCCCTACCTTGATTTTGAAATTCGTGTACCCCAATTCCGACAGAGTCTTTTCCGCCCTCCGGGCCAGCGGCTCGATCAGTTCGACAGAATAAACCTCGGGCACGAGTTCAGCCAGGACCGCGGCCTGATACCCTGACCCCGTTCCTATCTCCAGCACCCGCTCTTTCCCCGAGAGTTGAAGGGCTTCCGTCATGAAGGCCACAATGTACGGCTGGGAAATGGTCTGATCATAACCGATGGGCAATGCCCCATCGTCGTAGGCGCGATCCCGATATTCCGGGGGAACAAACTTATCGCGGGGCACCTTCCGCATCGCCTTGAGAACGCGAGGGTCACGAACGCCGCGGTACTCCAGCTGGTTCTTTACCATCTGCTCGCGGGAGGCCGCCGCCGCATCGACATCCGATTGAGTAACCAGACTCTTCATGGGTTGATGAGGGTCAGAGACACATTGGGATACCTGAAGGCTGGACGCCAGAATCGCGACGCCAGCAATCCAAACTGCGATCCGGTCGGCCACCTTATCTTCGACCTTCCCTCTCCACTCCTGGACTCGAGAAGCCTGGAGCGCCGCAGAACTCCCCAGCAGATCCCGATCAGCCTTCAAGGCCCCCTGCACACCTCATTGAGCGGTCCCCTTCTTGACTGGCGCCTTGTTGACCCCCGGCGGCGCGGGGGGAGAAGGAATCTTCTTCGGGTTCATCTTTCCGGGAGGCGGCCCGGGAGACTTCGTTTCCGGCGCTTCAAGGTCTACCCCGTTCCGGGACGCTGTCCCCGTTGTTTCGACCTTGGCGGGAGCGCTTGCGCTCGCCTTCAGGACCGGGGTTTCCTCAGGGAAGAACTCTTCGGGAGGCTTGTTGTTATAGACCGCCTGCATGAACTGGATGAAAATCGGCAGAGCCGCCTTTCCACCGGTCTCCTTGTCCCCTATAGTTTTCTTTTCGTCGTAACCCACCCAGACGCCACAGACCAGCGAAGGCGTGTAGCCAATGAACCATGCATCGGTAAAATCATTCGTTGTGCCAGTCTTGCCGGCCAGGGGCCTTTTCAAAATCTTGGCGCGCGTGGAAGTCCCAAACTCCACGACCCCGCGCATCATGGTGACCATGGCTCGGGCCACCTCACTTGGAATCACTTCGTTGACCGCAGGAAAATCCTCCTCGAGCACTTCCCCGGAGTAACTCACCACGCGCCGCATCTCGTGAGGTTGCACGCGTACCCCGTCATTGGGAAAGGTGCTGAAGGCCGACACCTGCTCCCATAATGTGATGTCGGCGGCCCCCAGGGCGGTGGGCAGGTAGGGCTCCATTTTGGATGTAATCCCGAACTTCTTTGCGGTCTCAATCACGTTCTTGATGCCCACCTTGGCGGCCACTCGGACCGCGGGGACGTTGCGGGATTCGGCGAGCGCCTTGCGGAGCGTAATCACCCCTTCGAATTTCCCATCGTAGTTGTGCGGCGAATAGAGTCCACCGCCCGAAGGAAAGCTGACGGGGGCATCAAGGACGGTATCGTCGGGCTTCATCCCCTCCAGCAGGGCCGTAGAGTAAACGTAAGGCTTGAACGAAGAGCCCACCTGTCGCGCCGCCTGGGTCGCATGGTTAAACTTGCTTGTTTCGAAATCGTAACCCCCCACCATCGCCTTGACCTCTCCGGTCTGCGGTTCCAGGGCCAGCAACGCCGCCTGGACCTTCGGCACCTGCTCCAGTGACAGCTTCACGGTTTTGGTCTTCTCATCGACACTGGCGACTTTAAAAAGCGAGATGTCGCCGGGATGAAAAATCTCCGCGGGAGCGGCCGCATGCGTCCAGGCAAAGTCCGGAGCGGTGAGGTGCGCGACGTAAGATCCCATCCTGACCACGACCTGGCGCGCGACGATGTCCATCACCAGGCCGGGGAGGATCGCGCCGGCCACGATCGGTTGCTTCCAGTCATCGTGCTGATAAGTCTCCAGGGTCCCCAGATGCTCCTTGAGAATATTCATCAGAGCGCCACGCCAGCCGTGTCGTTTATCGTAGTCGCGAAGCCCCTGGCGCAGCGCCTCTTCGGCGGCCCGCTGCATCGCAACGTTTAACGTGGTATACACCTTCAACCCCTTCTCATGCACGGTTTCAGCTCCGTACCTGCCTTCGAGATATTGGCGAATGTCCTCAATGAAGTTTGGAGCCAGCGCATTGTAGGGCTGGTGGAGGTGAAGAACGACCGGCAGCTGCTTGGCCGCCTCAGCCTGATCGCGCGAAATCCTGTTCTCCGCCACCATGCGGTCCAGGACATGATTGCGTCGTGTCAGACAAGCCTTTGGATTCGCAATCGGCGAGGTGGCGGAGGGGCGCTGTGGGAGGCCGGCCAGCAACGCCGCTTCATCCAGGGTCAATTTCTCAATCGGCTTGTTGAAGAAGTAATCAGCTCCCGCAGCAAAACCGTAAAGCCCGTTGCCGATATACACCTGGTTGACGTACAAAGTCATGATCTGCTGCTTCGTGTATCGCCGCTCGATCTGAATCGATAACAGAATCTCCTGGAATTTTCTCTTAAAGCTCTTGTCGGGAGTCAGGAATAGATTCCGGGTGAGCTGCTGCGTCAGCGTGGAGGCGCCTTCTTTCTTTTTCCACGTAATCAGATCGGTCCAGGCCGCGCTGATGATCCGCCGGAAATCCACGCCGATGTGTTTTTCAAAGTTCTGGTCTTCCACCGAGATGATGGCGTCCTGCAAGACCTGGGGGATGCGCCGGTAATCGACAATGACCCGACGCTCGATGGCAAACGAGCCGATGATCTGCCCGTCGTCGGCATACACTTCGGAGATGACATCCGGGCGGTAGTTCTCTAACTCGCTGACCTGGGGCAAGTCGCTCATATAAACAAACAACAGCCCCAGGATCGCCCCGATGCCAATGGAGGCGAGCAGGAAAAATCCAAACACAATCCGCCCGACGATTTTCTTTCCGCGGATGGAGATGATTGGAAGACGAATCAGATCGCTCATGCGATTGCCCCTTGTCCCGCTTCCAGAAAGAGGATCTTACGCACTCTCCACAGGACAACCGGAATTTTACGTTAGCATAGCGATGGGGTGGAGTCAAACCCGGGCGGAGTTCCAGAAGGTATTTCTTGAAAATCTCCGCGACGCTCTTCCCGCCTCAGTGGAAGAGTTCCTGCCGGGCCGCCTCACAGATGGCAACAACCGCCGGGTGCTGAATCTTTCGTTCGACTGAAATCGCGTAGAACTGGGTCCGGATGGCGTTGGTCCGACCGATTCGTCGAAGACTGGAATTGCTCCGCCACTGCTTCTCGAGAATAGAGGGTGCCGGAAAAATCCCTGTGCCTCTCTCTCCAAACACCCAGAGGAGGGCATAGTCTTCGAATTCCCCCACCACGCGGGGACGAATCCCTTCCGATTCAAACCATTGATCCAGCCTTTGTCGCAGGGTGCTGTTGTCTGCCGGAAGCAGACACGGGGCGCCGTGGAGTGATTTCGGAAATCGCCGTGTTCCCTTCTTCGCCAAGTCGGGCGTAGCGATGAAGCTGATCCCGCATTCTCCAAGGAGGTGATTGTAAGCCCGGATTTTCAGACTGGGGTCCATCGGTCCGTCCGAAAGCACGACGTCGAGTTCATTGATTGCCAGCCGGGCTACCAGTTGTTGCGGACTCGCTTCCCGGCAGACGATCTGGACCGGTTCGCGGAGTTGAAGCGCCGGCTGGATCAGCTGGTGCACCACCAGCTTCGGCAAGACGTCCGCAATTCCGATATCCACCCGCAGGGGGCGGCCGGTCGGGCGGTCCTTCATCGTGTCGCGGAGTTCCCTCCCCAGGGAAAAAATCTCGTCGGCATAGCGGAAGACGATTCGACCCATCTCCGTCGGGATGACGTTGCGGCCGGAGCGCTGCAGCAGCTTTTCACCCAGGTTCGTCTCGAGGCTGCGGATCTGGGCGCTGATGGTCGGAGGCGCCAGACGCAACTCCTCCCCGGCGCGGGTGACCGATCCGGTCCGCACAATGGTCCAAAAGTAAAGAAGGTGATGGTAGTTGAGCCATTCCATGGGCCCAGTATAGTTAGAGAAAAGCTAACTGTCATCATCGTATTTTCTATTTTTTAATCACTCTTATGATTTCTATAATGGGGACATTGCACCCTGGAACGACGGGAGACGACATGAATCTTAAAATTCGCGCGGAGAACATCGATCTTGCAAACGCTCTGAAGAGCTACGTTGAACGCCGCCTGCATTTCTCATTGAGCCGATTCGGAGACCGCCTCGGACTCATCACTGTCCGGATCTCGGATCTCAATGGTCCCCGGGGCGGGATTGATAAGGCCTGCCGCATCAGTGCCGAACTGGTCCCTTTCGGGAGCGTGCGGGTGGAAGATGTGGATGCCGATTTATACACCGCGATTGACCGGGCGGCGGAGCGCCTCGGGCGATCCTTCGGCCGAAAGCTGGAGCGAGCGATTGAGTCCCGAAGGGGGCGAGAGTCCGTCAGGACTCCGTGAGAGATGCACCTGTCTTTCAGGATGGGAGCCCTCAGCCCCCCTGCGGCGTTCTCTGAAGCCGATGCGGTGGGTTGAAAAAGGGGAGGAGCCGGTGGGACGGGCCCGGGGAGCAGCGAGAGGAAAGGAAGCCGGCCATGAGTAACCGGGGGAAGAGGATCCTTGCCATTGATAATGATGAGGAGGTGCTCATCGATCTGGATTTGTTCTTGGCGGAACGCGGATATCACACCAGCACGGCCTTCGGGTCCAGAGAGGGAATCCAGCTTCTGCAAACGCGAACGTTTGATTTCGTGCTGTTGGACGATTTTCTGCCCGACGCGGACTGTGAGGAGATGATCAAACAAATACAGGCATTTCAGCCGGGATGCCCCGTCGTCATCATGCAACCCACCACACCCAGTCCCATCGAGATCGGACAGGTCCATGCCCTGGGAGCTTTGGGGCTTGTGGGTAAACGGGCGCTCCCTGAAATCATGAGCGTAATTCAAAAACACATGAACAAGGCAACGAGGGACGCGCCATCCTGTGAAGGAAAATGGTGAGCCATGAATGCCCCCGCCGTGAGGAACCTGGTCTCGATAACGAATATCCTTTTGACCACAGACTTCTCCCCTGTTTCCCTCCGGGCCCTGCCCTATGCCTTGGATCTCGCGAATCGTTACCATTCGATGATCCATGTGGTCCATGTCATCCGGACTGAGGATTTCACGTTCGCCCGCCCGGCCACTCTGGATGATTTTTTCGAAGATGCCCAGGAGTCCTCAGAACAAAGAATCCAAGCCCTGCTGCAACCGGCGCGGGAAAGGGGGATCCCGTATCGAACCCTCTGTGGTCATGGGAACATCTGTGACGTGCTTGCAGAATACGTTGAGGAGAGCGCGATTGATTTCATCACGATCGGCAGTGCGGGTCGCACCGGTTTGCAGGAATGGGTCATGGGTTCGGTCGCCAAGAGAATCATCCGGGAGATGCCTTGTCCGGTCCTTACGGTGAGGCCTGGCACTCCAGCGGGAGATCGGATCCAGATTCGGCGCATTCTTCACGCGACGGACTTCTCACCCGCCTCCATGCACGCGGTGCTGTATGCCCGGGTGCTGGCGCGAGAGTATCAAGCACACCTCCTGCTGCTTCAAGTTGTGGAGAAAGAGCCGGGAGAATCCTTGGTTTTGACAATCAGGTTTGCGAGAGGATTAAGGCAGCTCAGCTGCAGGATGCAGGGTCGATCGGGTTTTCACCAGACCAGGAGCACCAATTATGAAAACGATTGAACTCACCACTCAAATCGCGATGAAAAACATCCTCTTTGCAACTGATTTTTCTCCGGCTTCCGAGGCGCCGTTAGCATGCGCCGAAGCCTTTGCCCGACATTATGACTCCAAGCTTTATCTAGTACATGTAATCGCTCCCGGGGCCGATCAAGAAGGGGCGGCCCGAACACCGCCAATTCCCATTGAGCAGACCTGCCATCCTGTCCAAGAGCGCATGTCAGAACTCTCGCGCTCGAAAGGCTTGCAGGGAATCCCACATGAATCTATTATCAGGGAGGGAGACATTGCGGACACGCTCTCAGATATAGTGAGGAATTGGGGGATCGATCTTGCGGTTCTTGGGACCCACGGTCGCCATGAAGTTCAAAAATTCGTCTTAGGCTCGGTGGCCGAGGCCATTTTCCGGCGTGCGACCTGTCCGGTATTGACGGTGGGTCCAAGGGCATGCGGCAACGCGGGGGGCAAAATGAAGTTGCGCCGCATCCTTTTTGGGACAGATCTCACGCCGACCTCATTGGCGGCCCTTCCCCTGGCGCTCTCGCTCGCCCAGGAGCACCAGGCTCAGCTCACTCTCCTCTGGCTCGTGCACCCGGAAATCCAGTCTCCGAGCGAACGCCATCGAATCAAAACAGGCTATGAAACGCAGCTTCAGAACCTTGTTCCCGAAGAAACCAAACGATGGTGCCAGGTGGAAGCCGTGGTGAATTTCGGCCTGGCGGCAGAGGGCATTCTGCAGTTTGCGGATCGCCAACAGACCGACCTGATTGTCCTTGGGGTGCGCGGGTTGGGCGTATTTGACTGGGCAGCCTCTCACATCCCGTCGCCGACGGCCTACGTCGTCGCTGCCCAGGCAACTTGTCCTGTCATGACCGTCCATGATTTCCAGACACCTTTGAATGCCTCTTCAGAAAGCCTCTAAAGCACTTGCGAGGGCGGGCATTGCGCATCAACCCCCTTTAAAGAATCCAGTCTGGAGTTTTCGCTATGACAAATCCGTTTCCCCGTGAGGCCGGGTCTGTATCTCCCGACGGCTCCCCACCCAGTTCCCCCCCTGCTGGAACCCTGAAGAGCCAGGACTTCAACAAGTTCGAAACCGCCCTCGTTCAAGGGCTGTCGGAGCAGGATGCTTCGGAGAGATTGAAGCAAGAAGGCCCGAACGAACTTCCCTCCTCCAAACCGCGCGGCTTTTTTCGGATTGCTTGGGAGGTAGTGCGAGAGCCGATGTTCCTGCTGCTGCTTGGGGCCGGAGGGATCTATCTGCTCCTCGGGGACATAGAGGAAGCACTCCTGTTACTGGGCTTCGTCTTTGTAGTTATCGGAATCACCCTCTATCAGGAACGGAAAACGGAGCGGGCTCTCGCCGCGCTGCGGGACCTTTCGAGCCCGCGCGCCCTCGTGATCCGGGACGGTCAGCAACGCCGGATTCCGGGACGCGAGGTGGTGCGCGGCGATGTCATCGTCCTTTTCGAAGGAAGCCGCGTCCCCGCCGATGCGACGCTGTTTTCCAGCATCAATCTCTCGGCGGATGAATCCTTGTTGACCGGAGAGTCTGTCCCCGTGCGCAAAGAAGCCGCCGAGTCGGCGGTGGAACTGGGACGGCCGGGGGGCGATGATCTACCCTTCGTATATTCCGGCACTCTGGTGGTGCAGGGCCAAGGAATTGCCCGGGTCGGCGCCACCGGGAACCATACTGAATTGGGAAAGATCGGCAAGGCACTGCAGACAGTTGAGACGGAAGACACGCCGTTGCAGAAAGAGACTCGACACCTGGTCCGGATTCTGGCCATTGTGGGCCTCTCCATGTGTGCCCTGGTGACCGTTCTGTACGGGGTGACTCGTAACGACTGGCTGAACGGATTGCTTGCCGGGATTGCTCTGGCAATGGCGCTGCTGCCTGAGGAGTTTCCGGTGGTCCTAACGATATTTCTGGCCCTCGGGGCGTGGCGAATCGCACACAAACGGGTCCTTACACGTCGTGTCCCTGCCGTGGAGACGCTGGGATCAGCGACCGTTTTGTGTGTGGATAAAACGGGGACTCTGACTGTGAATCGCATGTCCGTCCAAAAATTGCGGGCAGGGAGCGTGGTCTATGACCTCTCAACGCATGCTCAGGATGAAATTCCCGGTCCGCTTCATCCCGTGATTGAATTCAGCATCCTCGCGAGCCAGAGGAACCCCTTCGACCCCATGGAGGCAGCATTCATTGAGCTGGGCAACCGGTCTCTGGCGGGAACTGAGCACCTCCACCCGGACTGGGAACTGGTCCAAGAGTACGCGCTATCCCGAAGGCTTCTATCGGTTTCCCGGGTCTGGAGAGCCCCCCACCAGAGTGGGTTCGTCGTAGCTGCCAAAGGCGCTCCCGAGACGATTGCCCGGTTGTGCCGCATGGACGTTGAAAAACAGGCAGAGCTTGAAGGGCAGGTCAAAGGCATGGCCGAAGAAGGGCTCCGGGTGCTGGGAGTGGCGCGGGCCCGGCCCACGAGAGCTGTGTTGCCGGAAGAGCAGGATGGGTTCGAGTTCGAGTTTCTCGGTCTTGTGGGGCTCGCCGATCCCATCCGCCCGGCTGTTCCCGCCGCGATTCGCGAGTGTTATGCCGCGGGCATCAGGGTCGTGATGATCACCGGTGACTATCCGGTCACCGCCCAGAGCATCGCCCGGCAGATCGGTTTGAGCCCGCAGGATGAAGTGATCACCGGTCCGGAGTTGGACGGAATGAGCGATGCAGAGCTCGAGCAGCGTGTCCGGAGTGTGAATATCTTCGCGCGCGTGGTGCCGGAACAGAAGCTGCGGCTGGTTCAGGCGATGAAGGCCAACAACGAAATCGTCGCCATGACGGGCGACGGAGTGAACGATGCCCCGGCCTTGAAATCCGCTCACATCGGAGTGGCCATGGGCGGCCGCGGAACTGATGTGGCCCGGGAATCTTCCGCACTGGTCCTGCTGGATGACGACTTTTCATCCATCGTTCAAGCTGTCAGGATGGGAAGAAGGATCTTCGACAATCTGACAAAAGCGATGGCCTACATTTTCGCCATCCATGTTCCCATTGCCGGACTTTCGTTAATTCCGGTTCTCCTCAAATGGCCCCTGGTGCTCATGCCTGTCCATATCGTTTTCCTTGAATTGATCATCGACCCTGCCTGCTCAACCGCTTTTGAAGCGGAACGGGAGGAGACGGACGTGATGGACCGTCCTCCGCGAAACCCCAGTGAGCCGCTTTTCAATCGCCGAACCATCATTCTCAGCTTGCTCCAGGGGATGGGGGTTCTGGCCGTCGTATTGACGGTGTATGCCATCGCCCTATTCCGCGGCCAGGGTGAACTCCATGCCCGCGCTTTGACATTCACGACCTTGATCGTGGCCAACTTGCTTCTGATCTGGACTAACCGCTCCTGGACACGCACCATTCTGCAAATGGTCCGGGCGCCGAACATGGCGGTGTGGTGGGTGACTGCAGGCGCCGTGATTTTTCTTACGCTCGCCCTGTACATTCCTTTCCTTCGCAACTTGTTCCGATTCTCGGCTCTTCATCCGGTTGATATCGCCCTTTGTCTGAGCGCCGGTGTGATCAGCGTCATCTGGTTTGAGGGCTTGAAGTTGTGGAGACGAACTCGCGGGGGACCCTCGAAACAGGTCATTCGATGAGACGCACCGTGAGAGCAAACCAGGTGGCATGAATCGGGGATTCATCTCTCACTCTAACCCTCCCGGTCCCCAGGATTCCCGGGCGGTCTCACCTGACTGGATTTATCTTCAGGGGTTGCTACATCGGGCGGCATAGGACTCCCTCCCACGCCGAACAGCCCCTCTTCCCATCCTTCCGGGAAATTGATATGGTCACGAAGCCTGAGATCGTCGATTTCGCGATCCCCTCGAACGAAGGGCCCGATTTCGGGGTCCTGCCAGTGATACGACACAGAGGCATGGACCGAGAAGCACACCACCCGGCATGAGGCAATCACCGATGGAACAGGACACCCAACCGAATACGACCTCGGGCTGGAAGGTATGGTTGCTTCCGGCATTGTTCGTTGCCTTGCTGCTTGCCGGGGGTGGGTGGCTCTGGCATTCTGGAATCCTGCATCATCTGGCTGACCGACAACGCCTGATTGCTTCGCTGCGACAGAGTGGTCCGACAGGCCCGCTGTTGTGTATTACGGCGCAGTTTATTCAGGTAGTGATCTTCTTTGTTCCCGGCGAGATCACCCAGTTTGCCGCCGGGTATGTATTTGGCACATGGCGCGGCCTGGTTTTCTCTGTGGTGGGCATTGGGCTGGGCTCTGCCTTCGACTTCTACTTTGCGAGGATTGTTGGCCGGCCGGCCCTGAAGCAGATTATCCGCCAGACGACGTTGGAGCGGGTCGATAAACTACTGAACAACGCCAGGGGCAAGTCGGCAATCTTCCTTCTTTTCTTGCTCCCCGGCGCCCCCAAGGACGCGATGTGTTATGGCGCGGGCCTCTCAAATATGAGCCCGCTCGAGTTTATCGTAATCAGCAGCCTGGGCCGAATCCCTGCCCTCCTCTTCAGCATCCATCTCGGGTCCCAGGTGTCTCACGGCGATTTTCTATCCATGGCGCTCATGATATTCCTCGTGCTAGTTGCTGTTGCTGCGTACTACCTGTACGAACGTTACGTGAACCGGCGCCGTCACTCCAGGGGGGCGGACTGAATGGCGGCCGAAGACCGTGCTGAAGGCAACCGTTAGGCGCTCGAGAACATCTTCTGCCGAGATCCCTTCGGGGGTAAGGCACTGGCAGCATCGGATTCTTTCCCGACCCGTTTGCTCTTTTCATCTCCCCTCCAGGTAGACATCAAACATCGATCCCGCTAGAATCGCCTCATGCACCAGATCGCGCGAGCGAGAAATCGACTACTCAATCTTTTTCTCTTTTCCCTTCTGAGTCTTCTGGTGCTTCTATCCATTCCCCGAATATCCTTGATTGCGGACGATGCCCGCAATGAGTTCGCAGCAACCCCGGAGCCGGCCCAAACTGGACCGGCCGATGGGGATCAGGGGTCCTCTCAAGGCAAAGAGCACCCCGAGATGGGAATCAAAGATCTGCCCCGCCTCATCCTTCGCGACGAGAAGTTTTTATGGATTCGTCCATTCCAGCTCAAACAGGCCGACCTTCCCTGGGCCGGTGTCATTGTCGGGAGTACCGCCGGATTGATTGCTACAGACCGTCATGCCGTCGGGAAAATTCTTGAGCACCCCCCCGGGAATGGATTTGCGTTTGCGCACCGTGTCGGACAAGTGGGTGGGCCGTTGACCGATGCCGGCGTTTCCGGGGGTTTTTATTTGGTCGGCCTATGGAGAAGGGACGACCGTGCCCGGACCACGGGTCTATTGGGATGGGAAGCGCTGGCCGACAGCTTGATCATCACTCAAGTGTTAAAAGTGGCAACTCAGCGTCCTCGTCCTTCGACTGACAACGGCCGACTCCCCAACCATGACGGCGATGGCGAATTCTTTTCCGGCGGAAGTTCCTTTCCCTCCGGCCATGCCGCCGGAGCTTTCGCCCTGGCGGCGGTCACATCCCAACAGTATCGTGACCATCCCTGGGTCCCTCCCCTGGCCTATGGCCTGGCGGGATTGGTTTCCGTTTCCCGCGTCTCAGAACGGCAGCATTTTCCCTCGGATATCTTTGTCGGCGGAGTCATCGGCTATCTGGTTGGCCGCCATGTGTGCCACGAGGCCGAGAGGAAGCCCACCGACAGAGCCCGGCACTGGCATGCTCTTCCTTATGTGCCGCCCTCGGGCGGCGGTGCCGTTAGATTCACCTTGGATTTCTGATGACTTAGGCCGGTGATGGAATAATCAAGACGACATGCCTTGTCGTCCTACGCTTGAGGTGGCGGCCAGCGAAGGGCGTGTTAGAATCTGTAATTCCGCTTGCACAATGGCTCCTGGCAACGCGTCTCGATACGACGGCTGAGAGGTATGATGTCGCCCACCTTGAAACACAACACAACCCCCGGCGCGAAGATCGTTCAAGTCGCCGAAGGATCTCTCGCGGCGAAGGCCGGAATTGAAGCAGGGGATGTATTGTTCAAGGTAAACGGGCACGACGTCCATGACGTTCTGGATTTGAAGTTTTATCTGTCGGAGCGGGAACACGGCTGTGAGCTGACTCTCAAATCGGTAGACGGAGCGCTAAGAAAGATCCGGCTGAACTCCGCCTACGAACATGAACTGGGCATCGAACTCGAGGAGATCCAAACCCTCATTTGCAAGAACCAGTGCGTTTTCTGCTTCGTGTTCCAGCTCCCGAAAAAGGCGAGGAAAAGTCTCTGGATCAAGGATGAGGATTTCCGTCTGGCGTTCCTCTACGGCAATTACATGACGTTGACCAACGTCAATGAGGCCGAAATGGACCGCATTATTGAACAGCGACTGTCGCCGCTTTACATTTCGGTCCATGCCACGGAACCGGAAATCCGTGAGCAACTGATCCGGCCTTTTCCCGGAGTGAAAGATGACCTGTTGTCTCGCTTGAGGCGGCTCGCCGAGAACGGCATTCAAATGCACACGCAGGTCGTCCTCTGCCCCGGTTGGAACGACGGAGACCACCTCACCCGGACCCTGAACGATTTGTTGTCGTTTTATCCCCAGGTGTTGTCCGTGGCCGTCGTCCCTCTCGGATTAACGGATCATCGCGAAAAACTCCCGCGAATGGATCCGGTGGATCTCGAATACGCGCGGAGAACCATCGAGTTCATGAAGCCGCTTCAGAAGCGGTTCCGAGCGAAAACGGGAAGTTTCTTTGCCTATCTGGGAGACGAGTTCTACATCATGGCTGACACGCCGATCCCTTCGCGCCGGCACTATGGCAGTTTCCCCCTGTTGGAGAATGGGGTCGGGATGGTCAGGAAATTTCTTGATGGTTTTTCGCGGATCCTGGGACGGAAGCCGGCTGGAGAATTCAGGGGGTTGCGGGGAACGATCGTCACGGGGACGATTTTTGCCCCGATCCTGAATCAATCGATCGCCCAATTCAATGCCCGCTTTGGAAGTGACCTGCAGGTCGTCGCTGTCGAGAACCGGTTCTTCGGCAGGGGGATTACGGTGGCAGGACTACTGACGGGATCGGATGTTCTCGCAGCACTTCAGGGTCGTGACTGCGGCGAATTGGTGATGATCCCTTCAGAAACGATGATCAACGAGGATTTTCTGTTCCTCGACGACCTGCGAAGAGCGGACCTCGAAACATCCCTCGGCGTTCCCGTATTGCCGACCGGATATTCGCCACGCGAATTCTTCATGACTCTTCGAAACCGCCACTCCAAAGATTTTTTCCCGCATGCCCATCCTGTCGCTCACTCCCAGCTGAGTTACACCCTGCATATGAAGTGAGTATGAGAAAGGCCCCTCCCGGGCTATCGTTCTACTCGTACCTCAGCGCATCGATGGGATTCAGGCGGGCGGCCTTCCAGGCGGGGTAGATGCCGAAAATCAAGCCCACCGTGATCGAGGTGATCAAGCCGGCCAGCAACCAGAAGGGAGAGACCTCGGCGGGCAGGGAAGGAAGGAAGATCCTTAACAAGAGCGCAATGGCGGAGCCGACCAAAACTCCGATGACACCGCCGACGGCGGTCAGGGTCATCGCCTCCAGGACGAACTGCCAGAGAATATCGCGTTTGCGCGCCCCAATGGCTTTCCGCACCCCGATTTCCCGGGTCCGTTCAGTGACGCTCACCAGCATGATGTTCATCACGCCGACGCCGCCCACCAGCAAGGAGATCCCCGCGATCAGGCCCATCACCGTGAAGACGCCGGAGGAAATCTGGTTCCATAAATCGGTGAACGCATCCTGGGTAAAAATGGCAAAATCGTTGGGCTTACTTGGCGGCACATGGCGGCGGCGGCGCAGCAGTTCTTCAATCCGGTCAATCACCTCTGGCATCACTTCCTGGCTGTCCACGCGCACGGAGATGAGGAAATCCTTGTATTCCGGATGCAGTTTGCGAAAGGTCCCCAGCGGCAACATGAGTATGTTGTCTTCCGGATTCGCGCCCCCGCCCAGCCCCTGTTTTCGTTTGTCAGCCACGCCGATCACTATGAGTTTTGCCCCTTCCACGTCAATCTCCTTTCCAATCGGATCAATCCGTGGAAAAAGGGTCTCGGCCGTGTCGTATCCCAACACCACGACAGGGGACTTGTGTTCGTCCTCATAATCCGAGAACCAGCGGCCCTGGTACATTTGAATATCCCAGACCTCACGCGAACCTGCGTAATCCCCTTGCAGGATGGCATTCTTGCTGATGTTGTTCCCGTACCGGGCCGAAAAGGTCCCCGCTCCGAAATCAGGTTTGAAGATCCGCAGAGCCGGATCCACGGCCTTGACTCCAGGAATCTCCCGGATGGCCAACGAGTCTTCAAACGTCAGTTCCTTGCGCTGGAAGACCTCGCTCGGCTGACGTCCCAGCGTCGCCCAATTGAACCTGTAAATAAAGACCACGTTGGACCCGATCTCTTCAATCTGGGCGCTGACCGTGGCGTTCAATCCGCGGATCACGGAAGTCACTGAAATGACCGTCATCACGCCGATCACTATGCCCAGAATCGTCAGTGCGGACCGCAACTTCGATTTCCGCAGGGAATCCAAGGCGAGCAAGACAATTTCTCTGGCTTCGATGAGTTTCATGGCGGAAATCTCAGGACGGTTCGCCGAGGCGGATCGCCCTACAGCTCATACCGCAGGGCCACAATGGGATCCAACCGGGCGGCTCGCGTGGCCGGATAGATTCCAAAGAACAAACCGATGCTGGTGGAAATCACGAGCCCCATCGCCACCGACCAGAGCTCGACGACCGTCGGCAGCGGGGTCACCCAGGACACGATCTTAGCGATCATGACGCCTACCAAAATTCCCCACAGGCCGCCGACCAGGGACAGGGTGGAGGATTCAATCAGAAATTGGAGCAGGATGTCGTGCCGGCGCGCGCCAATGGCCTTGCGGATGCCGATCTCGCGCGTCCGCTCCGTGACGCTCACCAGCATGATGTTCATGATCACCACGCCCCCCACAATCAGGGAGATTGAGGCGATGACCACCGTCACCAGGAAAAAGGCCCGGCTGATGTTACTCCAGATTTCCAGGAACGTCTGGTTCGTCTCAATCGAGAAATCATCTTTTTTCAGATAGGGGACATGCCGCCGGGCTCGCATGATGAGGCGCACCTCGTCCTGTGCCACATCCAGCGTGGATTCCCCGTAAGACTTTGCAAAAATACGCAGGGACCTCCGGGGACCATACTGCTTGAGATGCGAAGTAATCGGGATCATGACAAAATTGTCCCGTGACTGACCCAGCGTCGAACCCAGTTTCTTCGCTACCCCCACGATGAGGTAGGGCTCATCGTCAATCTTGACTTCCTTTCCCAACGGATCCGTGGAGGGAAAAAGATTGTCCACAATGTCGGTTCCCACCACGCAGAGCCGCCCCTTGTGCTCGTCATCCGATTCCGTGAGCGCGCGCCCGGAGGCAATGTCAATGTCCAGTATCTCCAGCATTGCAGCCGACCAGCCGCTAATGGTCACATCGCGCAAAAACTGCTCGCTGTGCCGCACCATCCCGCGGCGGCTCGTCGCGGCCCCAACCAATGAACAGTGCTCGCACGCCCCACGGACCGCCTCGAAATCTTCCAGCCTGATGTCCTTGCGCTTCTGCGCTTCCGTCCAGTCGTCAATATTGAGAATCACGTTGGGCGACTTGCTTAGAATAAAGACATCCGCCCCCAGGTTGAAAATTTTGGTGGCGACGTAGGTGTTGAGTCCGTTAATGATCGACACCACGGCAATCACGGTCATGACGCCGATCACGATTCCTACCAGCGTCAGGATCGACCGCATCTTGCTGGCTCTCAAGGAATCGAGCGACATCCGGATGGCTTCAAGAAAGTTCATGGGAAGAAGTCGGACTGTTTATCACAGAGACGCCGGGGAAAAAGGAATTTCGGATTGCCAACTACCGAGGCCACAACTCCTGCTTTAATTGATCGCCTCCCGCTTCTTTTCTCGCACCGCAGGGATCATCTCATCCGGTTTCCCGGGCCAGGGCGGTGAGTTTTGGGTTTTCCAACTCAGAAGAATCGGCGCCGTCCGCGTCTCAGCGGTGAGCCCCCCTCTTCATTCATATCGGAGTGCATCGATGGGATTCAGCTTCGCAGCCTTGTTCGCGGGATAGAGTCCGAAGAAGAGACCGACACTGACAGAGACCGAGAACGCCAGGGTGATCCAAACCGCAGAAACAGCCGAAGGCAGCGGCGAAAACTTATTGACCAACCAGCTGATTCCCGCTCCGACGAGGATTCCCAGGATGCCCCCCACGCCGGTCAGGACCATGGCCTCCAGGAGGAATTGCCAGAGAATATCCTTCTTGCGCGCGCCAATGGCCTTGCGGACCCCGATCTCCCGGGTCCTCTCGGTGACGCTGACCAGCATGATGTTCATGACGCCGATCCCTCCCACCAGCAGTCCAATCGAGGAGATGACAAGCATGACCATGTAGGCCCCCCCGGTCACCTTGTTGTAGAGATCGGCAATCTGGTCCTGGGTGCCGACCTCGAAGTTGTTTTCCTGGTCGGGACGGACGCGGCGCTGTCGCCGCATGACATCGATAATCTGGTCGATCGCCGTTTGCATCAGCTCCTGCGTGGCCGGCTTGACGGCAATGAACGTGTCCTTCCGCGCCGGATAGTACTTGCGAATGGTGGAGAACGGGATCAGAATCCGGTTGTCGCGATCCTGGCCCAGAAAGCTCCCCAGTTTTTGAAGCGTCCCGACCACCAGATACTCCTGGCCGTCCCACAGAATGGTCTTCCCAATGGGGTCCAGGCTGGGAAACAGCTTCTCTACGATCTCCGATCCCAGGACGGCCACATTGGTGCGGTGTTCCACATCCGTGTCCGTGATGAACCGTCCCTGGTCGAGCGGGCTGTCGAACACATAGAGAAAATCCGCGACGACGCCCCGCACCATCACTCCATTCGCCTTTTCACTTCCATACCGGGCCGGAGAAGTAATAAAGCCCGGGAACGCCATCGGAGACACTGCCGCCACCGCGCCACATTCGGCTTTGATGGCCACAGCATCGTCGTAACTCAGCTCCTTGCGCATGCGCTGTTGCTGGGTCAGACGGCCAAATTGGATGGCCGGGAAACGCGAGACGAAAATGGTGGAAGAGCCCATCGCGGACAGCTGTTGCGCGAAACTGCGATTCAGTCCCTCAATCACGCTGGCCATCCCGATCACCGTCATCACCCCGATGACCACACCCAGGATGGTCAGAAACGACCGGAGCTTGTTGGACCGGATCGTGTCCAGCGAGAGCAGCATCACCTCTTTGAATTCGTGTTTCAGCATCGTCTGTGTTCTTGGCTATTCGAATCGAAGCGCGACAATGGGGTCCAGCTTGGCAGCGCGGCTGGCCGGATAAATGCCAAAAAACAGCCCCACGCTCGCGGCCATCCCGATCCCCATCAGGATCGACCACCAGCGGATGACCGCCGGCAGCGGGGAGACCTTGCTGATGATGAGCGCGATGGCTATGCCCAGCAATGCCCCCAACAGCCCTCCCGCGCCGGCCAGGGTCACCGCCTCGATCAGGAATTGTACCAGGATGTCCCGCCGCCGCGCGCCGATGGCTTTCCGGATGCCGATTTCACGCGTCCGCTCCCGCACCGAGACGAGCATGATATTCATGATCACCACACCGCCCACAATCAGGGCGATGGACGCAATGGAAATGGTCACCGCAAAGATGCCCTGCGAGAAGCTCTGCCATAGATCAATAAAAGACGCCGCGGTTTCCAGGGCAAAGCCGTCGTCCTTCTTGTAGGGGGTATGCTGGCGGGCCCGCATGATGACCCGCACTTCATCCATGGCTTGCGGGAGCTGCGCTTCGTTGGGGGCCTGGACATTGATGAAGAGGGACTCATGGGAACCGTACATCCGCTGGTACATGGTGATCGGGATCCGCGCAAAATTATCCATGGACTGACCAAAAAACGATCCGGTCTTCTTGGCCACTCCGATGATTTCAAACGGGACGCCGTCGATTTTCAACTCAAGACCCAAAGGGTCGCGTCCATAAAACAATTTTTCAGCCACGTCGGCCCCGATGATGACCCGGAGGGCCACATGGTCGATATCCGTTTCCGTGAAGTGGCGGCCGGACGCCAGCTCCATCACCTGGCCCATGAAAGGCGCGTTCACCGACACCCCGCGGATATCGACATCCTCGATCGATTGCATTCCAAACTTGACAGTTCTTGAGCGATCCCAGATTCCTGCCACCGCTTTACACAAACTACACCGCTCCTCGATGGCTTTCATATCCTCCAAGGTTAGGTCACGGCGTTTGTTGTATTCCAGGAATTCTTCAAACGAGGTCACAAAGTTCGGGAATTTCTGGACTGTGAATGTATCCGACCCGAATTGCAACACCTGGTTCTTTACGTAGCTGTCGAGCCCCTGGACAATCGACACGACGGCAATAACGGTGGTCACCCCGATAATGACTCCCACCAGCGTCAAAACGGAGCGCATTTTGTGCGCGTTGAGTGCATTCAGGGCGATGGTCGCCGATTCTTTCAGATTGATGTTCATGGTTAAGAGTTCAAAGTTCCAAGTTCAAAAGAACTGTCCAAGGTCCAAGGTCCAAGGTCCAAAGTCCAAAAAACCGGTTCAAAGTTCCAAGTTCAAAGTTCGAAGTCTACGATTCCGCGTTCTTCAGCTTCGCCTTCTGGCCTCCGACTTCGCCTTCCGTATTCTGGCCTCCAGCTTCTTTCCCTTGACACCTGGCACCTATCACCTATTCCCTATTACCTACTACCTATCCCCTACTCCCTCACCTCACCTTTTCATCCTTCTCTATCCGGCCATCCCGAATGTGGATGATGCGGTTCGCATGGGCGGCGATATCGTGCTCGTGAGTCACCAGAACAATGGTATTGCCCTGCTCCCAGAGCCGCTCGAAGAGATTCATGATGTCGACACCTGTAGCGGTGTCGAGGTTTCCGGTCGGCTCATCGGCCAGGATGATGGAGGGATTATTGACGAGGGCGCGCGCAATCGCGACCCGCTGGCGTTGTCCTCCGGACAGCTCATTGGGCTTGTGTGTCATCCGGTCAGCAAGATCCACCTTGGCGAGGGCTGCCTTGGCCTGTTCAAGGCGTGGACCGGCAGGCGTCCCATTGTAAATCAAGGGCAGTTCCACGTTATGCAGGGCCGTGGCGCGAGCGAGGAGGTTGAAGGTTTGAAACACGAACCCGATCTCCTTGTTGCGGATGAAGGCCAACTCATCGTCGCTCAGCTCACTCACGAGCCGATTGTTGATGTAGTATTTTCCCTTCGTGGGGGTGTCCAGACAGCCAATAACATTCATAAGCGTCGACTTGCCGGATCCCGAGGGTCCCATGATCGCGACGTATTCGTTTCGTTCGATCTTGAATGTCAAGCCGTGCAGGGCGTGGATCTGCTCGGAGCCCATCTCATAAGTCTTCCACAGATCCTCGGTCACGATCAGGGGTCGATCTCCGTTATTTCCCATGTCCTTCCTCGTTTCCTCTACCGACGTCGCCGCACCGGAACTGGTTCCCATCGAACACGATCCCTTCCGCCCTCAAGCGTCCGAAATTTTCGCGACCTTGAGGGCCCTCTCCTGATCCGGCCTGCGAACGGCTCAGGCAGTCTCTTCCTTCTTAATGACCTTCTTCTCTTCCTTTACCGGCGTCTCCGTTTTGATCGTGCGCAGGGTCTTATAATTTCCTGTCACGATACGATCCCCCTCTTCGAGGCCCTTGGTGATCTCAATGTCGGTCTGGCCGGAGATTCCCGTATCGACCTGCCGGAACACCGCCCGGTTGTCTTTACTCACGACGAAGACACCCTGGACTTCATTCTTCTTTTTCAGGCCCGGGCTGGCGGGGGCTGGATTGACACCGGTCGCGGCCTGGGCCACTGTGCCGCCTTTTTGTTTCGCTTTGCTGCGCTTCTCCTGCTCTTGAATGTCATTCAAGTCGCGAATAGTTATCGCCTGGATTGGCACTGCGAGGACACTCTTCTTGCTCGCCGTGGTGATGCGGGCGGTGCAGGAAAGGCCGGGTCGCAGGCCGGACGGAGGATTATCGAGCATCACCACCACCTTGAAATCTTTGGCCTCCTGACTGCCCGTCGTCGCCGTGGCACTCAATCCTGACTTGGTCAGGGCGCTGTTGCCAATTTCCGTGACGTGACCCTTGAGTGTCTGATTGGGCAGGGCATCCACCGCGACCTCCACTTGCTGATTGAAGGACACGTTGACGATGTCGGTCTCGTCCACCCGGACCTCCGCCGTAATGACGCTCATGTCTGCAATCGTCATGAGCACGCTCCCGGGTGTATTCTGAATGCCCGGGACAACGTTTTCACCTTCGTGGATGGGAAGGTCGGTAATGATCCCCGATAGGGTGGCGCGAAACGTGGTCTTGCCCAGCATATCCGAACTCTGCATCACACTGGCCTTCATCTGTGCAATGCGATTCTCGGATGAACTCTTCTGTGCCACAGTCTGGGCCAACTGGGAACGGCTGGCCGCCAGGCCCGAGCGCGCCTGATCCAGGGCAGCGCGGGCGCCTTCGAAGGTCGCCTTGGTGAGATCGAACTGCTGTTGAGCGATCAGTCCATCCTTCAGCAATCCTTGGGCGCGATCGAAATCAAGCTTGGCGCGATCATAGTCCGCCTGGGCCTTCACCTGGGCGGCCTGGGCCGTTTTCAGATTGGCCTCGCCGGATTGCACTCCCGCCTGGGCGCTCTGGAAATCAGCCATCGACGACTGCAGCGCGGCTTGCGTGCCTCTCACACTGGCCGACTGTTGTACCGACTCCATCTGCGCCAGAAGATCGCCCTCTTTGACGATATCGCCTTCCTTGACAGAAATCTTGACGATCCTCCCGATGAGATAGGAGCTGACATTGACATAATTCTTCGGTTTTATCTGGCCCGAGGCAGTAACGACCGAAGTGAGATCCTGACGCGCCACCTTTCCCATCTGAACAGGAATTTCCCCCCGGTCGGTCGCCTTGATGCTGCCGATTACGATACCTGTCACCACAACGGCCGCCCCGGCCCCGATCGATATTTTCTTCCACAACTTCATAATATCCCTCCTAAAAGCTTGTCCCTGTTGAATTCTTCAATCAGATGATTGCCGCGATCGTGGATTGCCTCGCTTCTTCAACTAGTTACGCTTGATTGACCCCAAAAGTTTCAGCAAAATCCAAAAAAGCCATTGAATAGAATTTGCCGATTCTGTAATATACAAACCCATAATTATAAGGCCAACTTGACTAATTTGGTGAATTCTTTGACAAACGAAGCCCCCGAAAAGACACGCCCCCAAACGGGGGGATTTATCCGATCGACGACGATCCTGTGTGTGCGCCGGGACAGTCACGTGGCTTTGGCAGGAGATGGACAGGTCACCCTGGGCGAGACCGTCATCAAACAGGGCGCCAAGAAGGTCCGCCGTTTGTACAACGACCGGGTCATCGCTGGTTTTGCGGGCTCGACCGCCGACGCATTTGCCCTCTTTACCCGATTTGAAACCAAGCTTGAACAATTCAACGGCAACCTCAGCCGGGCAGCGGTGGAATTGGCTAAGGATTGGCGCACCGATAAGTCCATCCGTCACCTGGAGGCCTTGTTGATTGTCGCGGACGACAAAAGCACTCTGCTGATCAGCGGCACAGGCGATGTCATCGAGCCGGACGACGGGATCGCCGCGATTGGCTCGGGGGGGCCTTACGCGCTCGCGGCCGCTCGTGCCCTGTTCAGTCATACATCCCTATCCGCACGCGAGATCGTGAAGGAAGCCATGGGGATCGCGGGTAAGATTTGCATTTTCACCAACGACTCCATCTCCATTGAGGAGATTTAGAGTATCAAGGCCCGCAGAACTGCGGCCTGGGACTGGAACTTGTCCATGACCATTTTTCTACCCGGTGAAGTGTCCGCCGAACAACTTCCCGCCCTCGATGAACTCACCCCTCGTGAAATCGTGACGGAACTCGACAAATACGTGATTGGCCAGCACAAGGCCAAGCGCTCCGTGGCCATTGCGCTCCGGAACCGGATCCGTCGTCAAAAACTCTCTCCCGAGATGGCCGAAGAGGTGATGCCCAAAAACATCATCATGATCGGCCCCACCGGCGTGGGGAAAACCGAGATCGCCCGTCGCCTCGCTCGCCTTTCCAATTCTCCTTTTCTTAAGGTGGAGGCCTCAAAGTTTACCGAGGTTGGTTACGTGGGCCGCGACGTGGATTCGATGATTCGAGACCTCGTGGAGATCTCCATCGAAATGGTGCGGGAGGAAAAACTGGATGAGGTCGCTGAAAAGGCCGAACAGAACGCCGAGGAGCGCATCTTGGATATGCTGTTGCCTCCCCTGCCCTCTCCCCCCAAATCCGATCCAATGCAGGCCGAAGAAATCAGCAGGGCTAAGGAACATTTCCAGCTGACCCGTGAAACACTCCGGGAAAAATTGCGGGCCGGGAAGTTGGATGACCGGATCGTGGACGTCGATGTGCGCGAACGCAGCTTCCCGGCCTTCGAGATCATCACCAACCAGGGCATCGAAGAGATGGACATCAATGTCAAAGACATGTTGCCCAACATCTTCGGCCAGAAGACGAAGAAGCGGAAGATGAAGGTCGCGGAGGCTTGGGACTACGTGGTCCAGGAAGAGGAACAGAAACTCATCGACATGGACCAGGTGACCCGCATGGCGGTGGAGCGGGTGGAGCAGGGCGGGATCATTTTTCTCGATGAGATCGACAAAATTGCAGGCCGGGAAAGCGGGCACGGCCCCGACGTCTCCCGGGAGGGAGTGCAACGCGACATCCTTCCGATTGTTGAAGGCACGACCGTCAACACGCGTTACGGGATGGTCCGGACCGACCATATCCTTTTCATCGCCGCCGGCGCCTTCCACGTCTCCAAGCCTTCGGACTTGATCCCTGAGTTGCAGGGACGTTTCCCCATTCGCGTGGAGCTCGAGTCGCTAACCGTCGAGGATTTCATCCGGATCCTGACGGAGCCCCAGAATGCCCTGGTCAAACAGTACACGGCCCTGCTGGAGACCGAGGGGATCAAGATGGTGTTCACCGAGGAGGCGATCCGGGGCATTGCGTCCTTTGCGGCTCTCGTCAACGAACGCACCGAGAACATTGGAGCCCGACGGTTGCATACCATCATGGAACGCCTCCTGGACGAGATTTCGTTCGAGGGTCCGGATCTCAAGAAAAAAGATATCACCATCGATCCGGATTACGTTCAAAAACAACTCGCCCATATCGTCAAGAATGAAGATTTGAGCCGCTACATTTTGTGACGGGCGATCCCGGTCCGGCTCGGGCCCTCAATGTCCGGGGGCCTGTGTCAGTGCTTCCCCATGGCCTCAAGCACCCAGTGAATCCAACCATCGATCTTCTGTGTCACACGCGCCACCCCAGCCGCGTTTCGGGCACGGCCCTGCGAGCTCTCCTGCTCGTCGCTTCAGCGATTTGGACGGCCGGCTGCGGCAAGGTGGGGCCACCTCTTCCTCCGGAAATTCTCATCCCTCAACCGGTGGTGAATCTGGCCTCCCGTCAGATCGGCAGCGACATCAGGCTCACATGGACCCTCCCCGCGTTGAACCTCAATGGAACCAAGGCCACCACCCTCGAACGGATTGATGTTTATCGGCAGATTGTGCCCCCCTCGAGCTTACCCCCGGGAGCCGGGGAGATTTCCAAGCAGTTTCGAGGCTCCAAGATCATGTCCATCGACATGGTCAATCAGGACGCCTTCACCGAGCAGGGACAGATGGTTTTCACCGACCAGTTTCCGGGACTCAATCCCGAGACCCTCGGTTCCAGCCAACTGTGGTATGCCGTCAAGATCTCGAACAAGAAAAAACAGGACGCCGGGTTCTCTAATATCGCCGTGAGGCAGTGGCTTTCCGTACCTCCAGCAATCCCCCATATCGATTTCAGAGCAGAAGAAACCCAAATCATCCTCAGCTGGGCCCCCCCGCCCTCAACGGCATCTCCGGGTTGGTCCATCGTCGGTTACAACGTCTATCGTGGGGAACAAAGCGGGGTGATCCCGACCGCGCCCGTCAACGACCAGCCGATCGTGAAACCCCACTACGAAGACCTCATTTTCCAGTTCGGCAAAACCTATTACTATACCGTGTGTTCGGTGGTCCGGAACAACCAATTCACGGCAGAGAGCCTCAACTCCCCCGTGTCCGCTTTCAAGCCCGTGGACGTATTCCCGCCCAAAACTCCGACGGGCTTGCTTGTCGTTTTCGCCGATGGCAAAATGAATCTTCTCTGGGATGCGAGTCTTGAGCCGGATTTTGCCGGATATAACGTATATCGAAGTGAAGAAGGGGTGACCTTTACAAAGATCAACGATTCCTTGCTCAAGTCTCCTACCTTCCGCGATGAAAGGGTCCAAGCTGAAAAGAGGTATTATTACCGCGTCAGTGCAGTAGACCTTACGGGGAATGAGAGCCCACCCTCCGCCGTCGTAAATCAGATTGCCAAGGGAGAATAGCTCATCGTGACACGATTGTTTACAGCGGAGGCCCGGGAGTCCTCGCGGCTTACTCTAGGGGGCTCGACGTTAATTTTTCATCAAAAAAAAAGGAGTTCGTGGTGAAGTTTTGTCGAGTGTTGTGGGAAGACAAGATTTGCTATGCCACGCATGACGGAGACCATCTATCCATCGTCGAGGGGAATCCTTACGCCGAGTGGCGCACTACCATTCTCCACCTCGGTGTGGACGGCGCGAGATTCTTCCCTCCCTGCATTCCCACCAAGATCGTTGCGATTGGCCGCAATTACCGCGATCATGCCGCCGAGCTCGGCAACGATGTGCCCCGGGAACCCTTGATTTTTCTCAAGCCTCCCAGCGCATTGATCGGGCACGACCAGGACATTGTCTATCCCCCCCAATCGAAGCGTGTTGATTATGAAGGTGAATTGGGTGTTGTGATGGGAAAACGCGCGCATGGGCTGAAAGACGCTTCCGAGGCGCAAGCGGCCATCTTCGGATACACCATTATCAACGACGTGACTGCCCGTGACCTTCAAAAGGCCGACGTGCAGTTTACCCGCGCCAAGGGTTTCGACACGTTCTGCCCGGTGGGACCCTTTATTGAAACACTGCTTGATCCGACGAACGTTCTCGTGGAAACCTATGTGAACGGCGAACGGCGGCAGCACGCTTCGACCTCCAACATGGCATTCGGCGTAAATACTCTGGTACAATACATCTCGAATATCATGACCCTGGAACCCGGCGATTTGATCTCCACCGGCACACCTGCGGGTATTGGTCCAATGCAGCGGGGAGACGTGGTCGAAGTGAAAATCGATTTGATCGGAACCTTGCGCAATCGAGTGGTTTGAAAATCTGTGTGAGTAGGGAATCGAATCTCCCTGCTTTTTGGAAAGGATGTCCCTATGAAATTCTTCCTGGATACTGCAAACATTAAGGAAATTCGTGATGCGGCAAGCTGGGGCGCTATCGACGGCGTCACCACGAATCCCTCCCTGGTTGCCAAGGAGGGGGTCGGATTTGAACAGCGGGTCAAAGAGATCTGTCAGGTGATCAAGGGCCCGGTCAGCGCCGAAGTGACAGCGCTCGACGTGGATGGCATGCTGAAGCAGGGGCGCGAGTACGCCAAGTGGGCCCCCAATATTTATGTCAAGGTGCCGTTGACGATTGATGGGCTCAAGGCCTGCCGTACCTTCTCTCAGGAAGGCATCCACATCAATGTGACTCTCTGCTTCTCACCGTCACAGGCCCTGCTCGCGGCCAAAGCGGGCGCAGATTTCGTCAGTCCGTTTGTCGGACGCCTCGACGACATCTCCACCGATGGCATGCACCTGATCCGTCAGATCGTGCAAATCTATAAGAACTATAATTTCAAAACCGAGGTCCTTCTGGCCTCGGCGCGCCATCCTCTCCACATCGTGGAAGGAGCCCTCGCCGGCGCCCACATTTGCACCATGCCATTCAAGGTGCTGGAATCGCTCGTCAAGCACCCTCTCACCGATCGCGGCCTCGAACAGTTTTTGAAGGATTGGGAAAAGGTCCCGAAGCCGGAGACGGTCGGCGTGAAGTAGAATCCGGCAGGAACTTTCTCGCTTGAAACGACAGATCCTCCGGCTGCATATGATTCATGATGCTGTCGAAGTCAGACGTCGGATATCAGAGGTCGGAATTCTTCTGTAGGGGCGCACAGAGGTGCGCCCTCTTTTGAAGTTGGGAAAAAGAAATAGGAATCTCATTTCTACCCGCGGGCCGTCGCTTTAAAGCGTCTAAATACTAACGGTGGTCATCTTGATTCCGACTTCTGGCTTCTGACCTCCGACTTCTGGCTTCTGAATCTACCACCCGTGAGCCACTCATGCCAACATCCAAGGTCCACAGCAAGCTCGATGAACTGAAGGCCCGCAACGCGCAAGCCGAACTGGGAGGAGGCGAAGCACGCCTGGCCAAGCAGCGCGCCGAAGGCAAGATGACCGCGCGGGAGCGCATCGAGTTCCTGCTGGACGAAGGAACTTTCGAGGAACTCGATAAATTTGTCACCCATCGCTGCCAGGACTTCGGGATGCAGGACCAAAAGCCCATCGGAGACGGATTCGTCACAGGTTACGGGCGCATCGATGGACGGCTGGTTTATGTTTTTGCCCAGGACTTCACCGTCTTCGGGGGAAGCCTCAGCGAAACCAACGCGCAAAAAATATGCAAGATCATGGATCAGGCGATGCGGAACGGGGCCCCCGTGATCGGCTTGAACGACAGCGGAGGGGCGAGGATTCAAGAAGGAGTGATGTCGCTGGCGGGCTATGCCGACATCTTCCTGCGCAACACCCTGGCCTCTGGCGTGGTCCCCCAGATCTCCGCCATCATGGGACCCTGTGCAGGGGGCGCGGTGTATTCGCCCGCCATCACCGACTTTATCGTGATGGTGAAAAAGACCAGTTATATGTTCATCACCGGGCCCGAGGTCATCAAGACCGTCACCCATGAGGAAGTCTCAAAGGAGGAATTGGGCGGCGCCATGACTCACAACGCGAAAAGCGGGGTCGCCCATTTTGCCGTGAACAACGACCGCGAATGCCTCGCCCTCATTCGCGAGCTGTTGTCCTTTATCCCTTCAAACAACGTCGATGATCCTCCCCGAAAACCCACCCGCGACCCCGTCGACCGCGCGGACGAAAAACTTAATCACAGTGTCCCGGAAGAGTCCTATATTCCTTACGATATCAAGGACATCATTCACACCGTGGTGGACGACAATTATTTCTTCGAGGTGCAGGAGCACTTTGCTCAAAATATCGTCATCGGCTTCGGTCGATTTGACGGCATGCCGGTGGGGATCGTGGCCAACCAGCCGGCTGTGCTGGCCGGAACCCTCGACATTAATGCCTCCATCAAGGGGGCTCGCTTTGTTCGCTTCTGCGACGCCTTCAACATTCCTCTGGTCGTGTTCGAGGATGTTCCCGGGTTCCTCCCCGGAACCAACCAGGAATTCGATGGAATTATCAAGCACGGGGCGAAGCTTCTGTTCGCGTTTGCTGAAGCCACCGTGCCCAAGGTCACGGTCATTACGCGCAAGTCTTACGGCGGGGCCTACTGCGTCATGGCCTCCAAGCATATTCGCACCGATATGAACTATGCCTGGCCCAGCGCGGAGATTGCGGTCATGGGTCCCGAAGGGGCCGTCAACATCGTCTATCGAAGGGAAATTGCCTCCGCAGACAATCCCGAGCCGGTTCGACGGGAAAAGGTTCAGGAATTCAAGAACAAGTTCGCGAATCCTTATGTCACTGCTGAACTGGGCTATATCGACGAAGTCATCGAGCCCCAACTGACCCGGAAAAAAATCATCACAGCGCTCCACATGCTCGAGAACAAGCGCGACAGCAATCCTGCGAAAAAACACGGTAATATTCCCTTGTAGCTTCGTGTGGGGCAGCCGTCTCGTCTGCCTGATGTAGTAACGACTTCAGTCGTTACCGACCCAAGTGTCCGAACTCGACGTAACGACTGAAGTCGTTACCGACCCAAGTGTCCGAACTCGACGCAACGACTGAAGTCGTTACTACGACATTGATCTATGAGCGCCACTCCGATCCCTCGAATTTCCACTTTCGAAAAGTTCTGGCCGTTTTACGTGGGAGAGCACTCCCGGGCAACCACGCGTTGGCTCCACTTCGCAGGAACGTTAGGCGGAACCATCGCCCTGTTCATTCTGATCGTCACAGGATATCGCCGTTACATTCCGCTCATCCTCCTCTACTCGTATGGTCTGGCCTGGATCAGCCATTTCTTCGTTGAAAAGAACCGTCCCGCGACGTTCAAATACCCGCTCTGGTCGTTCCTCGCCGATTACAAAATGTGCGCGTTCATGTTGACGGGAAAGATGGGAGCAGAACTCCAGAAGGCCCTTCCCCGAAAGAGATCGGTTTGTTGAGGAATGTAACCTATTTGAGACTTGAGCGTTCTTCGCACCGGCGTTATACTCGCGCCCATGGTGGAGAACAATCTCCCCATCCCAAAAACTGAACCTTGAGATTCGACCAGAATCTCACTCGAAGCAATGCTCACGGCATTGTCAATCGAGGGTACGTGTCATGGCGAAAGGAGCGCGGCCTATGAAAAGAGTCATATTTGTTCTCGTGATACTTCTTGCTTCAACTCAGCTGCGAGGCGCGGAGCCCTTCCAGTATGGCCAGTATTGGCAGAGCCTGTCCAAGGAGATGAAGGAAAATTATGTGATCGGGTTCAAGGACGGGGTTGCAAATGCCTTATACCATGTGAGGGCCAAGTCTTACTTGGACAAAGATCCCAAGAATCAGAAGGAACTGAGAGCTTTTGAAGAGGCGATGAAGGACCTCATCAGAATCCATTCCGATGAGCACGTCCTGGCCAATGTGATGACGGATCTGTACAAGGATCCTGCAAACGTCTACATCCCGAGTACAGAGATTCTTGTCATTGCACAGGCAAAACTGGATGGAAAACACGTAGAGGCCAACCTTCTGGAACAAAGGAAATTGGTCTTCGAATTAGAAAAACCCCCTGAAAATCGAAAGATGGCTTCGAAGAGATAGGGCCGAACCGAGCGCAGCGAAAAGGGTCCCTGCCGGTGGCGCATACATCATGCAAATTACGCTGTGTGCGCCGCCCGGTTCGAGAGGATTCCGATTGATCAAGGCTTGAGGTTTTTAGCCCAGCCTACATTCCCCCTTCGTCGGCCGACGGCCCATAGGGGGCAGGCACAGGAACGTCGTTTAGACGCAGGTAGACGCCAAGCTGCGCACGATGATGTATGCTGTGGTTCATCACGACACTTCGAAGCACGGCGATTAAGTCACCTGCATTGTGAATGGACATTTCCCGAGATGCATCGGCTTCGACGACTGCCCTGCAAGGAAAACAGGTCGACCCTTTCTCGATGACCGACTCTACCCTCGAGTCGGGGCGACGAGCGCCAGCCAGCCGACCAGAGTGGCGAGTTTTTGGTCCTCGCTCCACGGGGGACCGAGAGTTCGCCCCATCTCGTCCAAACGGGCCTGCAGTTTATCGACCGTTAATTCAAGGTCTGACGCGGCCCGTTCCAACAACTCGCGCTCCCGCACCATCGTGATGGGGAGGCCAAAGTGCTCGCTTGCGTGGATGAGGGCATGACGAAAGAAATCGCCCTCCGCGGTATGGATGAGGGCATGAGACGCGAGCGTTGAGGCAAGCGTCTTGGCAGGGTTTCCCGAGCTGAGGAGAATTCCACACCCGGAGATGTCAAGGCCCTTCTTTTGCAGCGGGGGAATGACTCCGCGCAAAACTTGTCGGGCCATGAGTTCCGTGCGCCGCGTGCAGTCGTTGATAAATTTCTCCGCCTCCTCCAAATCCAACTTTTCTGCGGCGTGATAGGGCTGAGCGGATCCCTCCATCGCCGGGTCGATCAGTTCGATCCGCTTCCGGTCGAGCACCACCGGGGATCGCGGGGAGCCCGTGAGAACAACAAGGGCTGCCCATCCCGAATGCGACCGAAAACCCAGTGCGGCGTGCATCTCATCGCGTCTCTTGGACATTATGACTCCCGGCCGAATTCAGGTTCTAAAGCCTGTGCAGAATGGAGAGTAATCCGATCCTTCGAATGCGCAGGTATACAGCATCGATTCATGTGCGTCAAGCGCTCAGGATACGGTCGCTGCCTCACAACGGCTGAAATGCCATTGCCCTTACCGCTCGGCCCTTGAACCCTCCCAGCCTCCGCGCTATACTCCCTGTGAAATGCTCCGTCCCGACGTGCGAGGCGGTGAGGAGGCTCCTCCAATCAACCAGCGGATAGGCGAAGTTTGTCTCATAGACTAAATTGATAAACCAAGCAGCGGGCGGATTTTGACACAGATGGTCCCAGAAAAAAAGAGAGCCCATTCCCCGCTATCCCCAAAAGATCAGATCGGACCATGAGAATTTCGAGGTCTAACTTTCCAGTGCATGTTCCCTTCGTTCGTCTCGTGCTTCTGGTCTTTATTCTCCTGGCGCCTAATGCATGCAAGAAGGAAAAGACGGCCCCCGTTCAAAAAACGGTGGAGAGTGCCAAGGATTCTACTCCGGCGCCCAAGGAGACTGAGCGTAGTATCCCCGCGACGCCTTCGCGCACTACTCCTCTTCAATATCGTGCGGAAAAAATCGGCGGAGAGCGGTGGCTGATTCAGCTGATGGCTACACTGGGTCCCGAACAGTGGGATAGAGTTCTGAAGGTCAACCGGGTGGATCTGGCCCATGTGCGGGAAGGCGAGATGTTAATGATCCCGGAAGTGCTGAATGATGACCTCGTGATTTCCCCTCTCCCGAGTTCCGTGGAGAAAATTCAGGAGATTCAGAAGATTCTCCTTGTATCCCGGCGCGTGCAGGCATTCGCTGGGTACGAAGGCGGTCGGCAGGTTCGCTGGGGGCCCGCAAGCACTGGAAAAAAAGCGACTCCGACTCCGGCGGGCCTCTATCACACCAACTGGAAGGCCAGGGAGCGTGCCAGCACCGTGAACGGCGAGTGGATACTGCCCTGGTACTTTAACCTCGCTAACTTCGGAGGCATCTCGTTTCACCAATATGAATTGCCCGGCTATCCCGCCAGCCACTCCTGCATCCGGCTCCTGGAGTCGGATGCCAAATGGATTTACGATTGGGCTGACCAGTGGGTGCTCTCTAAAGATGGCGCCACGGTCATCATTCCGGGAACACCTGTCATTGTATTCGGCGAATATGACTATCGTGCCAGGGAGGCCCCCTGGAAGAAATTAGCCGAGGATTCGGGCGCTACGCTCATCACCGTCCAGGAAATCGAGGAGGCCGTCCAGCCATTCTGGGCCGACCTGGAAGTTCAGGCCCGGACCCGCGATGCCCTGGCCCATCGATGAGTGCCGAGATGAAGGGGACTGACACCTTTTTGCGACATCCATCGGATGCCGTCATGAATTCAGGTGTCTGTCCCCGCTTGATCCCTTTTCCCGAATCTCCCCAACGGCAGTTGGGGGATCATTCAGGTTCTGCCTATCGACGGGCATCCTCTCCGACATTCAAATCCCCCACCGGGAGGTGGGGGATCGTTCAGCTCCGGCCTCTTGCCGAGATGAAGGGGACTGACACCTTTTTGCGACATCCATCGGATGCCGTCATGAATTCGGGTGTCTGTCCCCGCTTAATCTCCCTGGCTTGAAGGCGGCCCCACCGAGGAACTTACTGCATCAGCTCGGCAGTCAATGTCGCGCCCCCCATTTGCGAGAGGACCGCAGAGTACTTCACCGCTTTGCGGGAATCTGTGGCCACCCAGACCGTCATCTTGTCCGTGCCTCCATCGGCGGAGGAGATTTCGATCTTGTAGGCATTGAAAGTTCCGGCCGGCACTGTCACACTTTCGGACCCGGCCACCTGGAGTTGCATTAACTTCGGTTTTTGCTTCTGCAAATCAAAGTTCCGGAAAGTCGTCGAGTACCCCTCCTTGATGGGCAGGCAAGCAATCGCCTGCATTGCGCCCGCGGCATCCGCGAACAGGGGGCCCCCCAAATCCACATTGATGGGCCGGTCTTCTCCACCCATGCTCATCTTACCGGTGGCCTTGTTATCGGCGACCTCAAATTCGATGGTCGCTGGCCCCTGTTTCACAGTCCTCTTGCGGAGCGTGAGTGTGTCCTTTTCGAGTACGGCAGTATCGACGAATTCTCCCATCGCCGAGGTCGTTGTATCGGTTGCCGTCCAGGCGCCGCCCTCTTCCTTGATATCCGTCTTGATCTCGAGGGTGATGGCCTGGGCCCCGGCCTGGATCTTTGCCTGGTACTTGTATGTGCCCGAGACTAAAGCGGTGGCCGGCTTAGGGGCGCCGACCAAAGTGGGATCCACCTTCTTGGCCAGCATGACGGTTTTGGGATCGACTGTGATCTCCGTGAGCCGAGTGGCCACCTCGGGTGTCATGCTTTCCTGAAAACGTCCTCCAAGGTGCTTGGCTAAAAACTTCTCGGCACTGGCAAACATGGCCATATTGTTCACCGGCCGTGCGAACCCATGCCCCTCGTCGGGGGCAACCAGGTACTCCACCGGAAATCCGTGCTCCCGCAAGGCAATCACGATCTGGTCGGATTCTGCCTTGTTGACGCGCGGATCATTCGCGCCCTGGACCACGAGCAGCGGCGTCTTGATTTTGGCGGCGGAATTGAGCGGAGATTGCCGCTGCAATTGGGCCTTCCCCTCCGGCGTGTTGGGGTCACCCATGCGCACATAGAACGTCTTGCGAATCGGCTCCCAATAGGGAGGAATCGAGTCGAGGAGCGTGATCAGGTTCGAGGGACCAACGATCGACACCGCCCCGGCATAAAGGTCGGGTGTGAAGGCGACGCCGGCCAGGGTGGCATACCCTCCGTAAGACCCGCCCATGATTCCAACGTGCTTGGGATCGCCGATGCCCTTCGCGACCAGGTACTTGACGCCCCACGTCAGATCATCCTGCATCTTCTGACCCCACTCCTTGTTCCCTGCGTTGATGAACTTCTTTCCATATCCTGTCGAACCGCGGAAGTTGGGCGCCACAACCGCGTAGCCCCGATTCGCAAGAAACTGCCAGTAAGGGTTGAACCCCCAAAAATCCCGCGCCCAGGGGCCGCCATGCGGGAAGACGACCACCGGCAGGTTCTTCTCCGGGACGCCTTTCGGAAGGGTCAGATAGGCCGGGATCTCCAGGCCGTCAGAGGAGGGATAACGGATTACTGTAGTCGACGTGAGGTCCGCACGGTTCAGCTTCTCGCGAATACGATACTGCTGTGTCAGCTTCCTGGCCTTGCGATCAAACAGGTAGGTTTCTCCCGGCTCATTGTCTGCCGTCGCCGAGACGATCCAGAGTTGTTCGTCGCGGGTGTGCGAACCAAAATTGATTTGCTTGCCCGGCAACTTGCTCTGCAGCCATTTGTAGTCCGCCTCAAACGCTTTGTCTTTCCAGTATTCGCGGCGCTTGTCGTCAATGTAAATCGTAGCAATCATCTCGTCGGTCAGTTCCGAGAAGATCGCCGAGCCGAAATCCACCCGCTTGAGCGGATCGGACTCCACCAGTTCCTCCTTACTGGTCTCGGGGTCGAACAGCTCCAGGCGGCTGAGATCAATCTCGTTCCCCTTGTTCGTTTCCATGTAGACCCGCTTGTTGTCCTTGGCAAAGCGGATGGTGCCGCAACTCTCGAGCACATCACAGGAGTAAATCTTGGTGACGCCACTCGGGTCGAGGCGCAAAATTTCCGTGTCGCCGTTTTCCGCCGAGCGGGTCGCTAGGCGAAGCTGATCCTTGTTGTCGAACTCCCAACCGGTGATCCGATCGGTGTTCTTGCGGACCAGCGTACGCTCTCCGGTGGAGATCTTGATCTTGTAAAGGTCATGCCAGGCCTTGTCGCGGTCATTCAGGCCAATATAGAGAAGGTCGGGATCGCTCTTGGGGACCGCATAGAGGGCGGCGCGGACACCCTTGGCCATGGTGATATTGCGTGCGGTCGGCACTTCCGAGCCGGCGGCCGGCTTATCCGCCGGGTTCACCGTATAGACGTTGTAGTTCTCATCTCCGCCCTGGTCCTGGACGAAGAGGATGTATTGGCTGTCGCGGCTCCAAAAGAAGGCCGGGATGGGCCGTTTGGTGTCGTTGGTGACCGGCTTGGCGGCACTGAACGGCTCCTCTGTCTTTTTTACCCAGACGTTGCGGGTCTTGTTAAGCGGTTTAAGAAAGGCGATGTACTTGCCGTCCGGGGAAATCTGCGCGCCCGCGATTTCCGGATCGCCAAAAAACTGTTCGCGGTCGATCAGTGGCGGCTGTTGCGCCAAAAGAGGGACCGCTAAGAGAAGAATGAACAAAAATAGCTTCGCGGATTGTTTCATGATTCCTCCTGCAGGTGTGTGTGAATGCAACATAGGATAGAATGACAACCCATTGGCTGTCTATAAAATCCTGTGATGGAGCCCTTATGCCCTCAACCACCGTCGCACAATTGATCCCGGTCCTCCAAACCGCCATCGGCCCAGTGATCCTGGTGTCCGGAGTGGGTCTTCTTCTGCTCACGATGACCAATCGCCTGGGGCGAGCCATTGATCGGGCACGAATCCTGTCGGCCGAATTGCCGACCGCCACCGGCGACACCCGTCTGAAGATCGTGGCGCAGCTGGGCATCCTCTGGCGTCGGTCCCACCTCATCCGGCTGACAATCGCCCTGGCGTCCTTGAGCGCCCTTGCTGCGGCCGTACTCATTATCGTCTTGTTTTTTACCGCGCTGCTTCAGATGGAAACCGCCTGGCTGATTAGCATGCTCTTCATTCTTTGTATGGCCTGCCTCATTGCCTCATTGGTCATCTTCATTCAGGATGTCAATCAATCGCTCGCCGCGCTTAAGCTCGAATTGAGAGTCGACGGGTTCGCCGGAGTCTGAACGATATTCCATACTTCTGGGAGAGGTTGGTGGGTCGGCCTTAAGAGCATTTTTCTCGCCGAGGAGTCCTGTGCGGGACGCAAGAGTCCAGGTTGGGATCATGCCTCAGTTTTTATTCAGTGAATCTAATGGCCAACAGGATGGAAGAAGGTGGCTTGTCAGTTGCATGTGGCCATTCCCTGGTCAAGCGTGATGAAGGGAAGCCTCTGATTACTTCGGTTTTGTCGTTTCCGCAGCGGCTGTTCCGTAGGCCGACGCTAAATAATCGGCGATCGTCCTGACTTCCTGTTCGTCGATCGGGGCCGCGTAGACCTTGATCATCTTTGTGACCACACCCTGCCAGCGTTTGAAATCACCCCGTGGCTGCCTGACAATGTAATCGGTGGAATGGCACAGGCCGCACTTCTTCTCAGTCAACTCCGAGCCGGGGCCTGCAGTGAGCTTCCCAAAAGGATGGTCGGGAGGGAGTTGAATCTTCTTTTCGACGGAGAATACCGCGAAGGGAATGACCAGGATTAAAAAACTAAGCACGATCACTCGCTTCATAGTGCCCTCCAATGAAATGTGAACCCCGATGAGAAGATCGCAGACATGTCCGCGCCACCCGCCACCTGGCGGACCGCCCTTTTTAGACGACGTGGATTTCAATCTGCTCGATAACGTTGCGCTGATAGCCGGCCGGATTCCACAAGGGCGTTGCGCTTTGGGACTCTCCGAGGGTGTTGAAGGCGCGGACCAGGATACGGTAGTCGCCGGCGCGAGGAGGAGTCCAATCCGCAGACCACTCACGGAAGGCGAAAGGGCCACGATCCTTCCCCAATGCGACTCGCCGCCAACGGTTGCCGGCGTCGTCCGAAATTTGCACTTCACTGATCCCTGAACCCCCATCAAAAGCTATCCCTTTCAGCTGAACCGCATGCCCGATTGGAACTCGCGCATCGTTTGCGGGCATGGCGATAAAAGACCGGACCTTGAGTCGGTTGATCGGCACCGTACGCGAAGGGCTTGTTCCAGGCTCAACGCATCCGCAGGTGTTATCAGGGATCCGGTAAGCGGCCCGGGTCCAGAAATTGTCATTGGGTTTATCGAGCAGGGTGATTTCCGACATGTTTTTGACCCAATGATCGGCGAACCATCCGGGAACCACGATGCGCGCCGGAAAACCGTTCAGCATCGGCAGGGATTCCCCATTCATCTGGAAGGCAATTAGAATGTTCGGATCATCCAGGATCCGGGAGACATCGAGACTCTTCATAAAATCCGGAACTGAGGGGAACGCTGGTTTATCCAGCCCGTTGAAAAGCACCTCCACCGCTTCCTTGCGTACCCCGGCTTTGTTGAGCACATCACGAAGCCGGACGCCCGACCATTCAGCACATCCCATGGCCCCGTCGGCCCACTGCCCGCCGTTGACCCGCGGCGAAAAACGACCCCGACTGTTCCCGGAACACTGCGCTACCGCAGTCACTGTGGCCCTCTCAAACTTTGTCTTCAAGTCGTCCATTGACAGCTCCAAAGGGGTTTCGACGCTGCCGCCGACCTTGAGCCGCCAGGTATCGAGATCCACGCGGGTCGGTACCGGGGACACATGATAGCGGACGAAGAACGCTTCGTTGGGCGTGATAGCACGGTCGAAATACCGCATCGGCGTCTCGAGCTGCGGGGGACGGGAGGTGAGCAGGATTAAATCTGTCTTTTCCGGATACCGCACCAGCGGACGCCCCGAAAGGAGGGGGTCTTCCGCCGCAAAAAGCCGCATCATTGGAGGAAGAATTCGATCGCCGAGGGCGCAAACTCCGGAGAGACCAAGAGCGTTCAAAAACGTTCGACGCGATGGGGTGGCCATGGGTGACCTCATTTCCTTGGAAATGAAGAGTTCAGGTTGGCTTGTCTTATATTCCCGATGAGTCGGGCGTGATAATAATTCTTGAACTGGATAGGAATGTCAAGAAAGTTGTAAGGGAGGGTCCGTGCGAGCAAATTTTGCCGCCGGAGGCCCTTTCCAAGGGATTGACGAATTCGGCATCCCGGGCCACTCCAGTTTCCAATCCAAGCAGAGAGTTCGTTGGCTTGAAAGTGAACTGGGGGCCGAACCGCTCATGACTGCTCGTTTGATTGTATCAAAACCAATGCTCGCGCCTCAGATCTTAAAGAACAAGAGCTCGTGTTGTTCCGTTGCAACAGTGGTTCAAATCCTGGATATGGCTCCCTGGGCCCATAAGAATCCCGAGGACCGGGGTGATTCTCCCCAGGCTCCCCGGCATTTTCATCCCCCAATCCTCCCTTTGTCCGGACGAGTTGCCTGCTCTCCCCATCGCTCCCCCTATTTATTCCTTCAGCCATGATCCCTCCACCCTCTTGACGAGTGCTCGCAGCATTCCCACGAAGATTAAATGATGGAAGGGGTACAGCGCATACCAGTAAAAAAGCCCTGCCAGGCCCTTGGGCTCAAAAAATGCACTCTGCACCACGAGGCACCCTGAATCTGATTTGGGTATGACCTCAAATTGCAGCCACGCTTTGCCCGGAATTTTCATTTCGGCGCGCAGTCTCAACAACCGATTGACCTCAAAGGCCTCCACCCGCCAGAAATCGACTGCATCCCCCACTCTCAACTCGGAGGGACTGCGTCTTCCTCGTCTCATCCCTACCCCACCGACCAGACGGTCGGCAATTCCACGTACTTGCCATAAGAAATTCGCGTAGATCCATCCATTCCTGCCGCCGAGGGTACAGATCGTGTGGAAGACCGAGGCAGCCGGGACAGAAGTTTCTTTTTGCCTGCGTTCGATGATCATCCCTTGCGTGTTTTTGAGCGTGACTGACGTTCGGCCTGTCCCGGGAAAAGAGGAATAGGATCCGGACCAGATGGTTTCAATCTCTCCTGATTCAGTTCGGCGCAGTGCCGCTCGAATTGCCTCTTCGTAAGAGAGCGGGGTGAAGGCAAAGAGCTGTCTCGCGGTCCCATCGCGACAAACAACCTCGTTCTTCAATCCCTCGATCAGGGGACGCGCCACTTGGTTGGGAATGGGAGTGACGAGGTCGACCCAATAGGAGGATAGTCGGGGGGTCAACACCGGAACATCGATGAGCCGGCGCTTCAGGCCTCGCACGCGCGCGTAAATCAACATCATGTCACGATAATTGAGGACATCGACGCCGCCGATTTCCAGCGTTCGACCAACGGATTGCAGAGTCTCCAGGCACTCCACAAGGTAACGCAGGACGTCGTCGACCGAGATGGGTTGGGCGCGCGTCTTCACCCACCTTGGACAGATCATCACTGGAAGGCGTTCCGTGAGGTATCGAATCAGCTCAAAAGAGAGGCTCCCCGAGCCTACAATGACTCCAGCGCGAAATTCAGTAACGGGCACTCCCGATTGCCTGAGGAGCTCTCCGGTCTCCTGCCGACTCCTGAGATGAGGCGATAAGACATCGGCCTGCGATCCCAAGCCACCCAAATAAATGATTCTCTCGACGCCCATTTCGCGGGCGGCACGGCCGAAGTTCTCCGCCGCTTGCCGATCGCGAGCGGCAAATTGCCCTTCACCCTCGGCCATCGAGTGAATGAAGTAATAGGCTGCGCGGACATCCTGCATTGCCGCAGCCATCGTCTCGTACCTCAAGGCATCCCCGGTGACAACTTCGCTTTGACCCCAGTGTCGACCTTGAAGGCGCGCCGGGTCGCGGACCAGGCACCGCACGTTCACTCCGCGCTCCATCAGTCGAGGAACCAGTCTGCCACCGATGTATCCGGTGACGCCTGTAACCAGGATGGGTCGGGAATCTGCACCTGTCATAGGAGTAACAATCCCAGCATAACTCCATTTTCGTTAATTGAGGAGAGTCAAGGAGGGAACTGGACAGTGGAGCTAGCGCTCGTCCGAGTTAGGACGCCGTGGCCGCAAAAAAAATCGGCCCCGAGATATCTTTCGGGGCCGTTTCCACTCAAAAGGAGGGTGAACTGGGGGGTTCACAGGAGGGAAACTCGTCGCATCGCCTGCCCTCACAAAAACGCGAACGAGGGGTGATAAATGGAATGGTTCAGGCGATTCAATTTTCGATTTAATCGGTGTTCGGCCTTCTTCAGGATCTTCGCAGTCTCCTCGACGCTGTAATGCAGTTGATCCGCGATTTCCCGAACACCCAACCCTTTATAGTGCTTGCTCACAAAAGCATCACGCTCGCTCTGCGGCAGTTTGTTGATGGTCTCGATAATGAGGTTTGTCGTTTCAACCTTCCAGTCTTGCTGTGTCATACGCACCCCCACTGCTCCTCGCACGATGCACTGTATCTAACTACGGTTGGAAACAATCAAAGTTCCAAATTTCTTTGTTCATCTCCTTAGACGTAAGAGTTATCAAAAAGTTTGAATAAAATCTCCCTGAAATTGTAAAAATTTGTCATCATGAGAGCGACCTGCATTGTTTTGCGTAGGATGGGGGAGTTCTCATCCGGGAGGAGGAGCGGTGAAGGGATCCATGGGTTTGCTACTCATATTCTCCATGGGGGGCTGTTGGGCTGTCACTACCCCGGGCTCACCGCAGTCCCCTGAACAGCCTGCCCCCGGCGCCCTGATGCGTGAGGTGGTTGCCCTCCAAATCCGCAACATTGACGGGCGATATCATTTTCGCTACAACGAGGAGGAGATCACTGAAGATCTCGATGCCGAAGGGAACCCCAGGCATTTTGACACGAAACTCATGCAATGGATTCACACCGAGTACGACTCTTATGCCAAATATCTCGCCATCAACGGCGCGTTCTATGGCGCCCCGGTCCTTGCTGACCAACAGAATAAGATCGATCAACAGATCAAGGAGGCCGAAGCCAAGCCCGAGAGTCAGCGCCGGGCCCTTCGTGAAAAGGCGGTCAAGGAGCGCGAGAAGGAGAAGGACTTTATTCGCAGCCTTCCTGAGGCGTTCGAATTTCAGCCTCTGGGAGAACAAACCATTAACGGTCATCCCAGTTGGATTTTTTCATTCACACCCCGCCCAGGCTTTCATCCTCCGTCGCGCGAAACCACTTTTCTGAAGACTCTCACGGGAAAGATCTGGATTACTGAAAATGAACATCAGTTGATTCGTCTGAAAGGGACACTGGAGGACGACGTTGATTTTGGCGCCGGGCTCTTTGGCAGCGTCAAGAAAGGCTCCACGATCACCCTCGAGCAATTGCCGGGACCTACCGGCTTCTGGTTTCCCTCTTTCACGGAGATGGAATTTCGCGCGAAGGTGTTTGTGAAGGGTCAGAATCGGATCGAAACCAGCCGTTACAGCCAGTATGCGGAAATTTCAAACCCGAAGAAGAAGATTGAAGTGGAAAAAATCCAGTAAGGCGGAAGCATTGAAGCGATTGTCCCAGGCTTTGAATTCAAGGAGTGGCTGGGATAATGTTCTGAAGCGTATTCTTTCTGGATGAGGGCCCTCTGCCCCGGCGGACGCCTTGTAAAGACGAAGGATCTGATCACGTCAGATGGCCGTTCCCTCCGACCCTGGATTTTGCTTTCTGAAAGTGTTCAATCTTGGGCAGCAGTTCCTCCAGGTAGCGTTCCAACTCCACCAGGCGCTTTGTTTCGCTCCGTATCCCGAGCAAATTCTGACACACCTCCAAAGAAACCCCCAGGTGCTCGGCGACTGAGAAGGCTAGCCGCGGTAGCTTTGCATCCACCAGCGTCAGGTTCGTGTTGGGCTTGGCAACCGCGAGAACAATCTTGGCATAGATCGACTTCACGGACTCTGAAAGTCTTCCAAGTTCACGAGGATCCTCAGCCTCTTCATCGTCAAAAAACGAAACTTCAGCCCGGAGCACCTCCTCCTCCGAGTTCTCCGAGATGATCTCAAATCGACGGACACCCTCTGTGACGATGTCGAAGCGGCCGTCATCGTAGCGTTTCACGACCTCTTTGATGCGGGCGGTGCATCCTACTTCGGCCATCTCATCCTCCCGCATCAGCACCACCCCGAACTCGGTCTTGTTTTCCAAACAGTCGCCAATCAATTTACGGTAGCGCGGCTCGAAAATATGCAAAGGGAGAGAAGCTCCGGGAAACAATACAACCTCCAGCGGGAAGAGCGGTAACAAGAGAGGATGATTGGACATGTCCCCTTCGCAGGAGCGCGGTCCCGCCTCGCGGGAGCGCGCCACCGATCACGGTCGGTTGGTGAATAGCTCTATGATGTAATCATGCAGGGAATCGTACAGGGTCCTCTGAAAGGCCCAAGTGAATCGGGGGTTCTCCAAATCACGGGGGGCCAGATGAATGGTGTACGTGTGCGCAGACACCGAGGCGTCCCGCAATTGGATAAGAACATCCACCCCCTCGCTCCCTTTTCCCGCATGGGCAGAAAAGGACAGGAGGGGGTGATCATAGCTCTCTAACGCCGATTTTACCTTTTCCAAAGAGCTCAAAAAGGTTACCTCGCAGCGCTGGCAGCCTTGTCGAGCGCGGCGAACCGCTTGTTCACCACATTCCAGTCGATGTGCTTTATGAATGCCGACAAGTAATCCCCTTTGGTCGTTCCGTAGTCTATCATGTACGCATGTTCCCAGCAATCGAGCGCCAGCAGGGGTTCCTGGCGAACAGGGTAGCCGATGTGATGTTCGAAAAGGATATAATGATGCAACTCGTGATCGGTCCGGTTATAGGTCAGGATGACCCATCCCGGGGTCGACGCGCCCGCGGCCTTCAAATCAGTCGTCCAGGCATCGCGGGAGCCGAAGGACTTCTTAATGGCATCGGCCAGTTCGTTGGAAGGCTCGCCTCCCTTGGCACTCAGATTCTCGAAGTACATCTCATGCAGGAACGCCCCGTTGAAAGCAACCGCCTCACGACGCTTGAGCTCGGAATATTCGCTGAAGCTGTAGTTCGCCGTGCTGCGATCGATTGACTTCAGCTTTTCCTGTATTTCATTCAGCTTTTTAACATACCCCTGGTACAGGCCAAAGTGGGCCTTCAGCTGCTTCTCGCTCAACCCTTCGAGCTTTCCCAAAAGATGATCAAAATTTTTTGCGGTAACAGTCATAATTTTCTCCTTTTTCCTGAAATCAATTCAATTCGGAGCCCAACCAAACAATCCCTCCCGCAGGGGGGTTGTGTCATACCCTAATCTTGTCGGGGACCAGGATTCATTATATCGCATCGCGATATGAATTGCCTCTCTTTTTGTACTGTCCCGTCATCCCCCGGGTATTTCGCCCTAACTGTTTGGATGAGCGAGAGTATGGGGCTGCAATGGGAGTTTTCGATTTCAATTTTTTTCGTTCTATTGAATGGAGCTTCCGAATGGGGTGCTCAATCTTGATAAGAGCAAGGAAGGACTTCCCGATCTCAAATTTGAAATTTCAGATCTCGCAAGCAGAGCGGGGGAGGGCTCCCGCCCCCGCTGGCTATCGGCCCATGCCGCGGCCTTCCCCCTCGTTCGATGAAATTCTCCAGATTCTCAGCGTCAAAATTTTCGAAGAACTCCCAATTTCATACGGGTGATTGGAATCGAACCATCTAACAAAATAAGAGCCATCTTACCGGAATTGAGTCTCTGGGAGTTTGCATTGGACAGTTCTCCCTCCTTTTCTCAACTTCAGGCAAAGGCTCTTGCGCGGGGAAGGAGGAGAGTGCAGTGTGCTTCTGTGAATCGGTGTAGTGTGGTTCCTGTTCAACTGAGGCACATCAGGTGAAGTTCTGAAGGGGAGGCCCAGGCTGAGTGGGCCTCCCTCGGCGGGCACATTTGGGCAGACTGAACCAGTTCACTTGCCCAGGAAAGGGAAATGGCTGGCCGCCGCCATGAAAAACAACATCGGGATGGACAGCCAGAAATTCATCCTTGAAGCCAGGAAGGCCCGACGGGCCAGCTTGGCGGATTCGGGCGGGATGGGAGTACCGCTTTCCGCGTTCGCCTTTGTCCAGGCAATAATCCGTTTCTGGTGTGGCCAGATGATTCCCCACACGTTCAGGAGCATGATGACTCCCATGCCTCCTCCCACCCCAATGGAGAGGGCCCGGTTACTCGAATCCGGAGTGGCATTAAAATGGAGCACGCACCACGTCAAAAGAAACATGAGGATCGCCACTAACAGGGCAATGAGATTTCCGTTGTTCAACGCCCCGGAAACCGGCCGCAGGATGAGGAAGATCAGCAGCCAGGCCACGATCACCACGGCCAGCCAGGTGCCGAATATGCGACCCACAGATGACTCCCGGCTCAAAATGATCATGTAGTACCAGATGCCGATGAACACCGTGACCACTGCCCCCCACCGGAACCAGAACAGCGCCCGGGGCATCAATTGCGGGATCACCTTCCCCTTGGTGGGCGCATCCAGCGCCTTCATCAGATTCACATTGACCAGATTGAAGAAATACAGCATCCCGATCCACGTAATGCCCGCCAGAAAGTGAAACCATCGCAGGAAGATTTCCTGCCACGCCATCGCGTTGTCTGGAAACTGAATCACCATCCAGAACGAGACCAGAGATCCCCAAATCATGTGGGCCATAGTTCATCCTCCTCCATTGAAAGAACTTGCATGAATTGGCAGCCAGAGAAAGCTTGCACCTGCTTTTTCTTTACTTGAATTGCGTGTATAAAGACTTGGAAAGATCCCCCGCACGATAGGGTTTTATGACGCGGCTGTCAACGAAATTCGCCTTCGAAGGCCTCTACCCGACTCCCACGGAGGCTTCCTCAAAATCCCGGGCCAGGGCCTCTCGCTGTTGCGCGGTAATCGAAGTCCGGGCGGCATAATGGGGGTGGTCGATGACCAGGGCAAGCGGCACGGTGGAGTCGCGGAACCAGGTTTGCTCCTCCCGGGTAAAGGGAAAACGGACGTACTGGACGGCGCTGATCTTGTCCTCCTTGCTGTGCCCTTCCTCGAATCGCCCATACACGCGGGCCAGTCCTCCCATTTCAAAAAAAACACAGTCACCCCGGTCCACCCCCTGGAAGCGGTCCAGTTCCGGTTTGATGTCGGCCGGAGTGGTGATTTCAATAAACAGGGTGGCGCTTAACTCGCCGGTGTCCGGCAGGATTTGATTGTAGACTTCAATCTCGTCCTGGATCCGGCGTTCGTCGACCATCCGTTCAGCGCGAATCATCTCCTGGACCTGAAACCTGACCGTCTCCCTGTTCTCAAATACGAGAGACACCTTGTCGCCCACCGGGAGCCGTCGATGTTGTTTGAGGGAGATGATGTGACTCCTGAATTCGTCCCGAATTTTTTCATACTCGTAAAGGTTCCTGATGTCTTCCACGGTAATTTTTTTCATAATCCGCAGGCCTTGGCAAAGATTCTTACAGGATGCAGCGCGTCGCGTCCCGTCCCCTGCTTGATTCGCAGGGCAGAAAGCGGGCAATCGGTGGCAATAAACTCGGGGGCCGGTTCCTGGACTTCTTTCAACAGGGGTTGGGAAAGCTTAAGGGAAAGGTCATGGTACTGCTGCTTCATTCCCCATGTCCCGTCCACCGCTGAACAGCGTTCCACGACCTGGACCCGGGCGCCGGCCAATTGCAGCAGATCGCGTGATTTATAACCCAGGTTTTGTGCTTTCAAATGGCACGATAACTGATATGAAACCGTCCCGAGCTTGGAGACAAACTGGGTGTTGAGCGCCCCTTCCTGATGCAACTTCATCAGATATTCGCAGCTGTCGAAGGTGTGTTCGGCCACCAGCCGAGCATCCTCCGATTTTAACAGCAAGGGGTATTCCTGCTTGAAGGTGTAGCTGCAAGTCGGGCCGGGAATGACCACGTCGTATCCGGCGCGAACCTTCTCGGAAAGGAACTCGACGTTTTCTGCGGCATCCCTGAGGGCGGATTTCAAATCTCCGCCATCCAACGCCGGCATCCCACAGCAGCGTTTGTAACCATCTACCACTTCAATCCCATTCTTCTCCAGGATAAGGACCAGTGCTTTGCCGGTCTCCACGTCACTGTAATTCACCGAACAGGTGGAAAAGAGCGCGACCTTGCGTTTGTTGCCGGCAGCTTCCACATTCGCCCCCCGGCGTTGTTTCATCCATCCCGAAAGGGTTTGTGACGAATAAGCGGGCAGCGGCCAGCGGCGATGGATTCCCACTACCTTTTCCATCAGGAGCCGGTGGAGCCCATTCCGGCTCAACCAGTTGAAGAGCGGAGCCGTCCAGCATGCCAGTCGACCAATCAGGTCGGTCTCGGCAAGGAATTTATCCTGAAGTGAAACTCCCTGCTGACGGGTTTTCACGAGTTTGTCGCGAAGCATCATCCGGGGAAAATCAATCTTCCAGGCGTGAGGCGGAGTGTAGGGACAATGGTTATAACAGAGCTTGCACTGAAAACAGTCGTCTCCGACGACTTTCAAATCCTCCGCATTCAACTTTTCAGCGTCTCCGTCAACCCGTTCCTCATCGAGGCGGTTGAACAACTCCGTAAATGAAGGGCACAGGTTGAAGCAGCGCCGGCAACCGTTACAAAGGTCGTACACCCGGCGCTCTTCCTTCTCGATGGCTGAGGGGTTCCAGAAGTGCTCTGATTGAAAGTCGTAGCTCATGGGGTCTCCGATGACCTCCGCCCCAGGCTTCCTTGACTACAGGACAGCGGTCCGGCTTCGACGAAAAATGAATATAGGATTGGGATGATTCCAGAAAACCCCGGAGCGGCAATCCCCCGGGGTTGATGGATCACCCCCCGGGCGGATCGCTGCACCGAGGATCGAAGGCGCTCTCCGGCCCGCTTAAGCGATGGCTTCCGAGGGTTCCTTTCCGGCAATGATGGTCAACCCCTTGGTGAACCGTCCGGCGTGAGACTTCTCGGCCTTGGCCAGGGTTTCGAACCATTCGGCCAACTCATTGAATCCCTCTGTGCGCGCGGTCTTCGCCATGCCGGGGTACATCTCGGTGTATTCGTAGGTCTCCCCCTCAATGGCGGATTTCAGGTTGGCCTCGGTGGCGCCAATGGGAATTCCGGTCACGGGATCGCCGACCTCTTTTAAGAAATCAAGATGGCCAAAGGCATGACCGGTCTCCGCCTCTGCCGTGTCCCGGAAGAGACCTCCGATATCCGGATAACCTTCAATGTCGGCGCGGCGGGCGAAGTACAAGTAACGGCGATTCGCCTGCGATTCCCCCGCAAACGCATTCTTCAGATTCTCATGACTCCTGGTGCCTTTCAGTGGTGGCATATGTCTTCCTCCTTGAATTCAATTGAGAGATGGTCAGTGTTTGTATGAAGCTGAATCCGCAAGCCCGGGAACGATGTCGGCGATTCCTAAGCCTAGCGCATTCTTCCCTTTATTCCAAGCGGTTCCTGCGTTTTCGGCGGCGGGTGCAGCCGGCGCAGGAGCCACTGAACTCGAAATAATGATCGCGAATCTGGAAATCGAATTTCCGCGCAAACCGTTCGGTCAGGGCCTCGAGGGAACGGTCCTCAATGTCGTCAATCCTTCCGCAACGCTCACACACCAGATGGGCATGCGGCGACCGCTTTCCATCGAAGCGCTGCCGGTTTCCCCCGGAGAAGATCCTCCTCGCCACTCCGATCTCGGCGAACTGATCGAGGATTTGATAGACCGTCCCGAGGCTCACCATGGGATACTGCTTGCGGACTTCCGCAAACACCATGTCGGGCGTGGGATGGTAATTGTCGCGCTGCAGCACCTTGAACACCGCCAGCTTCTGCGGCGTCACGCGCATGCCATGGGGGTGCAGGTGAGCGGCCAGGGTCATCCGCGGCAGATCCCGGGAGACCCTCCTCCCCTGCGGCTTAATACTAGTAGCTTCCTTATTCGTAATCATTCCTGATAATGATAATCCGGCGATCCGAACTTGTCAAGCGAATTTCTGCCCGAGAATTTTGACCGGCAACCACCCGGCGAGGGCGCGCCTCTGAACTCGTCTGCAGGCGGTATTGGGGGGCAGACTGAATTGGCGCTTCTTTGAGAAATTGAGATGGAAATTGATCCGCCTCCCCGAAGGGGAATTCTTCTATAGCCCAGGGTTGGTCGCCTTGCGGGCTACCCTGGGTGGGGATCCCCCCAAGAGAATTGTGTATTGGGGGTCAGACTGGGACATTGGACAAATCATCTCGTGGGCTGATCGAGTGGCGTCGGGGCCACATCCTTCCGCTCCTCCTATCGCACGAGAGAGTACAATCCGCATAATCCAGAGTGGCGCAAGGCCGATGGGACCACCCATGTACAAACCTTCCCCCGATGCGGAGTCTGTATGCCGAGGCCATGGCGTATCAAGGTGGAAGTATATTGGTATCATGCCACTTCCCGGGAGAGGAATGTGGGTCCCTGAGCCGAACGATCCAAAGCACCCCGATTCATCGGTTTATATTCATGAAACCGTTGAAACGGCTACGATTCGATCTTGGTGATTTTGAGTGTCAGATCCTATGAAGGATCGGGATGACCGGAAAGAGCGGGTCGTTTTTTGGTAAGCTCCTGGGCAGCAGAGACAACTTTTTCAAAGGAGCCTACGATGAGTAAATCAACGACCCGCAGCACGAAGTATA
>JAIQFY010000091.1 GCA_020072965.1 Terriglobia bacterium | reverse complement strand
GCACCAAAGAACCAGGTTCTTTGCATCCCGCTCGCAAGTGCCCCCCCCGCATGAAGCCGCGGGGAGGCTACCAAACCTTTCCTCGCTGCCATGCTCTGGTGGCCTCGCTCCGATCTATCGGAGCGGGGGCGTTTTTCCTTCGTGCACCAAAGAACCTGGTTCTTTGCATCCTGCCCGCAAGTGCCCCCCCCGCAAAAACCCGCGGGGAGGCTACCAAACCTTTCCTCGCCGCCACGAAACGCCCCCGCGCACACCTCGTGGCGGGGCTACCAAAACTACTCATCCGCATGATTAGCGCCCATGTTAAAATGCGCGAATGCCACCAAAAATCCGATATCCACTTCTGATTCCTGCTGTAATTCTCTCGTCGTTACTGTGTGGTCCTCACGCGTTCGGAGCCACCCCTCAGCCGCAGGAGCAGGCAAAGAAAGCGCGGTTCACGGTGCAGTCCATTGCTGATGGAGTCTACGCAGTCATTGCGGCCCGGGATGGAAACACCGGGTTTGTCGTGGGGGATGACGGCGTCGCGGTGATCGACACCCTGACGTCTTCTGACGCGGCGCGCGAGTTGCTGACAGAGATCCGAAAGGTCACGAGCATGCCGGTGCGGTTTGTCGTGAACACGCACTATCATCTCGACCACACCGGCGGGAACGCGGTGTTTGCGGCAGAGGGGGCAACAATCGTGGCGCACCGCAACGTGAGAACCTGGACGCGAACCGAGAACCTGAAGTTTTTCGGGCCGAGCCCAAAGCCGGAGCAGAAGGCGATGGTGGAAAGGATTGCGCTGCCGACCCTCGTTTACGACGACGGCATTGAACTGTTTCTTGGCTCCAGGCGGCTGGTGGTGCGCCATTTTCCCGGGCACACCGGAGGAGATTCTATCGTTGTGGTGCCGGACGGCTCCCATGGCGGAGTCGTGTTTTGCGGCGACCTGTTGTGGAAGACGCACCTCCCGAACCTGATTGATGCCTCGACCGGGTTGTGGATAGGGACGCTCGCCGAATTCGCCATAGTCTATGCCGGATCGACCTTTGTACCGGGACATGGAGAGGTGGCGGAGACGGCCGATGTGGGCGTATTCCGGAATTACTTGGTGACGTTGTGGGAAGCCGTAGCGAAGGCTCAAGCCGCAGGCAAGTCGGGCGATGCGCTGGTCGACGCCGTTTTGCCGGGATTGAAAGAGAAATATGGGGAGTGGGGATTCTTCACAAACTTTGCGAAGTCGAACATTCTCCAGGCCGGCGAAGAGCTCTCCGGCAAGAAGCGCTTGCCCGGCTCGCGACGGGGCAGCGCCCCGTGAGGGGAGGCAGGGCCAGAGACGCTGGGAGGTGAACACCGGATCGCATCATTTGAAGAGGGTGATCGCTAGAGAATCGAGCTCCGAAAGGCGCGAAAGAGGTCGGGAGCGTGGTGCGGGCTTGTGCTTTCAGCCCCGGCAGGGGTGCAAAATCTTTGGCCCATGGCGTCATCCATTGGAAGAACAGGGATCGTTACAGAATGAAGCTCCGCAAGGCGCGAAAGAGTCCTTTAGCCGTTGTCTTTCCATCCTAGAAAAACTTCGTATCCCAAGTGCGCATGGAATGATCAATCTGCCGCCCCTGACGGGGCTTCTTCTATATAACTGCATGGACATCCCACGGCTGGCGCCGTGGGCTAAAGATCCGACGCCCCCTTCGGGGACTGAAATCTCTAAATGCGAGATACATGCTGGCAATGTGGGCGAGAGGTCCTACTTCCCCTTCGGGGACTCTTGAGACGAATGGGAGATGAAGACCGTCATCCTCAGCCAATCCGCACCGGCGCACTGACGCCCCATTTTCTGGAGGAACAATAACGCGGACGCGCTCCTGTCGCCGCGCCTGTCCACGCCTTTCGCGATCCCCATCATTCAGAATAAACAAGAAATCTGTGCGACCTAGCGGCCTCGCCTTCTTCAGTTACTTGCTTTCAAAAAACTCTTAATCCCTCTGGCTGCCTGGCGGATTCTTTCTTCGTTTTCCACCAGGGCAAACCGAACGTATCCATCGCCGCTCTCCCCGAAACCGATCCCCGGTGACACGGCGACTTGAGCCCGCTCGAGCAGCACCTTCGCAAATTCCAGGGAACCCAGTGGCTTGAAGCGTTCAGGAATGGCTGCCCATAGAAACATCGAACCGGCCGGCCTCTCCACCTGCCAACCTGCCTCGTTCAGCAGTTTCACCAGCACGTCCCGCCGCCGGCGATACTCTTCGCGGATGAGTTCCACATGCCCTTCGCATTTCCGAAGCGCCACTGTCGCGGCGATCTGGATGGGCTGAAAGATGCCGTAGTCCATGTAGCTTTTCACGCGAGCCAGCGCCCCCACCATTTCCGGATTTCCAACGCAGAAGCCGACCCGCCATCCCGCCATGCTGTAGCTTTTCGAGAGCGAATATATTTCGACAGCCACCTCGCGGCTTCGCTCGACTTGCAGGATGCTGGGCGGCCGGGGATTCTCGAACGCCAGGTCGGCGTATGCAAAATCGTGGATGATTGAAAAACTGTGCTCGAGCGCCAGTCCCACCATCTCTTCAAAAAACACCTTGTCCACGCAGACCCCGGTCGGATTGTGAGGAAATGAGAGAAGCACAAGCCGGGGAGGGTCAACCTTCACGGCCGCACGGAGCTTCTCCAACAATTCGTCTGCAGTGGTCCACGGCACCCGCTCCAACCGGCCGCCTGCAATGACCACCGAAAATGCGTGGATCGGATAACAGGGCTCCGGCACCAGGGCCCGGTCGTTGGGAGCAAGCAGCGTCATGACCAGATGCGAGATGCCTTCTTTGGCGCCAATGGTGGCCACCACTTCCCTGTCCGGATCGAGCTTTACTCCCCACATCCGCTCATATCGCTCCACGAGCGCCTGCCTTAAGCCCGCAATGCCACGCGAAACGGAGTAACGATGATTCCGGGGGTTGCGGACCGCTTCAATGAGTTTTTCCACGATCGGCTCTGGCGTCGGCAGATCGGGATTCCCCATTCCCAGGTCAACAATGTCGATGCCCCGGGACCGGGCGTCGGCCTTCAAGCGGTTGATCTGCTCAAATACATAGGGTGGAAGCTTGCTGCTCAGATAATATGACATTTTGTGGATCCTCCTTGTAACGAGCAGCCATGAGAATGGGGGAGGCTTTCTGCATTTCTTATTTGACGGTCACCTGGAGATTATCGAAATAGATGACTGAATCCGCCTTGGTCCACAGTCCCACCTTGCCAGCTTCTTTGAAGGTCCCGTCTTGAACCTCGTAAAGCTTGTTGCCATTGTGGTAGACCTCAAAGAGATCCCCTTTTGCAACCACACGAAGGGTGGCCCATTGTCCGGATGCTACCTTCTCCTTTTGCCCATAAGTTCGGCCAGCCCCTTTGAGCGGAAGATCGGTCCTCCGGCCGTTCTGGACCTTGTAAAGGACGACGTTGTTCTCGAGGGCATTGGCGCGGACGATGTAGTAGTTATCTTTGTCCTTATACCGCCACACGATTCCCGCTCCCTGGTCCACCCGGCCTGAGACCGGCTTGAATTTTACGGTAATGTCCGCATCCTTCGCGGTGAGCCCGTCAAACACACACACCGGAAACCGGTAATCCGTGGGATCAGCGTCGGTCTGTGCGAGGACATTGCCTTGCTGGGGTGAGGCTTCATCCTTCAGAACCACCCACTTCCCCGGTCTTCCCCTTCCTGTGAGCGCAGTTGAAAAGCCGCCAGGGGGATCGCCCACCTTATCCTTGTTGAAATCGAAAGTCGTTGTTTGGGGGATGATCACGACAGGAGACAGCATAAAGAACATCGCAGCAAAACCACAGAGCCAGAATTTCATGGGCGGTGCTCCATTCAGAAAAACCCAACGGTTTTCCAGGCCGGCATTCGTCTCACGCCGCGACCCTTGACAGATTCGGTAACAGAGAAAGGGATCCGGCCTTTTATCGAGCGTGTGAATAATAAGGATAACACTGAATCAGGCAGGATGGCGCAGCCTGTTCTGCTAATTCCATGCTCCTCTGCACTACGACGCCAATCTATCCTGAAATTGAATCATTGGATTCACGCCTTCAGTCTCACCGATCTGTGCTGGAACGATCTAACAAAGTTCCTGCTGATGCCCGATTCCAGACCCCGGGGGTGAGACCGGGGGCTGGAAAGGCTGTACCCTGATGGAGACCAGGACAGAAGATAATCAAGTATCCATGGTCAGATGTTTGGTCCTGTTTGAATGGCGTGGCGCAAAGACGCCTCGGCCGTCCCGATGTTCCGCGACGGCATGCAGTGGAAGATTACGCTACTTCATCAGAGTTACTGGGACGCCGCTTGTTCCCACGCATCACAAAAAGCCCTCTAGACTCTCCCTAGTCTGGCTGCCAAAAATTTATCAGGCAATTGGCCGCCGGCAGCGCCGACGTGTCGTACACCCAGTCGTTCTCGCGGCCGCAGGAGCTCACCGTGGAGGGACGTCCCATGGGTGGCGAATTTCCACAGTGCGCTGGATATGTCGGATTGCCCTGGTAACCTGCAGCACTGGTGGTGGCGTTGAACCACGCGGAGACTACGGGAGCACCAAACCGCAAGGCGGTGCCGTAAGGCCCGCTGACATCGTCATCGATCCACATGATCGTGCGATAACCGACCACCGTATGCAAGCCCCGGAAGATATTGAACCACGGTGTCCACCAAGGCCGCGCATCCGTCGCGCAAGGCGCGTCAGCAGCCGATGGCACGACTTCGCAGGAATGGAGAATCCAATAACTTAGATGTCCGCCATTGGCCGTTCCGTATCCCTTTGAAACGGGGATCGCGGTGATGTCCACCAGATCGCAGCAATTCGAGCTTGTGGAGAAGAGCCACCAATCTCCGTGGACCTGGTTTATCGCGATGTTCACACTGTTCACGAAGGCTGCTTCGCTGGTGTTGAATTCGAAGGGGTACGCCCAGAAGTACTGTGCGTTTGTGAACAGGGCCCCCCCGAAAAACGAGCTCAGGCCGCTCCAAAACTCGTTCGCTTCGGCCACCCAATTCGGATCGTCGTTCCGGACCACATACCGTCCCACAGTGGGATCACCGGGGGTCTTGGCAGGAGGCTGAACTGGCCTCCCGGGCTCTGCCGGGATCGTGGTCGGCCGAGTAATGAGTGACGGCAAGGGCTCGACCGCGGTTCCGATCGCCACATAGCCGACCACGAAATCATCATCGACTCGTGACGGCCGCGCGGGTCCCCCTTCCGCCGGCATCAGCTCATGAATATGGGCGGTAAACCGGTACACGGGTTGGAGGTAATTCCGGTTGCCGTCATAGTAGGCGATTTCAACGTTCATCACGGTCACTTCATTGAATCTCGAGGCAGGGCGAAGCTGTGCGAGGATGGCCTCAGCTACCTGGGCATGCGTGCGCGTTTCACGTGCCTCGCCGCTCACTGTTCCCGTTTTCCAATGCCGCACAAAGCCCTGGATCGAGCCGTCATTCCCTGCCACGACCAGTGCGCGCGAGCCCGGGCCGTAAACGAAATACCGGTTGACGCTCCGTCGCGCCGACACATAAGTAAGGTAGAGACTGCGGTTCGCGGTTTTGGGGGTACCCCCGGCCTCGCTACGCTCCGCGGTTTCGCCGTAAAGCGGACGAGGCTTCTCCAGGCTGAATTGCGTCGCGTCTTTCTGCAGGAGGTCCTGCCGCGCAAAGGTTTCGCGGGCCAGCACCATCGCACGTTCGAGCTGTGTGCCTTCCTGCCCTGCCTCCATGGACTTCTGCCGGGTGAGTGAGGGGAAAACTTCGGCGTCGCCGCTTTTCATGTCCACATAGGCGGCGAGCTGGCCCTCGTCAAAGGCACCCACGATCTCGGGGGGGATTTTCCCTTCCTTTCCGTTCAACTGAGGATTCTCTGCAAGAGGGGCGAGCGGTTTCGCGTTGGGCACGGCGTGGCGCAGAATTTCCTGGACGAATTCCAAAGGCGGCTTTTGCGGCGTGAGGCGCAGAACAGGTAGGGATGCCGGCGTCGCGGGGATCAGGTCCGGAGAGAAGTTGATTTTTCCTCGCGCGGTGGCCAGAGGACGGGACACTCCCTTCGCCGGTTGGGCGAAGGCGGGCCAAGGTGTCATCAGCGCCAATCCCAGAGCGAGAGGAAGTAGATACCGGTGGATCAAACGAGCGTATTCGTATTTCATAGAACCCTCCCAGGTGATGGAATGTCGAGTCTGCCCCGTCTTTGCTGCCCCCAGCTCCTTCCGGGGCAAACGGTTTCGTCTTTTGCGGATCAAAGAAAGACTCAAGAAAGAGGCAGGGCCTCAGATAGAATGGTCGACATGCCGTCGAACCGGCGCTTGAGTTTCCGCGAAGTGAGTTTGGGCGAATTTTCATCCTTTCAGAGTTGGAAGTCAAGTTGTCAGGACACGCGCCGATGCGGAAACTCGCTAAAAAGGCCCTGCCTGAATTCCGAACCACTCGACCTCGAGGAATAATCGCGGATTCCGAGGTTGAAGCCTCGTATAAGACACCACCCTCGACCGGTCGCTTGGAAATTCTCGGGGTGTGGTCCGACTGGGGAAAGAATACAGAATCCGGGCTAAATGGAGTTTGAGGGTGCTTACGGGAGAGCGGCCATGATCCTTTCGGTGACCTGCTCGGGCGAACCGTTTCCATCGACTCGGCGGAGCAGGCCCTTTTGCTGATAGAACGGAATCATCAATGCCGTCACGGAATAGTATTTGGCGAGCCGGGCGCTGACGGCTTCGGCGGTGTCATCGGCGCGTTGCACCACACGGGGGGCGACCTCGGGAGGCGGGGGATCGAATATGATATGGTAAATGGTTCCGGTCGCCGGGTCCATGCGCCGCCCGGTGATACGCTCGAGGATAAGTTCGTCACGAACGTCAATGACCAATACGACGTCGAGCGCGAGGTGATGCGTTTTGAGCTCGGCATCGAGCCCTTTCGCCTGGGGCCCCGTGCGCGGAAAGCCATCGAGGATGAAACCGGCGCGGCAGTCCGGCTTGGATAAACGCTCGACGGCCATCGGGATCACCAGATCATCCGGCACGAGTTGTCCCGCCTTCATGCAGGCGGCGGCCTTCTCGCCAAGCGGTGTGCGCTCTGCCACCGCCTCGCGCAACATCTCACCGGTCGAAATGTGGGCAATTCGATAGCGTTCAACCAGCCGGGCCGCCTGCGTTCCCTTTCCGGCACCAGGTGGACCCATCAGGATCATTCGCATGGAGTGTTGTCCTTGTGGTTCAAACCGCTATGCGCCTCCCCTCGCTGTCCGGGTCAACGTCTCGGGAAAATAAGCATTTGTTTCGTACTGCACCAACATCCTCTGGGTGTTAAAGAAACTTCCATTCACGGCGATCGCCGATCGCATGACTTCGGCGTAGGCATCAGGGTGCTGATAAAAGAGCGGGATGATTTTTTCCTCGAGCTTCTGATACAGAGACTCGATCTCCGCCCGGGAGTCTTCCCTTCCATTCGGGTCCCGATGCCCGATCGCCCATCCTGTCACATCTTCGAAGCAGCCTTCAATCCACCAGCCATCAAGAACGCTCAGGCTCGGAACCCCGTTGAGAGCCGCTTTCATTCCGCTGGTTCCGGAAGCTTCCTGAGGACGCTGGGGGGTATTCAACCACAGGTCCACGCCGGAGATGATGAATCGGGCCATCGCCATGTCGTAATTCTCAAGATAAACGACGCGGATGTTGTGATCGACCTGTCCCGCCGCCTCGAACACCCGCCGGATCAGAGCCTTGCCTTCAACGTCCTTGGGATGGGCCTTCCCTCCGAAGATAATCTGGAACGGGCCCGCTTTTTTAGCGATAGCACTCAAGCGTTGGGGGTCTGAAAAGAGAAGGTCAGCACGCTTGTAGGCTGCCGCGCGGCGAGCAAAACCAAAAGTCAGCATCGACTCCTCCAGCGACACTCCGGTTCGCTGTTTCAACTCCTCGACCAGGGCGGCTTTCGCGCGGGCGTGGGCCTCGTGAATCTCCTCCAGGGAAATCCCGACGGCATAGCGGAGATAGGCGTTATCCCGGCGCCATTCCGGTATGTGGCGGTCGTACAGGTCTTGAAACGGGGGCGAGGTCCATGTGACGGCATGCACTCCATTGGTGATGGCATGAATGGGGTAACGAGGAAAGATGCCGTGCGAGACCTCTCCATGGCGCATTGCAACGCCGTTGATGTAATGGGAGAGCCGCAAGGCAAGGGAGGTCATGTTCAATGAACCCTCACGGGAACATCCCGCCTGTTCAAGGAGTGTGGCCCTGGTTTCACCGAGGACTCGCCTCACCAGGTCCAGGGGGAACTTGTCGAAGCCGGCAGGGACCGGCGTATGCGTCGTGAAAATGCACTGTCGTCTGACCGCCTCTATGTCTGCGTCCGCGGGAAATGCGGCGTTGTGGAGTTGGAGTTGTTCTTCGAGGAGGGCCAGGGTAAGAAAGGAGGAATGACCTTCGTTCATGTGGTAGTTCTCAAGGTGGGCCAGGCCGAGGCTTCGCAACAGGCTGACCCCGCCGATTCCCAGCAGGGCTTCCTGGCAGAGCCGGTAACGGGTGTCCCCGCCGTACAGCGTGTCGGTCAGGGTCCGATCCCAGGCGTCATTTTCCGGAAGATCGGCGTCCAGCAGATACACGGGAACCGTGTGTCCCGACATCCCCACAACGTCGAAGCGCCACGCCCGCAGGTGCACGGTCCGACCTTCAATGGCCACCTCGGCGGATCCATTTACGGGTTGGAGCCAAGTCTTGGGATCCCATGAATCCGGCTCTTCGGTCTGATTTCCCTGGTTATCCAGCCGCTGCCGGAAATAGCCTTTCCGGTGGACCAGCGTGACCGCCACCATCGACAATTCGAGGTCCGCAGCGGAGCGAAGCATGTCGCCGGCAAGGATGCCGAGGCCCCCGCTGTAAGTGGGGATGGATGGATCCAGTGCAATTTCCATTGAGAAGTACGCTACCTTAGCCGGGGTTTGAATGGATGTCATCAACTTAACCTCCGATCCTGCTCTCCGTGGGAGTCACAACCCCGCAGAGGTTGCCGCACAAATTCGATCAAAACCACTGCTGAATCGTTGCACCGAGGCGGGCCGGTTATGCGGGGCCTCCATTTCTGGAGTGACTTCCCTGATTCCCCCATTCGGAATACGCCACAAAGGATTTGGTGAGCCCAAGGAACCTTTCTTCGAAGATTTCTGCTTCAGGAAACAATTGTTCCAGGTCCCGCCGGGTCAACAAGCGGATTGTTTGGACGGCGAGTTTCGCGCTTTCGTAATCCGGGACTCTCGCAATCCAACCCAGATTGAACTTTTGCAGAAGTTTCGCCCGGCATGAAATCGGCAAAAACTGAAAGAACGGAAACATGAAGTGAGGTTCCAGGGGAAAACCGCGGTTCGGAGTCTGCACAAAGTAGGACTTCCCCACCCGCCGGATTTCATCGGCCATCTTGCGCTGATCGCCAATACCTCCCACATGTTCGATGACCGAGTTTGAGAAAACCACCTCAAATTGATGGTCCGCAAACTGGGACAAGTTACGCGCATCGCCCACGGCGCTCTGCATGTGCGGACGAGAAACCGAAACCGGAAACGTATTGAGCAGTGTAATTTGGACCCGCTCGCTGGCCTCAAATTTCATCATGTCCCAAAACTGCTCAGTTCCTCCCACGTCCAGGATTCGGATGGGGGGGTCCAGTCGATCGATCAGACCCCGGAAAAGGACAAATCGTTTCCTCCTCAATGCAGTCGCCACCGACCGGTCGACCGTATTGTCCATCGATTCCCTGATCAGGTTCTTCATCGCGTTTGGACTGGAAGAGAGTTTGACCTTGAGTGAATGACGGAACTTCGGGTTCAACGATCAACCACTCGATGAACCCGAATTCTGAAGTTGAATCCTCGTTTTTGGTAACAACACTCGACCCGGGGCATGGAGACAGTCAGGGGACAGGTCGGAGCCGGAAAAGACTTCAAGATCTCCTCTCGCCTTTGCTGAAGGTGCGATCCCCAGCTCGAGTTCAGGCCCTTGGAACCGCCCTGGAAGGCCTTCTCAGCACTTTTCTTCAGCCCCGTCGCGAGCCCCTCTCTGATCTCAAATTTGAAATTTCAGATTTTGCAGGCCGATCCGTAAAGGTTTGTGCCGGCCGTGCAATTGGCCCGTGCCAGGATTTTTCCACCCCTGCCCGGATCGGTTCGAAGCCCTTCCCGTTAGCCAAGGACGCACGATATGGGTCCCTTCCGCCAAGATCAGGGAAGACTCTCTCAATGTCTCCTTCAATCCTTTATAGAACACCCCCCCGGGGTTTTAATCCCCGAATTCCTGATGAAAACTTGTTAGCGGCATTCGGATCCAACATGGAGCAATGAAACGGCGGGCTTTCGCGGGCAGTGAGATTGGCGCTGGCACAGGGGCTCTGTGCAACGCGCAACAAATGAGATCGCTCAGACGGCCCGTGTCCGGATGTTGATTTCAGAAGTGAGCGTGCGGTGAACCGGGCACTTGTTTGCAATCTCGAGCAGGCGCGAACGCTGTTCCGTCGTCAAAGATCCGGTGAACTGAATATCGCGCTCGATCCGGTCGAGCATCCCTTCCCTGGTTTCACACTCAGCGCAATCCGAGGCGTGGATCTTGAAGTGTCGAAGGGACACCTTCACCCGCTCCAGCGGCCAGCCTTTGCGCCTGGCATACATGGTGACAGTCATCGACGTGCAAGAGCCAAGCGCGGCCAGCAGAAGTTCGTAAGGGGATGGCCCCGTGTCTGTACCTCCCACTGCCACCAGTTCATCGGCTGTCAGCCGGTGTGAGCCGGCATGAATCTCCTGTGCGAGTCCAGCCGCACTGCCCGTGACAACCACGGCGGGTTCGTGAAGATTCGCAGCGGGGGCCCCACCTGACAGATGTGGTTCGGTCATTTGCTTCTCCTTTAAGATTTCTTCACCCCTCCAACAGAGAGGGCACCTAATGGGTCAGGAGTTTTCTCCGAATGTCGGTCGTGACGGAAAGAAGGATGCACAATCCTGTTCCACCATGGAAGGGTCCGGACCTAATGGGACGGACGACTGTCCTCGTTCTGTCGGGCATAGCCGTTCGACCAACGTGCCTGTCCCTCTAGGCCCGGCGGGCCAACAGATTGTAGCCCCATCTGAGCCCCGTGCTTTTTGCGGGGCGAGGGTGGGGTGTAAAGGTCCGCCAGAAATCATCCCAGAGGCCCGGAGGGCCGACAGAAAATTGGATTGGCATCCCTCCATTTTTAATTGGTTCAATTAGTCCGTATGAGGCCGGACATCTCCGCAAATCCGGATGATTCAGTGTACCTCTCACTCACATGATGGCCCAACCTACACTTTGGAAAATGGGACGACGCGACCAATCAGGCGGAGGCGATCCTTTCGCCCCGCGAGCGGGGCTCTCACAAATTCTCACATCGCTGCCCCCACCCTCGCTCCGTCCCGCAAAGAACACGGGACGGAGCTCAGATGGGGCTTCCATGAGAAGGCATTCAATGTCAAGGCCAACGTGGTGGCCTGGCGCCGACCGCTACGGCGGCCGCCTGGAGACAGTCAGCATCCCGATCTCCTTTCCGACTCCTGTTCTTGTCGTGAGGTAAAACAGTCGCT
>JAIQFY010000033.1 GCA_020072965.1 Terriglobia bacterium | reverse complement strand
CCAGCGTTTTGCCTGCGGCTTCCTTCAGATTCCACCTCACGGTGGACACCCTTGCCGTCCGGCTAACGATTCCTCCTGTCAGGCTCGTAAAGGACTTGCACCTTCCAGTGAGTGCGCCCTGCCGGGCGCACGAAAAAAAAAGGAAGCTCACCTTCCGAGCTTCCTTTAAAAATCCTGCGTATGCCTAAATCTACTTCAACTGACTCTCGGAGGTGACGATCTCACTTACCGAGCGACTGGAACGCAATCAAGAGAACATAAAGAACCAGCGACTCGATAAACGCGAGACCGAGAATCAGGAACAGCTGAATTGTTTTGGCAGCGCCCGGATTGCGAGCCACCCCTTCACACGCCGAGGTCACCGCTTTGCCCTGAGCCAATCCACACGCCGCCGCAGCAATGGCCAAAGCGAATCCGCCTGTAATCACGCCCCCGTATTCCCCAAAAGTCGTCTTTGTTTTTGCAGGTTCCTGGGCGAGCATCACGGTGGTGGCAAGCAACAACAGCAATGCAATCAAAATAGCTTTTTTCATTCGAGGTTTCTCCTTTGTCTGTGAGGATGGTCCCGCCCTGCGGAACCTCCCCGGATTATGAGCATTTACCAGGGGGTGGTTGCGGAACACCCCTCTTGCAGTCCGCCTCACGCTGGTAAAACTTGGAATGCAAAAACGACTATTTAAGAGCCAGGAATCCATGAGGCTAGCCTTTTACACGGCTCAATGGTCCCGACAATTCTTCCCAGTACGTTCTAGCTTCTTCTTCTCATGTTCTCCTGGCTTCCCAATGGATTCATCCAACGCTCCTAGTGCTCGTGCTCCTCGCTCTCGACCGCCCCGGCAAGGTACATGGTTGTGAGAAGAACAAACACAAGGGTCTGGACGATCGCAGTGACGATTTGCAGCGCCATGATGGGGAGAGGAACGAACAGCGGTGCCAGGGCGAAGAAGACCAATACGATCATATCCTCGCCAAAAATATTGCCGAACAAGCGGACACTGAGTGAGAGCGGGCGCGCGAGATGGCTGACAATTTCGACGGGAAACATCAAGGGCGCCAGCCACCACACCGGGCCGCAAAAGTGCTTCAAGTAATTCAAGACCCCATGCTCCCTCAGGCCCTGATAGTTATAATAAAGGAAAACGATCAGCGCGCAGGCAACGGTGACGTTCAAGTTGGACGTCGGGGATTTCAGGCCGGGGATCAATCCGGCCATGTTACTGGTGAAGATGAACAGGGCGAGCGTGACGAGGAGCGGGAGAAACTTCACCCCTTTGTGTCCGATATTCTCTTCCAACAGGTTCTTCAAGTATTCATACAACATCTCGAGAACCTGCTGTGTCTTTCCGGGAACCAGGGTGTAGGTGCGTCGAAACACGGCGAGAAGCAGCACGATGAACAGGACAATCAGCGCGCTCATCACGACGTGATCTGGGATGATCGGGTCCCGCCCGGTATGGTGAATTCCAAAGAGGGCCAGCATCTGAGCCACGGCCGGGCCCAGCAGTTTGTTCACCCACATTGTAATCAGGAGCGGTTTCTCTTCCATGAATGAGACTCAATCTGCGGGAAGTCCGGATGAGGCTGACTTCACGCGCTGAACGGAGAATGCCATGCGAATTCCCTGGACCATGATGGCAAAAACGGGTAAAGACAAACCCCACGCGAACCCCATCAGGTTAACGGAGTGATTTCGAACGGCAAGGTATGCGACCCCGCCCAGGATCACATATCGGCCCACAAACTCGAGCAGTGCCCGCCGCACAACGCGACCTGTCTCGGACAGGGGCGCATCGGCAGGATCCGGGCGCAACAGTTTGGGAATACTGTGGCTGAGCAGCCAGAAATTTGCTGCGGAGACGGCAGCGCCGATCAACAGGCTCCAGATGGCTGCACCGCTGTGCTTCAGGGCCAGGACACCTATCGAAGCAGCCAGCACTCCCGCGAAGTTCTGAGTCAACTGAATGAAGAATTCCGGATCAGGCAGAAGGACCCGATGATTTGTTGCTGGATGCATGGGATTCCTTGTCAGTTGTTTCGTCCTTCCGGTCCTGCTCATTGGCCCGGTTATATCGATTCACTTCTTTAAATAGATTGAGGAATGCCGCAATGATCCCGAAGACGACAAACAGCATCATCATCTTGGTGCCAGTGTGAAACCATTTGTCGAGGGTACTACCGAAGTAATAGCCGATGGCAATCGAGATGGGGAACATCAACCCCACTGACGAGAGGGCGAGCAGCTGTTTGCGCGGCTTGCGGTCGCTCCCCCCCATTGGATTGCCCTGCCTTGCGAGTTTTCACCCAATCAAATCGAAAAATCATACCCGAACTTCTTCCCCCCGACAAGCGGATTTCAGAATCGCTGATTATCGGAGAAATCACGCCACGAGCGTGTTGGACTTGAACTGCGGGGTGAAACTTGTCCTGGAAGGGCCGCAATCCAAATCCGTCGATCGCGGTCTCATCCGAATACCCATGGGGTGTCTCCGAAGTTTCATTTGACACCTTTCGCTAATTTACGTTAATTTTTCTGATTCGACCGAGGGAATGGATTTCCGTCATAACCGGCGGGCGGCAATTCTTCGGGAATCCCCGGTTAAACCGGCCATGCGGAACCGGTTTAATGAAACATCCCCTCGTGCTTCGAATAATGGATTTTAACCGAGAAAGCGAGGCTAACTCCGATGGGAACATTTGTGAAGGTGGCATCCACCGGTGAGATCCGCGAGGGCACGGGTAAGCCCATCGAGGTGGAGGGTAAGCTTATTGCCCTGTTCAACGTCCATGGAAAATATTATGCCATCGACAATACCTGCAAACATCGCGGCGGTCCCCTGGGAGAAGGAATGTTGGACGACAACATCGTGACCTGTCCGTGGCACGGTTGGCAATACGACGTCACCACGGGAAAGTCACTTTTTAACCCCAGTGTCGTGATGGACACCTATCCTGTGGAAGTCGAAGGCTCCGACATCAAGGTAGCGCTCGGATGAGGGTCTGATAAATAAATTACGCACACCAGGGAGCGTTCATGGACCAACGGAAAGTATTCATTATGGGATCAGGTCCTGCGGGACTCACCGCTGCCGTGTATGCAGCCCGGGGAAATCTCAACCCCCTGGTGGTGGAAGGTCATGAGGCCGGCGGACAATTGATGCTGACCACGATGGTCGAGAACTTTCCCGGGTTCCGCGATGGAATCATGGGGCCACAACTGATGGATGACATGCGGGAGCAAGCCAAGCGATTCGGGGCGGAGATCATTCAGGGGGCAGTCACGAAAGTCGATCTCTCCGGCCGGCCCTTCAACATCCACATGGATGAGAATCGCGTGGTTCAAACGGACACGCTCATCATTGCCACGGGCGCCTCGGCCCGGCTCCTGGGTTTGGAGTCTGAGCGCAAACTGATGGGGCACGGGGTTTCCACCTGCGCCACCTGTGACGGTTTCTTTTATCGCGGAAAAGAAGTCGTGGTGGTCGGGGGAGGTGATTCCGCCCTTGAAGAGGGAATGTTTCTCACAAAGTATGCCACGCGGGTCACCCTCGTCCATCGCCGTGACTCTCTCCGCGCCTCCAAGGTCATGCAGGATCGCGCCTTCAAGAATGAGAAGATCAAATTCATCTGGGATTCCACCGTCTCCGAAGTGTTGGATGTCAAAGACGGGGAAGTCAAGGCGGTCCAACTCAAGAATTTGAAATCGGGCGAAGAATCCGTGCTGAATTGCGATGGTTTATTTGTCGCCATCGGCCACGACCCGAATACCGCCCTCTTTAAGGGGCAATTGGAAATGGACCCGGCCGGCTATATCGTTACCCGCAACGGCGGAACACGCACCAGCGTCGAGGGTGCTTTTGCGGCGGGTGATGTGCAGGATCATGTGTACCGGCAGGCGATCACCGCGGCCGGCTCCGGCTGCATGGCTGCGATTGATGCCGAGCATTTTTTGAACGCACACAGCAGTTAGCGAGGAATGAAACTTACTGACAAGGGGATACAGAAGTCGGAGGTCGGAAATCAGAAGCCGGAAGTCAGAAATCGGAGATCAGAAGTCAAAGGTCGGAGGTCGGAAGTCAGCGGTCAAAACCGAAGGGCTTCATATTCGATTCGAATATAAGGGTCAAAGTGATCTTTCGAGCATTCAAGCTTACATGAAGCTTGTATTCCCTGGCACCCGACACCTGACACCCGGCACCTCTTCTCTGACCTCTGACTTCCGACGTCTGACTTCATTCGGCGGGATATGAGAATCGAGGGTTTACCCAACGCCTCCTACAATCCAAATAGCACGAGGTCTCTACAAAATGCCCGCACTGACTCCAGGAAAAACCGCCCCTGATTTCTCGCTCGAGGGGATCGATGGGAAAAATCACTCCATCCATGAAGAGCTGAAATCAAGACTCGTCTTGGCGGCGTTCTACAAGAAGAGTTGTCCGGTGTGCCAGCTGACGTTCCCTTTTCTGGAGCGAATCGGGAAAGCGTATGCCGGGCTCTCGTTCGAAGTTCTGGGAATCGCCCAGGACGAGCCCCACGAGGCGGAACAGTTCGCCGAGGAATTCCAGCTCTCTTTTCCGATTGTCATTGACGAAGAACCGTATAAGGTGTCCAGCGCCTACGGGATAACCAATGTTCCGTCGATCTTCCTGATCGACCACGATGGAAAAATCCTTCAGACCCTGGTGGGTTTCGATAAGGCTGGATTGATTGAGACTTCAAAGTTTATTGCGACGAGACTCCATCAGCCAACCACACCCGTGTTTACCAAAGCCGACAATGTTCCCGATTTCAAACCCGGCTGAGGGGCGAAAAACGCCTGAGCGCGCCGGCGGCGCGTTTCTGAATTGCGGAATGCGGATTTCGGATTGCGGAGGCTCATATTGCGGATTGCTGACTGCAGAATCACAAACTCTCGAAATTTTAGAGTTCAGATTCATAATGACAGTCATGTGTCAGAGGTTGGTTGCTTGAGGTTACAGACCTGATTTTCACGATCTCCTCAAGGGCGATCTAAAATGAGAATGTCCGCAATCTGAAATCGACAATCCGAAATTGAATATTCCGAATTCCGCAATCCGCAATCCTATGACCTCTTCCACGCCTGTTCTCGAAGCTATCGAAGCGCTGGTCTCCTCCCGCGCCAGTGACGATCGTGTCCTGGATGAAACAGTTCGATTGTTGAAGGAAAACTTCGCCCACTACACCTGGGTGGGGATCTACTGGGTGGAAGGAAACGACCTCGTCCTTAAAACCTATCTGGGCAAACCCTCTCCTCACACGCGCATCCCGATCGGCAAGGGCATCTGTGGAGCGGCCGTAGCCGAAAAAAGAACGGTCAACGTCCCTGACGTCAACGCCGACCCGCGATACCTTGCCTGCTCAATCGAAACTCGATCGGAGATCGTCATTCCTATTCAGCGTGACTCAAAGATCTTCGGCGAGATCGACATCGACAGCGACGTAACCGACGCTTTTCAAGGCTCCGACCAACAGTTTCTTGAAGCCGTGGCCAGCTTGCTCGCCTCCAGATTCTGAGGCGCTCTCCAGGAATCAAATACAAATCGGAAAACCATTCTCGCCGACCTCTTACACCCTAGTCCTGACGAGCCGGACCCAAAACCCAATTCTATTAGGAAACCAGGAATTCGACGAGTTGGTTGTCGTTGAATAGCCCTCCGAGGCTGGAACATAAGGTTGTCTTCCAGTTGAAGGTTTTTAACCGTCCTTATTCCTGGCTTCCTAATCACACACTTTCTCTTGCCGGCATAAATTCAGCTGACAACCGCCTAATACGGATGAATAAATATGCTGACTCGAGAACGTGTCTCATAGAGAATGACCTCCCACCCGAAGTCATTCCCGGAGAGGTTTAACAAATCAGAAGACTATTGGAATAGCGAGAGGGAATTCTGCGCGAAGCGGATGAAGGGGTCGGGATAGATGCCGATGATGAGGGTGAAGGCCAGGGTCACGGCCAGGGTCGTCAGCACGCCCGGAGAAAGCACCATCTTCTCCTCATCGACCTTGTCGTTCATGAACATGACGACGACCACGCGGAAGTAGTAATAGAGGGAGATCGCGGCGTTCAGAACCGCAATCACCGCCAGCACGTAATGCTTGGTTTGAATGACGGAAGCAAACAAATAGTACTTTCCGATGAATCCGGCCGTGGGTGGAATGCCGGCAAGAGACAGCATGAAGATCAACATCAGCACCGCCGCCGCCGGGTTTTTCTGGAACATCCCCGACATATCCTGAATCTGGTCCCCGATCAGGTCTTTGCGCCGCATGGCCACCACCAGCGTCCACGCCCCGATGTTCATGAACATGTAAACGAGGAAGTAGATGGCAATTCCCGTGATCCCGTAATCATTTCCTGCAATCATGCCCAGCATCAGGTACCCGGCGTGGGCGATGGATGAATATGCGAGCAGCCGCTTGATGTTCGACTGCGAAATCGCGGTGATATTTCCCACTGTCATCGTCAGCACACAGATGACGGAGAGCATGGGGACCCAGTTGACTTGGAGCGGCTTGAGGGCGATGAACAGAAAGCGAAGGGTGAGGGCAAACGCGGCGGCCTTGGGCGCGACCGAAATGAAGGCCGTGATGGGGGACGGGGCCCCTTCGTAGGCGTCCGGCAACCATTGGTGGAACGGCACGCCCGCCACTTTAAAAAGCAGTCCCGCCGCCAGTGTCACCAGGGCGACCAGTGTCACCGGATCGTTTGCAGGGCGCTCGGCCAGTTTTTGCCCGATGACCCGCAGGTCGGTCGATCCGCTGATTCCGTAAAGCAGTGAGATCCCGTAGAGCAGGATGCCCGACGAAAAGGCGCCCAGCAGGAAAAACTTGAGGGAGGCTTCGTTTGACTGGCGATTCGTGCGCAGGTACCCCACCAGGATGTATTCCGAAACGGCCATCAGCTCCAGGGCGATGTACAGCGTGATGATGTCCATTCCCATCACCATGAAATTCATGCCGATGAGGGAGAAAAGGATCAAGGCATAGTAATCACCGCGATGTTCACCCTCGATGCTGAGATAGCGCGCCGAAATGAAGATCACCAGGGCCGTGGCGATCAAAAAGACAAACTGGAAGTAGACCGCAAACGAGTCGTTCACGATGGCGCCGTTGTAGGCGCTGACGTTGAACCTTCGGATCTGAAACAGGGCGTAGGTGGCGTAACCGATCCCCAACAACGCCGTGAACGCGTTCAAGACCTTCCAGGGACGGTCAAGGAAGAGATCCACAATGAGGACGCCCAGCCCAAATAAAGCGAGCAGTAATTGAGGATAAATCGCAACGATGTCGCTGACTTGAAAGAATTGGTTAAACATGAGCAGTTCTTAAAAGGACATCACAATAAAATATAGATTTTAAACCGTCCCGGGTCTCATCTGGTCTGCGGCTCTGCCGCTCATTATTGCGGAAAGGCTCAGCCTTTCCGGAGGCCGTCCAATCTCCTTTTTTCTACCCTGGGGCCCGCCCCGATTCATCGGGGCGGGCCCCAGCACTCCATCAAAAGAAGCGGAAGTAGGATCTCCACGGTAAGCCAAAGGCTTATCGTCCCGCATGGCGGGATGCGGCGAAGCCGCTTACTCTCGCCGGATTTCTGGAAAACGTAACAATCATTTTTCATCCTCAATTACGCGGGCAGAGGATTGCCCGGCCAACCTTATTTCTTCTCCACCCCGGGTGTCGCCGACTGTGTCGTTGGGAGGTCGCGCTGGATCGCTGCTGCTGCTTCGGTTCCCGCAGGCACAGAGGCCGGTAATGGGTTGGCCTTGGCTTTATCCGGGACAATTAAATTCCCCATCGAGTCGACGGTAAACTTGTCAGGTTGAACGGTCGCCACCACCTTGTTGACGGGACGCTCCAAAATCTCAAAAAACGGCTTCGGGTAAATCCCGATCCACAGGGCCAGCACTACCAGCGGGAACAAAGTGGCCACTTCGCGGAAATTCAGATCCTTGAGTGTCTTGTTTTTTTCGTTGGTGATCTCGCCGAACATCGTGCGCTGATAGAGCCACAGCAAATACGCCGCACCCAGGATGATCCCCGACACCGCGAAGGCCGCCCAGGTGTAACTCACCTGGAACGCACCCTGGAGGATGGTAAATTCTCCAATGAAACCGTTGAGCAGGGGCAGACCCAGCGACGAGAGCATGATGATCATGAAATAGGTGGCATAAACGGGCATCACGTGGGAAAGACCGCTGTACTCACTGATCATTCGGGTATGGCGGCGCTCGTAGACCAGCCCCACGATCAAGAAGAGTCCGCCCGTCGAAATCCCGTGATTGATCATTTGCAGCACGCTGCCGTTGACGCCATTGGGGTTGAAGCAGAACATTCCCAGCATCACAAAACCAAGGTGGCTAACGGAGGAGTAGGCGACGAGCCGTTTCCAGTCTTTTTGCATCATCGCGACCAGCGCCCCGTACACGATGCCGATGATGGCCAGCGCCGCCATCATGCCTTTGAAATACTGCGACTCATTCGGGAGAAGCGGCAGGGAGAAGCGGATGAAACCGTATGTCCCCATCTTCAGCAGAACGCCGGCCAGAATGACGGACCCCGCGGTCGGCGCATCCGTATGCGCATCAGGCAACCACGTGTGGAACGGAAACATAGGCACCTTGATGGCAAATCCCAGGAAGAATGCCAGCCACACAAAGCGCGCAATGTTGGACGCCAGCGGACTCGCATGCAGGTAATTCATGATCTGAATATAGTCAAAAGTCCGCTGTCCTTCGGGCATGTGGAAATAGAGCACCAGGATGCCCAACAACATCACGACCGACCCCACCAACGTATACAGGAAGAACTTGATTGCCGAGTACAGCCTCCGATCGCTGCCCCACACGCCGATCAGGAAGTACATGGGCACCAACATCACTTCCCAAAATACATAAAAGAGGAAGAAATCGAGGGAGCAAAATACTCCGATCATTCCCACCTGGAGCAGGAGGAGGAAGATGTAGTATTCCTTGACGCGCATTTCGATGGCCGTCCAAGAGGAGAGAATCGCGATCGCCCCGAGGACTGTGGTGAGCAGGATCAGCAGGAGAGAGATGCCATCCGCACCCAGGCTGTAATTGGCGCCAATGGTTTTGATCCATTCGTGCCGCTCGATAAACTGAAATCCCCCGTCGGCGCGGTTGTACCAGAACCACAGCGGCAGGGAAACGAGCAGGCCGAGGAATCCGAAGAGGTTGGCAATCCAACGGATCGCATTCTTGTTCTCTTTGCCGACAAACAGCAAGAGGAATGCCCCCACTAGCGGCGTAAAGGTTGTGATCGAAAGAATGTGCTGGCGAAAGAAATCCATGACCGAATGACTCCTCATGAAACCGCATCAACAAACAGGCTGGACTAAAGAATGGCTCCCCATCCAACCATGAATCCCGGCTTCTCGCCGGGCAAGCGGCCGCGGTGGATGCCACTGAATCGCTATCTCAACACGTAAAGCCAAATAAACGCAATAATCCCGAGCACCATGAGAAAAGCGTAGGACTGCACAAAACCGGTCTGAAGGATGCGCAACGGATAACTCAGCATCTTCACGGTAAAGCCCACGACATTGACCAGGCCGTCGACGATCCATTTATCCCACCAACAGGACACATTGGCCGTGAACCGTGTGAACCATCCGCTGCCGTTCACCCCGCCGTCGATCACTCCCCGGTCGAAGGCCCACAATGCGTTGCCCAGATCCTTCGTACGGTTCACAAACAGGGCATCGTAGATTTTATCCATATAGTACTTGTTGAACAGCACCGTATAAACCGGCTTGGCTGAAGCCATGGCCCTATCCGGGGCGGACGACGGACGATAATAGAACCGATAGGCCAGATAGATGCCGGTCAGGGCCACCACCACCGAGAACAGTGCCAGGCCGGCCTCGGCCCCCAGCGAGGCGTGCTCGACGGCAGCGGCACCGGCTTCTGTGGCGGGATGCTTGAAAACCGGCTCGAGCCAGCGCTCAAAACCATCGAAGCCACCGAAGAGAAACTTTGGAATCTGGACAAATCCCCCGATCACCGATAGCACGGCTAGAATTTGCAGGGGAACGATCATGTTCGAGGGCGACTCGTGGATATGATGCTCCACCTCCGGATCGACCCGCGATTCATTGTAGAACGTCAGAAAGATCAGCCGAAACATGTAGAACGCGGTCATGAGCGCCGCTACCACACCGATTAGCCAAAGCCACCAGCGGCCATACTCGCTGGAAAAGGCCTGCCACAAGATCTCGTCCTTGCTGAAGAAACCGGCAAATGGAGGAATGCCCGAAATCGCGAGCGTGGCCGCCAGCATGGTCACGTAGGTCTTGGGAATCTTGTTTTTGAGCGCCCCCATCCTCCGCAAATCCTGCTCGCCACTCAGGGCATGGATAACGGAGCCGGCGCCCAAAAAGAGCAGGGCCTTGAAAAACGCGTGTGTCATGAGATGGAAGATGCCGACAAAATAGGCGCCGACTCCGCACGCGAGAAACATGTAACCGAGCTGGCTGACCGTGGAGTAAGCCAGCACGCGCTTGATATCGTTTTGAACCAGACCAATCGAAGCCGCAAAAATTGCCGTCACCCCTCCCACCACCGCCACCACCATCATGGCCGTCGGAGCATGCGTGTAAATCACGCTGGTGCGGGAAACCATGTAAACGCCCGCCGTGACCATTGTCGCCGCATGGATGAGGGCGCTTACCGGGGTGGGTCCCTCCATCGCGTCCGGCAACCACGTGTACAAGGGAAGCTGGGCCGATTTCCCGGTTGCTCCAAGGAACAACAAAATTCCGATCGCCGTCAGCACACCCACGCTTCCGTAGACCTCGATGGGAGCCTCAGCGGCCCTGGCCATGACCGTCCCAAAATCCAAAGAGCCAAACGTCTGAAAGATCAAAAACATGCCGAGCATGAACCCGGCGTCCCCAATCCGGTTGACGATGAAGGCTTTCTTGCCGGCATCCCCCGCGCTCTTCTTATGAAAGTAAAAACCGATGAGCAGGTACGAGCACAATCCCACGCCTTCCCAACCCACAAACATCAAAGCAAAGTTGTTCGCCAGGACCAGCGTCAACATGGAGAACATGAACAGGTTGAGGTAGGAGAAGAAGCGGTAGTAGCCCCCGAGGTGAGGCCCGTGCTCGTGGGCCATGTATCCGGTCGAGTAAACGTGAATAAGAAAACCCACGCCGGTCACGACCAGGATCATGACGGCGGAAAGCGGATCCAGTCGGTATCCCCATTGGATCGAGAAATTCGCGAACCCATGCGCAGTGAGGGCGACCCCCGCGGGAATCCATTCAAAGAGATTGAGGTTGAATACCCGCTCTTCCGGCTGGAGCCGGGACAACTGCCACACCGCACCCACCGAGCACAAAAACGACAGTAGGGTCGAGCCCAGGGCAAAAAAGTCGATGGTGACCTTGGAGAAGCGCTTTCCAAATACTCCATTGAAGAAGCAACCCACCAGCGGAAGAAGGGGAATCAGCCAGATGTATTTGAGAAAGTTCATAAGAACTCAAAAGTGCCAGGCAAGTGCCAAAACGAATTCACCGCGGAGAACGCGGAGAACGCGGAACTTCACTGGTAAAAAGCGTTTTTAAACCCTATCTTTCCTCGGCGCTCTTTGCGGCTCCGCGGTGGAGTATTTCTCGTCACCACTTCAATAGATCAATTTCGTCGGCATTCACCGTCTCCTTGTTCCGGAACAACGCGATGATGATGCCGAGTCCAACGGCGGCTTCAGCGGCGGCCACCGTGATGACGAAGAGGGCATAAATCTGACCTGTAAACTGCTGCCAATAATTCGAAAATGCGACCAGATTGATGTTGACGGCGTTCAGGATCAGTTCAATCGACATAAAGATAATGATGATGTTGCGGCGCGTCAGCACCCCGATGACGCCGATCGTAAACAGCGCCGCCGCAAGGATCAAATATTCTGTTGTCGTCACCATAAATCTGTTTCCTTGCCTGATTCCTTTCGAATTCCGGAATCCCAGCCGCCCGCCTATTTGTCCGACGCTAAACGCCTCTTCGCGAGGATCACGGCGCCGATGATCGCCACCAGTAGGAGCAGCGAGGCGATTTCAAACGGGAGCATATAGTTCTGGTACAGCATCAAACCGATCTGTTCGGAGTTCTTGCGGGTCAGGTCCTGAGCCGGTCCCGTCACAGGCGGAAGAAGTGAAGATTTTCCTCCCCGCACAATCACATACCCAAATTCAACCAGGAGCACCGCGCTGGCGATCAAAGCGATAATCCACTGCTTGTTAAAGCGCCGCTCGGTGCTGACGACTTCAAGATTGACCAGCATGATGACGAAAAGGAACAGCACCATGATTCCACCCACGTAAACAATCACCTGCACAGCGGCCAGAAATTCAGCGTGCAACTGAAGATAGATCCCCGCCACCGAGAAGAGGGTGGTGATCAGAAACATGGCGCTGTGAACAGGGTTGCGTCGGGTAATAACCATGAGCGCGGAGATGATGGCAATCGCCGCCAAACAATAAAATAGAATTTGGTCAAAAGTCATTGGTCAACCCCGACGTCCCTGTGGGCAACTCCTGGTCGCTCGAGACATCCACTTGACTCTAAGAATTACAGACTGCCTTAAACAAAATCACGGGAAACGGAATAATGCAGGAAAGAGAATCGATCCCTGGATCACAATTCATGGATTGAGGTCATTGGCTCTTCTGACCGGCATGCGATGTCCACACATTACCTTTTATACTTTGTAATGACGGGCCCGTCTTCAAGCCGTTTTCGGTCCCAGATGAAGTCCCGCTGATAGGTGGCCAGTTCGAACTCCTGTGTCAGTTCCAGTGCGGGCGTGGGGCAGGCATCCTCACACAGCCCGCAGTACATGCAGTGGCCGATATCATAAGTGAACGTCGTCAAGATGTTCTTCTTCTCGATCTTTTCCGAACCCACCTCAATACAATCGATGGGACAGGCCAATTGGCAGAGCTTGCAGGCGATGCATAAGGTTTCGCCGTTTTCGGGATCCTTGTTCAATCGCGGGGCGCCCCGAAACCGCTCCGCCACGCTGGGGCGTTCCTTGGGATACTGCTCCGTGATGTTTTCGCTGGGCCTTTGATAGTAAAAGGTGACGACCAGGCCCTTGATAAAGTCGATCAGGAAAATCGATTTAAAAAACTCCGAGATGAAACTCTTGGGTTTAAAAGTTGTCAAGCGATACATGGTTAGAAATTCACCGGCTTTCGAATGACTGAGCAAGGCGACACGGCGCGACGGATCGCCCCATTGGAACTAAGTGCGAAAGTATAACCTAAGAACCGCGGTCAGGATGACATTTCCGATCGAAATCGGAATCAGGTATTTCCAACCCACCCGCATCAACTGGTCGTATCGAAAACGCGGCAGCGTGGCCCGCAACCAGATATACAGATACATAAAGAAAAAGACCTTCAGAAAGAACCAGACCACCCCAGGCACCACCTGGAGGAAGGAAAGCGCCTTAACGTTCGGGAAGGGAGAGAGCCAGCCCCCCCAGAACAGTGTCGCGGCGATCGAAGAAATCAATATCATGTTGGCGTACTCCGCCATGAAGTAGATCGCGAACCGGAACCCGCTGTACTCGGTGTGAAATCCTGCCACCAGCTCCGATTCCGCTTCGGGGAGGTCAAACGGGGCGCGGTTGGTTTCAGCAACCCCGCAAATCAAATAAATAAAGAACCCGATGGGCTGAATGACTGCGAACCACCAGCCCATGTCCTTCTGGGCATTCACGATGTCGATCATGGAGAGGGAGCGCGAGTAAATCAGGACGCTGACGATGGCAAAACCCATGGCCACTTCATAGCTCACCATCTGGGCGGCGGAACGCAGCGAGCCGAGCAGCGGATACTTGGAGTTCGACGACCAGCCGCCCAGGATGATCCCGAAGACCCCAATCGAGGACAGGGCGAGAACAAACAGGATTCCGACGTTGACATCCGTGATGTAAAGGTGGACCGGATAGCCAAACACCGTGGTATGACTGTCGCTGAAGGGAATCACCGAGAACACTGTAAAGGCCGGAATCATCGTGATCACCGGGGCAAACATGAAGATCCACTTGTCGGCCCCGGCCGGAACAATATCTTCTTTGAACATCAGCTTGACGGCATCGGCGATGGGCTGCAGCAACCCGTAAGGACCCACGCGCATGGGGCCGAGTCGGACCTGCATGAACGCCACCACCTTCCGCTCCAGGTACGTGGCGTAGGCCACAAACAGGAGGAGGACGAGGAAGATGATGAGGATTTGTACGGCAGGTATCAGGAAATATTCGACCATGAGATTATCAGTTAGAGCCCGGCGAGTGGATGCCTCAGGACAGGAAAGCGCTGAACCTTTGAGATCAAAATAAGAAGGTCCAAGGTTCCGCTCGGGAGCCGCCTTTCGATCACCGGTCAATCTCCCCCAGCACGATATCGATCGTGCCGATAATCGCCACCACATCGGCCACCAGCTGCCCTCGCACCATGGGAGGCAGTGCCTGGAGGTTCACAAACGACGGCGGCCGGATTCGCGTGCGGTACGGGGTGGTCGTCCCGTCACTCACGACAAAGAAACCCAGCTCTCCCTTGGGCGCCTCGATGGCGTGGTAGACCTCTCCTGCGGGGGGGCGAATGACCTTGGTGACCTTTCCCATGATGGGACCGTCCGGCAGTTTTTCAATAGCCTGCATCACGATGCGCCGCGACTGCCTCATTTCCTCGTTTCGCACCAGGTACCGGTCATAGGTATCGCCCATCTCCCCGATCGGGATGTCGAAATCCAAGTCGGCGTAACACTCGTAAGGGAAAGCCTTCCGAATATCGAACTTCACCCCGGAGCCGCGCAGCACAGGTCCCGTCACGCCGAGGGCAATGGCATCTTCAGCTTTCAAAATGCCGATGCCGCGGGTCCGACCAATCCAGATACGATTGTCGCTGAGGATCTGCTCATATTCGGCAATCCGCCGCGGAAAATCGTTGCAGAAATCGAGGCATTCGGCCTCGAAGCCATCGTAGGTGTCAAACTGCAGTCCCCCGATACGAAATGAATTCGTGGTGAGGCGTGCCCCGAAGTATTTTTCGAAAATATTGAGGATTTTCTCGCGCTCCCGGAAGCAATAAAGAAAGATCGTCATCGCCCCGATGTCCATGGCGTGCGTACCCAGCCACACCAGGTGACTGGCAATCCGCTGAAGTTCTGTCAAAATCACCCGGAGGTACTGGGCTCTCGGCGGGATCTGGACGCCGAGCAGTTTCTCGACCGCTTCGCAATAGCCGAGATTGTTCGACACCGAGGCGACATAGTCCATGCGGTCGAGGATAGGACCGTAGTGGCGATAGTCGCCGTGCTCACCCAGCTTTTCCACGCCGCGATGCAAATAACCAATGTAAGACTCCGCCCCCAGGACCTTCTCACCATCGAGGTGAAGCCGTACGCGATAAACCCCGTGCGTGGCCGGATGCTGCGGGCCCATGTTGATGATCAGTTCGCTGGAATCCAGGAACGTATCATGGTCGTGCAGCGCCGTGATGACCTTTTCTTCAACGTCTGCCATATCTTCTGCGCTCTCGAATCAGGGACAGACTCCTTACTCTCATTAATTTCGAACGCCCATTAAAGCCGGTGTCTGTCCCTTCTCTTTCGCGGTGATTCTCCTACTGCCCGGTCTCGATATTCAAATTCGCTTTCACCCACTCGTCATCCATCTGCTGAAGGTGATAGTCCTTGCGCAGCGGATGCCCCTTCCAGCCTTCCGGCAGGAGGATCCGCTTCAGGTCGGGATGGCCCGAGAACTTGATCCCGAACATGTCGAAGACCTCCCGTTCCAGCCAGTTGGCGGTCGGCCAGATGGCGGTCACGCTGGGGATGGTTTCATTGTCGGCGACATAGATCTTCAATCGTACGCGCTCATTCATTTTAAATGAATGGAGGACATAGACCACATCGAAGCGCTTCTCGCGCGACGGATAATCCACGGCCGTGACGTCCACCAGGTAGTCGCATGGCATGATTTCGTTTTCGCGCACGAACTTGCACACTTCGATCAACGACGGGGTCTCCAGGATGATCACGTTCTGACCCACCATGGTGTGCGATTCGATCACTGAACCTTGGAACCGCTTCTTGATTTCCTCGACCAGCGGTGAAGTCCACGGGGTGGACGCAGCCGCCGCTGCCTTGGTGGCCAGCTTCTTCTCGCTGACCGAAGGATGTCCCGGCGCGTGTCCCGCCGGCGGCGGAGTGGCCGCAGGTTTGGCGGAATCCGGTGCGGGCGGTTTGGATTCAGGTTGATCTTTCTTGATTTCGTCAGGCATGGTCACTCATAACGGGCGGTGTTCTGAGGTGTGATCCTAGGCAGGTCAGCTAACCTCTAAACAAAGGCGCGATGATAATATAGCGGCATACAAATGTCAATTTGAGTCGCGGGAAGGCAGTGGGGCAGTCTCATTTCCACGGCTTCTTCGTCGCTAACAAAGCTACTGCCGAGTAAATGACGCCGTTGAACGCAGTGGCGATAATCGAGAATCCCGGCATCACTCGGTCATGTAGACTGCCGTTGATAGTGAGGGCGAGGAAGGAACCAGGCAAGAGGGCGTAGCTAAATGCTTTTGGCATGTGATCGGCTAATAAGAATACGACGATGACCAGCATGCAAGTTGCCGCAGCCACGTACACCGGGCGCAGTTTCATCTTCTAACCTGCCTTTTCGCCGCGTGTTTTCAGGATAAGGCCTTTGTCAATCCGCTTACCAGCGCCGTGCGGATCAGTAAATCTCGAGATCGTGCCCTGCTACAACCTTGCCTTTATAGCCTTGGCGGATCTCTTTCAGCAGTTGCTCTTCACTTCCTGCCTCCCGACACTCTTCCGCGCGCGCTTGATCGCAGCCTGGATTTGCTCGATGGTAAAGGATCAGCAACCCTGGCTTCGCTTTGGTGGCAATCTCGGCAAGTTCCTTCGATGAAGTGTGGGAGGCCAACCTGTATTGCTTCCATTGCGGAGAGACCATGTCGAACGAAGCTTGCGTATAAACCTCATGAATAAGCACGTCGCATCCGTGGCAGTTATCCAGGATTGCGGCGTCTGGGCTGGTATCACCTGAGATCACGATGGTCCGGTCCGGGGTCTCGAACCGATAACCGTAGGCGTGAGCCCACTTGCCGTGATGTACGGCAAAGGCTGTCACCGTCACGTTCCGGTCCCTATAAACGACGCCCGGTTGGATCTCATGCACGTTCACTTTGTATCCGCTGGTGTTGGAACGTTCGATGTTCATATTCCTGATCTTAATGTCAGCCTCGTACGCCTTCAAGATATGCTCCGCCATGTCGCTGGTTCCTGGAGGCCCATAAACCTCGAGTGGTTCCTTCCTTCCCATAACCCAGGGCGTGAGGATTATGTCCGGGAAACCAAGCGTGTGATCAGAATGCAGATGGGTGAGAAAACCAATCCTGAGGTTTACCGTATCCAAGCCCCGGACACCTTTCTTGCGAGCCGCCAAGGCCTGCCGGACCAGCCCCGCGCCAAAATCGACGAGATACGGAGTACCGTTCACCACAATGGCGGTGCAAGGTCCGGAGTGGTCCAGATCAGGCAGGGGAGTTCCCGTTCCGAGGAGAACAATTTGGGTTCTTGGGGTTGCTTCGCTTTGCGCCCGTGAGATGCCATTCCAGGTCACCAGAAGTAGAAGTGATAACCCCAGAGCGCGACCTCTTCCGCGTTTTATGGTCATTTTCCTACCTCGGCTCCGGAGCCGTGGCCCCGACAATCGAAGCACGGATGGCTGCGGTCTCTATTGCAATCTTTTCGATGGATGCGTGGGTCAGCGACGATTCTAGGATGTTGCGACACGTAAGTCAATACGACGGCAAGCCGCTTGTGTAAAGTACTTTCTATTTTGATTAATACAAATTGGTTTGTGCATAATTGCCTTTATGCAAAGTGTTCATCAAACGAACAGAACATGCCGCAGATCCTTTGGAATGCGCCCCTAAGGTTTTCAGATTCTGCAAATTGCTCTCCGAACTTTGTGGTAAGCCACTGCATTTTCCACTCAAACCTCAAGTCACTGTCTATGGTCTCTGCAGTACCAATGTGTCGACCAGATGTGAAGAGGAGCCCAAGCCAACGGCAGTGTCCGAAAGTTGCACTTTTAAGGAATCTGGGCAGTTTTCGTATTTCGCAGGCGGGGACGACTGCACCACAGTATTGCCGTGCCTGGTGTGATCGGTCAGCGGGAGACGCTCGGATTTATCCAATGAGATCTCTTTGCATTTTTTTTCACCCCTCGAAGGAATTTTGCGCTATCATTCGGGTTCGTCCATTCTCCAAAAATCAGGGTAGCTTGGTCTGGGGTCCGCAATGATCCGCCTACTTTCCTCAAAGCCATCGGCTTCGGCAGGCACCCTTCCATTAGCTGAAGCTTTGCGATGTACGATTTGCTTCCCTCACGTTCTCTTCCAGACCCCGGTATCGAAGTGATCCTGACAACGAAGGAGTTCTCCATGCCCGAAGAAACAGCGAATCAATCCAATGCCGGCAATTTCTCGCTCACGCGGCGCGAGTTTGTAGCGACGGTCGGCGCAGCAGCCGCAACCACGGCGGTGCTGTCGACGGTGGATCTTGGCGTCATTGATGCTCCCCTGATGGCGGCCGAGACGCCGGAGGTCGACAAGTTTCATTCGTTGATCATGCTGAAGGTCAACGGCGAGACGCACCGGCTGGTGGTGGACAACCGGGCCGTGCTGGCGGACGTGCTGCGCAACGAGTTGGGCCTGACCGGCACCAAGGTCGGCTGTTCGCGCGGCGAGTGCGGGGCCTGCACCGTCATCCTGGACGGCCGCGCGCATTATTCCTGCTCGGTGCTGGCCGTCGACGCCCAACACAGCGAGATCGAAACCATCGAGGGCCTGGCAAACGGCGACCAGTTGCATCCGCTCCAGGCAGCTTTCATCAAGCACGATGCCATGCAGTGCGGATTTTGCATTCCCGGCCAGTTAATGGCCCTGAAGGCTGCTTTCGGGCGCAATCCCAATTTGTCGCGGGAGGAACTGCGCTACGCCATCTCGGGGAACGTGTGCCGCTGCGGTTGCTATTCCAACATCCTCGAAGCCGCCGAGGAGGCACAGCGCACGATGAAGAAGGTTTGAGATCATCTCACAAATGCCCGGGATGGATTCAAAGGGCGAATCCATCCCGGCTACCGAAACTTTATAAGGGGATGATCTGAGATTTGAGATCGGAGATTTCAATCGAACTGCCAGAAAGGCGACTGTCATGATCGACGACGAGAAGACCCAGAAACCGATTCCACCCGGACAGGATCAGGAATACGAAGAAAGCGAAGTCAATATTGAAGGCCGGCGGGTCACGGTGCGGACACGCAAGGTTCCGCCCCTGCCCGACTGGACGAAGACCGAGATCGTGGGCCAACCGGTCCCGCGCGTCGATGGGGTCGACAAAGTGACCGGGCGAGCCAAGTACACCTCCGACGTCCAGTTGCCGCATATGCTTTACGCGATTGCTGTCAGGAGCGAATTGCCGCACGCCCGCATAAAGAACATCTCCATCGAGAAGGCGCTAGCACATCCCGGCGTTCATGCCGTCCTGCTCCCGAAAGATGTGGAGCGATACATCATGGGCAATCCCTTCGCAGGGACGCTTCCCCTGCTGACCCTGGAACCGAAATATACGGGGGAGGAGATTGCCGTGGTGGCCGCCGAGACCGAGCTCCAGGCCGAGGACGCCGCGCGCCTGATTCAGGTCGATTACGAACCCCTGCCGTTTGTCCTCGATCCGGAAGTTTCCATGACCGACAAATCGCCAGTCAAATTCTTCCCCGAAGGCAATTTCACGGGAGGCGGATTCGGCCAAAGGAAGATTGGACAGCCGTCAGTTCATACACGTGGCGATCTGGACGTTGGATTCAAAGAAGCCGACCACATCTTCGAGGAGACATTTCGCACCGAACCCCAACAACATGCCTGCATGGAAGTCCACGGAACCACTGCCTCCTGGGACGGGGATCACCTGACGGTGTGGGAGTCAACGCAGGGTGTATTTGGGGTGCAGGAGGAAATCTCGCGCGTTTTCACGCTTCCCATGAACGATGTCCGGGTCATTGGAACGCACATGGGCGGTGGATTTGGCAGCAAGGGGGGCGCCGGCAAGCAGACCATGTTGGCTGTCCTCATGGCCCGACGGACCGGCCGTCCCGTTAAGATGGTGCTCTCGCGCCACGAGGATTTCATGGGAGTGTACCGGCCCGCCTCCATCCAACATTACAAAGTCGGAGTGAAGAACGACGGCCGTCTCACCGCCATCGAAATGAAATCCGTCAATGCAGTGGGGGCTTACATGAGCGGTTCGATGTGGGGCAATTCGAGCCCCATGACCCAACAGATGTATGCCTGTGCGAATGTCCGGACTGAAGACCGCGCCGTGTTCACCAACACCCCTCCTCCGGGGGCGATGCGGGGCCCCAGCAACGTACAAAACGCCTGGGGGTTGGAGCAATTGATGGACCTGATTGCCCACAAGCTCAATATGGATCCCATCGAGCTGCGGATGCGCAACGACGTCAAAGTCGACCAGGTCACCCACCAGCCTTACCACAGCAAGGGCCTGGCGGAATGCTTCAAACTCGGCGCCGAAAAATTTCACTGGGATGAAAAACGGCTCCGGCGCAATGATCCCGCCAGCACCAAAAAATATGGGGTCGGTATGGCGTCGCAAATCTGGGGGGGCGGGGGTGGTCCCCCAGCGACGGCGATCGTTAAGATCAACCAGGACGGCTCCATCAACCTGCTGACCGGGGCCGCGGATATCGGCACAGGCACGCGCACCGTCATGTCTCAAATCTGCGCGGAGGAGTTGGGCGTCGCTGTCGACCGGATTCATGTTACCAATGCCGATACGGAAACCACGCCCTACACGCTGCCGAGCTACGGGTCTATCACTCTCGCTTCGAGCGGTCCGGCGGTTCGCTCCGCCGCAAATGATGCCAAGCGCCAGCTGCTCGATCTGGCGGCGGGATCATTGGGCGTAAAGCCGGAGGAGTTGAGCTCCAAGGACGGGTTTATCTTCGTCACTGCCCAACCCGACAAACGGATGAAATTTGAAGCAGCGGCCGGGGCGATGCCCGAACGCACGCTGGTGGGACGGGGCTACCGCGGACCCAATCCCAAGGGTCAATCCCTGAACGCCTTTGGCGCTCAGTTCTGCGAAGTGGAGATCGACATCCACAGCGGCGAGGTCAAGGTGTTGAAATTTGTCGCCGCCCATGATTCGGGGCGCGTCATCAACCCTCACACCTTCGCAAGCCAGGTCAAAGGGGGCATCACGATGGGAACGGGATACGCCCTCTCGGAACGGCGCTTGATCGACAAAAATACCGGTGTTCCTGTGACCGCCTCGCTGCTGGAGTACCGCCCTCCGACTTCGCTCGATGCTCCTGTTGATATCGAGGTATACAGCGTCGACGTTCCTTACACGGCGAATAACATTGGCGCCAAAGGCGTCGGAGAACCCCCGCTGATTGCCACGGCTCCCGCCATCGCCAATGCCGTGTACCACGCCACCGGCGTGCGCGTGAAGTCAAACCCCATCACGCCGGAAAAGATCATTGATGGGTTGAAGAGTTTGGGAGGCAGGACATAGTGAGGACGTCATTGAGAATGTCACCCTTCGTGCATGCTTCGAAGTAGGGGCGTACAGCTGTACGCCCCTACCGGAAATCATTTGAATTTTTAGGGAGTCCATCATGAGAGCTTTTGAATATTTTGCGCCGCAACAACTTGCGGATGTCATTCACACCTTAAGCACGGCCGGAGGTAACGCCCGGGTTTGCGCCGGCGGGACCGACATCCTCGGACGACTGAAGGACGGCGTGGATACACCGGACAAGCTGGTATGCCTGAAGACGCTGCCTGAGATGCGTTACGTCCGCGAATCCAACGATGGCGTCCGGATCGGGGCGCTGACAACACTCTCGACGATTGAAGAGGACCCGATCATCCGGAAGTCGTTCCCGTTGCTCGTCGAGGCCCTTTATGTTACCGCCGCGCCGCAGATCCGCAACCAGGCCACGATGGGAGGTTCGATCTGTCAGCGCCCCCGCTGCTGGTATCTGCGCGGGCCCTTCGATTGCCTGAGAAAGGGAGGGGCGAAGTGTTTTGCGGTGGACGGCGAGAACAAGTATCACGCCATCCTCGGCGGCCATTTGTGTTACATCGTGCACCCCTCAGACAGCGCGACGGCGCTGGTGGCATTGAATGCTTCGGCGAAAATTCAGGGCTCCAAGGGGGAAAAGACAGTTCCGTTGGAAAAATTCTTCGTCGGCCCTGAAGTCAACATCCTGAAGGAGAACATCCTGGAAGACGACGAGATCCTCACCGAGATCTTCATCCCAACGCCCTCCGCAGGCGCTCGAGGCGCGTTCAGCAAATCCCGGGAGCGGCAGTCGTATGACTTTGCGCTGGCTTCGGCGGCGGTTCAGTGCACGATGAAGAACGGCGTGTGCGCTGAAGCACGCGTGGTGCTGGGCGGGGTCGCTCCCATTCCCTGGCGCTCCATCGAAGCCGAAGAGGAATTGAAGGGCAAGAAGCTGGACCCGAAAACCATCGAGCGGGCGGCCGCAGCTGCGGTGCGGAAAGCCAAGCCTATGACCCAGAACATCTACAAGGTGGATCTGACCCGGCAATTGCTTTCGAAATCGCTCTCACAAATAATGGTGTAGAACGAACGGGGACAGCTTTTGGAGCCCTGAACCTCAGCTCCGCTCTGTGCAATTTCAATCGTCCCGCGGCTCAGCGCTTTTGGCGCAGCAAGGGTGCAATAAGCAGACGATAATAATCTTGGCGCATCCAGGATCTGTGTGGGCCATAGGAGGTACTGCCTGTCCTCTTGCCCTGCAAGGGCAATCTACAACAGCCCAGGGCAACGCCCTGGGAACGTTGATCATTATTAGGTCTTGGCTTGCCCTGAAAGGGCAATCGGCAAGGCGCTGGAATCCTTCAAGGCCGAACCCAACAACATCCCGTACCGGAAATCACCGCCGAGTCTTGCACGTCTCAGCCTTAAGTCGAGGTGTAACTCCCTTTGACCTTCGGAAGGATCTTAAATTGTATAGACAGGTGTCGCTGCCTCTTGTACCATTTTGTCCACAAACTATAGGGATGAGGAGTTTTGTTTTGACCGGTCTATCGGTCCGCCCTCATCGTTGAGGCTGCAATCTGCACTGAGGGATCCCGAACACTAACAACTCTTTTCAGAAAACAGCCACGAAAATTGTGAAGACATATCTGGTCGTGCCTTCATTCTTCCTGTTGAGCGCCATGGTTGCTGCCCTTGCTTCTCCAAATGAGGTGAACCATTTGGACTGGAAAAAGCCTCAAAACGAGTGCATTGGTTGAAAGGTCCAAACCGCCGAGGGGAAGATTTTTTTGTTTATTCCGACTCACCCGGCAAGACCTTTCTCTCTCCATCTGAGTCAACCAGTTCCAGTTCGACACCAAGCCACTCGCAGGGAGCCCCCGCAGCATTAATGGGATAACCCAAGGTTCTCCCGGATCTAATACGGTTTGAAGCTGCTCACGATTTTGACGATGTTCATGAGGTCCGGATCATCGACGTTGTTTCGCAAGGAGCCGGGCAGCATTTTGGCCGACCGGGAGATCTTGCGCCCGGTGCCGGCCCATCCAACGAACGGCAAATGTCCGGACTGTCTGAGTGAGATGCCGATTGACTCACGACGATGCGCTTTTTGCACCACCTTGGTGGTCGCTGCATCACCAACCGAAGCTTAAATGATCTCACCAGGAACACTTCCGAATGGCTTCATGGGACAGACCGGCCTCTGTTTGATCCCGAGTGGTTCATTGGGCAGGCCTGCTGCGCGATGGAGTTCTAAACGAGACTGCCCTGATGACCCCGCCCATGGAGCAAAAGTGCCCCTGTCAACGATCAAGGAGGACGATTATGCGAAGAACGGCAATTCTTGCAATTCTAATCGGCTGCCTGGTCTGCTCCAGCTTTTTCGCAGACCAGGTGATCTTAAAAAACGGCGATCGACTCACGGGCGTGATTATCAAATCCGACGAAAAGAGCCTGCTTCTTAAAACGGATTTTGTCGGCGAGGTCACGGTGCAATGGGCAGCCATTCAGGAGATCAACTCCACCCAGCCGTTGCACATCGGTCTGAAAGACGGAGAAATGATTGTCGGCCAGGTTTCGACCTCTGACGGCAAGTTTCAGATCGACTCCAAGGAGGCCGGAAAGGTCTCTACTCCCAAGGACGCCGTACAACTCATCCGTTCAGATGCAGAACAGGCGGCCTATGAAGCGCAGATGGAGCGATTGCAGCATCCGAGGCTGCTGGATTTCTGGAGCGGCTTTATCGATACCGGGATCAGTGCGACCAAGGGTAATTCCGATACCGTCACCTTCTCGCTCGGAGCTAACGCTGTGCGCACTACAACCCGTGACAAATTTACCATCTACTCCAACTCCATCTTTGCGAAGAACTCCGCAACGGGAACCTCTGTCACCACGGCCAAAGCCATCCGGGGAGGAATCCGCGGCGATTTCAACCTCAAGCCGCGGTTGTTCGCCTTCGGCTTCACCGACTTTGAATACGACAAGTTCCAGAAACTGGACCTTCGCAATGTACTGGGCGGAGGTCTTGGGTTCCATGCCGTCAAGAACGAGCGGACAACCTTCGATCTTTTTGGCGGCGCCTCGTACAACCAGGAATTCTTTTCAACCGGACTCGATCGGAAATCCGCTGAACTGGTCGTGGGGGAGGAACTCACCCACAAACTCTCCGAACGGTTGTTCCTGAATGAGCGACTGGCGTTCTATCCCAATCTCAGTGAGAGCGGAGAGTATCGCTTGACGTTTGATTCCTCGGCAGTGATAAAACTGAGCCGCTGGCTGAACTGGCAAATCACGTTCACGGACCGATACCTTAGCAATCCATTACCCGAAACCAAAAAGAACGACCTGCTTCTGAGCACCGGATTGCGCCTGACCTTTGGCAAATGAGGAGGTGAAGGAAAGCTCTCCTCCAGGCGAAGTCTCTTTTCTCGTTGAAACCTCTCGATCGTGTAGGCGCAGGATGCCACCGAAATCATGACTTCGAAACATTGTTGATAACCGGCAGAACAAGGAGGCCTCATGAAAAAATACCTGGCAGAATTCATCGGAACGTTCACGCTTGTCTTATTTGGATGTGGAACCGCAGTGGTGGCTGGCAAAATTGTTGGAATCCTGGGAATTGCGTTTGCTTTCGGCTTCGCGCTGATCGCCATGGCGTACGGAATCGGGCCGATCTCCGGGTGCCACCTCAACCCGGCCGTCAGCCTCGGCGTATTTACCGCCGGGCGCATGGACGGGAAAGACCTGGTCGGTTACATCGTCGGTCAGATTCTCGGCGCCCTTGCGGCGGCAGGAGTGCTGACGGCGATCAAGAGTGGTATTCTCGCAGGATACAGCGCCTCCGGGAGCGGCCTCGGGCAGAACGGCTGGGGCGAAGGGTATCTGGGGGGATACGGGCTGACCTCGGCTATTGTTTTTGAGTTTGTCGCCACCCTGCTCTTTCTCATTGTGATTCTGGGTTCAACCCAGGAGGGAGCGCCGACCCAAATGGCAGGTCTTGCCATCGGCATCACCCTGGTGGTGATTCATATCTTCGGAATCAACATTACCGGTGTATCCGTGAACCCGGCCCGCAGCCTGGGACCCGCCGTGTGGGTGGGCGGACGGGCTCTTTTGCAAGTGTGGATGTTCCTTGTGGTTCCCAGTTTGGCAGGTATCGTCGGAGGCGTGCTCTACCGGTCTGGAGTCCTGGCTGCTTTCCCCTCAGGCAGTGGATCAAAATAATTCGTTTGAAGTCCCGGTAACAGCGCATGAAAACGGTCTATGGGTAGAATCATTCTTCCAAGGAGGAATTCATTATGCACATCTTATGGTGGATTATTGTTGGTTTGATCGCTGGATGGGCAACAGGCAAGATCATGAAGGGTTCCGGCTACGGGACTTTGATGGACATCGTCATCGGCATCGTAGGAGCCATCATCGGGGGCTTCATCATGCGCTTCCTGGGATTCGCCGGTCAGGGTGGGTTGATTTACACCATCCTGGTCGCCATCCTGGGTGCGGTGATTCTGACGGCCGTGATTCGACACCTTAAGAAGTGATCTTGAACCAAACCAGATTTTAAGAATGTTGGCGTCTGACCGGAATCGAATGCGAGAAAGGCCCTTGCGCCAACGGCGCTGTGCAATAGAGCCCAACGTTAGCCGGTTCTTCCGGCTTACGTTGGGACCCCCGCGCCAGAAAAGGGCCACAACCCCGATGGGGTTGCGGCGCGCGCGGTGACGCTAACCCAGCGTAGGCCCAAAGAACGGGCCAACGCTGGGCTCCGTTTCGCAGCGCCTTCAGCGCAAAGCTTTATACATAAAGTTTCTCTTTAAACCACCCGGAGGATGGGAAAAGAAAAAAGGGGGTCGTAATTGGACTCGCGACAGGATGCAGTAGCCCTCTGCAATAGGAAATTGCCGCCCCGCTCTCCACGTCTGTGTCCTATATCCGGGTGTGACCCCTTTTATTCTTATCGATCTTCTCTTGAACTCTTCCCAACGGCCAGAGGGGAGCCGTCATCTGCGAAGAAGCTAAGCGTTGTATTCGCCGCCCCCGTAGGGCTCAAGAGAATGAATTGAGTTTGGTATCCGCCGCCATCTGCGATCTGCGGAAAGATCAAGGGGGAAGGAGCGGGCCTCGTCATGTCTGCAACGGGGAATGTAGTCAGCAAGAAATCGTCACGTACATTATTGAGGGAGCGCAACGTGAGGGCAGCGAACGGGGAGGTCGAGCTGATGTCCAGGACTCCAGTGAATCCGGCGACAAGATTAGACACAATCTGTTCGGCGAATTTTGCCGAATGCCCATTGCTTCTCAGCGTAAAATTTCCACTGCCTGCCGGGGTTCTCCCATCCATTTGGTAGGCATTTACCGTGATCAATCTGCTATCCCCGGTAGTATCCGCAATTGCCAATCCTGTGTTGTGGCCATTTGATTTGTCAACGAAGACCCTTGCATGAGTGGAAAGGGTTGCTGATGGAATTCCAGACTCCGTGACCAGAACACCCCTTGCAGTGTAGCCAAAGACCCCTGCGCCTACGGGTGTGTCGGTCCCCGAATCCGGGATCACCTGGACCGATCCCGCTTTCACGCCTGAGCTGGAGCCATCGGTTTGAATTCTCAAGAACCCGCCAGCGGGGATGTCGTAGGCGACGCTGGCAGCGGGTGAAGAAGCACCAAGGAGACGAATTTCCAACGGAGTTCCCTCATCGTCATAAATCCAGATCTTTCCCGATTCGGCCGTAGTTGAGGTGTTGAGCAATATCAAAGCAGTTTGATATCCACCCCCGTCTACGAACTGCGGGAAGGAGATCATACTGGTAGGCATGGGCCGAGTCAGGTCGGCGATGGGCGTACTGGTCAGCAAGGTATTCCCTCGTTGATTCGTGGTCAGTCGCAGCGCCAAAATGGAAACTGCCTCATCGCTAGTGACCTCAAGCGAACCAAACCCGATGTTGGCTCTGAACCCGGGAGGCAGAACAAATTCAGGACCAAGTTGGTCAACGAATTTCGCCATGTGGCCCCTTGGGGGGAGGCTGATTCCCCCTTGTGCAAGTGTATTTCCGCTGGAATCCCGCAAACGCATGGATAAGCGGGCAGGAGCATTCCCCGGGTTCACTGCCGCAAAACCCGTGTTGACGCTCATGCTTCCCGCTTGCTCGCCGTCAGATTTGGCGGAGGCGTTGGATCTGTATTCAACGAAGATTCGTGCAGCCGTCGTGGGAGGAGAGGCGGGCACTCCCACTTCACTGACTACCACGCCGCCTTGCATGAAGCTGAAAACGGCCGTGCCATAGGGGGCGTCCCCCGAATTCACCATCACTTCTGCATAGCCGGTGCGCGTCGAACCGAAGCGGTTCAGCGTCGAGGCAGATCCGGCGCCTCCCGAATTGATTTGCAGGTCCACCGAAGATTTTGGGGGCAGGGCACTGTAGGCGAATGCCGCCTGTAATGAGTACTGCTCGCCGTCGGGATTCAGCACGGTGACGGCGGTCGAGTCGCCCTCAAGCCACGGCACAATGGCTTGGAGTGTATTCATATCCACAAAGGTCGCCACTGCTTGAACACCTCCAAACTCGACGATCGCACCGTTCATGAATCCGCTCCCTCGAATAGTTACGGTCAGGCCGGCCGCAATCGTGTGGGGCGCCACGGTAACGATGCTGAGGGGAACCTTGTGAAGTTGGGCAATGGTGATGCCACTCTTGGAAATCAGGAACATTTTGCTGCCGGTCTCATCCAGGGCCAGGGCATGAAGACAGTACGGGAGTGGATCGGGCAGTCCCACCTGGAAAACCAAACGACCCTGACGAGTATCAAAGATGTCTACGCCCGAAACCTTCGGCATGAACAACAGGCTTCCCGAAGGACTCAAGCGTTCGCCAAATACAGTGTAAGGACCCCCTGGACCAGCCTCCCAATTTGGAACCGAAGAGTAGATGCTTACCGGGAGAAGCGAAGAATCAAATCCGCGAAAACTCGCAGCGAACCAACTGCCATCGGCACTTACTGTCGCGTCGTTATAGACCCCAAGGAATCCTGTTGTAAGTGTATTAGCATTGAAATCCAATAGCCCAACCTGTCCACCGCCTAGGCTCACATCAGCTAATAAGATTTTGCTGCCATCAAGGGATGAGGCCATTGCTACATACCCCGACCTAAAGGAAATGTTTTGTCCGCTCGCGTCACAACCCGCCACATCGGAGCAGCTCAGGCTGCCTGAATCGAGATCGAGCAGGTGGAGGTGGCTCGTTTCAAGAAGATAGGTACAATGCACTTCAACGAGCATCCGATGGCCCACCGCGGGGGTAATCTCGACCCCTTGACCTTGACAGCGCGGTTGTTGATCAGAGGGCGTCAGCGCGAGTTTGGTGCTGAGGACCTTCATCTGATCGGGACTGATGATGGAAACCGTATTGTCGACTGTGTTCATCACAGCGAGGAGTTGTCCATCCGGAGTCAGCGCGATTCCGGTTGGAAGTTTCCCAACGGCAATCGGGTTCAAGTAAGTTTGTGAACCGAGATCAAAGATCTCCACTCGATCGTGGTCAACGTTGGTTATGTACAATCGTTGTCTTTGCCGGTCATAGACAAAGTCGCCGAGGTCACCTTCCCGGGGGAAGACTCGCACGAAATCAAGATACTGGTAGCCTCCTCGGACGGTCGTGGAGCCTTGGGGTGTTGTGACTGTCACATCAGCGAGACCGGGGGTTCCAGGCGGAGAGAGCAAGTACCCGCCAGACACCTTGGCAGCTTGCCCGCCAACTGTCACCTGGGCTCCGGACAGAACAAAGCCGTAGCCCCCCACCATGAAGGTCGTACCTCCCGCTGCCGAGCCTGCATTGGGGCTGATGTTGACAATGGAAGGGCCATAGCTCACAGCCGATGGCTGGACTACGGACCACCCCTCGGAATGGACCAGCGTGACATTGGCAGGGCCTGCCCGGGGGCTCGGCGGTACCAGCATCTGGATGACATTGCTTGAGGGGTCGGAAATGTTTGTTGCGATCAATGTGTCAGGAGAAGCAGGCGGCGCGCCTATGAACATGCTGTAGTTCTTTGCTGGGTCCATGCCGGCAGAAGTGCTGAGTTGTACTGCCGTAAGCGCAGATTGGCTGACAAGGGAAGGCACCACCTTGAATTGACCAGGCAGAGGCAAGCGCAGGGCCCCCGACGACTGAACGTCCAGGAATACGACCCCGGCGAGGCTCCCTCCAAAAATCATTCCAGTCTCATCAATCGCCAGTGGAATCGTGGGCATCCCGCCCTGAATAAGATCGGACACCAATCCGAGCAAGGTGAAATTCTGTGTGTCGATGACTGCGACTGTGTCAGCTTGTGATGTAAAGGAGCCGACTACATAAAGGCGCTTCCCGTTGAGGCTATAGATCACACCACCCACTACCTCTAGGCCCAAAGGGACAGAACCCTGGAGGTTTCCCTGTGGATCGAAAAACCCCACAGCCCCCTGGCCAATCTCACTGGCGAACTGGTGGCCGTCCGGCCGAAGGGATCTGAACCATCCCTGAGTAACTGGTGCCGAGAAACTGTCATGTGCGGCATCATAAAAGCTAATTCCCTCGGTGCCGAGGATCAGCGCGGTCGAGCCATCAGATGTGCGACGGATCTGGCTGGCAAAATATATTGTGGGGACTTCGAGAGCGCTCATCTGGTCCGTCGTCCGATTCCAGAAATAAATGTGAGTCTCGGTGCTGTTCCCGTGCTGGCCAAGGATGAGCGCATTCCCTGTAGAGAGCGGAACAACTTGTATAGGAAAAAGGAAATCAACGGTGATGTATGGGATGGGCGGGAGACGCGGGGCGGGAACCAGACGTGTGACTTGAAGCAGGTCAGGGTCTATGACGGCGATGTACGGGGAATAACCGCCCACTAGGATCTCTGTGCCATTCGGAGTCTCATCAATTCCGGATGGCTGCTGGACAGGAATCGTGGCCACCATGTGACCGTCGGTGGAGGAGTAGACCCGCACCTGGTTTGTTTCCCGCAGGGTTACAAAAACCAGCTTCCGCGGCGCGTCGTACACCGCTGCAGCAGGTTTCTCTCCGCTGCGGATAATGGTGCTGCGAGTGGGTGTGACGATCCGCGGGAAAGGTACCGTGACGCTCAGCAGAACGATCTCCACGCTCGTCTGGTTTGAAGCGGAGTCGGTGGTCGCTACTACAATCGGAACATTCTGGAGGGGTTGGGCCACCGCCGAAGCCCTGATGGGTAGCTTGGCCGGATGGTCAACGCTAAGACCTAAATCACGGTAATCAAAATCCACGCCACAATAGTAGAGGTAAGGGGAGATCTGGTTTACCGAAACTGATGGACCAAGAGATGCACTCGTAGAGATTTGCACGGTACCAATGGATGCAGGTGTTAGAGATAAGGTGGCAGGGGTGACTGAAATTCTGTAGGGTAGCGGAGAGTAGACTTGAACCTCCAAGAAGTAAGTGTGGCTAAGCGAGGCACTGGTCCCCCGAATTGTGAGCCTTCCCATGTTTGGTTGGGCGGACGCGTCGGCACTTACCATCACTTGCTGGCTCTGTCCCGGAGCAAGGGTGAATGAATCTGACGGAGAAACATGAACACCGGGCAGGAGGCCTTCAAATGAAATGGATACCGGTTCGGAAAACCCGCTGACTCGGTTAATCGAGACGGTAAACGGAGGGAACGAGCTACCTGGGTTAAGGTCGACTCGGTTCAGCTGAACGCATGGTGCATACGTTGCCGATAAGGAAAAATCCTGTCTTGCAGCTGAAGGTTGCGACTGGGAAATGCAGTATACTTCTCTCCATGCATAGCTTAACAGCCAAAGCATGAAGGCAAAGCGGACGGTCCTCACGCACCAGACCCTTGTCATCCGTGATCTCATAATTATCGTCTTTGATCTCATAATGAATACAGGTGTCACCCCCCTGCAGTCAGCACTTGGGCCTCGGGGAAGATCCATCCTCTAAATTCCCGAATTCCAGTTGCCGGTTGCAGAGAATTGACTTCTTTGATCTTCTTCGTAGAGTCTTAATGATGATGCGCGCAGCCGCGTGCAAAGAGACCCGCTCCCAAGCCTCACTGAAGACGGGGATCAAGCCTCCTCTACGATGGGGGAGTACGAGCTAAAGCCTCCGTTGGCCAGCCGGTCATCACGAAAAGGAGAGCCATCAGGGGGGTCGGCCAGCCATGGAAAGTTTAGGACTAAAGAAATCTAATTGCAATCAGTTTCCGACTTGCGGGACCGGTCCTTCATTCTATCTCTTCAATGTCAACACCTTAAATCGTGTCCCCATCGTTTCAGGGAGGGTCAAATTCAGAATCTGCCTCCGTGCATTGCGGGCTTCTCCCGACGACAAATGAAGGATTCGCTCGCGATCCTCGACGACTTTCAGAACCTCGTTTTCGAGCAAGAAGTCGGCTTGCGTTGTGAACTCAGGGTCTTCAAAGCCATACTCGATGGCGGCCTTGAGGAGCAAGGAAAAATTCACATCCGCCGTGAGGTCCTGTTCGCCAACGTGTTCGTAATATCGATCGCTGATCTGATGTTGAAAAAAGGCCCGCACGGTCCCCTCTGTCAGGTCGCGGCCATACAGCTTACCGGCCGTATCGCCATAATCGATAATGATCACCCGCCCTCGCTCCATCCTTTCCGCCAGCGAACCAATCCAGTCCAAAGCGTCAATTGAAATTTCCATCTGTTGGCCCACCGGCCAGGGACCATCCCAGCTTTCGTCAAATTCCACTTCCACCTCGTGAATCAGGGCGTCGACGCGCGGAGACGAGATCATTCCTAACTTCTCAACGAATCCTCCTTCACTCATATCGACGAAAATCTCTTCATAACCGTCGTCAGTCAGGGCCACGCGGTGGAAAGGCAAGGCATCCACAAACTCATTGGCCAGCACCACGCCTGAGAACGGTTCCAGGTCATCGACATTACACCAGCGTACTCGCTTTTGAAGATCCGGATGCTGATCAAAGAGCCGGGCCTGGGCGCGGCGCAATGCAGGGCTTTGTTCCACGATGACATATTGGATTCGCTCAAAGAACGATGGGTTCAGATGCCGGAAATATTCGAGAACATCTTTTGCCAGGAACCCCTCGCCCGCGCCGAACTCGACGATAAGGACAGACTGCCGGGGACGCTTCGACCCACGTTGTCCCCCCGAGGCAGAGTCTTCCCCCGCTGCGAGAAGCTTCTCAATCGCCCGGCCGATGGTCCAACCGAAGATCGGGCCAACGTGGGAGCTGGTATAGAAGTCACCCGACTTGCCGAGTCGGGTGTGAGATCGATTGTAATAGCCCAGTTCCGGATGATAGAGCGCCAGTTCCACAAAATCACGAAAAGTAATGGGGCCGGCCTCCTGGATCTGTTCAGCGATCAGGCGGGCAAGCGGCGTGTTGAGGGATTTTTGAGGGAGGGGAAGGTCAGAGGTCATGGAAAAAGGTCTTAGGTGATAGGTAATAGGTGTTAGGGAACCGAAGTCAGAAGTCGGAAATCAGATGTCAGAAAAAAACAAGCGCACATCTGAATTTGAAATTAAGATGCGCTACAAGAGAAAAGGCCCTGTAGAGATTGGATATCTTATCTGACTTCCGACTTCCGACCTCTGACTTCTCTTCTCTACTACCGATCACCTATTCCCTAAAACCTAAACCTACGCCTTCGGCGCGTAGTAGCCGGGACGGTATCGCAACTCGACTTTCAAGGTCTTGCCGCGTTGATCCACCACCTTGAGAGGGCCGCCATCGGGCGCGACCAGGTCCACCTTGACCTTGTGAAATTTCCCGTCGCGCACCGGATTGGACGGAGTGTAGCCGATGGAATACTGGCTGCGCAGGTTCGCCATGATATCCTGCAAGATCCCCGGCCATTCCCCCTCGAAGCGCGGGAAATAGGCCTTTCCGCCGGTGTCCCGCGCGAACGTGGTCAGTTCATTGTCGGCCTGCAGGAAATTGAGCCGGTTGATCGGGCCCATCCTGTCGTCATTCATGATGCGTTGAGAGGCCCCGAAGCTGACCGGATAGATGCTGACATCGGTGTTCTGGATTCTCTTGAGAATCTTGTCATAGGTCAACTTGCTAAACGTGTCCAGCCCGGTTGTAAACAAGACCACCGATTTCTTTCCATCCACTTCTTCCAGCCGGCCCAGGGTGTCTGCAAGCGCGTCGAAAAGATTCGCTTCACTCCATGCAGGAACCTGCATGCGGCTTAAGGCCCCGTAAAGATTGCGCTTTTCCTGGGTGAAGTCCGCCAGAATCTCGGGCTTGATATCGTAGGCCACCACCGCGATCCAGTCTTCCGGCCGAAGCCCCTGGAAAAGCATGTTCGCCAGTTGGCGGGCATCGGAGGTGAGCGTGTAGTAGCCGAAGTCGCACATGCTGTACATCAGGGGACAAGTTGCCCGGCTGAATTCCATCAACAACACGGTGGTCAGCGGGGCTTCCGTGGGCTGAAAATTCTGGATCTTCTGTTCGACCTTGTCTTCGTACACGCGGAAGTTTTTCTCCGTCAGCCCGGGGATGGGCGTCCCGTGCCCGTCGGTCGCCACAATGTCCAGCCGGACAAGCTCCACGTTCACGGTGATCCGCGCCACGTCGCCGGGCTTCTCGCTGATCTTTTCCTTGGGCTTTTCCTCTTCGACCTTCTTCTTCTTTTTCGGACCCTTGATGGGGGCTTCGCCTGCCGGCTGCTGGGGCCCCTCCGGGCGCTCCCCTTCCGGCTTGGGCTTTTCCTGGCCCTGCGGGTCGGACGAAGGCGGGTTCGAAGGAGGAGGGTTCTGCGGGGAGGCCGCCGCAGCGGAACTGGAGGCCGACGGGCCGGACGAGTATTCCACGCCAAGCGCAAGGCAGAGCAGGAATATCCCCAAAATGGAAATCCAAATTCTTCTTGAGTTGCGCGTCATTTGATTCTTCTAACCTCTATTTTCAAGTTTGATTTATTAGACCTCAATAAATCAAAATTCGTTGTATGTGGTTGAATTCAAATTTAAACCTGATTGTAGGTTGTCCATTGGATGAAGTCAAACGAACAATGACCCTCTGTCGAAGGTTGTCAGTTCACAGAAGAAGAAGTCAGAGGGCAGAGATCGGAAGTCAGAGAACAGAGGATATTGAACGGAAGCCAGAGGCCGGAAGTCAGACCCGAAAAAGGTGGGATTGTAAGGTTTAGACTTTGAACTTTGAACTGGGAACTTTGAACTGGGTTTCCGACTTTGGACCTTGGACTTGGGACTTTGAACTTCTCCGACAAGTTGCAACCCGGCGCCTTCTCTGAGGAGGAAGGATGGCGCCGGGCTGTTTCTCACCTCGACCAGACAGGGCAGGAGAGAAAGGACACAAACTGAAAGTTGCATGCTGAAGAGTTCATCTGTACGATTGGAACTGGAATCTCTGAAAGAGTGCTCAGGCAGCTTCGTCATGAGATTGTGCTGTCGCCTTGCAGGAGAAATTCTAAAAAGGTTTTGAGTACGAGGGGATCCGCCAGGGTGAATGGGATCCCCTCAACCCCCGGGATAGGTTGACCGGACGACCCCCCCATAAGTCGAAGAGTCACCCACCCCAAGCTTTTACCTGCTCAAGCGAATTCGAATAAACTGTCAACTCTCCATCGGGGATGCTGGGGGAATACCCGTTGTCCTTTAAAATGTTGCCCTAGAGACAACGGGTCGAATCACAACAAAACCAATAGACAATCAACAAAAGATGGACTAGAATCCAGGAAGAATCAAGCAGTCCCAAAAGAATCATTCGACATTTCCATGGGATACACCAAAGAGCACGCCAAGTCGGGAATTGATGCCAAGCTGCCGAAGATCGAAGTGTGGCCCAATCAATTTCCCCGCTATGAAATCACCATTGTAAATACCGAATATACATCCGTGTGCCCCAAGACCGGCCTGCCTGATTTTGGAACGATTACGATTCACTATCTGCCGAACAAGCAATGTGTCGAACTGAAATCCCTGCGACAGTATTTCCTGGCGTATCGAAATCTCGGAATTTTTTATGAGAACGCCGTCAACAAGATCCTGGAGGATTTTGTTGCAGCGTGCCGACCGCGATGGGCCCGCGTCAAAGGCGAATTCACCAGTCGCGGCGGCATGCACAGCATTGTTGAAGCCCGCTTCCCCCGTCACTGACCGTTAAAAGAGAGCGGTGTGATCGGTTCCCGGAGGTCTTACATCCGGGGGATCCCTGATCTTCGCCGTTGACTGTATCGTCTACCCGTGGTCGCCAGGTACGGCTCGGGATGTCTTGTGGCGTCTTCGTTTAACCGACCTTAAAGACTCCTCCTTGAGCCGCTCTGGAACCTGATTGGATCTGAAAATTTGCGTAAGCCAATCTTCTTCTGGGGGTCGTTCTCTAAAACTGTCGACATTATTTCATGAAATAAGTGTAGAGGGTGAAGCGATCACATTTTGTCAAGATCTTGACAAGGCCTCTGAGCCCTATCCGGAAGAGGGATACGATGCGCTCCAACGATGCCGGCTATCAACTTAAAAAGATTCGCGAGAGACTGGGACTGACGCAGGAGGCCATCCAGGCAGCGAGCCTCGAGATCGCGCGAATTGAAGGGAATCCTCAGTATGCCATCCGACACAGTCATCTCTCGGTGATTGAGAATGCCAATTCCGTCCCCAACATCTACAAGCTTTTTTCATTGTGCGCCATCTATCGACTGGACCTCGCGGACGTGCTCGAGTGTTACGGGTTGGCGCGCAAGATGACGGCGAAGTTTCGCAAGCTGGTGCGTGTGGACAAAACGCACCGGATCACGCTGACCCATGTGCTGTCGCAGAATGGAAGATCCCGGCCCGTGCCGGCCCTGTTGGATCCTTCGTTCGATCCCCGAACCACCAGTTTTCTGAGCCGGCTGGTGAAGAGTTGGAAGGAAGTGCCCGTCGGGCTCCTCACACAACTGGACCTGAAGAAGCATGCCTATTTTTCAATCGGGCTGGACGACTTCATGATGTTCCCGATGATCAAGCCGGGAAGCCTCGTCCAGGTGGATGTCAAGCGGAACACAATTTCGCGGGAGGGGTGGAGGAGTGAATTCGACCGGCCCATTTACCTGCTCGAACTCCGTGACCGCTATGCCTGCTGCTGGTGCAGTCTCGTGAAGGACCGCCTGCATCTGGTTCCGCATCCGCTGTCTCCCTGCAAACCGGAAACCGTGGCCTATCCCCAGGGCGTCGACGTGGTGGGACAAGTCGTCGGCGTCACGATGCGGTTGTTGAAGAATGAGAGAAAAAGGTAAGAGTTGAGAAAGGAATCAACCGCAAAGTCCGCTAAGGAAGCGCAAAGGACGCCAAGGCACTTAGGGTTTTCGCAATGGCTTAAACATTGCGTGCTTTGCGCCTTCTCGGCGTTCTTTGCGGTTAATTTCCACCTCTGGTCTTATCCCGGCGGCCACATCATGGGACGGCCGCCCAGCAGGTGCAGATGCACGTGGAAGACTGACTGGCCGGCATTGCGGCCGGTGTTAATGACGACCCGGTAGCCGGTTTGATCGAGGCCGCGTTCCCGGGCCAGGTCCGCCGCCACCCGGTTCAAGTGACCGATCACCGGCTCATCTTCAACCGTCAACGCGTTGAGCGATTCGATGTGTTTGCGCGGAACAACGACGAGATGCGTGGGGGCACGGGGGCGGATGTCCTCAAACGCGACCGCTGTTTCATCTTCGTGGACATATTTTGCCGGCGCTTCGCGCCGCGCAATCCTGCAAAAAAGACAATTCACCGTGGGATCGGTCATCGTTTGATTTTACACGGGAGGCCGTCTTCGAGGCCAGCCATATCGTCGTACCTCAATAGGTTTCAAGGGATTATAACGCAGGGTTTCTTCACTCTTTATTCGAACAAAAATCCCCCCAGCGGAAGCCGAGGGATGCTTCATTTTTCACCTACCCAGGAACTCTCCCCAAAATAAGAATCCCACCGATCCCGCGGGCGGGATCGGTGGAACATTTTTTGGGGTCAATGACGTCCTCTTGTTGTAGGTTGGAATTGAAAGATCCCCCAGCTTCCGCTGGGGGGATTTCTTCTGCAGGGCAATGACTGACGCTGATTGCCATCTGTTTGGGGTGCGTTGAAGCTTACTCGTACCGCAGGGCGTCGATGGGATCCAGTTGCGCGGCTTTCCAGGCAGGGTAAAAACCGAAGACAATGCCGACGGTGGCGGACACCGTGAAGGCCAGCACAATCGAGAGCACCGAGATCGTCGTTGGCCATTGAAGGAAGTTCGTGATCAGGGAGGAAGCGAGGGTCCCGAGGCCGATCCCGACCAGACCGCCAAACAAAGACAGCGCGCTGGCTTCAAGCAGGAACTGTCGCAGGAGATCCCTGGACTTCGCGCCGACCGCCATCCGGATGCCAATCTCGCGCGTCCGTTCTGTGACGGAGACGAGCATGATGTTCATGACGCCGATCCCCCCGACGAGCAGCGACACGGAGGCAATCACCAGCAGCAGGTAGGTCATGACCTGGTTCGACTCATTGCGCATTTTGGCCATGTCCGAAAGGGTCCGGATAAAGAAGTCGGCGTCCTGGCCCGGCTGGATGCCGTGCCGTTGGCGCAGCAAGGAGTCAATCTGCTCCTGGGCGAGCGGGATGGCCTCCTGCGTTGAGGCCGAGGCGATGATGAAGTGCAGGTAGGTGATGCCGAGGAGTTTTCTCTGGAGGGTCGTGTAAGGAATGACAACGGTATCGTCCTGATCGTGGCCCATGGCGTCCTGGCCTTTGGAGATCAGGGTCCCCACCACTTTGAACGGCTGGCCCTTGATGCGGATCATCTGTCCGATGGGATCCTGGCTACCAAAGAGATTCTCAGCGACGGTCTTGCCGATCACAGCGACCCGCGCCAGCGAAGCCACGTCCTGTTCCGAGTAGAAAGAACCCGATTCAACTGGCCAGTTGCGGATGGTGGGAAAGAGCTGGTTGTGCCCCGTAATTCCGGTCGACCAGTTCTGGCCCCCCGCCACCACCTGGGACTGGGTCCGCATGCCCGGAGTCACCGCCGAGACCGCCGTGCACTCGCGCTCAATGGCCTTGGCATCGTCATCCACCATCGTGGTGATGGATCCCATGCCCCAGTGAATTCCGCCCGCCGTTTGCGTTCCGGGGCTGATGAAAATCAGGTTGGTGCCGGCCTGTGCGATCTGGTCGTCAATCATCTTCTTCGCGCCGCTTCCAATGGCGAATACGGAAATGACCGCGCCCACGCCGATGATGATGCCCACCATCGTCAACACGGATCGCATCTTGTGGCGTTGCAACGCCATCACCGCCACTTTAATAATTGCCAGGAAACTCATTCATTCACCGGAAACGTACGTCCTTATTGTGTGTAAACCTTCCTTCCACTGAGGGTCGCCAGCCAGGCACACCCTCCCCCCGTGGACCCTCACTCAAGAGAAATAGGACGAAAGACCGGCCCTCATCGTTACAGATTGAAGAGCCGCCCCTCAAGGCGGCGCAAAAAGCGCTCCAAGCGGCCCTCTTTTGCGAAAATCATACAACCCGATCTGCTCGCCCTGCTTCTTATCTGCATCGTTGATCGAGACGATGTGAGATTGAAACCGAGTTTAACGAGCAGGTGTCGAAATGGACCAGTTACTCCTACTCCTCAAGTCGAACAACCAGGCCTTAAGGATTCTAATCCTGGACCTTGCACGCAAGCTCGCCGTGTTTCGCAAGTGGTGATTTGATCCTCCCCCCTCGAAGCGACAAGAGAATGCAGCCCGAAAGACGCGATGTCAGGCTGGATTCGAGTCTGCCTCGACGGACTCGTCATCATTCAGCTCTCCGGTTCATCAGCCGTAAGAACACACGCCCCGTGGCCTGCCGGGACGGAATCTAAGTCCTCAAGGAATCCGTGGATCTTTGCCAAGGAACTGAATGCGGGGAATGCGTCTGTCTGGAGCGAGGACCCGCGTCGCAAGACGAATCTGCGTCGGCAGCTTCTGCCCTTCATTTTCAATTCGGCGTGCCCGCTCAACCGCCCCGTCAAAATCAACGTTCGAGTAGTCGGCCACAGCCATGGAATAGCGCTCGGAAAGTTGTTCGATCTTATCCTCGGTCGCCGTCTGGTCTTTTTCTGTGGCGGCCGGCTCCTTGAGCTCTTCAAGGGCCTGATCGAAGTTTTCGAATGAAGTGACATAAAAACCCTTGGCCATCTCGCGATCGATCCGGGCGGCACCTTCGCCGAGCATCGCAAAAAGAACGGCGCGGTCCTCCTTCGCCTTCACTTTTTCCGCGAGTATGGCAGCCTCACTGAGTACGCTCCGTGCCTTCTCCATGTCGCTTGCGGCAAAACCACCGGCGATGGATGCCAGAGCCCAGGCCCTATTTCTGTCCTCGGCGATGTATTTCGAGACCTCCTGGGCCTTGGCCGGATCCGACTGGGAGAGGCTTAAGGCAGCGGAAATGCTGAACCGGTCACGCTGCGCCTCCGGCATTTTATCGAGATCGGCTTTCTCCAACATTTTCTCCTGCTGTCTCTGCCCAGAACTTGTGGGGTCGACCTCTGGATTCATCCGGGCAGCGCTGAACATGCCACCTGTTTCCTTGTCCCTCTTTTCGACGTACGGTTGAACCTCCTTTTCGAGCGCTGCCGCGCGTTGGGGATCCAGCATCCGCAGGGTCGGAAGAAGCAAGGATTTAGTGAGTGCGCCAAAATCAAAACCGGCGGGTCCACCTGGTCGTGGCGGGAATTTTTCAGTCGCCTTCTTCACCGCTTCTTCCACCTGAGGGATCTTTTGAAGTGTGGTGTCAATAGCTTGCAACGCCAGGTTGCGATTCAAATCGGCAAAGGCTCGAATCACTGTTGGGAACTCCGTTAACTCACTGACTGTCGGCGGCGAGGCGGAAAAGTGCCGCAAAAGTTCACTGAAGAGAAGTTCCGCCTTGTCCGGCGACTCCTTTTTCAATCTGCCTGCCAGGGGAAGAATAGAATCATAAGGGAATTCACTTTCCTTCAGGGTCGGCAGAATCAGGATCATCGCCTTGGAAAGATCTTTATCCGCCAGTTTCATGACGACCTGCTGGATGGCTCGCGCACGATAGCTTCCTCCACGCCGGAAGACGGACGTTGCTTCGTAATTGTGAAGGGGCGGATCCACGCGGTTGGCCAATTCCATGGCCGCTTCGGGATCGATGTCCGCCAACCCGACCGCCAGGTAGCTCTGAATTTGAGCGCGCACTTGTGTCCTGCCGTTCTTCTGCTTTTCTTCAATCGGCATGTCTTGAGTGGCCTCAAAGGCAGTCTTGTAAATCACCGCCGCCCTCGGTTTATCCACCTGAGCCAGCGCATCTGCAATTTCAGCTAAAGCCTCTGCTCTTGCCTTCGGCTTTGCGTTAAGTGCCGACTGGTAGGCTTGATCCAGAATGAGCCTCGCTTTTTCAATGCTGGTCTTTGCCGGGGCACCTTTCTTTTCCTTTGCGGCAGCGGCACTTTGCCCGGACTGAATGGTCGTAGAGGGCGTACTCGACTTATCAACCTGGGGAGGATTCTGGCCAGTGGGGGTTTTGGGTGAAGCGGGTGGTTCCTGTCCGAACGCCAGGGTCCCGAAACTGGCGACCAAGGCAATGCAGAAAAAGATCCCAGATAGAGATCTTATCTGTTTCATATTGAAGCCTCCTCAGCTCAGGGACGGGCCAAATCCCCTTTCAGCCTGAGCCCGCTCCATCGCCTGCAAACAGTGTGGTCAGTCTACGCCTCTCCAGGGTGCGAATCAACTTACAGAAGATTTTAGAATATAGTGACAATTGTTGCTGGTTGAAATTTGATCCGGTCAAGGTTTGGTAGCCGGGATCCCGTTCTTTGGGATCCCGGGCCTTTGCCTGCAATTTGCACGGTATGGCATCCGCCAAGAAGCGGCGGATCACCGGTACTTGCGACCGGCGGGGAAAAACCCGGGATCCCAAAGAACGGGATCCCGGCTACCAAAGCTTACTCCATCGCGAGATGCTGTCATGCGTCACTATAATTTATCATCATCAATAGGTTCCAGAATCCGATGTTGTGAAAGGAGTCGGCCGAGGATTGAGATCCCGTTTTTGACAGAGATCCGCAGGGCGGTAGAATTCGAGCCCTAGGGGATCCGTGGACTTGCTCCTAGAAATTGGACGGGTGGGATCTCCCTGTCGGGAACCAGGACTCGGGTGGCGAGCCGGACCAGAGTCAACAGCTTCTCCTGTTCATCCGCAATCCGCTTGGCGCGCTCGACCGCATCATCGAAATCCACATTGGCATACCCGGCCACGGCCCTGGAATAACGTCGTGAGAGTTGCTGCGTCTTGTTCTGGTTCGCGGTTCGTTCCTGTTCCGTGCTTACTGCCGCTTTAAGTTCCTCGAACGCCTGATCGAAGTTTTCAAAGGCCGTGCCGTAATATCCCCGGGAAAGACCCCGATCAAACCGGACAGCGCTTTCGGCAAACATGGTAAAAAGAACGGCACGATCCTCCTTCGCCTTTATTTTTTCTGCCAGGGTGGCGGCCTCGGAGAGCACGCTGCGGGCTTTCTCTTTGTCGCTGGCCGCAAAGCCTCCGGCAATGACAGCCAGCGCCATGGCTTTCTGTTTATCCTGTGAGATGTATTTGGTGAAATCCTGGGCCCTGGCCGGATTCGACTGGGCCAGGTTCAGGGCCATGGAATTGCCGAGCATACCGCGCTGGCCTTCCGGCACTTTATCCAGGTCGACATTCGCGAGTATCTTTCCCTCCTGTTTCTCCGGGCTATCCGTCAGATCAATGTCCGAATTCATGAGTGCGGAGCTGAACAGGCCTCCGGTTTGCTTGTCCATCTTTTCGACGGCGGGTTGCACTTCCTTTTCGAGTGCTGCAGCGCGCTCCGGATCCAGTTTGCGAAGGACGGGCATGAGCACGGCCTTGACCAGTATTCCAAATGAAAAGTCCGTTAAAAATTGCGCCCCTCCCTGTTTTTCCATCGCCTTCTTGAGATCCTCTTCCATCTGAGGGATCTTTTGCAGTGTGATATCAATCGCCTGCAACGTCAGGTTGCGATTCAAGTCGGCAAAAATCCGAATCACCGTTGAAAACATGATCATCTGGGTCACGGTGGGTGACGAGACGGAGAACTGCTGCAAAAGTTCATTGAATAGGAGCTCAGCTTTGTCGGGCGCTTCTTTCTTCAACTTGCCGGCCAGAGGAAGAATGGCATCATAAGGAAAATCCCGTTCCCTCAGGGTCGGAAGAATCAGGATCATTGCTTTGGAAAGGTCTTTATCCGCCAGTTTCATCGCCACCTGCTGGATGGCTTGCGCCCGAAAGTTTTGTGCCCCCTTTGAGAAGATTGACATCATGTTCGACTCCTCCGTCGGAGGGGCCGGATCGACGCGGGTGGCCAGCTCCATGGCCGCCTCGGGATCGATGTCCGCCAACCCTACAGCCAGCCGGCTCTCGAGGGAGGCCCGGTTCACTTCTTTATCGTTGATGGGAATTTCCTGCGTGGCTTCGAACGCAGTCCGGTAAATGGCGGCGGCCTTCGACTTATCGATCTTTGCCATCGTCTCCGCAATCTGAGTCATGGCCTCCACTTTTGTCGCGGGCTTCGCGTTCAAAGATAACTGGTACGCTTGGTCCAGAATGAGCCTCGCTTTTTCGTTGCTCGTCTTCTCCTGGGAGCTCTTCTTTTGCTTCGAGGAGCCCTCACTCTCCTTGGATTGAATGGACGGTGAAGGGGCACTCGATTTTTCAATCCGGGGGGAATCCTGGCTGCTCGATGATTTTTCAGGGGGCCGCGGTTCTTGTCCGAAAGCCACGGTGAGGAGACCGATGATCAGCACGGTGCAAAAAGCAACTCGAAACAGAGATTTTCGGGGATTCATGTCAACGCCTCCGCATTCCTGCAATGGGTCAATTCGTCTTTTCGAACTGAAGGGGTTCGCTTACGAGGGGCCTGTCTACTCTACGTGGTGCTGCCGGGGTTAGTTTCAACTCCCCCGTCAGTTCTTTTCATCAAGGAGAACAATCATCCCCTGCAAATCTTCACCCTGAAGCATGCGTGCGAGTTGATTGACTTTAGCCAGCGAGGACTCGGCGCCCACGCGGACGCGATAAAAGGTGCCGTTTCCCGAATCGTACGAAGTCACGGTCACGTGGTCATACCGCTTTTCAAGACGGCGCCGCAGGTCGTCCGCATTTTTCCTGATCGAAAAGGCTCCCACTTGGACCGCGTATACCCCCACTTCGTTCTCGGGCATCGTGAGAATTTCCAGGCGGACCCGAGCGGTTCCGGGCCCAACCAGACCCAGCCGCTTCCCCGCTTCCTCAGATAGATCAATGATGCGGCCCCCCACAAAGGGTCCGCGATCGTTGATGCGGACATCCACAGCCTTGTCGTTCTCCAGGTTGTGGACCCGGACTCGCGTCTGGAAGGGCAAGGTGCGGTGGGCAGCCGTCATGGCATGCTTGTCAAAGATTTCGCCGTTCGCGGTGGGCCGCCCATGGTGCGGGTCCCCATAATAGGAGGCCAATCCTTCCAGCTCGCTTGGCGACACCTCTCCGCCCGAAGGTGGGGGCGCCTGGACAGGGGGCGCCACGGGCTTGCGCTTCTTTCCGCAAGCGCCAGTAAGAGCGAGCGCGAGAAGGAGACCAGCACATAAGAAAATTTTGAATGGCATGGGGGGGCTGCTGGAAGTTTCCATTGTACATCTTTCTCTGTAGGGTGATCTTCTGCGGCGGATCGCCCTGCAAGGCAGACGCAAGGAGCCCGTTACTTTTTCCCCTGCTCGCGATCCATATTCTCAGCTAGTTTTTCCAACTGTTTTGAAGCGTACCTCAAAAACTTGCTGGTGTCTTTTCGGGCGGATGGAATCGCCTTGGTTTCCAAGTATTCGACAATCTTTCGAACTTCCTCATCCAGCCTCTTCCCCGCCTGCTCAAAGTCCATAATCGCCCCCGTGTGAGAATGACCTCTCCTTCCAACCTGAGATCCTGATGACGGGGAGATTATAAGTGTGGGAAGAAAGCATTACCAGTTTTGTGACTAATGAAAAATACGCTTTTGGAAATTGTGCACGCAAAAGGGAACCCGCCGCCGCAGACTTACCGAGCAAGCCTTAAGAACGCCAAGCTAGCATGAATAGAATTCTTACCCCATTGGATGAATCATCGAGCGCTGCTGCCCTGAAAGGGCAACCTTCAAAAGCCCAGGGCAACGCCCTGGGACGACACCTCATATCGGCCACCCGAATCCGCCTCGGCGGATTCTCTAAATTCGGGAGCTATGGAGGACCCCTTGAGGGACAGCGGCGCCCCCAATTTCAACACCGTAGCGAGATAGGCATGTCCGCCGTGGCGGAGCGGCGGATCTGCAAATCCACCAGGAACTTGTATCGGGACTTGGTGGAGAAAACGAGATGGAGAAGGATTTGTGCAAGCGATTGTGCCATGGAAGTGTCCGGGGGGAGGGTTAGAGAACCCGTTCAGCTTTCGAGGAAGATAATATCATCAACCATGGTCCAGTCCAACACCTGGGTTCCAGCGATTCTCACCACGGCGGGTCCCGTCACCACAGGATTGCCCTTTCAGGGCAACTCAAAGAATTAATGATAGCCCCCGGCCCCAGGGCGTTGCCCTAGGCTTTTGAAGACTGCCCCTACAGGGCAGGATATAGATGCATCACCGATTCTGACGCACACAATTTTCCGAAGAGCTAAGAAAGTGGATGGCTCCGCAGGGCGGGGGATTATCAATCGGCGAGGACGGGGAGGCGTTTCAATTCTTCTTCGGCGGAGGTACGTTGCTCCAGCACCACGTCCTGCCGGATGCGGCCGTCTTTAAAGATGACGTTGCGCTTGGTATATCGTGCAATGTCGTGCTCGTGGGTGACCAGAACAATCGTAATGTTATAACTGTCATTCAGCTTCTGAAAGATATCCATGACCTCGACCGAGGTGCGGCTGTCGAGGTTGCCGGTGGGCTCGTCGGCAAGAATGATTGAAGGATTATTGACCAGGGCGCGGGCGATGGCGACGCGCTGCTGCTGCCCCCCCGAGAGCTGGTTGGGCATGTGATATTCCCGGCCTTCCAGTCCCACGTCGCGCAGGGCTTTTAAAGAGCGCTCCCGGCGTTCTTTCCCGTCGAGTCCGGCGTAAAGCAGGGGCAATTCCACATTATCCAGCGCCGTGGTGCGCGAGAGCAGGTTGAAACCCTGGAAGACGAATCCGATTTTCCTGTTGCGAATGTCGGCCAACTCGTCCTTGCTGAGCGTGGAGGCATCCACCGATTCGAGAAAGTACTTTCCCTCAGAGGGACGATCCAGGCATCCGACAATGTTCATGAAGGTGGATTTGCCCGATCCCGAGGCTCCCATCACGGCCACAAATTCCCCGCGATGGACCTCTATGGACACTCCCCGCAGGGCATGGACCTTGACCTCACCGAGGTCGTACACCTTATGCAGGTTCTCAATCTTGATGATAGTATTATTTTCGCCTGCCACTCTATCTTCCTGCCAGGAATTTCGACTCCGAGGAAGGGCCGGCCCTGTCAGTACAATTCGACCGGTGCCGCGCGCCCGTTCCTGCGGAAGAACCTTATCTAAACCCACCCCCACCCGGACGAGGGGTCGTGCCTGGAGCTCCCGGCGGACGCTGCTGGCCGGTGCGAGCCGTACCTGAAGCTTGCTGAGCCACCACGACACGGTCCCCTTCCTGAAGTGGTCCTTCAACCAGTTCCGTGAATATGCCGTCGGTGATCCCCAGCTTGACTGTCACGGGACGCAGCTTTTTGGTCTTTGAGTCAATCACCCAGACCTTTTGTTCTGCCGACATCCGACTGCCACCGAACCGGCCCATTCCACCACCACCCGAGCCCTGGCCTCTTCCTCGATCTGACGCGCCCTGCTGTCCCGCAGCCTGTTGCCCTGCACCCTGCTGTCCTCCGCCTTGCTGCCCCCCACCCTGTTGGCCCCCACTCGGCGTGGGCCGCACAGTTCCCGCCGAAGCCTTCTTTTCTTCATCGGTCTGGGGAGGAATAAATCGGACTGCAGCGTTGGGGACTTTCAGAACGTTTTCTCGAGAAGCCACTGAAATAGTTACATTGGCCGTCATACCCGGTTTCAATTTCATCTCCGGGTTTTCCACCAGAATCACCGCCGTATACGTGACCACATTCGAGATCGTGGTCGGATTCAAACGGATCTGGGCAATGCGCCCGCGGAAGACCTCACCCGGATAAGCATCCACCGTGAAGATTGAACCGCCGCCTTCACGGATGCGGCCCACATCGGCTTCGTCGATGTTCGCAAACACCTGCATTTTGGTGAGATCATTGGCGATGGTAAAGAGGGTCGGTGTCTGAAAGCTTGCGGCCACGGTCTGTCCCACATCAATGGCCCTGTTCACCACAACGCCGTCTATTGGAGCGTAAATCTTGGTGTGGTCAAGATTTACCTTGGCTGTGGAGAGATTCGCCTTTGCCTGCGCCACTCTGGCTTGAGAGGAAACCAGTTGGGCCCTTGCGGACTCGAGCTGCGCTTCTGCAGCCCGTTGTGACGCGACGGCAGACTCGTAATTGATCTTGGCAACATCTAAATCGCTCAGAGCTATGAGTCCATTGTCAGACATTCCCTGGGCGCGATCCAGCTTGATCTTGGCATCGCGGACACCGATCTTTGCCTTTTCCAGGCCCGCCTGAAGAGTCCCGATGTTGGCTCTTTGGTTGACGACGTCAGCCTCTGAGGTTTTGACATTCGCGTTGGCCTGCTCGTAGGCAGCCTGGAACAGGGAGGGCTCAATATCCGCGAGCAACTGGCCGTTCTTGACATGGTCATTGAAATCGGCGTACCACTTTGAAATCGTTCCTGACACCTGCGTTCCGACTTGGGTCGTTGTAATGGCCGTCAGCGTCCCGGTCGCGCCCACCACCGAGCGGATATTTCCGCGCTCCACAGACTGATCGACATACTTGGGCGCATCCTCTCTGGAGTAAACGATATATGCGGCGGCTGCCACAAGCACAACCACGAGGATCAGGATGTAAACTATCCGATGTTTCTTATAAAAATCGAGGATTGCCATTCAAACCCCTCCATTGCTCAATGGATCTTTTTAAACTGGCCCCGGGGATTACACAAGAAGGACAATAGGCAGTAAACAGCTCTGCGTGTCGAAGGAAGCCTCCCGGGCCCTCTACCCAATTCGCACATTTTTAAGACGCTAAATTCCATCCCACCGTTACAGTGCTTCATCTTATCCAACACCTTAGATCGAATCGACCGCAAAGAGCAATTGGATCCCAAATTCCGGTCTGTGCCTTTTTCGAGCTATATTCTCCTGGCTACAACGACACGAGGGATCGACTGCAGATCGTCCACAAAATGAAGATTCACCCATCCTTGCGGATCAAAGAGTTCCTGGATGGCCCTCTGTTGTCCACCCCCGATCTCCGCGACCAGATAACCTCCTGCCCGGAGGCGCGGCGAAGAATGCTCGATCAACCTCCGATAGACCCCCAAGGGGTCGTCGTGCTCGGCGTGCAAGGCCCCTGCCGGCTCGAAGTTCCTGACCTCAACCGGAAGACTTTCCCGGTCCCGGTAAGGGACATAGGGAGGATTCGAAACGACGAAATCCAAGGCCTCCCGGGATCCCTCGAAATCTAAAGGCGCGAGCAGATCCCCCAGCTTGAACTCAATCTGCGAATTAACGCCGTGCTTTTCCGCATTACGCGCAGCCACCCGGAGCGCCCCTTCAGACTGATCGATCGCGACAATTCGGGCCAGTGGAATCTCTTTGGCTAAAGCCACCGCAATGCATCCCGAGCCGGTCCCAACATCGGCGATGACCGGCCGGGACGCCTGATTCAGTTTCAGGACTGTCTCCACCAGATGCTCTGTCTCGGGTCGCGGGATCAGAACCTCCGGCGTTACCACAAAGTCTAGCCCCCAAAACTCCTGCCAGCCCGTAATGTACTGGGCCGGCTCACCTCGCGCGCGCCGTTCCACCCAATCGAGATATTTCTGCTCGACGTCCACCGCAAGCTCTTTTTCAGGGTGGGCCATCAGGAAGACCTTTTCAACGCCAAGCAGCCGTTGTAGTAACACCTCAGCGTTCAAATAAGGGCTGGGGACGGAATTGAGAACCAGTTTCTCTTTGGCAGCTGTTAAGGCTTCACCAAGAGTCATCGAACTCCTGCGGGGTTAAATTCCAAAGTCCAAAATCCAAATTCCAAACAAAACCCAAAATTCAATGACCTCATTGCATGGATAAAATTACCGGCAACTGACGGGTGGAAATCCTCGTGGCTCGCATTGCTTCCAAAATCCAAATTCCAAAGTCCAAAATCCAAACAAAACCCAAATTCCAATGATCAAACTCCGGAGGTCAAACTACCGGCAACTGACAGGTGGAGACATTTATGACCCTCCTACCTTGAATGAGAATAGTCAAGAACAGACGGTGCAAAGCAAGTAATCTTTGAAGTATCTGTAGTTTGAAATCTGGCCTTTGCGGTTTGAAATTCTCTGATTTGATCTTGTTTGGAATTTGGTCATTGGGCTTTGCTTGGATTTTGGACTTTGGAATTTGGAATTTGCTCTTAAGCTCCTTCGATGTTTTCCGTCAACTTATCCGCCTGGAAGCGGGAAACCAGGGCATCGACCACGGGCTCCAGCCGGCCATCCATGATGTTGTCCAGTTGATGCAGGGAGAGTCCGATGCGATGGTCGGTCAGGCGATTCTGCGGAAAATTGTAAGTGCGGATTTTTTCGCTTCGATCGCCCGTGCCCACCTGCGAGCGACGGGCCTGGGCCATCTCCTGGCGCTGCTTTTCCTGCTCCATCTCATAGAGCCGCGAGCGCAGGACCCGCAGGCCTTTGGCCCGGTTCTTGATTTGTGACTTTTCATCTTGACAGGAGACCACGAGGCCCGTAGGCAGATGAGTAATGCGCACAGCCGAATAGGTCGTGTTCACCGACTGGCCTCCCGGTCCCGAGGAACAGAAGGTATCGATGCGCAAGTCCTTGGGATCGATCTGGACTTCCACTTCGTCGGCCTCCGGCAGGACGGCCACGGTGACCGCGGAGGTGTGAATGCGCCCGCTGGCCTCGGTCTTGGGGACGCGCTGGACACGGTGGACGCCGCTCTCGTATTTCAACTTGCTGTACACCTTCGCCCCTTCGATCACTGCGATGATTTCTTTGTATCCCCCGATGCCGGAGGCCGAGGAGGACATGATGTCCACGCGCCAGCCTTGAGACTCCGCGTAACGCGAATACATCCGGAATATTTCAGCCGCAAAAAGCGTGGCTTCGTCCCCGCCCGTCCCGGCGCGAATTTCCAGCAGGACGTTTTTTTCGTCGTTGGGATCCTTCGGCAGCAACAGTCGTTTTAATTCCTCCGAGCAGAGAGCCTCCTGCCGTTCGAGCGATTGCATCTCTTCCTGGGCCATCGATTTCATTTCCGGATCGCCGGAAGAATCGACGATGAGCTGCTTCGTTTCCCGTAATCGTTTCTGATTTTCTTTGTACTCGCGGTATTTCTCGACAATTTCAGCAAGATCGGCATGCGCCCGGGCGGTCTTCTGGTATTTCGCGGTGTCACTGAGGACTTCGGGCCGGGCCAGGGCCGCGGTCAGCTCTTCATATTTATGTTCGATGGCTTCGAGTTTTGAGAACATGGAATCTAATTCCTTTGTTGTAGTCAGAAGGGGCAGATGAGTTGAAAAAGGGTCGGTGGCCCCGCGGGGAACCGGAATGGCGGGCCAACCTCAACCGGAACCGAAGGAGGAACGCTAACCTTTGGGGGAGGAATAGGCGTGTTCGAGCGACAGGGCCTCTTCCAGGGCTCGAATGCCGATGGAGAGCTGTGCATCACTCGGAGGACGGGTGGTGATTTTCTGAAGCCACAACCCCGGGGTCGTCATCATCGCGAACAAGGAGCCGGGTTTTTTGGCTGAGAATTTAATCACTTCATAGCTCAATCCCATGATGACCGGCAACAAGAGAATTCGGAACAGTAATTTGAGGCCAAAGGAATGGAACGGGATAAAGGTGTACACCACAATGGAGACCAGCATGACCGTCAGAAGAAAACTGGTGCCACACCGCGGGTGAAGGGTGGAATATTGCCGCGCGTTTTCAACGGTGAGGGGCTTTCCGTTCTCGAAATTATAAACCACCTTGTGCTCGGCGCCGTGATACTCATAGAGCCGTCGAAACTCCTTCCACAGACCGATGCCGCCGATATAGGACACAAAAATGAAAAGTCTCACCAACCCGTCCACCAGGTTAAAGAGGATCCGGCTTTCTCCCCAATGAGAGTGATTCTGGAAGTAAGTGGCTGCCGTCAGGGGCAACAGCTTGAAAAGAAGAATAAAAAACGCGGTCGCCAGAATGGCGTTGACAGCGATGAACCACTTTCCGAATTCACCGCCCTTCTTCTGATCGACCGGGGGGGTCTCGGTGCCCCTCCCCCCGGGCTCCTTCTTCCCGGCTTCCGCCGATTCGATACTGTCGAGCACCTGGTCGGCCGAGAACTTGATGGCCTTCATGCCCAGGACGAAAGCCTGCCCCAGGATCCCCACCCCGCGGAAGACCGGCAGCTTGAAAAGCGGGTATTTCTCTGACACCCGCGGAACCGGCTCTTTGCGGACTGCTACATCACCCGCTTCCCTGTGGACGGCAATAGCGAACGAGTGAGGGGATCGCATCATCACCCCCTCAATGACCGCCTGACCGCCGACCAGGAGATCCTCACCCGGCTGCATGACCGATTCATTGAGCAGGTTTGTGCTCGTCGCAAAGCCTTGAAACCAAAGTCGTATTCGTGGGTCCATTAGAAATCCAGGTTCCTTAATCCAAATCAAGTTATTCCGATGCTCGAAGCCGCTCACGCGTTGGTTATTGTCTTCCCTGCCTTCGGTTTTCCCTCGTACTTCTTCCTGAAGCGCTCGATACGCCCGGCCGTATCCATCAGCCTTTGCTTCCCCGTAAAAAATGGATGGCAACCCGAGCAAATCTCAAGTCGAATCATGTCGGCCTTGTACGTGGACCGAGTCTTGAACGAATTCCCGCACGCGCACACTACTTGCACGTCATGATACTTCGGATGAATTCCCTCTTTCATTTCAGCTCCTCTGTGGCTTCTCCGGTTACGTCCTGAAACCATGCAATATACTACAAATCCCCGCATTCAGCAACCGGGACACGGTTAACGGGAATTCTGCGGAAGGGACCCGTCTGTCCCAGGTAGCCCCCGTCTTAAGATAAAGCAAAAAGGGGGACTGCACCTCGCAGTCCCCCCGTGAAGATCCAATCACCAGACTACACGAAACGATGGGCTCCTACCACGTGAACCGCGCACCCAACTGCACCGTGAAGGCAGGCACGCTGGCCGTGTTCCCGAACCCACCTCTTCCCAGGAATCCCGTAGGCTGAGCGAAGTTCGAAGCACTGGCATTGGACTGGAAGTTGTTTCCAAAGCTTTCGGTGTTAAACAGGTTATAGAACTCGACGTACCCAATTGCTTTGTACCGATCCTTGAATGTGAAGGTCTTGGTCACACGCAGGTCGGTTTCAAAGAATCGCCCCGGCGCATTGCCGCCGCCTGAAAAAACTCCACCGCGCAAAATGTCGATCGGCACCTGCTGGCAACCCACGGTAACGATAGGCGCCGAAATGGTGGATCCCACGCAGGCACGATCGTTATTCGAGCGACCATCCCCATTGATATCAATCCCGGCGTTGAAATCGTAGGGGCGCGCCGAGGCTAACTGCAATATCGGAGAGATTTCGAAGCCATGGGGCAGGTCAAACACACCACTGAACACAAAACGGTGACGTTCGTCAAAAATCGTCGGCCCGAACTCCCCTGGCTGGAACTGCGCATCGGGAGTAATGGCAACCCCGTTCCCACTGTAAGACGAAGTCGGGCGTCCGCCCCAGGATTGCGACTTCGCCAGGGTGTAGGACACTTGGTACATCATGTTCTTGCTGAAGCGCCTCTTGAGTGCAAGCGTCATGCCGTCGTACCGGGACCGGTTGGTGCCGCCGATCATGTTAATCTGACCCAGGCGGTCCGCTCCCAACCCCGCTGCCGCAAAGGCGCTTGCCAAAAGCCGAGGGCCCGCATTCACTTTAGGATTGATGTTTTGAACGCGCGGTTCGTGGATCCCGAGAATGTGAACGTAGTCCCCCGAGAACATGAAATCATTCGCGAATTCATGGGATCCGCCAATGGACCACTGCTGCGAATAGGCATCCTTGATGTCGGGGTCGGTAATGCGGCCAAAACCACCCTGCTCGATGTCGGTGTTGGTGCCCGTGGGCTTAGGCAACGGATCCACGCCGAACCGGAAAGAGCACAAGTCTCCCACGCAGCCACCGGGAGACGCGGGTCCCGTCGAAGAAGTGAGCCCCAAAAGCTGCTGGTAAATAGTCGGGTTGGTTTGTTGCAGCGAAAAAAGAGTGAGGTTCTGGAAGACCTGATCGTAATAAATTCCATACCCCCCGCGGATGACACTCCTGCCGTTCCCGTGGGGATCCCAGGCGAATCCAATGCGCGGCTGAAATTCCTTGAACGATGTCGTGGTTTTCGTCAGGTCACCGGTTGCCGCAGGATTATTGATTTGCTTCAGAACTTGCATCGTGCGGTTGTTGGTTTGGTCGTTCAGAAAACCGATGTTGGCGTCCCAACGGATGCCCAGGTTCAACGTGAGATTGGGAGTCACCTTGAAATCATCCTGGACGTACCATCCAAACTGGTGCGGGTTCTGAGAGAAATTTCCATCCCCTCCAAAGAAATCCAGCTCACTGACGGCGCCGGGAGTGGCATAGCCCTGCGTATACGCCGAGCATCGAGACGGTGAACCGGGTTGGCGCGTGATGCAAGAGGGGTCATCAAAGAAGAAGATCTGGTAACCGTTCGCACCAAAGAAGAAGGAACCACCCAGCTTCGACATGTAGGTCTCGTCGATGCCGATCTTCATGTTGTGACGGCCTGCCCGAAACGAGAAGTCATCTCTGAATTGCCACTTCCTGATATCCGTTTCCTGTGGGACATTCACGTTCGCACCCACTCCATTCGGAAGCGATGGAAAAACAAGATTCGGATTGGTGGTGACCCCCAGTATCTGATTCACAAAATCCTGGAAGTGGAATGTGAACTGGTTGATTCGAGTGGGACTGAGGCTATAGGAATGGTTGACCACCAAATCGTAGAACCGGTTGGTATCGGTGTTTCCACCGGTCAAATCCGTGCTGGCCGGAGCCGACACCTGGTCGTTGGGCGAGGAATTTTTTTGCCCGGCAAATCGATATGACATCCGCTGGCGTTCACTGATGTTGTGATCAAACTTGATGGTGTATTGCGTGTCATCAAAAGGTGTCGGGATGACAGGCACAAATTGTGCGGTCGGAACGAGTTTAATCTCTGGCGCAACGCTAGGATCCACCTGGTTATCTGAGCGCTCCCGCACGTGTTCGAATGCCCCAAACACGAAGAATTTGTCCTTGACAATGGGCCCGCCTGCTGAGCCGCCAAACTGTTGGCGATTGAAAGTGGGTTTGCACTCTTGCTGTCCCGAGCCACCGCACTGTCCCGCCGCCTGGGTCCCATTTTCAAAGAAGTCCTGCATGCGGAGGCTGCGGTCGCGGAAAAACCCGAATCCTGACCCATGGAACTCGTTCGTGCCAGACTTGGAGACGACATTAATCACGCCACCCTGGCTGTGGGCCGTCTCGGCGCCGAACCGGTGGGTTTGAACGTTGAATTCTTGAATTCCCTCAATGGTGAAATTCTGCAACAACCCGCCGACGACATTGTCCTTGTCGTTGCCGCCATCCACGTTGATGGAGACGTTACGCCCATCGCCGCCTGCCATCGAAATGGACCCGACCCGGGTCTTTGTGGGATCGTAGGAGACGGTCGGGCGCGCTTCGGGAATAATGTAAGTCAACGAAGCGAACGTGCGGGTCAGCAACGGTAAATCCTGCACCTCTTTGGGAGACACGACGCCTTATAGGTATTACAGCGCGTGAAACGTGCGAATTAAAAAGAAACGGTGATGGTAGCGTTCTTTCTTTTTTTGCTTCTTTTTTTCTTTCTTGGGGCGGCTGTGGACCGTGTGGAAAACCGCCGCACGTGTTTGTCG
>JAIQFY010000090.1 GCA_020072965.1 Terriglobia bacterium | reverse complement strand
CCGTGTTCCCCACGCGCGTGGGGATGAACCGAGGTTGAGCCGCAGGAAATCGTATTGGTGGAGGTGTTCCCCACGCGCGTGGAGATGAACCGATCTCGGACACCGCACTGTGGGGGATCGGCAAGTGTTCCCCACGCGCGTGGGGATGAACCGATGGACGGAGACGACGCAGCCGATTCAGCCAGGTGTTCCCCACGCGCGTGGGGATGAACCGAACATGGACACAAATAAAACCTTTGAGACATGGTGTTCCCCACGCGCGTGGGGATGAACCGCTGATCGACCAGATCCGTGAGGTTGAGGATGAGTGTTCCCCACGCGCGTGGGGATGAACCGGCAATATCGTGGCTTATCCTGAGACAGAAGAGGTGTTCCCCACGCGCGTGGGGATGAACCGTAAGCTCGCGACTTCCCGCGGATAGTAAGCTGGTGTTCCCCACGCGCGTGGGGATGAACCGAGGACGACATGAAGGCGCTGATGGGGATCTTTGTGTTCCCCATGCGCGTGGGGATGAACCGGGCGCCGGGAAAGGTCTTGTCGGACACCCAAGGTCTTCCCCACGCGCGTGGGGATGAACCGGCGTACCACTCGATCATTCATACCGACAACGGGTGTTCCCCACGCGCGTGGGAATGAACCGGGTTGTCAGTTTGCTTCCGGTGACCTGCTCGAGTGTTTCCCGTGCGGGGATCAAATGCTTGAGGTAAACGAACGAACGGATCAAATTCTAAGAAGGAGGCTTTTTAGACAGCAAGATCAGTCTTAGACAGATTCGAGAGTGGGACGCCGCCGCGGTTCGATCTGAATTACTTGTTTTTCGCGGTTCCACTTGAAAGGAAGTAACTCTTTATTCTGACGAGGGTGGGCCAGGCGTTTCCGACGGCCCTCTTAAGGAAGGAAGATTTCTCAGGCATCCATCGGGTGCTGCGCTCTTTTCCGGGCGAGGCATCGAGCGAATACGCGTAAGTGGCAACGGAGCGGCGGAACTGGCCTTCGGGAAAGTGGATCCGGTCGTAGCCGTGCAGGGTGTAATCCCGCGTCAACATGATGACACAGCGGTTGAAAAGAGGCTCGACCTCGGCGGCTTCGAGGGTTCGGGCATGCTTTAGCTTCAGCTGTCCTCCAAGTTCTTTTATCCAATCCGGGTTCAGATACAATAGGATATTCAAATTGCGAAACCAATTCCGATGTAGGGGATGGTAGTTGAAATCCACGTGCATATCGAGGAAGCTGTCCTTGCCGCCCAGATGTATCCCTCCTCCGAAAAAATCGGGATCGACGAATACTTCCTGTCCGCTCAGGGTGCGCAGGATTGACTGGAACCGCGCCGAAGTGAGATCGAGATAAAGTTCCTCCCATTCCGCCGACAACTCTTTGAAATTCCCTTTTTCAAATTTGTTCCTGGCAAAGATGTAGTCACGACTCTTGTTAATGCGGTCGGCCCCCGGGACGGGGAGCGCGGGAATCATTCGAACCAGGCGGGTCTCATCAGCAAAGTGGTCAATCACCACGTGCTCGAAAGGTACGGCATTCTGAAACTGATGAGCCAGCGCCTCGATATTTTCTTCAATGGCCTTGAAATTAAGCATGACAGACTTGCCCCGCTGATCTTAAGGCGGAGTGGTTCCTGTTTGAGGATTATTGCTCCCGTAGAGCCTTTCGGGATACCTGATCAACGCCCCCCTTGCGCGCATCGTGTCGGGGGGTTACCCGGGGTTCAAATCAATCGGCAAGTCCGATTCACCGTTGGAGCCGAACTGCTTGAAGTCACTGGATCAAATTGGAATATGGCGGAGGCGGTAGGATTCGAACCCACGATCCGCGTAAACGGATAACGGTTTTCAAGACCGCCGCCTTCAACCACTCGGCCACGCCTCCGCAGGCACAGCCAGTGTACCGACGAGCGTCGGGGATTGTCAATTTGTTACCCGCAACCGCAGGTAGAAGGGCCTGCGGAAATCCCAAAATCCAAATTCCATACAAAATTCAAATTCCAAAAGCCAACTTCAAAACAAAACTCGAATCCCAAAATCTAAAAAATTAATTGACAACAATGTTGCCTCAGAAAAGCAAATGCCATTCTGGTTTGGGGAGACACTTACAGGATTTTTGCTGTTTGGGTTTTGGATTTTAAATTTTGTTTGGAATTTGGATTTTGGAATTTGGATTTTGGACTTTGGAATTTGCTTCACCTTACTGGTTCAATCCCCTCCATCCCATCCATGTATGGCCGGAGGATTTCCGGAATGACCACACTGCCATCCTTCTGCTGATAGTTTTCGACGATGGCCAGCCACGTGCGGCCCACCGCCAGTCCGCTGCCATTGAGCGTGTGCACGAAATCCAACTTGCCTTTCTCCCGGGGTCGGTACCGGATATTAGCCCGTCGCGCCTGAAAAGCCTCAAAATTGGAGCAGGAGGAGATCTCCCGAAAACCGTTCTGGGAAGGCAACCACACCTCAATGTCGTAGGTCTTGGCGGAGGAAAACCCCATGTCGCCGGTGCACAGCGTTACGACCCGGTAATGAAGGTTCAGTTTTTGCAGGATGGTTTCTGCATCCCGTGTCAGCTTTTCGTGTTCCTCGTAAGAGGTTTCCGGTTTTGAAAATTTTACCAACTCCACCTTGTTGAACTGGTGCTGGCGGATCAGCCCCCGTGTATCCTTGCCATAACTTCCAGCTTCACTTCGAAAACAAGGGGTGTAAGCACACAGAGAAATCGGCAACTGGGCTTCTTCAAGAATCTCATCCCGGTAGATGTTCGTCACGGGAACCTCGGCCGTCGGAATCATCCACAGGTCACGCGTCTCTTCTCCCACCTTCAGCCGAAACAGGTCCTCCGCAAATTTGGGGAGATTCCCGGTTCCTAGCAGTGAGGCGGAATTCACAATAAAGGGCGGCAGCACTTCGGTGTAGCCGTTCTGCTTGGTCTGGACATCGAGCATGAAATTGATCAGGGCGCGTTCCAGCCGTGCCCCGACGGCCTTATAGAGCGCGAACCGGGCACCGGAGATCTTGGAGGCCCGTTCAAAATCAAGAATGCCCAGGGCCTCGCCCAAATCGGTATGATCTTTCGGCTGAAAATTGAAAGACGGTGGAGTGCCCCACCTCCGCTCTTCACGATTCTCGTCTGCGGTCTTCCCGACCGGTACCGTCTCGTGCGGGATATTGGGGACAAACAGAAGCCAATCGCGGAGTCTCAGATCCAGTTCGCGGACTTTCGCGTCGAAGTCGGCGATCTGATCGGAGACGGCCTTCATTTCCGCAATCTTCGAAGAGGCATCCTGCTTGTTCTTCTTCAGGGCAGCGATTTCTTCAGAGGCCTTGTTCCGTGTGGCTTTCAGCTGTTCCCCCTGGGTGAGGAGCTCACGCCGCCGTTTGTCAACCGTTGAGAATTCTTCCAGGCTGAGAGCGATCCCCCGCTGCGTTGTTTTTTCGATTACCCGATCCGGATGATTGCGCACGAATAAGACATCGAGCATGGTTTTTCCCTTTTCGTCAGATTTTCCACGACAAACAGTGGAGGGCGCTTTTTCTCAGAACCTCCGTGGCGATGCGACTCTAACGCACGAAGAAAAGGTCTGTCAAACAGAAGCGAATCAGAGACTCTTTCTCCTCCCATACCCCTTAATCCGTACAACCCGGAACCGAAACCCGACTTTATTAGGAATCCAGGAACCCGGGGGATCGATCGTCGATGGAAAGCCCCCAGCGGCGGGATCATCCCATTCTCTTCCGATGGAAGGTTTTTAACTTCCTGCATTCCTGGCCTCCAAATGATAATTTTTTTGCCCTTGTCGGCACAAATTCTATTGATAAGTTATGAGTGGGTTTTCCGGCGGGCGCGGGCACACACAAGGATCAACCGGTTCCGGGGATTTCAGATATAATGAAGCCTTCGACGCTTCGAGCGCTTCTTCTCTTTTAAGACCATGAGTTCACTCTTTCGTAACCTGCGGCTGCGCACAAAGATCATCGCCACAGTAACGGTGGTGATAATTTCCGTGCTTGCCCTATCGACTTATATCGGGCATTTTTTCATCCAGTTACCCGTGGAGGAGGATCAGTATCATCGGGCGGTGGAGCTGGCGTTTTCAAATTCGGACCGTTTCTCCCGGCGCGGGATTTCCCGAGACCCCGCCGCCCTGTCGCAGGAGTTTCAAATCATCCAGCGCGATCACCAGGACGTTCTCGCCATTGCGGTCTATGCTCACGGCACCGGCCAGGAGCCTTCCCTGGTCCTCGCCACCCCTCCGGGAGCTCCGCTCATGGAACTGGACGCGCAGCCCATGGTCCGCCAGATGTTCGAGTACGACAACCCGTTTGAAGGATTGCAATCCATTGAAACGGGGTCCGGGAAGGGTCTTTCCTGGATTGTCAGCGCGGAGATCATCGAAGGGGGACGTCCGGTCGGGTGTCTCAACCTGCAGGTTTCAAAATCCGGCATTAACGTTGTCTCGCGCCAGATGATCAAGTACAACGTGGCGGTTCTGCTCCTTGCGATCCTGGCCATTGTCGCCTTGTTGAGCCTGCTCTTCTCCCGACTCGTCAATAAGCCCATCGAACGATTGCTTGAAGCGATGGAACAAGCCGAGGCGGGCGCGCTGAACACCCGGGTGGACGTCCGTCGCGATGATGAGCTGGGCATCATTGCCTCCCGATTCAACCGGATGATGGACCAGGTCACCGCGCTCAACGAGGAGCTCTCCACACGCGTGGCCGACGCCACCGAAGAGTTGCGTGAGCGAAATGTTGAACTCACCCGCATTAATGAAGAACTCTTTGAGACCCAGCGCATGCTGGCGCGTTCCGAGCGCCTGGCCATTGCGGGACAGCTAGCCGCCAGCCTCGCCCACGAAATCGGCACCCCGCTCAATGCCATTTCGGGGCATGTCCAGTTGCTCACCAAGACGCTAGCCCCGGGAGACGAAGCGGCGCGGAAGCGCCTGAAGATTATTGAAACGCAAATTGACCACATCGTGCGGGTGGTAAAGGACCTGTTGGCCTCCACACGCGACATCACTCTTTCGCAAACCCCCGCCGACTTAAACGGGTTTCTCGAAGAAATTCTGCTTTTTGCAACCCCCACGCTGGACATCAAGGGAATTCATGTCGAAACCGCTCTGGATCGCACCCTGCCACGCGTTCTTTTTGACGCCCTCCGGCTGCAGCAAGTGTTTCTCAACCTGATTAACAACTCCATCGATGCCATGCCTACTGGGGGAACCTTGCGACTGCGCACGTACCTCGCACGCGGTTCCGGGGGCGAAGGAGTTGCCGGCATCGAGTACTCCGATTCTGGAGGAGGCATTCCGAAGGAGAATCTGTCGCGCATCTTTGAGCCCGCCTTTACGACGAAACGAATTGGCAGCGGGGCGGGGTTTGGATTGGCAATTTCCAAACAGATCATGAAGGCCCATGGCGGAACGATCTCTGCGGAGAGTCCTGAAGGAGGCGGGGCGCGGTTCATTCTTGAACTGCCCCTTGCTGTAACGGAACCCACCTATGCGGAATCACTTGAACATTCTCGTCGTGGATGATGATTCGACGACACTCGACTTGCTGCAAGAGGCGCTCACCGCGGAGGCCCACTCTGTCACTACCAGTCAAAGCGGCGAGGAAGCCCTGAACCTGGGACGCACCCAGAGCTTTGATGTCGTCATCAGCGACATCAAGATGGGAATGGGAGTCAGCGGGCTCGACGTGCTCAAGAGCTTCAGGCAAATCACACCCACGGCCGATGTCATCCTGATGACCGCCTTCGGTTCCATGGAATCGACGATCGAGGCGGTCAAAGCCGGGGCCTATGACTATATTTCCAAGCCTTTCCGCCTTGAGGAGATCCTGCTGATCCTGGAGCGGCTCGTGGAAAAACGCCGGCTGCAGAACGAGAATCTCCAGCTGCGGCATCAATTGGAGGAGCGCTTCTCCCTCTCGTCGATCATCGGACGGACGCCGGCCATGCTGGAAGTGTTCAAGAAGATCGGGTACGTGGCCGACGGGCGGTCCACTGTTCTGATCACCGGCGACAGCGGAACCGGCAAGGAGCTGGTGGCCAAGGCGATCCATTACAACAGCCAGCGGGCCCAGAAGAAATTCATGGCGATTAATTGCGGGGCGCTGACGGAAACCCTCCTGGAATCAGAGCTGTTCGGTCATGTGCGCGGCGCCTTCACCGGGGCCATGAGCAACAAGAAAGGGATCTTTGAAGAGGCCGAAGGGGGAACCGTCTTCCTCGATGAAGTTTCAGAAATGTCCACCGCCTTGCAGGTCAAGCTGCTGCGCGTCCTCGATGAACAGGAGGTTCGTCCCGTGGGCGGGTCGGGAACCATCAAGTTCGATGTCCGGATCATCGCCGCCAGTAACAAGAATCTACTTGAACTGGCAGAGAACGGAACCTTTCGTCATGACCTGCTCTACCGGCTGAATGTCATAAACATTCATCTCCCACCCCTGAGGGAGCGCCGGGATGACATCCCGTTGCTCGTGGCCCATTTCCTGAAGAAATTCAGCCAGCCGCCCTCCCCGCCGATTTCGATTGCGGAAGACGCCATGACGGTTCTCTGCTCGTATCACTGGCCCGGCAACATTCGTGAACTGGAAAACACGATTGAGGCCGCCTCTGCCCTGACGCGGACGAGCGTCATCACCGCAAAGGAATTACCCCCTCGTGTCAGCGAATCCCCTGTCCCGTCAGGTCCCGAGGCCCTGTTCGCCGACCTCCCTTCGCTCGACGAACTGGAGCGCCGTTACTTGATCCGGGCCCTGGAAGCCGCAGGAAACAACAAGTCCCGCGCCGCCGAAATGATGGGCATCAACCGGAAGACCCTGACCCGCATGGTCGAGCGGCATGGGATTAAGGTGTGAGAAACCTCCCTCTCACTTTTTTTTCTCAGCGAACCAAAGACCGCGGGAGAGCGGCCGCCCACAAAAGGGGCAGTAATTCAGTCCAAAATAACTGACCCGCCCCCGCTCGTTGGCCGAGCGGATAAAAAACTCCGTTTCCACGTCATTCAGGATCCGCCCATCGGCCAGCTCATACTTCTCCTTTTGAACGATGGCCTCCTCGGTCTGTGCCCGGGCCATCTCATCACAACAGGTCACGCAGGTCACCTCTCATTTCGGTTGGGGTTAATTGTCCTCCTCCAGAATAAACCCGTCGCCTTGAAACACAAAATCCATCCGCGCTTTCATGGATATGCGTTATCACGATGGGCGGTCCGGATGGAATTGGATCTAATACAAACGTCTTTGAAAATGACACCAAACCTCGCCGGGTTCAACGTGGAGGTGTTCACGGTGGCGGACTCCCTTACCGCATGGATTTCCCAACTACCTCGTGTAACGCTGTTTCCAACGTTTGGATTAATGCACGAGGAATGCGGAGGATTGGGCAAAATCGAGAATGGTGGACGGAAACAGGCCGAGATAGAAAACGGCCAGCACTGAGACTGCGATCACTACCTTGGTTGCCATGGAAATCTGGAGGGGCGCTGAGTCTTGCGGGGCTGATGTCCTGCCTGATTCCCCTGGTTCGCGCATGTACATCGCGATGGTCGGCCGCAGGTAATAGTAAAGCGAGGCGGCGCTGTTGAGGAGAGCAATGATAGTCAACCAGTAAAGCTTCGAATTGATGGCGGCGCGAAACATGAAGAATTTGCCTGTGAAGCCGGCCGTCAGCGGGATGCCGGTGAGTCCCAGCAAAAAGACAGTAAAGGCAGCCGCCAGCCAAGGCTGCCGGTAACCGAGGCCCGCAAATTCATCGATGGTCACACGGCGTTCGCCCGAAAGGGACCAGGCGCTGATGACCGCAAAGGCACCCAGGTTCATCACCGAATAGGCGAGCAAGTAAAACATAATGGAAGCAATGCCGTTCGGCGTGAGGGCGGCGAAAGCAACCAGAATGTAGCCCGCATGAGCAATGGAGCTATACGCCAGCATGCGCTTGATGTTCGACTGCAACATGGCTGCCGTGTTACCAATGGTCATGGTCAACACGGACGACACCCACAGCACCCAGAACCATTTCTGATCCAATGCCGGCAGGGCAACGAAAAACACCCGCAGAAACGCCGCGAAGCCCGCAGCTTTGGGGCCGACCGACATCCAGCCCGTGACCGGGATGGGAGCGCCTTCATAGACGTCCGGGGTCCATATTTGAAAGGGCGCCGTGGCCACCTTGAAGCTGAAACCCACCATCATGAGGGCCGTCCCTGCGAGCACCAGGCGCAGGTCGATGCGGCCGGTCAGCAAGGCGCTCGAGATCTGAGAGAGATGAGTCGTGTGCGTCGCGCCGTACATCAGCGCGATTCCATAAAGCAGGAACGCCGTGGCAAAGGAACCCAGCAGAAAATATTTGATTGCGGCCTCATTGGACTTCAGGTCGGTGCGCCGGAATCCCGCCAACACATAAGTCGAAATGGAGGTGATTTCCAACCCGATGAAAATCATGATCAGCTCGTTCGCCCCGCCCATGAAGCACATCCCCACGGTGGCGAAGAGCAACAGGCCATAGTATTCGCTGTGATTTACGCCTTCGCGCACCAGGTATTGACGGGACGCGAGGATCGAAAGCCCCGCGATGATCAAGAACAGGAAGTTGAAGAAGACGCTGAAGGAATCGACAATGATCATGCCATTGTAATATTCCCCTTCCGCGGCAAGGAGCAGGACATTGCCCGCCAGGGCGGCGAGGACGCCGATGAAGGCGAGGGACGAGAGCCACGACTTATGGGGCTTTGCCGTAAACGGATCGAAGAGCATCACGGCAATCCCGAACAGGGTCAGGATCAGTTCGGGGAGGATCGGCAGTATGGGAACTTGAGGCAGTGTCATGGTCAGATCTTCTTCAGTTTATCGCGCCCGACGGATTCTCTGGCTTTTCGCGCCCCGGCGAGAGCCGATTGCCGCGAAAAGACGCTCGGGGGCATCGGGATTCACAACCGCCCCTATTTCCTCACCATCATCACCCGGGGCGCATTCAGAAGTTTGGAAACGCTCGCGTCCATCTTTCGAAGAAAGAACTGGGGATAGATGCCCATCCACAGGGCCATCACCACCATCGGGACGAGGACCCATTTTTCGCGGGCCGAGAGATCCGGCAGGGTCTTATTGACATCGTGAGTGACCTCGCCAAAGATCACCCGCTGATACATCCACAGCATGTACACGGCGCCGAGGATGACGCCGCTGGCTGCCAGGGTACAATAGAGCTTTGCCCTGGCGACCGCAGCTCCAAACGTCCCCACCAGGATTAAGAACTCACCGACGAACCCGTTCAACAGCGGCAATCCGATGGACGACAGGGTGATGATCAGGAAGATAGTGGCCAGGACCGGCATCGGAGTGGCCAGCCCTCCAAACTCGCTGATCTCCCGCGTGTGGCGCCGCTCATAGATCATCCCGACGATGAGGAACAACGCGCCGGTCGAAATGCCATGGTTCAGCATCTGGTATACCGCCCCTTCGACGCCCTGGATGTTGAACACAAAGATGCCGAGCACCACAAATCCGAGGTGACTCACGGAAGAATAGGCCACCAGCCGCTTCAGGTCGGGCTGCACCATCGCCACCAGCGCGCCATAGATGATTCCGATGATGGCGAGTGCCACGATCAAAGGGGTGAACGTCTGCGTCGCATCCGGAAACAGCTGGATGTTGAATCTCAGCAGGCCGTAGGTCCCCATCTTCAACAGCACGCCGGCAAGCAACACCGAGCCCGCCGTGGGGGCCTCGGTGTGGGCATCAGGCAGCCACGTGTGCAGAGGGAACAGAGGAACCTTAATAGCGAAAGATAAGAAGAAGGCCAGAAACAGCCACACTTGAATCCGGGGTTCGATCACCAAACGGCCATTGACGATGTTGTCCAGGATCGTGGTGAAGTCAAACGTGGGCGCTCCCGTCGCGTGGGCGTTCAGGAAGTACAACGAAAGGATGGCCACCAGCATGAACGCCGAGCCGACGGCGGTGTAAATGATGAACTTGACGGCGGCATAAATGCGCCGGCCGTGTCCCCAGATCCCGATCAGGAAGTACATGGGCACCAGCATTACTTCCCAGAAAACGTAGAACAGGAACAGATCAAGGGAGGCAAACACCCCCACCATGCCGGCCTCAAGCAGCAGGATAAAGATGAAAAACTCCTTGACGCGCTTCTCGATCCCCTTCCAGGAGGCGAGCACTGAGACCGAGGTGAGAAAGGTGGTGAGGAGGACCAGCCACAAGCTGATGCCGTCAATGCCAAGGTGATAATTCATGCCAAAAGCGGGAACCCAGGGGCTGTTCTCTTCAAATTGAAAGCCGGCTTCGTGAGGAACAAAATGAATGACCAGGTGAAGCGAGAAAACGAAAGTCAGCAAGGCAACAACGAGTGCGGTGCGGCGGATGGCTTCATGCTTCCCCGGGTCCAGGAGCGCCAGGAACATCGCCCCTGCGACCGGCATCAGGATGAGGATCGTCAGGATGTGAGAGTCAATAAATTCCATTTCGAATCATTTCCGTCGCGCCCGCAGCGCGACCTTCCGGCTCCATCTCACTTGCCTTCACGCTCATCGGCCCCACGTCAGAAACGCCACCATCAAAGCGGCCCCAACGACCACCCATGCCGCATAGCTTCTGGCCCGGCCTGACTGCAAATGCCGCAGCCCCTTCCCAACACTGCGCACGACAAATCCACTCCCGTTGACAAACAACCCATCAATGATAAGAAGGTCCAGCAGCTTCCACAGGCCCCAGGTGGAGATGAGCTGGATGGGTTTCAAAATGAGGGCCGAATAAATTTCGTCCACCCAGTATTTGTGATAAAGAAGGGAATACAGGGGCTTGAACCTCTCCGCCATCGCTTTTGCCCGCTCGGGCTTCGAGAGATAAACAAAGAACGCGATGAAAATTCCAACCAGCGCAATGGCGACAGAGGCCAGGGTGAGATTGATTTCCAAACCATGCGAGGCGACCTCAACGGCACCTTCCGCCTCCCCGCCTGTCGTGGAACCCAGCACGGGCGCCAGAAACTTTGTGAATCCTTCGACGCCGCCAAAGAGGAACTTGGGCACCTGCACATAACCGCTGAAAATGGCTCCCACGGCAAGCAGAACGAGCGGGATCAACATCACCCGCGGGGATTCATGAACGTGGTGCCAGGTCTCCTCGCCGCTGCGGAATTCTCCATGAAAGGCCACAAACACGATGCGGAACATGTACAGGGCGGTCAAACCCGCCGTAATCCATCCGATCGCCCACAGCGCGTGCCCATAATGGGGCGAGTTGAAGGCGTTCCACAGAATCTCATCCTTGCTGAAGAATCCTGCAAACCCCGGAATTCCGGCGATGGCCAGGGACGCAACCAGGAAGGTCCAATAGGTGGTCGCCATCTTCTGCTTCAGGCCGCCCATCTTGAATATGTCAAGCTCCCCGCCCATCGCGTGCATAACACTGCCCGCCGCGAGGAAGAGCAGCGCCTTGAAAAAGGCGTGCGTCATCAGATGGAAAATCCCCATGGAATAAGCACCCACACCGCAGGCCAGGAACATGTAACCGAGCTGGCTGATGGTGGAATAGGCCAGAATCCGCTTCATATCCTTCTGGACCAGCCCGATGGTCCCGGCAAAGAGAGCGGTGATGGTGCCGACAACCGCCACCACCAGCAGAGTGAAGGGGGCATGAGAGAACAGAACGTTTGAGCGCGCAATCATGTAAACGCCTGCAGTCACCATCGTGGCGGCATGGATGAGCGCGCTGACCGGGGTGGGTCCCTCCATGGCGTCGGGAAGCCAAACGTACAGCGGAAGCTGGGCGGACTTGCCCGTGGCCCCCATGAACAGCAGCAACGTAATAATTGTGAGCGCTCCCAGTTGATACATTGGCTCCACGGGC
>JAIQFY010000089.1 GCA_020072965.1 Terriglobia bacterium | reverse complement strand
CATCCGTAGTTGCACGACCAAGGTCCAATCCGATATATTTCATCGTGGGTCTCCTTTGTGGTTTCACCGATTGTGTTTTCGACAACCACAATCAGTGTATTCCACTCTGTGAGGCCCGTGTTGTCACAGTTTCAGATTGACTGAAAATGCTGCAAAATGTATTCACGGTTGAGCCTCCGAATGAGAATCTGTAATCTTCCGGACTGCGAATCCATCATACGTGATGGCTCAACCTCTTTCATCTCAAAACACTAATTTGGATAAGAGTGGGTGCAACCCAGAACAAACCAAAGACTCCTCCATAGTAATCAAAGGCTGGGGCAATCTTGGCACCTCGGGTCTCCTTCTTGCTTGCCTTCGCTGTTCGTGTCGATTTTCAACAGGTCGGAGCCGAAGGTGACCCTTACCATTGTACCGGCCCTTCATGTGAACTGGAGATCTGCTTGACTCCGGTGATGCCACAAACCTCTCAGCTTGAACCCTGCAGCTTATTTGGCACGAAGGTACGTTAAGTCATACTCCACGGTCCAGGTTTTTCCGCCATCGGTCGAGCCTTGGCTGAACTGCCGGACTTTGTCATGTCCCTGGTTGAAAAATTGGAGATGCCGCCGCAGGTGGGTACCGTCGGGTTGAGGGACGTCCGCGGTATAGTAATCCATGACCCCATCCTTCAACTGTCCGAAGAAGAAGATGGCTGATCCACTCGCATCCACCCAGGTTTGTTCCCAGCGTTTTTCATTCTTGTTATAGATATTGAAGCTTTTCCCGGAACCGCCGCTCCGGCCGCTCCAGTTTTCGAGCACAACGCAATCGCCCAGGATCAGCTCGATCTTACTGCTGCCGGCTGGCACCTCGCCTCCGGTCATGAAGACGTTCCAGTCGCCAACCCAGAAATCGAATTGACGGTTTTCCGGCGAGTAGGCGCAAGGCTTCTGATTCTTCTTGGCTCGCTCCACGGCTTTGGGGAAACGAGAATCCGCGCGCAGGGAGGCAAGATCACTATCGGTTTCCAGCAAATCCACCCGAAAGAATCCTTTGTTTAACGCTTCATTCAGATCCCGAAAGGCGAGCTCCAGGTCCCCCGTCGCCGCATCCAGCCTGATTCTTTCGAGGCTTGCCTGGAGAAAAGGAAGACCGATCATCTCGGCTTTCGTCAAAGCCTCCCGGGCGAGGACCAAGTCCCCTGACTTGCGGAGCGAAACCGCAAGCCCATACCACGGAAAGGGACTGCCCGGTTTGGCTTGTATCATCTGCTGGTAAACCTTGATTGCTGTGGTCCATTGCTGTGATTGCATGGCTTCATTCGCCTGCTGCTCCAGGGTCGAGCTTTGCGCCGGGGCCGTTTGCCCGAAGCTGGAGGCTACGGCCATACAGAGCAAAAGGATCGTTGCATTCAGTGCTGGGGAAGTTCTTTTCTTCATTCGATTGTCCTCCGCATAGGTGATGACCTGAACGAAAACACGGGAGGCCCCTGGGGTTGGCCGCCGATTCCAAGCCGTCTCTTCCTCCTCATGGGGGTACCTCTTTCCGTGGATTTCTCTACGGCCCACGTTGAGGAAGAGCGAAACGGAAGGATCAAACCGAAGGCTTAACTTCAGCCGCGCTCGAACCGCTCCGATCTGACGCAAACCCGGACCTTGGAATCTCCCAGCATCCGCCAGCTCATTGTAATATCTTAGGAGCGAAGTAAAAGTCCCGTTAAACCTGTAAAGAGGTTGTAAGAGCGTTCGGATCCTGAAGGGAGGCCCCCGAGTTTCATTATTATATAGTAACCGGGAAACAGGTTCAGCTATGGAAAAAATTGCGCGTCTCCTGAGGGTGCATTGGTATGCCGCGGCGCCCGCGGGTGTTATAATGCGCAATCACCTCTAATGGGTTGAGATGCTGAGTGAGACTGACTCGGGGTTCGAAGCCGGGTTCCAATGAAATTGTGTCGTCGCAGGGCGCGGCCGCGATGTTGAGCCGTGTGGCGGGCGTGAGCGAAGCGGGAGCCCGCAGGCGAAATCCGCCAGAGGCAGATTCGAGCTGTGGTTGCGATGGCGGTCCCGCCGGTCGTAATCTCTGCATCGTAGAGTCGGGGGGCTCCACAGGAGTTCTGTGGCCGGACCGCCGGAGGTGGAGGGGAAAGAGCGTGCTAAGTGCAGGGAATAAACTCGGACCGTACGAGATTGTCGCGCCCATTGGCGCTGGCGGGATGGGCGAGGTGTATCGCGCGCGCGATACGCGGCTGGGTCGAGACGTCGCGATCAAGGTCCTGCCGGCGTCGTTCGCGGGCGATGCTGAGCACCTGCGCCGCTTCGAGCAGGAAGCGCGGGTGGTGGCGGCGCTGAACCATCCCAATATCCTGGCCATTCACGACGTCGGCACTCCTGAAGGAGCACCCTACTTAGTCTCTGAGTTGCTGGAGGGCGCTACGCTGCTGGAGCGATTGGCAGAAGGACCACTCCCGCCACGCAAGGCGGTCGACTACGCGCTGCAGATCGCGCAAGGCCTAGCCGCGGCGCACGACAGGGGGATCGTGCACCGCGATTTGAAACCTGAGAACCTGTTCATCACGCAGGATGGGAGATTGAAGATCCTGGATTTCGGTTTGGCCAAACTGGCACACCCCGACATGGATGCAGGGAAGGAGGGCGCCACCGAGGGGACACGGACCACGCCGGGGATGGTAATGGGGACCGCGGGCTACATAGCTCCCGAGCAGGTGCGGGCAACGGGCGTCGATCACCGGTCGGATATTTTTGCTTTTGGGGCAGTCCTCTACGAGATGTTGTCGGGCAAGCGCGCGTTCCAGGGCGAGACGTCGGTTGAGACCCTCAACGCCATCCTCAAGACCGAACCGGCTGAGCTCCGCCAGGAGAACCTGCAAATTTCGCCTGGGCTGGAACGCATCGTCGAGCATTGCCTGGAGAAGAAGCCGAGCGATCGTTTCCAGTCGTCCCACGACCTGACGTTTGCGCTTCGGGCACTCTCGGGGACGGAGATTACGGCAGCGGTGGCGTCGCCAGCGGGGCAGCGAAATTGGATTCCTTGGGCGGGCACGGCGGCGGTGGTGGCGGTGGCCGTGCTGGCCCTGGCCTTTCCCCTTTGGAAGGGGGAACCGCATGAAGGGCCCATGCGGTTTGCCATTCCGGTACCGGGCGAGATCAGCAGCTTGGCACTTTCCGCGGACGGGCGCATGCTGGCGTTCGTTTCGTTCCAGGAATCCAGCGGCAGCAACTTGATCTTTGTGCAGGGCGTCGGCGCGGGGACGGCACGAGCCCTGCCGGGAACCGAAGGGGCAACCTATCCGGCTTGGTCGCCGGACGATGCCTTTCTGGCATTCTTTGCGGACGGCAAATTGAAGAAGATCGCCGTTATGGGAGGCGAGCCCTTGGTTCTAGCGTCCGCGAACATGGGGCGCGGTATTAGCTGGGGAAGCAAGGGAGTGATCCTCTATGCCCCATCGCCCGCCGGGGGGGGATTGTGGCAGATCCATGCCGACGGGACCGGAGCCGCGCTCGAGGATAATTCCAGTGAGTTTGGTCGCTGGCCGGTCTTTCTCCCCGACGGCGAGCACTATTTGTTCTGGACGGGCAACTTCGACGCGAATCCTGACGATAAGGTGAGCGGCATTTACCTTAGTTCTCTTGGCAGCAAGGACAAGAAACTGCTGGTCCTGGCTCGCTCCAATCCAGGTTACGGCGGCGGAGCACTGTTTTACCTGGATGCCAGGGTAGGTCTGGTTTCGGTACCGTTGGATTTGAATCGGGGGCGTCTCAGTGGCGAACCCACCATCCTGGCGTCTGCACTGGCCTATTCGCCGTCGACCTACCTGGCAAACTTTGCGGTGGCGTCGAACGGAACGCTCATCTATGACAGCAGTTCCGGCGTGACGCTCTTGCAGTTGACTTGGTATGACCGCTTCGGCAAGCAGTTGGGCACGGTGGGCGATGCCGGGGTGGTGGCGAACCCTGCCATTTCACCCGACGGTAGCCGCGTCGTTGAGGACATCAACGACCTGAAGGCGCGCAATGTCGACCTGTGGATTGATGACCTGGGGCGGGGTACGACCTCGCGTTTCACGTTTACTCCCTCAGAGGACGTGGGAGGAGTCTGGTCTCGCGACGGCAAAAGGATTGCTTATCGCGCGAATGTGAGAGGGCCCAATCTGCATATCAAGAATGCCAATGGCCTGCTGCCGGCACGAGAAATCTTCGGCGCTGGGCATCCTGAGGGTGGGGACCGACTGCAGCCCAACTCGTGGTCGGCGGATGACCAGGAAATTCTCTGCACCCAGCGAGCCGCATCGGCCTCGAAACTTTTTCTCGTCAAAGTGGCTTCTGGCGCGATGACCCCATTTCTGAACGCGAACGGCAATCAGGTCACCGGCCAGATATCCTCTGATGGCAAATGGATGGCGTATGCCTCCGACGAATCCGGCGAGTGGGAGATCTACGCCACGACCTTCCCTGGCGCAGCCGGCAAATGGCAGGTGTCGCGCGGTGGTGGTACCCAACCCCGCTGGCGTGGCGACGGGAAAGAGATATTCTACCTTGGTCCCAGGAATATTCTGACTTGGGTCCCGGTCAGCACCGAGGCGGGCTTCTCCACCGGGGTACCCGCTCAACTGTTCCAATTGCATACGCGGCCGCCGGTTTCGAATACCGATTTGTACGTCTACGACCTGTCGAAGGACGCCAAGCGATTCCTGATAGCTCGTTACGTCAAGCCGGAGCATGTGCCGCCGCTGCAGATCGTCCTGAACTCCACCGCGCCGAACGACAAGTGAGGTGCCGGTTACCGCATGCCCCGATCCATTGGGGCGAGTGCGGCGAATCGGGACCATCGAGACTTTTCATCGACAAGCATCCTTCGCAGACAAGTCTGCAGCACCCGCCTCCTCACTGGGGTTCTCTCCCCGTTTTAGACCACAGTACATAGTCGAGTGAAAATTTGCCGGGGCCGGTGATTGCCAGGGCGGCGAAAAGAATCACGTACAGAGCCGCCCTGAATGGAAGAACGAACCACTGATCACCAGCCTGCAAACCACTGTACAGGGCCCACGCCCAACTTAACACTGAAAGCGCGGAGGCCAACTCGGTGAGGAATCCACACACCACCAATAACGCGGCGATGGACAATCCAACGAGGGGCCAAAGGCGCCCGGGGTGGAGGATAAAGATCCTGGCTCCGTCGGCTTGTATCAAGACAAAGAGAAGGACGAACGAAAACCCTAGACCTATGCGGAGAGCGAGCAGCCCCACGTCGATTTTTGGGTCAGGAGTGCCTTCAGTAGCCTCCGACTCCCCAGGAAAGATCATTTTGATGGCACCTGTTCTTCCATTCTTGCTGTGGCCCGCGAATGCAGCAGGTAGTCAATAGAAAGTTTGCCGGGGCCCGTCAGCAGCAGGGTGGTGAACATCACGCAATAGAAAGCTGCAATCAGCCACGCAGACTCACTCATTTTCAAGCTGCAGAACGTGGCCACGCCAAATCCGAGGGCCAAGGCCGCCGACGCATATCGAGACAGGAATCCAGCTGCTACGAACAGAGCGCCGATGGATTCGTTGAGTGTCTGCAAATAGGCCACCAGGACAGGAACCGGTAATCCCACTTTTCGGTTGAAATCGACGAACTGCCATTGTCCCGTATGAAGGTAGGCCGACACGTCCCGAAGCTTCGTCAATCCAAAGAGGAGCAGCAGCGAGAGCCCGGCCGCCAGGCGCAGGAACAGCAAACCAGCGTCAATGCCGCTGATACCAGGTTTTGGGGTGCTCGTGGTTGTCATAGGTTGGCTCTCCGGCGAATTCAAAAGCCGCATCCCCACATCGTGTCGGTCCGTAAAATTCTAAGAAACCCGTTGAACCGCAAAGAACGCAAAGAAGGCGCAAAGGACGCAGAGCTTTATTTTGTATCGCGAATGCCTTCTTCTGAAACCCTTGGCTTATTGGTGACCATTCTGCGCTATTGATACCCACCCTAAACCTGGAAACGCGATCCAAGGGTGGCTGACCAAATTTTCAAACTTCGTGTACCGCAAGTCGTTGCCCTGAATTTCTTGCTTGACGTCGCCCAAAAGCCCCAGCCGAGAAATACGCTCGGCGAGGCTACCAAGGCGACTTGGGGGCAATGCGGGGCCTCGTTAACGGGCCGCCCGGAGACCTCAACCCCGATGAATCGGGGTCAAGGAACTGAGGCGATCCCTTCCCGCCGCTGAAGCGGCGGGCTGTACAAATTCAAGGCCGCCGAGGCGGCCTTTGTACAAGTTTCGTCGTTCGACATTCCTTAACTACGTCAAATTCATGTCTGTCGCTATTTCCGAAGGAGGTGGTCGACCGAGTATCTGCCGGGACCGGTCAGCGCCAATACCGCAAAGATGATCATATATAATGCTGCTCGGAGAGGTTCCTCACCGAGTCTTAGGCTAATGTAAAACGCCACCGCCATGCCTAGGGCCCCCACTCCAGCCGTGAGCCGCGTCAAGAATCCACACGCCACGAACAGCGCGCCCACCGATTCGTTGAGCACAGCACACACCGCGAGAAAAGAGGGGAAGGGAAGCCCCATCGCCCGGATCAAAGGGGCAAGGCCAGATGAGGCCAAAGGTTGTCCGCCGCGAATCAGTTCGATATAACCCAGAACCTTTTGTCGCCCGAAGGTAAGCACGAGGAAGAGCGCGGCTCCCCGTAGAATAAGTAAGCCTAGATCAATGCGACGATTGGAAGCAGTACGCATGGCAGTTATACGGGTTTCCCTAACATGTCAGCGTCGATTCAGCGAGAAATAAGGCAGCCCCGCAGAGATGGCCCTTTCAGGGCAAGACAAAAAATACTTAATGGCCTCGGGTCCCAGGGCGTTGCCCAGGGCTTTTGAAGAGTGCCCTTGCACGGCACAAAGACACGCTTCACCTTTTGCGGCTTGGCCGCACATTATTGTGGAAAGGCTTGCCCTTTCCAAGGATGCTCGATCTTTCCCCCCATTTTTAACGCTGGGGCCCGTCCCGATGGATCGGGACGGGCCCCAGCGTCCCATTGAAGTATGAAATACAGGCGCCCTGCCGGTAAGCCGAAGGCTTACCGCAATATTGGGGGGCAAAGCCGCTTACTTTCTTCGGACCTTTGATCAACGTCACTATATTTGATCATTAGCGATTGTAGCCACGATCCCGGCTACTCAAGTGGCCGACTTCGGGCTGTTTGATTCAGCGGAGACCTTTGCGCGCCTGCGTCGAAAAGCCCCCGCCGAGAAGAACACTCGGCGGGGCTACCAAAACCAGATTACCTCCCGCCCTCACTACGGGACCCCAACCAAGAGGCCAACTGCTCGGACTGGAGGGATTTCAGATCGATACAATTGTTGATTTGCTCCAGGGACTGCTTCAGTGTGCGCTCACCGGCCGCGACTTTATGGGCTGAGAAGAATTCGACCACCTCATCCCGCAGCTTGGCATCGCAGAATGTGCCCGTGTTGCCTTCGATCTGAGCACTCGCAAACGGGCCTCCGGCTTTTTCCACCTCGGCCCAGTGGGTCCTGACAAAATCCCATGCCGGTCTTCGGCCCACCGGTTTGCTCATGATGGCGCCAATGAGGTTCAAGCTATCCTGGGAGCGGACCTCGGAAGATATTGCGTATTGTAAGGTGCGCTCAACGAGCTGAGGATCACTGAAATTGCTCAGCGTGAAAAGGTAAAGGTAGTACTGTTCAGGGGTTTTGGCCGCCTTCAGGGCCGCAAGCAGTTTGTCATAAAACGCCGCGTCTCCATTGCGTGCGACCAGGCTGAAAGCTGCAGCCGCCAGGCTGCTTTCTACTGAAGCGGGATCCTTCAACGCTTGATCTGTCAGCTTGCGTGCCTCGGCAAGCGCCCTGGGGTCTCGTCCTGGACCGCCCAACACCGCCAAGACATTTGACCGTAGGTCCTTTCGTTCATCGCTCTCGCCTGGCTGCGCCTGCCAGCCGACGTCATTGGCAATGGGCGTCACAAAGCGGCGGACCCACGCCTGGTAATCTGGCTGACCGGTGTCGTTGATCAGATTGTCTCCAATGTAGTTCAAATACCCAAACAGAAGGGTGATGACGGCGCCCACTCGATCGGTTTGGAGGCCTTCAGCCAGCGTCAGAAGATCGCCAACCGGCTGCCGTCCTACTCGTACTGCAGCCCAAGTGTCGGTAAGCGCAAAGAGGCGTTCGACCGGCGTCAACGCCGTCTCGGCATCATGTGCCAATCCCCGTACCGCCGCCGTCTCATATCCACTGTGGTAGTACCCGGTGGCGCCCGCATTCGCCAGGACCCAGGGTGAATGGCCCGGAAGCGTAAAGGTGTCTACCTTTTTGGTCAGGAGCTCGCATTGCTGCCTGCCACTTCCTCCGCCCCCCAGGGAAGCTGGCTTTAAGCAAACTGGGATTTGCCACAACTGGTCGCCGCCTTCGCTGAACAGGGTCCGGTCATAGAAGTAACGCTGTTGGCGCAGCGTCACCTTGGTCGAATCGCCCGAGGCCTCCGCTTTTATGTTGATCATGGGCACGCCGGGCTGTTTGACAAAAGTTTGCATGATCTTGTCCACGGGCTTATTGGATACTTTCTGAAGGGTGGACCAGAAGTCGTCAGCTGTCGAGTTCCGATAGGCGTATTGTTTCAGGTAAGCATTCATTCCGGCGCGGAAGCTATCGGGCCCCAGATAGGCCTCCAACATCCGGAGCACGGCCGCCGTCTTCCCGTATGCAACCCCGTCAAACAGTTCCAAAATCTGTTGTGGCGTTTCGGCAGACTGGTGGATGGACCGCGTACTCGCCAGCGAATCCACACTGAGGGCACCCAGCGTGGTGAGGATATCGCCCCGGCACACCTCATCGAGTCCCACATTCCATTCGGGTTTCCAAGCGTCGACGGGTTTGCCTTCCATCCAAGTGGCCATGCCTTCGTTGAGCCAAACGTCGTCCCACCACTGCATGGTGACCAGATCGCCAAGCCATTGGTGGGCGATTTCATGTGTGATGACCACGGCCACTGTCTTCTTCAGGGCGAGCGAGGCCTTTTGTTCATCAAGCTGCAATAACACCGCGCGGGAGGTGATCAGGCCGACATTCTCCATCGCTCCCGAGGAAAAGTCCGGCAGGCCGATCAAGTCTAGTTTCCCATAGGGATACTTGATTCCAAAATAATGGTTGTAGTAGTGCAGCGCGAACTCCGCCGTTTCCAACGCAAACGCGCTCAATTCCTTCTTGCCGGGTGTACTGTAAACACGGATAGGGATACCGTCCACCGCGCCTTCGACGTACTCGAATTGGCCAACCACCCAGGCGGCCAAGTACGACGAGATCCTGGCGGTTTTTGCGAACTTGACGGTATGTTTGTCGGCATCAGGGCCGGTGGCGTCAGAGACGACTGAGTTGTTGGAGATGGCCGTGAGGCCTTTATCCGCAATCAGAGTGATCTCGAACGTCGCTTTGTAAGCCGGCTCATCGAACGATGGGTAGGCGCGCCGCGCATCGGTCGGCTCAAATTGCGTGGATGCATACTTGCGGCCCTGGTCATCCTTACCCAGGTAGAAGCCGCGCATCTCACTATTCAAGATCCCTGTGTACTTGATGTGGATGGTCGCGGGTCCCGGCTGGATGAGGTTACCTGCGTCCAGCGTCACCTGCTCTTTCGACTTCTCGAAGGTGACCGCGGCTTTCTGGATGGCGCCGCCGCTCGAAATCGAGGCCTCCTGGAAATCCAGGTCCACTGCGTTGAGAACGATTTGTGTCGTTGGCTTCAGCACCCGGATCGTTATGGTCTCGTCCCCGGCAAAGGTGGCCTTGGCGAGGTCAGGTGTAAGGGTCAAGTGGTAGTTGTCCGGAACCGCAGTTTCCGGCAGGCGCTGCGCACTGGCTAGAGCGGGCAGCAGGAATAGAAAGACATACCCAATAGTTCGCTTCATGTTGTTGGTCTCTCTTTCGCAAAAGGGTCTTCGAAAGAAAACGTGCGCGTGTCTGATCACGCCCTTATTTCTCCGGACGTTGAGATGTAAATTGTTTAGGATCGAAGAGGGCGGGGTCGAGTTTCACGTTGGGTTTTATGTCCGAATACTCCTCCGTGAACACCATCCTCCCGTCGACATGGACCTCGACGCGGGCCGCAATCCAACCGGCCGTAAGTCGGCGGTAATCGGCAAAGCGGATGTCCTCGATCTTTTTAGGGTCGGCCGCGGACGGCTCAATCAGCCGCACAAACAACAGCCGGTTCTTTTCCACCCAAAACTGCTTGGACTTCAAATCGCCCTTCACAGCACCCACGACGTATACCGGCTGCCCCTCCCAATTCTCCTCGTGCAGCTTTGTGAGATCAATTCCTTGTTGCTTCAGCAGGTGGATGGTGATCTCCGGCCTCTGGCGATAAACGTCGAATCCCAGCACCAGCAGCAGGTTGACCAGCGGACGCGTTGCGGACACCTTGCCGTTCTGAAACGAGGTCAGTGTGCCATCCACCAGCAGGACCCCGTTTCTGTTTTCCAGCGGCCCAAAATTGATGAGTAATTTTCCCGGCAGCATCGCCGCCTCGTACCAGGTCTCAATTTTAGTGGTGCCATCAGGATTGTATGTGGTGCTCTTCTGGGTAAAAGTCACTGTGTCGTACCAGGATCCTTTGTAGCGTGCATACATCGCGGCCAAGAGTGCCTCGCCGCTTCGGATTTCCTGGGCAGCAACCAGCTCCAGAGTCAGCAAACAACTGATTGCCAGGACTAAACCAGGGCACGATTTCATGAATCCTCCACAAGTCTATGAGAAGCGATCCTCATGATGCAGCGAGCACATCTGCCCTCATCAGCGAATTACCAGCCATTGAGTCATGCTCGCTCAAACAACTGACCCGGGACAGTTTGTCAAGGGGCTATTTTCGTGACGAACGGGCACACTGTCCTGGCACAGACCGCCAGGAGTATGAGGGTAGTCGTTCGATCTTCCCAGAAATTCCTTAAGCAATACTTCTGTCATCTTAAATTCCGATCTCAGGTTCATTCTTTGCCACGGGCGCCAGCCACACATGCTCAAAGACTCAAGGGTTCGTCCGATTATCCAGATTGACTACCCTCGACCCTTGCCTTGGGAACCCCCGCCGGGTTTGGTCTCGGCAGGGAAGCGTCTTAAGGTCTCGATTCTCTTTTCCTGTACGTGCAATCTTCATGCCGGTTTCAATACTTTGATGCAGCAACCCGGGTGTTAACGGTACTGGAGCTCACTGACGCCCCGAGCGGATCTCAAATCTGAAATTTCAAATGTTGCAGCCCCGGTCCCACTGTAGCTTTGCAACTACGCCGCTAGCCCGATGTGTCACCCAGCGCACAGTGAACTCAAATAGCGGAAGTGCGGACCAACTAGCCGGCTGGCATGGCCAGTACACCTTGCGACTCGACGGTTCCTGGATGTCGAGGTTGAACTCATGTCTTGGGAGTAGCGGTCAGACGGGATGCGACAATTCAAGCTTCATTTTCTACCGCCCCGCAAGCGGCGCTGCTTCATGAGAAGGCGGGGTGACCCAGGGTTTCGCGCTCCCGCTGTGCGCATACGCGTCAACCTAAAGAGGATTGATCTTAAAGGGGAAGGGGGACGGTTCTGTCGAATCCCCCCAGCGGAAGCTGGGGGAAAGTTCAAGTACAGCCCACAAACACAGGCTCCAAAAATAGACTACACCTCCCCCCATCCCGCATGGCGGGATGGGGGGAGGTGAGATGATGAAATTGGGATCGCTGCTGTAGGCTGTAGCTGAATCATCCCCCGGCTTCCGCCGGGGGGATGTGCGCCTGAAAGCGCGTGAAGTCAGAGAGGTGAAAGTCCTCTCCAGGCTGACGCTCACGGCCTGAAACGGAAAGTAACTGCGGAGCCCGAAGCTCTGTGGGGAGCAACTGGAAGTGAACGACCCGTCCATAGG
>JAIQFY010000088.1 GCA_020072965.1 Terriglobia bacterium | reverse complement strand
CAACGGTCCCAAAGGGTGCACACGGGGGACGGAAGCGCCAACGTCCTCTGACCGCGCCCGCGGGTGGGCCAGGATCTACGCCGATGGTGCCCCAGTCACGGTCGGAGGTGGCTCCGGTGAGGGCATTCAAATCGATTCCGTAGAGGTGGATGGTCCGGGTTGGGTCGGTGGTCATTCCCTCGAACCGTGTTCGGACCGTCGCTTCGGTGCCGCCGAGGACGGTCAGTCCTCCGGTACCGATCAGGAACACATCGGTCTCGACATAGACCGGATTGGTTCCCGGCATGGTGAAGATGGCGACGTTGCTGGTGATGGTGTGCGCCGAGATGTAAGTGCCGGCGGTTCCGTTGGCTGGCCAGGGACCGGCTGTGGCAGCGGCAGCGTCGGTGACAAGCGTTCCGGCGAAGCTGATGTAGTCACCCACCTCGAAGGGCGCCTGTTTGGTCGCGTCCGGGAATGCGCCCGGAGCGGCTACCGGATCGTTCGTGGAGAAGCTGCCGGTAAAGGCACCGGTCAGGTCTCTTGGCCGATTTCCCTGAGGGCATAAGGGATCGTCGGGGTTGCCGGCAACCGTCCCCGCCCGAACTTTCCGGTCGGGTCGTTGATGCGCAGCCGGTTACCGGTTGTCGAATCACCGATCACGCCGCCGACTCGCATCTCGCCGATGCTGTAGTCGATGAAGTTGATGAAGCCCGCACCGTTGTTCAGGCCCTGTTGGGAGATGTAGATGAGACCTGCAATGTAAGTGTCCGCAATGCGGTTACCCACCGCCTCCACCTCGTAAGTGGTGAGGGGCGCAGGGACGTCGGCCCGAGCCATGCCCGTTGCAACGCCGGTGTATGGAGCCGGGGCTTGGGCGAAGAGTTCCTGCCACGTGAGAGCGTTGGCCGGGAGGATCACGATCGTTTCTTTGGGAACGATCACCAAGTGGCCGTTGACCTTCAAAGTGCCACCGGAATGGGCGTCACCAGCCGTAGTCAGCGTAGCCTCCTGAAGGAAGCCGGTGATATCGAACTGTGTCGGCGACACCGGCCCCTGGGCCATTGCAGTGCTGGTCCACGCCAGCACGACCAGAGTCAAGAGCGCCAGAGCGCCAAACGCCCACGGCAATCTGTACCGGGTGCCAAGATATAAAGCTGAACTCGTTTTCTTGTTCATTGTTATTCTCCGATTGTTGGTCATCAGGGATTGCTTAAATTTTTCTTGGTCTCATGTCACAGAATCAATTGATTAAAATGCTGAATGAATGGAGTGCTCCTATCGACTCTCTTCGTCGTTTCAAGGGATGGGCTTGGGCCTGTCCTTGCGGATGGCAGATCTATGATGATGAAATCGTGACTCCTACGCTGATTACTCTCCGCATGGGATTCTCTCTTCCGTATCACGGTCTCGACCGCTCCGACTTTTCTGATTGACCCACCCAGGAAGTCTTGTATCGCTTTATCGTCGAACCACATAGTCTAGGGCAAGCAGGGTTCCACAATTTGTAACAAACCTCTTCAGGGGTTGATCTACCTCTTTACTTGTTGATTCAATGGGGGTAATGATTGAAATGAATGAATTGTCAGGTTGGCAGAGGCCCTTGGTTATTTGGTTATTTCTCAAATACATCCGCGAAATAAGCGAATAAACTTGTCAGTCTATGCAGCCGGCGTATCGTATGTCGATCCAAGCCTCCACCATCCATTACTTCAAGCTTCCGAAGAGTGGGCCCTTCAACCCGGCGCAACAGACCTTGTCCCAGGGAGGCGCAGGCGAAAAGGAGAAGGGAAGACTAAGTCCGCAGACTGACAAGGGAGCCCCAGCTGGCTTGTACCAACTGCCCTATGAGCAGCATTCATGTATGGAAGGGAGTCTTCAATGGTGTCCTGCAGACTCCAGCGGTGCAAGATTGATCTACATTTATGAGAGGCTCGAGGCCATAGGCAATTAATCCGACGGCTTCATTACTGACCTTAGACTGTTGGATGATGCCAAGCTCGAATATCAAGGGCAGTCCTTAATAGGGCCGACTGAGCAAGGACACGACGGTGCTCTTCACCACACAGAATCTTCAGTCCGGATTCAGGCTCTGATGCTGCGAGACCTTTGAATTCGATTTCGAACTAAACCGTAGCAACATGGATACCGAGGTTGTAGCCGGGCTCATAATGTCCCCTCTCGATCGCTGGCCAGGAAAGTTTGGAGCAGCCTAGATCGAAGGAGGAAAGACATCCGACCCTCTCTCTTGTCTTATGTTGGAGAGTGCGACATGCGTATGAGTATCCACGGGTCGAGATCCACCCGGAGCCTGCTTAGCGGTGTTGCTCTTTAATCCCTCTTCGAACCCCTGTCTTAGGTTTAAAACTTCAGATCCGCCACTGGAGCCTTCATCCCTCTCTTTCCTTGCGGACCACTCCAGAATAATGACTTCAGAAATCAGTCAGAGCGCCCTCGATAACTACCCGCTCAGGACTGTATCCAGGCGTAGTTCTGGTAGTGAGATTTTCAACTCGAGAAGAATCGGTGTGTCCATTAGAACCTGATGACATAGTGTCTTTGATCTCTCTAATGAGAAACAAGTTTGCGAAATAAGAGAGCGAAACAAGCGAAAAATACTCACCTCACAAAGCACTGAAAGGGCTCTTGATATTTTTTTTTCCTGTCACATATCACGTACACCGTGCAAATGGGCGTAACCCAGTGCAGCATCCTGAGTCCAGCCTTCCAACTATTACTTCTCCGGTCAAACTAGAAGTTTATGTAGTTCATCTATAAAGGCTTTTATGTTCGTAATGAAAATTGGCGTATTCAATCGACCCCGAAAATAATCAGGATACTTGAGAAGACAAGTACGCACAGATTTGATCAATTTCTCTGATCCCTCACTAGTGCACAATCTTAAGAATCAGTGGCAATGGCACAAGAACTGCGATAAGGGGTGATGGTTTGTGATGAATTTCGCAATGTATTGGATTGAAACACTTGTACCTCCGATTCCAAGTTTCATGCATTGGCGTACAGCAAAAGAAGAAGAAGTTAATTTCCAGGGGGAAAACCAAGGATCAATGATTAACACTCGGAAAAAAAGGAGAGGAAAATGAGCGAACGAAACTTCTTTCTGCCATGGAATGCGTCAAAAGCGCGACTCAAGGCAGCGGAGGATGCAAGGAAGAACCGGATGGAGATACTCAAAGCATACTCCCAAGGCCAAGTTACGCGACGTGACCTCATAAAGTGGGGTCTCATCACGACCGGGGGAGTTCTCGCTCCGATCGGTGGTCTCAGTCCGTTTGTTGGATCCATGCGTGCGGACCAGGGTGGTGGTGGTGGTGGCGGCAACATCCCGACAGGTGCCCCACCAAGCCCCGGGCTCGTCGGGTTGGAATTCTCTCAGCCCATGCCCCGCTTTGATGTCTTGCAGCGCAAAGCGCCGAGACAACAGGGCCTGTTCCAATTGGAGCCTATCAACGGAGCGGTGTATCAGCCGACGGCGCAGTCCAACCAGACGTTGCAGAATTTGAATCCTGCTTTGGTGGGTGGCAGAACCGATCAATTCGGCCCGATCGAAGGGCGTCCTCCGGGCGCCATCTGGGCACACCAGAGGTTTAGCCAGTTCCCGCCGAAGATTGTAGTAGAAGCCTCTCAGGCACCGGCCCAGACAAACTTCGTCTACAACCCCACGGTGCCATCAAGTCTCAACTCCGGCATCGACCCGACCCAGGCGATCCCATTAAAATTTCACCCCAAGCTGCCAATACAAGGGCCTCAGTCGGTATGGACCTTCAATGGGACCATTCCGCCCAAGCTGGTGCAGGCACGATACGGGGAGCCGGTCTTGTTCCGTCACCACAACAAACTGCCTTTCAACAGGAGCCAGAACGGTGGGTTTGGAACCAATACCATCAGCACCCATGAGCACAACGGGCACCACGGAGCTGAGAATGATGGCTTCACAGGCGCCTATTTCTTCCCAGGCCAGTTCTATGACTATCACTGGCCGGTGGTGTTAGGCGGTTGGACTTCATTCAACACTGCCGCCACGGATGCCAAAGCCTCAACACCTGACGGCAGTGGCGGTCTTATCAAGGTTGCGGGCGACTGGCACGAGACCATGAGCACGCACTGGTTCCACGATCACATGTTCAGCTTTACCTCCCAGAACGTGTACAAGGGGAACGCTGCGATGTTTAACATTTACAGCGGGCTCGATCGTGGCAACGAGTCAATCAATGACGGCGTAAACCTGCGTCTGCCCAGTGGGACGTCCAAGGACTGGGGTAATCTGGACTATGATGTAAACATCCTGTTGGCTGATAAGGCCTGGGATGCCAGCGGACAAATGTACTTCGATATCTTCGATTTTGACGGGTTCCTGGGTGACGTGATGACCGTAAACCTCGCCTACAGGCCATATTTCGAGGTGGAACGTCGCAAATACCGCTTCCGTATCCTCAACGCTAGCGTCTCCCGCTTCTTCAAGGTGTGCCTGAGTGACGGTTCTCCCATGATTCAGATCGCAAACGATGGAAACCTGTTTCCCAGCCCCGTGACGCTCACTCAGTTGGACGAGCAGGGCATTGCCGAGCGGTATGACATAGTCATCGACTTCTCCCGATACGCCGTCGGACAGAAGGTCTGGATGGTGAACCTGTGCGAGCACCAGAACGGGAAAAAGCCCGCGGGAGATCTCTCGCTGGCGAATGCTCTTGCTGGTACGTCTGCCGATCCTTGCGTCGGAAAATTCCTGGAGTTCAGGATTGTCCGGGATCCGGCGCAGCCCGATCAGAGCCAGGTGCCAGCGACCATGATCCCGAACCCCGACCTGTCAAACATCCCTGTGGCGCGCGAGCGGGTTTTTAACTTCGGCAGTGGCGGGACCCAAACAACCCTCGATCCGGTTACGTCGTACTTTGGTCCCTGGGGCATCAAGACAGATAATCAGGGGTCAACACTCAATGCGGACTATGGCCGAATTTCGGCAGCACCCAAGTACGGTACCCGCGAAATCTGGACATTGCAGAATGGTGGCGGCGGCTGGGATCACCCCATCCACATCCACTTTGAAGAAGGCCAGATCCTCGCCCGCAACGGCAGCCTCAGCAATGTGCCTGCGTGGGAACGGGGCCGGAAAGACGTCTATCGCTTGCGTCCTTCTGGCAGTGTCACTATTACGATGCAGTTCCGCGATTGGGGTGGAATGTTCATGGAGCACTGTCACAACACCGTGCACGAGGACAATGCCATGCTGCTGCGGTGGGAACTCGACGACTCGGGCGGTGCATTCCTGAGGCCGCTCCCGACCCCGATCCCGAAGCCGCAGGGGGTGACGTTCATCCAACCGGACGACATCCTCCCGACTGCATACTGAGGTGGTATTCGGATCAACCTGTCGAGCCGGCGGACCGCCCACGAGGGCGGTTCGTCGGCCCTCTCCGGGAAAGCGGAGTGGAGCGAGAGGGAATAAGAGGTGACCAGCAGTTACTCCGGGTTTCCCCAGTTTGGCCTTGCGCGCGTGGTGCGCATGTGCGGAATTGGTAAACTTCCACGCAGATGCAAAGGCAAGTGTGCGGATTTAGGATCAGCGGTCGCAACAAAGCCTTGCCCCAAACTATACGGTCCCGCCGACCGTTGACCCACCGAACTCGAAAAGAGTCAAAGTAGAGGAGGAAGCGGCCATGAGCCACAAGCTGATTAGACTTTTCTTTCTAGGCGTGTTGCTGTTTGGCATGCCACTGGTAGTCCAGCCCGAAAGCCCTGCTCACGGAACGGTTCTAAAGGATAAAGATCTTCTTTATACCTGCCCGATGCATCCGGAAGTCAAGTCAAAGACTCCCGGCACCTGTCCAAAATGTGGGATGAGCCTTTCGCGGAAAGACCATGCCCACGCCTTCGTCGTTGGCAACGACTCGAATTGGGGAAAAAATTATTTTCCGAACGTTACTCTGATCACCCAGGATGGGAAGAAGGTGCGCTTTTACGACGACCTGCTCAAGGGCAAGCTCGTGGCAATCGACCTGATTTACACCAGCTGCCGGGACCTCTGCCCGCTCGAGACCGCAAAGCTGGCCCAGGTGCAGAAATTATTGGGGGACCGCGTCGGGAAAGACATTTTCTTTTATTCCATCAGCATCGATCCCAAGCGTGATAAGCCCGAAGTGCTCAAGGCTTACGCCAAGAAGTACAATGCAGGACCGGGCTGGTTCTTCCTCACGGGCAAGCCCGAAGACATTGAATTGATCAGCAAGAAGTTAGGATTGTATTCCGAACCCGATCCGTCGAACCGCGATGGTCACACCCCCAGCCTCATGATTGGTAACGTCCCGGCTGGTCAGTGGATGAAGAACGGTGCCCTGGACAACCCCAAGTTCATTGCCATGATGATTGGCCAATTTATGGACAGCTTCAAAACCGATAGCGGAGAGGTGGCCAGAAACTACACCGAGGCGCCCACGCTTAACATTAGCAAGGGGAAGTACCTTTTCTCGACGCGGTGCGCCCCCTGCCATACGATCGGGCACGGCGTCGGTGTAGGGCCAGACCTGCAGGGAGTGACGCGAGTACGCGAGCGGACCTGGCTGTCCCGATTTATCACAAAACCGGACGAAATGCTGGCGAAGAAGGACCCCCTCGCCATATCCCTTTTCAAAAAATACAACGAGATTCAGATGCCCAACCTGCGCCTGGCTGACGCTGAAGCTGAGATCCTGATCGATTATCTCGAAGAGCAATCCGCCGTTGCTCCCCGCGCCAGTTTTACAAAGGAGGGAATCCCGGAGAAGCAAGGATCAAACCGGAAGTCACAATGAGGGTTTGTAGAATCTTATTCCTTGAATAAGGCGACTTCGATTCCAGGTTGACAAGTCTGAGCAGAAGTAGTTCGACATCGGGTGGGGAGCTGACTGAAGCAATTCACCCGGGCAGATGGGGTCAGAAGTCGGAGGTCAGAAGGGAGGTGCGTCCTCTGTCGTTGAATCTTCGAACCAAGGGGTCAAAGATTTGATTTCCAGGATCCGACTTCCGACTTTTGACTTCGATATCCAGAACAAGAATTGTTCGGCTACGGCACAGACAACACTATTTCAAATATTTTTGGTTAGAATCTTAAGCGAAGAGTTCCTCGTAGAGTCCGGCAGTTAATTTTGTTCGAACTCTGAATGACGAGAGACCAGCTGCGACATAGGGCAGGGGGCGTGGTTTTGCTCGGTGCCTCTTCTCGCAAATCCGCCATCTTAAGAATGAATCTCTCCCCCTTCATGATTCTCCTCAAGCCCGTGGGCAAAAGGTCTACCAGTATCGACTGGGCACTCGGCTTCGACATAGGATCCAATGAACCCTCGGTGTGGAACCAAACCCACCTGATTCGCGGGTGTGTTTTCGGCACAAGTAGGGCCGTTGGCATGATCGCCGGTTCCTCGCACGGGTCTCAGAATCCTTCCCGGTTCTCCGTTGCCGTCGATGGCGATCACTGTTAGGCATGAATGGATAGCTCGGGGGAAATCTCTTGTGGTGCGAAGAAGTGGTTTAACCCGGACCCTGTTGAGGATCTTGAGCCAACGCGGAGACAGAAGAGGGATGCAAGTAGACTATCAAGGATAGATCTCAAAGAAAAACAGTCCGCATCCTTGACTTAGATCCCCCCTGCACTCGGATCCAAATATAGGAAACCCGCCTGGCAGGCTGTTGCCTCTCTTGTGTTAGATCCCACGCTCCCCCTCATATCATGACGATTTGACTTTGCTGGTATTCAATGGGCCCTTTGGGGTACTCCAACCGGTTGGGAGTTTAGGGATGAGCATCACGCCTATCCCTTGCGGCCATATCCAAACATAGGGACTTTCAAATCATTTTTCGCATTTCCAAGCGCGAAAAGGGCCAAGAAAGGTGCCGGTCACACTCCGCTGGTAATGTCTCTCAAGGGGGATAGACTTTCGAAGTGATTGGATGTCAAAGGTCTTACGGCTACCCTGTGAGCGTCATCACTATTGTAACCAGTTGTTTTTATTTGTACTTACATGAAATAAAGTGGATCTAGGCTCTTCTCATGTCGGGTGCAGATGACTTGTATCAGCTTTATCAGATGAAAATTGTTGATCATAGTACGATTTGGCAAGTCGTTTGCGGAGACTTAGTAATGAACAGGAGAGGTGGTATCCAACCATACCCCGTCATGCCTATTCTACGAAAAGCGCAAATAGCAAGATGGCCTAAAGGAAGAGCTATGGGAATGACCACATCCCTCGTCGCCATTCGCCTTGGAGGGGGGCGAGCGCTGGGTTGGGAGATTGTGTCATCGGACTAGTTCACATCTGGACAGTGGGTGACTCAGAAAGAGTGAACTCGAAGGAGTAGAAAATGAAAGAAACCAAAAGGGTAGCAAGAAAGAACCGAATAATTGTAGAACCTGGGAATGCGACTTTGACACGGTCGATTGGTGCATGGTTCGGGGTTGTGCTAGTCCTCGTGTTGATGGCACAAGCCAGCGGGAGTGTCTGGGCGCAGCGGGGAAGATTCGGGCCGGACCCGCCTCCGCCTCCGGGCTCTCTTAAGGGGGTGCCCGTCCCCTTGCCGGCCAACCTTTCAAACTACGTCGTGGATCGGCAGGCTGCCATCGTGCTGGGCAAAGCCCTGTTCTGGGACCACCAAACCGGCAGTGACGGACTGGCGTGCGCCAGTTGCCATTTCCATGCCGGGGCCGACAACCGCGTGAAGAACCAAATCGACCCGGGGGTCCGAAATCAACTGGGAGGCGCGCTCAGCCAAACCTTCAGTTTGATGGCTTCGAACCGATGGAATGAGACCCCGGCCCCTCCGGGCGGCGGTCCCAACTACACCCTGAAGAAAGGCGACTTTCCTTTCCACCAGCTGGCCGATCCACTGGATCGCAATTCGCAGATTCTTTACGACACCGATGATGTCGTCTCTTCGCAAGGGGTGTTCAACCGGGACTTCGTCAACATGCTCCCCTCACACAAGGAGACGACCTCCTGCAAAGACAAGCCCTCATACTTCAGCGTGAACGGCATCAACGTGCGGCAAGTGGAACCGCGCAATACGCCGACGGTCATCAATGCGATATTCAACTTCCGCAATTTCTGGGACGGAAGGGCCAACAACATTTTCAACGGCCGTAATCCGTTCGGGCTGAGAGACGCCTCGGCGGGAGTCGATCCCGTGAACAGCATCCTGGTGCCGGACGCATATGGCAATCTCGTTCCGGAGCCTGTAGTCCTCCCGGATGCGAGTCTCGCTTCCCAGGCGACAGGGCCGATTCTCAGCAACTTCGAAATGTCCTGCGGGGGTCGCATCTTTGAAAATGTCGGCCGCCTGCTGCTCAACCCAAACCTGAAGCCGCTCGCCGGTCAGACCGTCGATCCGACCGACAGCGTGTTGGCTCCTTACCGGGATACGGCCGGGGGATTGAAGGTCGGTTACACAGCGCTTATCCAAAAGGCCTTTGATCGAAAGTACTGGAGTTCAATCAAGATGACGAAGGACGGCTTCACCCAGATGGAAAAAAACTTCTCACTGTTCTGGGGTGTGGCCGTCATGATGTATGAATCGACTCTGGTCTCCGACAACACTCCCTTTGATCAGTACATGGACGGAAACTACTGGGTCATGACAACCCCGCAACTCCGCGGGTTCAACGTTTTCCTGAACAATGGAGGATGCATCTTTTGCCATCGGGGCGCAGAATTCACCGGCGCGGCCTCGGAAGTCAGGGTGGCGAAACAGATGGGGGCGCAAATCGAACAGATGTTGATGGGAGACGGAACGGTCTCCCTCTATGACACCTCCTTTTACAATATCGGAGTGACACCGCCCATACAGGACATCGGACTCGGAGGAAGCGATCCCTTCGGAAATCCCTTGTCGTGGACCCGTGTAATGGAGAAGACGGCCGCCACTTCCGTGGACAAGTCGCAATTCGGCCTCACCTTCCTCAATGTTCCGCTCGATAATTTTTCCATCGACACCTGCAGTTTCCAGGTCGGGCCCTGTATCCCGATCAACAGTAAGTTCCGGGATGCCGTCGATGGCTCCTTCAAAGTCCCGACACTCCGCAACGTGGAATTGACGGGACCCTATTTTCACAATGGGAGCCGGTCCACGCTGGAGCAGGTCGTCGAATTCTACAAGCGGGGGGGAGACCGCCGGGGGCATGATAACAATGACAGCACGGGTTATGGAGCGAACCTCACCAACATGGGCCCCAACGTCTTTCCACTCACGTTGTCAGTTCAGGATCAGGCCGATCTGGTGGCCTTTTTGAAAGCTCTCACGGACGAGCGGGTGCGTTGGGAGATGGCGCCCTTTGACCATCCCTCGCTCGACGTCCCCAACGGACATCTGATCGACGAGATGGCGGTGATCGAAAACGGAAGAACCGGGCGGGCCTATGATCAGTTCATCACTATTCCCGCCGTGGGGGCGAGCGGACGAAAGGCAAAGAACCTGCCCCCGCTCCTGTCCTTCGAGGCTGGGTTGCAGTAAGGGGTGCAAGGTTTGGTTCAACCAACATCAATTTCCATGAGGAGTTTAGTCATGAACAGGGTAGCAGGAAAAGCAAAGATTCCGACAGCCGGGAGCACTTCAATGAAACGAATCTCTCGACGGGTCACAACCGCCCTCGTGATGGCGGGTTTGTTGTTGTGTGCCGGCAGCCTGTATGCGCAACTTCCGGTGCTCTCCTCCACCCCGTTTAATGTGGTGGGTTTCATTCAGGGGGCAACGCTGGATACGCCCGGGGACATCTGGTCGGGTGGCAAACTCACCGTCAACGGCCACGTCATCACCATTCCCCGCAACACCATTCTGCAGATGCCGGCCTTTGCGCTGACGTGGGCGGAGCTGTTTTCGATGGCTCCGGCGCCCTACGGGCTGGGCAGCGGAGCAGGAGGCGCGGCCCAGACCGGGCTGGCGTTGACCGACATCCCGACGCCGCTGACCACCTACGAGGTGACCCTCTTCGGCAACCGTATCATCGACCGCATCAAAGGCACCGACCAGTACATTGCCGGGCTGGTGTTTCTCTCGCAACAGTCACTCAACATGGGGCAGGGACACATCAACTACATCGATTACACCCGGAGCGAGATGCGCGTCGGGGGAATCATCAACGATCCCAATTGCGTGGCCGGGCTGGCGAGCTGCACCGGCGCCCGGGTGCAGATCAACGACCCGCTGGGCCGTTTCGGCTTGGCCCATTCGCCCGACGTCCGATTTACAATTGATGAAGACAACCCGACGGTTCATGCCCGTTCAGGCTATCCCATGTGCATTCCGCGGGTGGCGCCTCCGGCCATTGATCCGCTGTGCCCCACCAACAATCGGCCCGTCGATCCGGTGAGCGGCAACTATCAGACCATCTTTACGCTTCCCGATCCGGCTCCCCGGATCACCGGCGTGGACCCCGTGACCAAGGCCGTGATCTCGGTGCCTCCGACCAGTCCGACCGATCCTCCCGATGCCACCCGGCAGATGCCCTTTGAGGTGGGCGACTACGTGACGTTCAACGGGACGCTGGTGAAGGACCCGGCCTGCACGGCGGCAACCGGCTGTCCCACCCTGATTTCTGCCTGGAACGTGATTGCCGACATCGGGGCCTTCACCTTCCCGGGCGTGATGCCGGCCTACGTTTCGATCGAAGTCATGCTGCTGGGGGTGGCGGGCGATCCGGATCCGCTCCTTCCCCAGGAGGCGGTCGAAAAGCTCGTGTTTATCGGCTTCACCACCGATCCCACCTCGCTGATCGATGCCTGGGCCATTGACAAGGACAACTGCACCGGTGGCCAGACCGATCGCTACTATGCCTCGATGACTCCGTTCGGTCCGCCGGTGGGAGCGCTCAGGGGCCGCTTCAAGGTCCGGTCCACGGTGGGGAACTTTCTCCCGGCCACCCGCGAGATGCGGGCGGTGAGCCGGACGTTGGCGGGGGGAGGGTTGACGGCCGGATTTTTCAATAGAACCGGTCCCCCGCAATTCCCGGGAGAACCCGTTCCGCCGGGGATGAACACCTATGCCAACGGGCTGCTGGCGGGCCAGTATCATGCCCCCAACTTCACCTTTATCTTCCCGGAGAACCTGATCGTGGGAAGTCCCCAGGTGCCGCTCAACTTCCAGGACTTCGGCTTCCTGGTGAATGGCGAAGGGCCTTACTTCTCGGCCGACCCGGCCACCTTCGGGGCTGGGACCTTTCCGGGCGGCCAGTTGACGCCCTGGCCGGGAAACACCAATGTGCCGGCGGGCTGCGGCCCGGGCAACACCACTAAAATGCCTGTCCCCAGTGCCGGCGCTCCTCAAACTGTAGGCTCCGGCGTGGTCGTGACGCTCGACGGCAGTGGGAGCCGAGATCCGAATGTTCCACCCCTTCCACTGATCTTTGACTGGTTGCAGGTGAGCGGTCCGCCGGTGGTGCTCTCCAGCAACACGGCGGTCAAGCCGACCTTCACGGCGCCGATCGTTCCAGCGGGGAGTCCGACCGTCCAGCTCGCTTTCCAAATGTCGGTCAACAACGGAATCGGAAGCTC
>JAIQFY010000032.1 GCA_020072965.1 Terriglobia bacterium | reverse complement strand
TCTTCGATCGGCACGGATAGAAGGTCGTTCCGGGAGCATTCTAAAAATCTCCCGAACTGAACAAAGAGCCACCACAGCCAAGTAAAAGATCCGTTCGCAAGGAGCTTGACAAAAACGACCACATAGAAGGTCTCTGCAATCGTGAAATGGTGTTTCGTCATTGTCAACACAGCGAATTTTCTTGACCAATTGCCATATGCAGAGACCTGACACTCAACATTTTTATACATCGGGCAAGCTGTGGGTATCGCAGCAACCATTGCGTACGCAGCCGAGAATGTCCGTGTCGGTGCCTATGAGCACGGCGGCGGTGGCGCAAATCTCAAGAACACACTATTTAACGGAAACAGGCTTGCGGTTGATTACCATCCCTTTGGGAAGGCAGGCACCGCGACGGCTTCGAAGAACGTTCTGCATGTGGATATCAAGATTCAACAGCTTGGAATAAAAGTGAGGCATTGGACGCCATGATAGAGCCAGAGGATTTCCGCACTAGGGCAATACGCCTTTTTCAGGGCGTCGCTGATGCGACGATTTCGGAAACTGAGTTCTGGCCCGAAATGGATCGCCTCTCACACGAGGTGGACGATCCAGTGATTGCGATAGCTTACGAGGAGGCGCATCACTACTGGGGGAACTTCCACGAGAGAAATATCCTGCTCATGCGGACGAGGCCCAAGCCGACCTTCGTGGCCCAGGGTAGAGAGCTCTTTCGGATGTTGGCACGAGCACTTCAGGAACGATGGCCGGAGGAGAGGGTCCAGAAAGCAATAAAGGAAATTTGACCCGACGGTTGTCTGGCAATTTGTAAGAATTGGGGTCAAGTCTTTCCAGGCCGTTGCTCAAAAGCACTTTTTTGGGGTGTGAGGGGTCGTTTGGGTTCAGAAATCCACAGACGGGATTAAGAACAGGTCTCAGAACCAAAAAAAGGATCAAAACGGCCTCGCCCGGTGACGATCGCGGAATCCGGGGGCATGACGTGCACCGCTAAAGCAATCGGACGCGGGCTTCGAGGACAATCAACCAAGCTTAGGGTCGTATCTTTGCATTCTGCATTTCAGCGGCGTGACACAATTGGCGTCGATTTTCATCAATAGGACCAACATCCACCTTTCCCCGTCACAGAGTTGACATGACCAGATCTGAGTTGTAAATTGCAAAGACATGACCCTATAAAGAATTGGGGTCGCATCTCCATAATCCATTTTTCGTGTTGAGTCAAATGGGCGACCCCTCAAGTCGGAAACACGTGACGTCGAGACCTGAGACTCACGTCCCCTTGAGTTGACGACCAAAGATCCGGGCCGCTTCCAGCGAATTGGAAAATGGATTATGGAGATGCGACCCCAATCAAGCATCAAATTCGAGGAGCGGTATATTGGAGGGAGGAGTCTGTCGCCCCGCAAGCAGGGCTCTGGCTTCCTTCCGTATCCTGACCCCACCCTCGCTCCGTCCCGCAAGAGCGCGGGACGGAGCTTCCCGCCGCGGCGGATCTTCCACAGGTGGGGCCACACTCTGGCGGCCCTCTGGGCCTAATCGAAGTCTCCACTCCCTTGGGCCTAATCGAACTCTCCACTTCCATGGGCTTAATCGAACCCTCTATCTCCTTGGGCCAAGGACTCTGTTCGGGTCCTGTTCCAAACGCGGTCTCCCGCAAAAAGCGCAGATGGCCTCTTGATGAAGGGTTTCTTATTGTCGCGGTCGACGCAAGTTCTGTTGATAGGCGACTAAGACCCCCTGCCTTTCATAAAAACTTCAGATCGCACCCTTCTCCCGGAATTTAAGGTCATAAATCCCTTGCACCCGCCCAGCTGGATGTTGTAGTCTCCCCCCAGTTTGCGGGCCTCTACACACTGGCTAGTGCGGCCTGGGGGGAAGCTCCCGCGCACGGGGGGTGCTCGGCAATTCGTTCCGCCACATTCGGGTACTACTCAATTATATTTAGGATTAGGCATTCAAATTCATGGGTACGAACCCATCCTCATCGGCGAGGTTCGCGGGTCAGCAACAGGGAGACGACTTTCTATGGCGTCATTCCATTCCTCTACGTTGGTCTGAATCGCGTAGGGGCGTGCCTCGTCGAGGGGTTCAGGCCGGCGTTTGACCGAAGGATTCTTGGTTCGCATTTGTTCCCTTGTCCCAGTCCATTAGAAATGAGGTAGCAGGATGGCTTCAGAAAGAGCCCCCATCCAATGCATCGACCCGAAGTCCTGGCTCCTGTTGGGTTCCGTGATTCTGATATTTTCGCTGACGGTAATTTGGGCCCAGGAGCCTGCTGCGACCATTACGGGGACCGTTCAAGATACATCCGGAGCAGCCGTTCCCGGTGCGTCCGTGATCCTATCGGCCGTAGAGACAGGAATGACCCGGACGCTGCTCACCAACGAAGGCGGCAATTACTCGGCACTCTCGATCCCTGTCGGCAGGTATCAACTCAGGGTTGAAAAGGCCGGGTTCAAGGCTTTCGTGAGGGCGGGAATCACGCTCGTGGTGTCCACTCAAGCGATCGTCGATGTGCGGCTTGAGGTAGGTGATGTGCAACAAACGATGACCGTGACGGGAGAAGCTCCGCTGGTCAACACGACGATCGCCTCGACAAATGGGCTCGTGGGAGAACGTCAGGTCAAGGACCTCCCCCTCAACGGGCGCAGTTTCGATCAGCTCCTGACCCTCAACACGGGTACGAGCAACTATACCAATAACTATCATTCAGGGGTGCAGGGCAATGCTTTTTCCGTGGCGGGAAGGCGGCCCGAAGAGAATCGCTTCTTGATGAATGGAGTTGAATATATCGGGACGGACGACAGCGGCCAGATTGTAGGCGGCCCGAAGAGAATCGCTTCTTGATGAATGGAGTTGAATATATCGGGACGGACGACAGCGGCCAGATTGTTTTGCCAAGCGGCGCAAGCGGACTTTTGCTGGGGGTGGACGCCGTGCTGGAATTCAACGTGCTTCAGGACTCTTACGGGGCCCAGTATGGGAAGCGCGCCGGCGGTCAGGTCACCATCGTCACCTCTTCAGGGACCAACCAGCTGCATGGCGATGTCTTCGAGTTTTTCCGAAACAGCGCCTTGGATGCCCGTAATTTCTTTGATCACTCGGAGGGGCCATCCCCGTTTAAGCGGAACCAGTTTGGAGGAGCCCTGGGAGGGCCGATCAAGAAGGATAAACTCTTTCTGTTCGGAAACTACGAGGGATTTCGTCAACGACTGGGGCTCAGCAATGTCGCGGTCGTGCCGGATGCGAATGCACGGCAAGGACTCTTGCCAATCGGGCCGGGCGGCGCTGAAGTTCCGGTGCCCGGGCTGCAACCGAAAATGTTGCCATTCTTTGCCTACTGGCCCGCTCCGAATGGTCCCACGCTGGGTGGCGGATTGGCGCTGAATTTCAGCAACCCCCCTCAACGGATTCGGGAGGATTTTGGTTTGACGAGATTGGACTACTCGATCTCCCCGAACGATTCACTGTCAGCCAGCTACACCATTGACGATGGTGAAAATGACACGCCGCAGGCGGATCCCGTGTTTCTGACGTCGACGCTCCAGCGCACGCAACTGCTGAGCGTCCAGGAGACCCATATACTCTCCCCGACGCTGTTGAACACGGCGACATTCGGATTCACGCGGGCTTACGCCCTTTCGGAGACTCCGACCACCGTGCCCATCCCCCCGTCCTTGTGGTTGATCAGCGGAACCGCCCCGGGCGCTATCAGCATCGGTGGCGGCGTCGTGAGCACGGTCGCGGCGGCTGTGACATCGCCGGCCGGTACCCGCACGACCCGGAATGTTCGAAACCTCTTTACCGGATCCGACGATGTCCACTTCACCCGGGGACTTCACTCCATCAGCGCGGGCGTTTGGATACAGCGGGTACAGCAGAACCTCAGCGGCGCCCACCTGGCCCTGAGCGGTTCGGTCAGCTACCCTTCTTTGACGGCATTTCTGCAGGATAAGCCCACATCGTTTGTCGCCACGCCGAATCCCACCCCTTTGAGCTACCGCTCGACGGAGGCCGCGTGGTACGTCGAAGACGAGATCAAGCTCAAACCGAACTTGACGATTCGCATCGGTTTGCGAGATGAGATGACGACAGGGTGGAATGAAGTCTCGGGCCGGGCGGCCAACTACCTCTTCGACACTCATGAGATGATCCTGACGGATCCCCTGGTGGGTGACTCGATCTTTACTCAGAATCATGCCCACGCGCTGTGGCAGCCGCGCGTTGGCGTCGCCTGGGATCCAACTGGGACTGGAAAGTGGTCGGTGCGGGCTGGATTTGGGATTTATAACGATCTTCAGGATAGTCTGGCGCATCGAATCAGCGCCAACCCGCCATTCAATGCACGCATGTCGATTTCGAACACCCCCCTGCTATCCATTATCCCGATTCCCGGGGGGACCCAGCCGCCTCCCAGTTGCAATGCGCAGCTCCAGGCAGCCAGAACGCCGTGCTCGATCTTTTCTCCCGGCGGGGTCGATCCCGAGATGCGTACCCCCACCGTTCAGGAATGGAGCTTGACGCTCGAGCGGGAGATTACCCGCAATCTCAAATTGCTCGTCGGTTATGTGGGGTCGCAGGCGTACCACACGTCCCTCAGCATTGATCGCAATGTTGCGCCCCCGCAGATCTGCTCGAATCCTGCCGGTTGCGCCAGCGGTGGAGTCGGCTCGGTGGTGGCGACGGTGCCGCAGGGAACAGTGTACATGCCGCCCGGGACGCGACCGAACCCGTTCGTCGCGAATACCTTCTCGTGGCTTTTCCAGGGCGCCAGCAACTACCATGCCCTGGATCTCTCGGTCGTGAAACGCGCCTCGCACGGGCTTAGCTTTAGAGTGAATTATACATTTTCGAAGGTGATGGACCTCAATTCCGCGATCACCAATTCCAGTGGCCAGAATGAACCCCAATCGATTCTGGACCCCTTCAATTTTGCGCTCAACCGCGGAGTGTCGGCATTCAGCATGAAACACCAATTCAACACGAATTTCACTTATGAACTCCCCATTGGACGGGGCCGTTCGTTGGGTGGAAATGCCAGTGGCTTTGTGGAGCAACTGATTGGCGGTTGGCAGTGGAACGGCATCATTACGGCTCAAAGCGGGTTCCCATTCACGCCCCAGGTGGGCGCGAATGTCTCAGGCACGGGCGACACCTTCAATCCCGATGTGCCGAACTGGAATCCCGCCTTTGGCGGGCCTGTCGTTCTGGGTTCGCCGGACCGCTGGTTCGATCCTCATGCATTCACACGTCCGATTCCGGGGACCTTCGGCAACGTCGCGCGTGGGTCACTGATAGGCCCGGGCCTGTTCACGTTTGACACCTCTCTGTTCAAGGAGTTCATCATGGGCGAGAAGTTGACGCTGCAGTTTCGGGCGGAGACCTTCAATCTCATGAACCGTGCCAACTTTGGGACCCCGAGTCAAGTCGTGTTTTCAGGTACAAGTCTCGCCAATTCCGCGGGGGTAATCACGTCCACGGCGACAACCTCCCGTCAGGTGCAGTTGGCGCTGAAACTCATCTTCTGAAACTGTCTCCGGGCCAGGCAACAGGTAAGCTCTCGAGCTCCGAAGCGATTCAATCTTTTCCCCCGTGCTTGAATTACCGAATTCAAAATTGCAAGGTCATCGGATTTTCCCTCCGGTTCACTCTTATCCCGGGTCGTCTATTGCCAGCCGAGGGTTTCCCTTATTTCCTTGATGTCGAAGGCCTTCAGCATCATGCCTGCAGCCGCGTAAATCACGAAGCCTCCAAGGATGCGCACCGAAATGCCCGCTCCTTTACACCAGTACAGGAAGCCCGCCATGGCCAGGCTAGCCAGGACCGGCTTCCAGAGGTGACCCATCAGGGGAAGCGCTGTCACCTTCCGCCTCACACCCGCATAGGTCAGGAGAAGCAACAGCAGTTCTGAGATCACCGTGGCCACGGCCGAACCGACATAACTGTAGCGCGGAATCAAAAGACAATTGAGCGTCACATTCACCAGGACCGCAGCCAGCGAAACCCCGAGGTTATAGTTTTGCAGTCCGTGGGACAGCAGGGTGACCCGGTACAGGACGCGACTCGACGTCATCGGAATAATCCAAATCAGGATGGCGAGTGCCACCGCGCCCCCGGAGAAGCGGGATCCGTACACCAGCCTGATGAGGGGTCGAGAGACCATCGCCCCTCCTACCGCCAGGGGCACCGAGAGCAGGAGGGTATACTTCTGCGTTCTTTTCGATATGTGCTGCAGCAGGGAAGGATTTCCTTTGCAGCGCGAAACCGCAGGCAAGAGATTCCGGTTGTAGAGAAGAACGAAGGAAGAAAAGAAACCGATGAACTTGTAAGCCGCGCTGTACTGGCCGACGTCAGATGCAGGCTTGAGAAATCCGAGGAGGACCATGTCGAAATTAATCATGATCAGGGTAAACACGCTCGAGAGCCCCATGGGTAAAGAGTCTTTCAGGATTTTGGACCACGCGTGGAATTTGAAATTGAAATGAACCGGCCCGATGTCTCGACGGAAAAGAAAAAGGAGATAGAGAGTTGAAACGACTTCCCCGGTAATCTGGAAGACCGGGATCCAGAGAAACTGGGTGGGGCGTTTCAAGAACAATAGTACCAGGGCGGAGAAGACCAGTTGTCCCAGAACGTTGCCGGTAGCTACGAACTTCATCTTCTCGAAGGCTTGGAAAACCCATTGCAAGGAAAACACCGAGGTAATGAGAGTCAACCCGTAAAGCAGCATGAGCGCTTTAACAGGCATCGGTTTCGTGAGCAGGGAAATGGTGATGAGAAGAGCGGTCGCCGCAACAAGGCTTGAAACAAGCCGGAGGCCGAGAATGTTGGCGGTGTATGCTGCTACCCGGGAGCGATCGCGGGCCAGCTCCTGTATGCCGTAGATATCAAGTCCCTGGCTGACGATCAATCCGAAATAGAGCGTGAAGGCGACGGCAAATGCAACGTCACCGAAGAGCTCGGTTCCCACCACCCGGGCCATATGCGCGAAGGCCCAGAACGCGAGGGCCTTCGCCGCCAGATCGCCAATCGCCAGAACGGTGAAGTTAACCAGAAAGCTTCGGGCTTGACCCATGATGTATGTCTATGTTCAGAGGTTGGTACTCGAGTTCCTATTGCCGCGAACGGTCTTCGGTTCAAAGCATGCGGGCTCTGGAGGCCCTCATGGTTTTCTGAGGATGTGAAGAGGAAGAATTTTGGCTGCGCCCGAGGCGAACGGTTCACGACGAATCACCCGGAGTGTCCGGCCCTCGCGCCATCGCTCCGCCATCATGCTCTTCAAAACAAGAGAGGACCCCAGCCGATCCAGAATGGTGAGGATGAGCCGCTCCTCATCGATAGCGCCAGCCCTGGGGCTGACCACGATGTTGACCCGAGGCAGGCCATCCTCCTCTTCTTCAAGGAACTGGTAGTCGGTCGCATGCCCGCCGAACCGCGACGGCAGTACGTCCTCGACCAGTGAGATCAACTCACTTCCGAAGAATGTCATGCCTTCGCTGGTGAGCTTGTCGTAGCTGCGAATGTTCTCGATGTGCTGTTCGAAGCCGAGGTCCCCCCAAAGGCAATTGCACTTTCGTCTCTCGACCTTGCCATAATCATCGCTCTCAACGTTGAGCAGAAGTTTGGGACAACTGGGGAGGAGGGTCGTGTACAGAAGTGCGTCAACACGGACGGTCGAGTTCTGAATTTGTTTCTCTCGCTGGATGACGGCCAGTTTGTCAGTCAGGAGGTGGATATCATCAAGCGCGGCCGAGGTGCCGCAGGCCATCCCGATATTGCCGATCTCTCCCATGGAATATTGGGCGGCGGCTCTCGATCCGCTCTCCGCCACAATCTTTGCTTTGCCCGGCGTGTAAGGCTCGGAGTTGAACCGGAAGAAAGTACCCGAGATATCCAGCCCGTGCTCCTTTGCAACAAGACACACCCGTACTCCTGAGCTCGGATTGGTGTGGAGTTCCGCGGGGCTCCCCTCCCGGCTTTTCGCAGCCAGCCAGAGAGCGACCTCATGGGCGTTCTCGAGGGGTGTATATTCTGGATTGGGCAAAGGCTTTCCAAACAATCGGCTGCCATAAAGAGCATACTTTGTAAACACGAAATACTTGAGTGTCTTGGGGCGGACGACCAGAGGACTGAGCGAAAACCACCTCTCAATTCGCTGATCAATCTTGGCGGAGCGGAGCAGGTGCTTCAAGCCGCTCACCACGGGGGGAACTCCATACCATATCGCAACTGGCCTTCCCGCCAGACCCAGGCATTCGATCGACAGGCAGTGGTATGCCGCCTCGTGGGTCAACAGGTCAAAATCGACGATGATCCGGGTGCCAACACCCCGGGAGCCACCTGTCCGCATCTCATAGTCTCGCGCCAGCAAGGGATTATCGAAATCTGCAGGCCGCACCGTGAAGTTCAGCCCAGACCGATGAACAGGTCGTCGCCCTTTGAATTCCTCGAACGTCACGTACACCCCTGCATCGTAAAGCCTGTCAAGCGTGGCTTCCAGGCCTTCGCGGCGTACGAGCGCGGCGACCGTGGTGAAGTCAATGCCCGCATGTTTAAGAAGCTTGGCATAAGGACTGCGGGGATTACCATAGATCCCCCGCTCGACGATCCTGAGAAAGGATTCGTTCCGATCCTGCAATTGATGCAATATTCTCCGGCGGCAATCCTCCAGCGTGAGCGGTTGTCGCAGGAACCTCCGAAGACCGGAGAAGTACCTGAAAAACATTCTTAAGTCATCGATCATTGCAGTCCCGCGCCCATGGAGTATCCAGATTTTCAACTCGGGCCACTAACGGATCTTTGCACCGGAGGGGTCTCGTATGCTTGCGGCTTACCGGATCAGGCCGATCAGTGGCCAGTACCAAACCAGGAGAATCAGAAGGACCAGAAATTCAACGACTGCCAGGCAGATTCCGACCTTCAGGAAATCGCGCACCTGAAAATAACCGAAAGAGAAACCAGCGATCGTCGCACCCGACTGGTATACGAAGATCTTTCCCGTAAGACCAAGCGTCCAAACCAATCCCGCGGCAACGGGATTCCAGCGGTGTGCCAGCGCAAAATTCATCACCGTCGGCATGGAGGTGGCAAGCGTGGTGGGATCGCTCGGAACCAGGAGGTGATACGCAAAAGAGGTCCAGTACAGCACGGTGGCAGACGGCAGGAAACTGTAAGCCCATGGACCCCAGCAAGTGGTGAGTGCCTGAGTGACAACGGTCAGCGCGCCCGTTTTCATTAATCCCTCCCCCAGGCTCAATGCGGACGCCGTGAAAATGAATGGGAGGAAGTTGATCTGTTTCAAATCCTCCGGTTCCAAAACCCCGATTCGCGGCAAGGTCGCCACTAGAGCAATCCCCAGGGCCACCACTGCCGGATGGATATGATGGATGAAGTCGGTCACCCAAAAAGTGAGGGCTGCCATGAGAAGAAATGCGCAACGCGTTTCGACCGGCCCCCAGGCTCCCCCCTGCCGGCGGCCTGCCTCCAAGGGTCCTTGGCTGGCTCCCGACTTGAGAGGATCCGCGGGAAAGAGCCACACAATGACCAGCCAGCAAGCAAAAAGGCTGACTACGAGGGCAGGTAACATGGCAAACAACCACTGGCTCCAGTAGACCGGCGTCCCCCCGACCTTTTCGATGATCCCCTGGGCCACAATCGTCGAACCCCCCGTGATCATTAACTTGTCGAAGAGTGTGGAAGAGAAGGTGAGAGCGACAAAAAGGCCTCGAGCCGGGAGGGCCTCGGGTCCCCAGCCTCGGGAGGAGACGACTCCAAGCCCGATTCCCGCCAGGATAATCACGCGGGCTATCCCGGAGGGAACCAGGAAGTTCAACAGGAGGCTCGTCAGAAGGAAGCTCAAAACAAGCCGGGAATAGGACACCCCGGAGCGGCCCATCAGCCAGGCCGCCAATCGATGGGCCAGGCGCGTCTTTGTCATCATGAGGCCGAAGAGCCCTGTGGCAAAAACAAACCAGGCGGAAATGTTGGTGAATCCCCCGAAAGCCGTGGCAGGGGGAACCCTCACCACAGTCCAGAAGAGATAACATCCGATGAGTCCGGTGATCGCGTGGGGAAGAATCCGGGCGACCCACATGATCAGAACTAGAAGACTGACCGCCAGTGCATGTCGGGCGTCCGGCTTGATGGAGGATGGAAAGAACCACAGGGCGAGGGACAACAGCATTGCCAGAGCAAGAACGAGAGTTCTTATCCGTGGTTTCCACAGACCTCTGGCGTCGTCAGCAGGGGATGTCGATGTCATCATTAGGAAAATCTGTTTCCTCGGCAGGCCGCATCTGAACACTCGAAGACAGGAGGGATTCTCCTATCCTCCATTTCCCAGCTGACGGGCACTCCCTTCATCTTTGGGTTCGCGCCGAAGCAGCGATGCGAAATCGGTTTGTAGAGAATTCACATTGCATAAGTTTAGGATGCAGCGGTTTGATCGCCCCAGTTCACGATGGTAACTCACAATATGTCTCCTCACAAGCTCTCCGTTCACGAACGCGGCTGGTCCGGTTCGCTGTTTCTTCAGACCCATCAGCCAGCGGAACGCTCCGAGGGGCGACCGCTCTTTTCCTTATCCATTCACGGTATTCGATGGGTGGGTCAGGGGTTTTTGATCCCCTTACTCGAGAGTACTCAAATCAAATGAAATCTGCTTGTCCCTTCTTTTACTCCCTTGAGAAAATCAAAGAAGCCTGTGAAACTGCTTCCTTTACGCAGTGGTCGCGGGTTATTCTTTCACGGAATTTTCCAAACGGATGGAGAGGAAAAAGATGCCAAACAAGAAACCCGAGTGCCCAGGCAAAGACAAGTACCTCGCGGGGAAGAGAATCCTGCCCGAGCCGATTTCGAAAGAGACCGACATCGCCCGATTAATTGACAACATGGATGCCTATAACGGCGGTCGATTGAGGGCGGCCTGCCACTTAATAAAAAATGAGTACTCCCAGGAGGATGTCACGGTGGGATTGAGTCTGGCAGGCGCGTTGATTCCCGCCGGACTGGGTCGCTCCGCCATCATTCCTCTGATGAACCATGGTTTCGTCGACTGGATCGCCTCCACCGGCGCCAATATGTATCACGACCTGCATTTTGCATTCAATATGCCGATGCACCGCGGCAGCCATACCGTGGATGATGTCGACCTGAGAGACAAGGGCATTACCCGCATCTATGACATTCTGTTCGACTATGAGGATGTCTTGATGGAAACGGACCGTAGATTAAGGAAGATCATGGTGAGACCTGAATTTCAGAAGGAAATGGGGACGAGGGAGTTTTATCATCACCTCGGCAAGGTCATGAATGAACACGAGCAGAAGAACAACCTGGGAGAAGTCAGTGTGGTGGCTGCAGCCTACCGGAACGGGATCCCGGTTTTCACATCTTCCCCGGGTGATTCGACCATCGGCATGAATGTGGCGGGCCTGGAGCTGCTCGCCGAAGCGGCGGGTATGCGGGATTTGTTCAAATTGAAAATCAACCCCAGCATTGACGTCAACGATTCGACCGCCATCATCCTGAATGCCAAGCGGTATGAGAAGGGAAGAACGGCCGTCATTCTGGCTGGAGGCGGAAGCCCGAAGAATTTCATGCTTCAGACCGAGCCGCAGATTCAGGAGGTCCTCATGATTCCGGAAGTCGGCCAGGATTACGACATCAACATCACCGATGCCCGGCCGGACACGGGAGGTTTATCGGGCGCCCCGCCCAGCGAAGCCGCCAGCTGGGGGAAACTCGATCCGACCAAGTTGGATGAAAGTGTGACCGCCTATATGGATGTCACCGTCGCACTGCCACTGGTGGCGGCCTACGTCTGTCAGACGACCCGGCCCAAGAAGCTGAAACGATTGTATGACCGCGGACAGGAACTCCACGAGAAGCTGATCGAGTCCTATCTTGAGAATAACCGGGAGGTGGAAGAACTCAAGACCCTGATTAAGAAGCTCTCGGCATAAGAACCTGAGGTCAATAACCACCATGAAAAAGGACTTGCTCGAGTCAGCCAGGCAACATGGAACCCCTCTGTTTATTCTCGATCACAACAAGCTGCGGGAAAACTACCGGAGGTTCAAGAAATGCCTGCCGCGGGTTCAATGCTACTACGCGGTCAAGGCAAATTCACATCCGGAGATCATCAAGACGCTGTTCAATGAAGGCTGCAGTTTCGATGTCGCTTCTTATAATGAGTTCATGCAGATTCACAAGTACGTCAGGGGCTTTGAGAGGAAAGACAAGGAATTCTTTATTTGGGACAAGATTATTTTCTCAAACACCATCAAGGACTGGAGGACGTTGCGGAAGATAAAACGCTATCGTCCCCTGGTGACGTACGACAACACCGATGAGCTGAAAAAAATCAAGAAGCATTGCGCTTCGGCCGGGCTGGTCTTGAGACTCAAAGTTCCGGATACCGGCTCCCAGGTTGAGATGAGCTCGAAATTCGGGGCCGAGCCAGGGGATGCCCATCACCTGATTCGGCAGGCCTTTGAGGCAGGAATGGTGGTGGAAGGATTAAGCTTCCATGTTGGAAGCCAATGCACGAATTTTGACAACTACACGGCGGCCCTGGCCATTACATCCGATATTTTCCACGAGGCCAGGAGGAAGGGATACAACCTGAACATCGTCGACATCGGCGGCGGATTTCCTGTGCCGTACGACGATCAGGTTCCTAAATTCGAAGAGCTGGCCGCCATTATTGACGCGGAATGCGAACGACTTTTTCCCAAGGACATCGAGATTATTGCGGAACCGGGGCGATTCATGGTGGCGACCGCCGCAATGTTGATCACGGAGATCATCGGGAAGGCCCGGAGGGAGGGGAAGGTCTTTTACCATATCAATGACGGGGTTTATCAAACGTTTTCCGGCGTGGTTTATGATCATTGGATTCCCAATTTCCGCTCATTGAGACGCGGAAAAGAAGAGGTTTGTGCTGTCGTCGGCCCCACCTGCGACAGCTTTGACAAGATTTCCCTGTCTGTACAACTGCCCGGGAATTTGGACATTGGGGACTATCTCTATACGGAGAATATCGGAGCATATAGCACGGCCTCCTCAACCACATTCAACGGTTTTGACGGGGCAAAAATCATTCATCAGTATTAACAATGCACCACACGGTTTCTTTGGGTGTGCCCTTTTCTTAAGAGGGCACTTGCCCATAATTTCACACCTTAGGAGAGACTGGGGAAAGCATGGCGAAGAGAGCGACAAGGCTGGAGAAGATTTTAAACCAATTGGAGAAACTTTACGGATCACAGAAGCCGGTTGGACCCGCGGATGCCTATGAGATGGTGCTCTATCGCAACGCCGGTTATCCGCAATCGGATGAGCGCTGCACGAAGGGCTTTGAGGCGCTGAAGAAGAAGATTGGGCTGAAGCCGGAAGAAATTGTCGAGGTGCCGCACAAAAGGTTAGCTGAGGTAATGCGGGCAGGGGGAATGATACCGGAGCTGCGCGCAAGCCGGCTGAAGGAGATTGCTCAGATCGTCAGCAGTGAATTCGGCGGCGATTTGCACTCCGTGTTGAAACGGCCGGCACCGGAGGCCAGGAAGGCGCTGAAGAAGTTCCCGACGATCTCGGATGCCGGCGCCGAGAAAATTCTGTTGTTCACAACGGCAGCTGCCTTGGTAGCACTCCCTTCAAACTGCATTCACGTTCCGCTTCGGCTGGGATATGGCGTCGAGAGAAAGAATTGGGCGGCCAGTTATCGCGAGGCGCAGGAGGCAGTGCGCGCCGAATTGCCGGAGGAGGGTGATGCCTACCGGCGCGCCTACCTGCTGTTGAAACGTCATGGCGAGGAGTTGTGCAAATCCACGCGGCCGCGGTGCGAGCAGTGCCCTGTTTCGGAGGAGTGTGCCTATTATCGGAAGACGCGGGGAGGCACATGAGGAGGGTCGGACCCCATTGCTTGGGGACAGCTTTATGAGGAATCAGCTTGGGTGAATGAGACGTTGTGCCCATCGCGATTCCTCTGGTGCGGAAAGCCGTCCAGGGGGATCTAATTCCAAACTCCTGAAGACTTCGGGGATCCTCTGGCGGCCGTTTGGAGTATCTTCACACCTGCGTCCCTCCAGAGGTTCGCCACCAGAGTGTCGATATTGAAACCCGCACCCTCTGCAGAAGGCGTCAAGTCCTTTGCCACCTTCCGTATTCCCTCCGGGAGAAACCCTTATTTATATATTGCTTCAATGACGATAAGAAGAGGGAGTTCGAATCGCCCATAGGCGCAGGCGTAAGTGTTCTGCCTCACACACTTCCCCAACGCACTTTGGTTAAATTAGGATAGAATGATTTTCAAATAGGAGGTGCTCATGAGGTTTAGTAGGCTCACCAAAGCAAGAATCCTTTGGATGCCCGGGTCGGCGTGTTTGGCGGTTAGCCTGGCTTTGAGTGTCAGTCCGGGGATCGCTGCGACCCCTTCATCAGGATGCCCTGCGGCACACATTTTACCCGCGCCTCGAGGGGCCGCACAGGCAGCTGTCGAATTCCCTTCAATTGTTTCTTCCATTGTGACTGAAACGGCCTGGGTCAATGAAGGAGGCGTTAATTCGAGCGCCTTCCCACTGTTTCCAAAAGACAAGAAAGATAAAAAGAACAAACACGGCGAGGACGAGCAGGGGGAAAATGAATCGGTCGCAATTCAAGTCGTTTTCGGCAAACACGACCCGAAGACTATTCGCACCTATTACTCTGAGCAAGGTTCGGGTCTCCCCCCCGGGCTAGCGAAGCGCGGCGGGGATCTTCCTCCGGGTCTGGAAAAACAACTACGCCGTAACGGGCAATTGCCCCCGGGATTGGAGAAGAAGCTCGTGCCGTTTCCTGTGGAATTGGAAAGACGCTTGCCGCCATTGCCCCCGAATTGTATGCGTGTCTTTGTGGGAGGGCGGGGTCTGATCGTGGATGCCCACTTCCACATCATGGATGTTGTCGCGATCTTTAAATAATTGAAATGTTCGATCCGGTTTCAAAGTGGGCTAATATGCAGAGGTTGGATGTTTTTCAAAGAGGCCGGAGCCCAGCATAAATAAAGGGTCGAAGGCACCCCCTGAAAGATTTTGTGCCAGTGAAAACCCGAATTTTATTGGCAAGTAACTGCACAGAATGAAACCTGAATGCTCAAGTTGATAGAACATCCTCACTGGGGGAGGGCCTTGGCCTGCGCCAACGGCGCTGGGGAATGGAGCCCTCGTTGGCCTGTTTTTAAGGCCTACGCTGGGTGAACGTCGCCCCTCGGTCACAACCCCATCGGGGTTGCGAAAACATGGTTGGCGCGGGTTCCCAACGCAAGCCGCAAGGCGGCTAACGTTGGGCTTTGAGACGCAGCGCCGTTGGCGCACGATAAGCATAGCCCACTCGCCGCAGAAAGTGACTATGTTCCAGCCATTCATTAGGGCTTTGGTTGCCTTTTTGATCCTTGTGTCGCCGCTCTTCGCTACGGACCTTACCTACACCTTCCATTACACCGGCAAACCCGAATCGCCCCTGATTGTCGATTTCCGTTTTCGAGTAGACTCGTCGGGTCCCAAGCAGATCTTCTTGCCGGATCAGTATGGCGGCCAAAAGGAAATGTGGCGATCGATTTCCGATTTGGAAGTGGTGGAGGGCCCGATCGAGCTGAAGCCGGGTGATCTTCCTTCACTGCGGACCATTCAAATGAAGGGCAGCGGCGCATGCCATCTCAGGTATGCCGTGCACGGCGTTTCGGGAAGATTAGAGCAGAATGTATATTACTGGCCCGTGCTGCGAGGCGATTACATCCATCTGCTGGGGAAGACGTTCCTGGCGAGGCCCGGATGGCCTGAACTTCAACGCCTTTCCGTCGAGTTGAATTGGCAGCTTCCCGAGGGGTGGACAGCGGGGAACAGTTTCGGGCTGGGTGAATCGACGCAGAATCTCTCCACGTCGCTTTTCGAGCTCCAGCAAGGGGTGTACGTTGGAGGGGACTTCCGGTTCCGGAGGTTTGAAATCCACGGGAAGCCCGCCGCCGTCGCCCTGCGCGGCGAGTGGGGTTTTACCGACGATGAGTTTGCCATTTTCGTGCGTCGCATCGTCACCGCTGAGCGTGCGTTTTGGAACGACGACTCTTTCCCGTTCTACTTTGTCACGCTCCTCCCGGTCGACATTCCACCCGCTTCCTTTGCGGGCGTCGGGCGCTGGAATGGCTTCGCGGCCTTTATGCCAAAAGGTGTGGGGCTCGATTACTCATTTCGTTATTTGCTCTCGCACGAACTATTTCATACCTGGAATCCCACTAAGCTCAGCCACTCGGCGGGTGTCCCGCCAACCCTGTACTGGTTCAGCGAAGGTTTCACGGATTACTACGCTTACCTGCTGCTGATGCTGGAGAGATTCGAAACATTCCCGGAATACGTGGACCGGATGAACGGAATCATCGCGAGGTACTGGACCTGGGCAACCCGGAACATGCCCAACGAAGCCGCAGCGCGGCTGTACTACTCCAATCCGGAAGCCCAGAAACTGGCTTATTTCCGGGGAATGCTCGTAGCATTGAACTGGAACGCGGCGATCCGGGAGGCATCCCACGGAAAATCCTCTTTAAATGACCTCATGCGGGCATTGAAACAGCGAACCGAAGAGAAGCAGGAGGTAATCACGCAAGCCGTGTTGGTTGCTGAGGCCAAACGGTGGGGAGTGGTCAACGCGGACCAACAGATGGTCAGTTGGATTGACCACGGAGATACTGTTGAGATCCGTAAGGACAGTTTCGGTTCTTGTGCCACGTCGTCGCCCAGGACAGGCGAGGCCCCGCAGTTCCGGATTACATCGGATATGGCCCCAACGGCCTGCGACCGCTGGTTTCGATAAGAAGGGCTGGGGACAAGCCGAACTCGTGGTGCGATCTAGGTTTAGATTGGGTAGCCACGCCGAGCGTTCTTCTCGGCGAGGGCTTTTGAGTGAAGTTGGCAGTAAGATGAGTTGATTTCCGTCAAATCATAAACCCGCACCCAAAAATCAGATGATCGAACAATCCCCGCAATGAAGTATTCGAATTCGGATATAATAGGAACGTACGGACAGGGAGGTATCGTATGCCTCTTGTGTTCATTGCTTTCCTCCTCCTGACAACATTTCCTACAGAACAACAAGAGAGCCAACTCCCGAAAGCCTTGTTTCATCTTGAGGCGATGAGCGAACCCACACCTCCGCCGCCCACGGCGGAACTGCGAAAGCGTGCCAAGATCCTGTTGGAGACTGCTGAGGTCGAGTCCAAGGCGCTCCAGGGGGGCATGCGGGCATTCAACCTTTTGCAGCTGGGGCGTGTTTATCAAAGCTCGGATAAGAAGAAGGCAGTGACTCTATTGAATGAGGCTTTCTCTGCCGCGGCGATCATGGTTGAGCCCGCGGAAAACGCTGAGCCACAACAAGCCACATGGGACCCGCGCAGCAGCAAAGGCGAACTTGAAGACGAGATCGTGCAGGCGCTTTGCAATCTCGCGCCGGATCGCGCCGAGGAATTGTTGACGCAGATGGAACCGCGGTATCGCGCGAACGTCGTTCGGATGCTTCTCGAAAGGGACGTGGAAAAGAAGCAATATGATCGCGCCATCGAGTTGGTGAAGCGTGCGGCCGAGGGTGGAGAGTTTCCCTACGGCGCTGCCGACCGGCTCCTAAGCACCCTTCCAAAGCAAATGGCGATGGAAAGGCAGCATCTCTTTGCCACTGCTTTGCTCAGTTTTCGGGATCACCCTCCGGAATCCACAGCCTATTCTGGGACAGATTTTTCAGACCTGATGGCACGTCACTGGCACGATTTGCCTCTTTCCATGGTGCGGGCCTCACTGGATTTGATTTTGCACCCGCCCGAGGTCAAGTTATCGAGCCAGGACAATGGCGCCACCATGTACATCGACGGGAGGGAGGTCAACTTTACTTCACAGCATGAATATCAGCTGTTCCAGGTTTTGCCCATCCTTCGGCAGATCGATGTATCGGCATTCAATGCCGCGCTGGAGGAACGAAAGAATCTTGGAGCTATGTTGGAGCGCTATCCGGATGGCATGACTTCGTTCTTCGAACAGGAGAGCCCGGCCTCCGAATCAAAAGGGATGCACACCCCTTGGGTTTCCCCGGGTGGCTTGATGGTCACTGGCGATTCTCGGAGCGACAGCTTTGTCATTACCCGCAATCAGGGAGGGCGGATTGAGGAGTTCAAGTTTTCCGAGATCTACATGCACCCTGAGGAGGCCATCGCGAAGGCAGTCCAAATGTCCGACCAGAGAGCCCGCACGAGCGCGCTGGAATGGATTGCGAGCTCTACCCTAACGGTCAACCCTGACGCCACGAGAACAGCGATCGGGAAACTGCTCGAGAGGCCGAATCTGCGACCCAACGAGGAGGCCTATTTACAGCAGACGGCAGCGACCTTGTACCTGAGGTTGGGAGACCATGAGGCTGCGCTCGAGACCGTCAAGAAGGGAGCCGCAGTCGCAAGGAAGGTCTACGAGATCGAGATGAACGGTCCTGATCCCAATCAAGCCCTCAAAGCCTACTGGCTCTCCAGCCACATGTGGCGCGGGTTGATCCGTCTCGCCGCCCAGCTCTCGCCCAATGTCGCCGTGGCCATGGTGGATGCAATCCCGGACGCCGATATCAAGGCCACGGAGCGCATCGCCCTGGCAAGCGCGTGGCTGGGACTGCCTTCTGTCGAATCCACTGTCATCGTGAAGACAAAGAGTTGGCCGTTTAAGCCCCCCTCCCCCTAGCTTCGAGATCAGATAAAAGAAGGGACGGCGCAACGCGGGAATAATTGGGTCTTGTGGAGAAGAGTCGGTAGTCTCTTGCTGAGGTGAAATCGCAATGTCAAACAGTCGTACGCGGTCCAGCAATCACCGCATGCGCCACCCTGCCATCGCACACATCGCAAAGAGCGCGATGTATGCGGCACCCCAATCGATGCAGGTCCTCGGCATTCCATCGCCCACCGCGATGCATCGGGGTATGTGGCACCCCGCCCAATCGAGCGAGGTATGCGCCAAGTGACCGGTTAATTGGCCACGCGGTGAAACGTCTTATCCTCCCACAGATCCTGGTCCGCAGAGTGCTTGGAAAGGAATTTCTGAATCTCCTCTGTCCTGGCCGATAAAACATGGTCATCATTGCCAGGGTTCGGCCGTTCGTATCGGATGTCGAACTTATCGTTCTTGACCTTTTTCAAAAAGGCCTCGTCATCGAGCACGGCTAACCGCAATTCGTCCCCCCTTACGGTTGCCCGTGCAAAGAAATGCGCACTGACTAGGGGAAGATAGAGTTCCGGCTTTAGACGTTCTTCTAAGGCGGTCTGGTCAGATTCAAAATCGAAGAAGAGGGCACCGTCGAGCCGCACCGCATGCATGGTGTAGCTGCTCTGAGACGATTTCTCCCCGTCCTTCGCGGAGTAAACGACAACGTATTTTCGCTGATCTTCTTCCTTGAATTGAATGGACTCCGTCCCGTCTTCGTTGATCCATGTTCCGACCAGCGCCGGCTCACTGGCGAGGTGCTCTTTGTCCCAGAGAGGATAAAGAGACAACTGGGGAACACACCCACACAGCGACAGACCTAAGAGCAGGATTAAGAGGATCTTGGCCCATTTCATAAGACCCCTCCTTCGGCAGGAGCCTCGTTTCAATGGCTCCTACTGGTTAAAGCGACAACCGGGGTCGAGGATTACACCGCGGAATAGGATTTGAATCCCCAAGGGACGGTCCCCTTCCGGTTCGGACCGCCTCCCACCACCCTGAATTCGCCCCCTCTGTTGCTGGCTCGTCCAGATCAAGGGCACTGAGGGGGAGGCTTTTCGTAACGTCGTCCTGACGCCTTCTGCTTCAGCCATATCTTCAAAGCACCCCGATTTATCGGGGTGTGCGCCACTCTGCCTCTTCCGGCTTTGAACCGATTCATCGGTTTTCACTGGGTGGCTCGAGGGGCATACAGGACGGCCCGCTTTTCTATCGCGCCGGGCCGCTCTCAATAAACCGTTGAAACGGTTCCTTCTTGGTCTCCCCAACTCGTGGTCACCCCGATGAATCGGGGTGCTGTTGAATTGCGCAACTTCTGCGCCTACATTGTGTTCAAGGATGGCAGCATGCCCCCTCGCCTGTTGGGTTCTGGCTCATCCGGATTAGGGGCGGGTGCTTCGGCGGGCTCGGCGCCATAAACGACGGAGCGTGGCCCGCACGGCTGCGTATCGGGCCGCCAGGAGCATCAGAAGGACCCCGACGACAAGCAGAAAGATCGGCCAGGCCACCTTGTCCTTGAGCCAATTTTGCTGCAACCGGACGATTCCAATCGCCATGAAGAACATCCCGGATCCGAGATAGTTCTTCATCTGTTTGGGAACGCTTAAAAATACGAACAGGCCCGCAATCGCCGGCAGGAGAACTTCGAAGATACGGGCTTCTCGATGCAGAGCTGGACTCCCAGGGGATTGCCCCCAAAGCCGGGTCGCCTCAAGACCCAGCAGAAGTAATGGGAAAAGCATGTGTCCGGGAATGACGAAGCGGAAAGCCTTTCCCACGGTGCGCATTTGCGGGGTGCGAAAGCGATCGCAGATAATTGTAAGGTAGAAGTAAATGGCGGCATTGATGATGAAGAGATATTCCACCTGCCCGCGCGTCCAGGGCGCGGTGCGCCCCAACCACTGGGAATAGGGCTTGTGGAAACCAGCCATTCCACTGAGCGAGACATAAGTAAAAAGCACAGCCAGGGGGTAGAAATACCGGGAGTCTCCAGGAGACCGAAGCCGCTCAAGCACATGAGCGACAATGAAAAAAATGAGAGCAGCCGGTATTAACCGGAGGTACATCCGGCCCGGGTCGTTTCTCAACCAGTCCAGCAATCCTATGCGAAGCAGTGTGACGAGGTACAACAGCGCTGCGTCTAGAGAGATGACCAACGAGAAAACAGAAGACCGGGTAAATCGGCGAAGACCGAGGTATGCCGGCAATGACAAAAATAGGGCCCACCACATCTGGGCGTTGGTGGTTCCCTTGAAACTTCCGAATTGAAGGAAGGGTTCGAGATCCTCCCTTCCACGGGAATACCAGGAGCACAAATTGTACTCCGTCATAGCGACCAAGAGCATGATGGGGACCAGCAGGCAGAAAGCGAGAAGGTACGCCACCGAGATACGGACGCGTCCGGCCTTCCAGCACCGGATGCCGTAATACCCTGTGGGCACAGTGGCCCCGGCGACCACCAGGACGGCCGCCGTGCCCGTGAGGTTCAAGTAGCGAAACAGGAACAGCAGACCCGCTCCCACCACCAGCGTCCAGGCGCCCAGGTAGAGCGCCACCTGCGGCAACGAGAGCCGCCGCACCTCCATGATCCAGGCATCCTCACGCTCGACAAGCCGGTCGTAGCCCTTCTTCAAGGAATCAAACTCATAATCCGACAGGATGTGGTCCTGCCTCCATCCTTCGAGTTCGCGCACGTGCTGTTCAATCTTCCCTGCCATTCGCCTTGCATAGGAACTCGGGGCTGCCAGCACCGGCTCATCCACCAGGAACCGCTCCAGATCGTCAGCCATTTCACGGGCAGTGGCATAACGATCGACGGGTCGCTTTTCGAGGGCCAGCATACAGATGTTCTGAAGCTCGCCGGGAATATTGCCGTTCAACCTTCTTGGCAGCACCGGCTCATCATCACATATGCTGCGCACCTGTTCGCCAAGATCATTGGCGCGGAAGGGGAGAGTTCCTGTTAACAACTCATAAAGGATAGTTCCCAGTGAAAAAATGTCGCTGCGTGCATCGAGGGGAGTCGTTCCGCGGGCCTGTTCCGGCGAAAAGTACTGGGGCGTCCCCATGATCTCTCCGTGACTGGTGAGCGCCTTTTCCAGCCCCTCCACCTGCCGGGCGAGACCAAAGTCGAGCAGCTTCGGCTCGAGATCCGCTCCGACGAGGATATTTCCGGGTTTCAAATCGCGGTGGACGATTTGATGCTGGTGGAGGAAGTGCGCTGCCACGGCGACCTTGCGCATCAACTCCACTTTTTGTTTGAGGGAGAGCGCACTGGCGGCCTCGGTGAGGGTGACCCCCTCGACGTATTCCATGACAAAGTGGGGAGGCTCAGCGGCCGGTCCGAGATAGTAGATATGGACGACGTTCGGGTGGCTGAGCCGCGCCAGCGCCCGCGCCTCCTGCATAAACCGCTTCCGAATTTCCTCGTTTCCCGCGAATCGTTCTTTGAGCAGCTTGATGGCGACGGTCCGCCCGAGGGTCTCGTCGTCGGCCAGAAACACGCGAGCCATTCCACCCGCGCCGAGCTCATTCAGGATACGATGCCCCGAGAGGCGCTCCGGGACCTGCTCACCCCTGGGCGCTTCTTCGTCCGCGTTGATCGAATCAAACAGGGCGAGCGTGTCGAGGGCGGCACGCAGGTCGGATTCGATCCCGGGATAGTGCCGGCAGAAGTCGTCGATATTTGCGGCCTCCGAGCGGGCGGCCAGATCTATGTATTCCGCCAGTGCGGCGGCAACCCTCCGCTCGTGCTCCTGCGCTGATCGATCGGGACTGGTCTTGGTCGGGTCGTTAGCTCCCTTGTTCATGGCGGTCCCCGGATTCTTTCAACTCCTTGAGGCGCTGCGTGGCCCGGTGAAGAAGGACGGCGACGGCTTCTCGCGATCGGTTCAACCGGTCCGCGATCTCCTGCGTCGATTTCCCTTCGACTTTGGCCAGGAGAATGACCGTACGGTAGTCTTCGGGGAGACTGTCGAGCAGCGCGATGACCTGCTGAATGCGTTCCTTTCGCGCGAAGATCCGGCTTGGTGTAACGGAATCCCTGGGCTCGAGATTCCGGATGTGGCTGTCTGTGTCAGAGGTGACCCCCGCGTCCGGCTGCCGCTTCTGCCGTTGCTGGTATCGCGCGGTGTCGATGATGACGTGGTCCGCAATGCGTGCCAGCCAATTCATGAAACTTCCCGGGTTCCGATAGGTGAAATCGGAAAGGCTTCGGCTCGCTGCCAGGAACGTCTCTTGAAGAATATCGTCCACCTCAACCCGCGCGCGCATCTCCTCGCTCAGTTTATACCGGATCAGGACGGCGAGGCGCGAACTGTATTTGTGAAAGAGTAAAGTGAAGGCGGACTCGTCGCCGGCGCGCACGCGCGCCAACAGATCGAACGTCGAAGTAGCGAGCTGGTTTTGGGACATCCGGGATCCTTCGCGGCTCCGAGCAGGAGGCTCAGAGGTCGTCTTGTGGGAGGAGTCTACCGAAGAGCGTGGCGAATCGCAATCCCTGAGTCAATTCTCATTGCAATTCATAAAGCCCGTCCCGCTGCGGCGCCCGACGCCCAGGCCCATTGGAAGTTGAAGCCGCCCAGGTGGCCCGTGACATCGACCACTTCGCCAATGAAGAACAGCCCCCGCACCTTCCGGCTCTCCATCGTTTTATCCGATAACTCCCCCGTATCAACCCCCCCCGCGGTGACCTCCGCTTTTTCAAACCCCTCCGTCCCGGCCGGGACGAGATTCCATTCATGCACCTGTTGCTCCAGTTTTGCCAGGGCCGGATTGGTCCAGGCGGAAGGGGTGTGCAACTCCAGCCAGCGAGTCGCAAGCCGGTTCGGGAGAAGCCCCTGGAAAGCGGACAGTGCCGCCGTCATGTTTCTCACCTTTGCCGTACGAATCGCCGCCGTGACATCGCGATCAGGCGCCAGGTCAATGCGGATGGATTTCCCTTTGTTCCAGTACAAGGAGATTTGCAGGATGGCGGGTCCGCTCAAACCGCGGTGAGTGATCAGCATCTTTTCGCGGAACCGGTGGTGATCGGTGGCGACGATGACATCGGCTGAAACGCCGGTTAGGTCGCAATATCGTGTGCGGTCTCCGGGCCCCAGCAAGAACGGGACAAGCGCCGGTCTTGTCTGCTGGATCTTCAGTCCGAACTGTCGTGCCAGGTCATAGCCCAGGGCAGTGGCTCCCAGTCTCGGGATTGACAGTCCCCCCGTTGCAACCACCAGGACCGGCGCACGGTACTCGGCTCCTTCTGTCCGCACCATGAATTCAGTCGTATGCTGAACTTCACGTACTTTGCAGTTCAGGAAGATTTTTACCCCAGCAAGGCGGCACTCAGTGGCAAGCATGCCCGTGATGTCGTGGGCTGATTGGTCACAGAAGAGCTGTCCCAGCGTCTTCTCATGGTAGGGGATGTGATATTTTTCAACCAGGGTAATGAAGTCGGCAGGGGTATACCGGGCGAGTGTCGATTTTGCGAAATGCGGGTTCGCGGAAACAAAGTGTTCCGGTTGACAATAGAGGTTGGTGAAATTGCAGCGTCCGCCGCCCGAGATAAGAATCTTCTTGCCAGCGCGATCGGCGCGCTCAAGGACGGCGACGCGGCGTCCCCGTTTGCCGGCCTCCACCGCGCACATCAGCCCCGCGGCGCCGGCGCCAAGAATCAAAGCATCAAATTTGTGGATCAAGGAATGTGTCAGAGGCACGGTGAGTCTCAAAAATGTCAATATTGCATTGTCCCGCCGGAGTGGACAAGGAGAAAGAAGCAGGAAAAAGAAGGGGACGGCTCTTGAATCCAATCCATTGCCATAGATTCCTGGACGCAACGCCTTCCCCGTTTGACCGAACCTTGGCACGGGGACTTGACGACTGAAGCTAAAATAATTCATTGTGACACCTGAGAGGGATGATCGTGCTGCTTACCCGTAGTCATTAGGAATCTATTGATGATTATCAAATATAGTGGCGCCCGTTGTCCCATGAATGTTGAGTTGTACGAGCCCGCCGCGGCGGGCCGTGATCCTCCGCCGGGGCGGAGGATCGCGGGTTTTTCCCTGCCGGTCGCATAAGCCCGTGATCCGCGGAAAAGCGTGCGGATCCCGGCTACCAAAACGCACCACTTCGTGAGATGCTGTCATCCGTCACTACTTTCTATTATCCTCAGCAAGCGGGATTCGCACTTGGCTGCTCGAAGCAGAATTCGGGTTCCCCAAAGCAGGGGATAAGTCGTGAACAATCAGCTTCTGACCTGTTATGTTGCTTCATCACAGAAATCGAGATGAGTCCATGGTGAAAGGGAAACGCTGGACCGGCGTTTTTCGCTGGGTCATTCTTCTTGTTTTGGCCCTAACATATTCCTTCGGGGGAATATGCCCTGGTCAACGAGATCTTCGTGGGGCAACCCTGCATTTAAAGAAGAAACAAGTACCGCCCCCTAGTCCCATGGCTCTGCGCGTCATTGAGTTGGTCAATAAGGAACGGACCAAAATAAAAGGCTGCCGGCCCTTACGGATGGAACCCTCGCTGAATTCCGCGGCACTGGAGCACAGCAGGGACATGGCACGTTTTCATTCCGTCAGTCATACCGGCACCGACGGTTCGCGGCCCGGAGATCGCATGACTCGGGCCGGGTATAACTGGTCAGAAGCGGCGGAGAACGTCGCCGCCGGGTTTACCTCACCGGAAAGTGTGGTGAATGGCTGGATGAAGAGCCCGGGCCATCGCGCCAATATCCTGAATTGCCGTTTTCATGACACCGGAGTGGGACACGATTACCTGGCGATTGAAGCTGAGAGTGGGGACTATGCCCATTATTGGACCATGGTCTTCGGGATCCCAAAGTGATGAATTCAGCTATTCACACCGCAGGGAGAGCATGGGGTCGACTTGGGCGGCGCGACGGGCGGGGATGTAGCTGGCAAGCAGGGCGACCAGGATCAGCACGCCCGGAATCACGGCGAACGTCACAGCGTCGGTTGCAGTAATGCCGAACAAGAGGCTTCGCATCAACCGGCTGAACGCCAGCGCCGCGGCCAGGCCGAGGACAACCCCGAAAAACGCAAGGGTCATTCCCTGGCGGACGACCAGGCTCAAAATGCCTCCGGGCGTGGAGCCGAGCGCGATGCGGATTCCGATGTCCCGCGTGCCCTGGTTAACCAGATAAGCCATGACCCCATAAATGCCGATGGCCGACAGCGCCAGCGCGACGCCCGCGAAGATTCCGAGCAACAGCATGGAGAACCGTCGGCGTGCCAGAGACAGGTTCACGCCCTGTTCCATGGTCCGGACGGAATACATCGGAAGATCGGGGTCCAGCTCGCGGATTTCCTTCTTGACCGCCGCCGTGAGCGCAGCGGGATCGGAACGGCTGCGCAATACAACGCTCAGCGTGCGCGCGGGAGATTGGGTTTGGGGTAGGTAAAAAACGATGCGCGGATCGGAGTCGAGGGAATCATGTTTCACCCGCCCGACGACGCCGACGATGAGGTGCCATGGAATGTTGGACTGGACGTAACGGATGCGCTTGCCGACCGGGTCCTGCCCGGGCCAGAACTCCCGGGCCATCCTCTCGTCAATGAGGGTGACGGGGGGATTGGAGGGGGTGTCCTGTTCATTGAAGAATCGTCCCCGCAGAAGCGGGATCTCCATCGTTTGAAAATAATTCCCGCTGACGATGCGTGCGTCGGCGTTGATAAACTCCTCGCCGGGCGGCGGGGTTCGCCCTTCAATCAGGATCGGGGTCCAGGCGTAGGTTTGAGTCAACGGGAGCGCGGTCGTTCCTCCCGTAGCCGTGACCCCGGGCAACTGCATGAAGCGTTCCCAGAGCTGGCGATACGATCTCACCGCCACTTGAGGGTCAGTGTACTTACGGCCGATCAGGGTCAGTCCAAAGGTCAGCACCCTCTGGGGGTTGAATCCCGGATTCACCTCTTCGAGGCGCGCAAAGCTGCGGAGCAGCAGCCCGGCTCCAATGAGCAGCACGACCGAGAGCGCCAGCTCCGATACTACGAGCCAGCGACGCAGGTTGCGGCCCCGGCCCCACAGGGCATCCCCTCCAGCCGAACCCCGGCTCGCATCCTTTAACGTTGCATTCAGATCAATGTGAGAAACCCGCAAGGCGGGCGCCAGGCCAAAAAGAATTCCGGTGAGAAAAGAGATGAGGAGCGTAAACAGGAGGACTCTTCCATCGATTCCAATGTCAGCAAGCCGCGGAACGCTCCGCGGTCCCAGGACATGAATCCACCTCAAGCTCCAAACCGCCAGGAGAACTCCCAACACGCCGCCGCAGAATGCGAGCAGGACACTTTCGGTGAGCAACTGCCGGACGATGCGTCCGCGGCCTGCGCCGAGCGCCGCGCGGACCGCGATTTCTCTTTGGCGGGCCACCGCGCGGGCCAGAAGGAGATTGGCTACGTTAGCACAGGCGATCAACAACACGAACCCCACCGAGCCCAACAGGATGTAAAGTGGGCGGCGAACATCGCCCACCACCTGCTCCAAAAGCGGCACGATGCCGAAGGTCAAACCGCCATTGGGCGGATAGACCTCCGGATAATCGCGGCGCAGGCGCGCTGTCAGGGTATCCATCTCGGCCTGCGCTTGCGGAAGTAGCACACCCCGCTTGAGCTTGCCGATAATGTTGTAGTCCTCATGGTCGCGGACTCGAGGGGCAGCCGCGCTGAGCGGCAAGGGAACAAGAATGTCCGCTTGTTCGGCGCCGCCCAAAGTGGGAAGTACCTCCCTCGGGAGCGAGAAAGACCGCGGCAGGATACCGATCACCTGGTAGCCCTGGCCATTCAGGGTGATCGACTTTCCGATCACGCGGGGGTCGGAGCCAAAGCGGCGCGCCCACATCCCGTAGCTCAGGACGGCTGTCGCCGCGCGCCCCGGAGCGTCTTCCTCGGGCACAAAAATCCGGCCGGATTCCGCAGCGACGCCCAGCATGGGCAAGAGATTTGAAGAGATGCGGATGGTGCCGACGCGTTCCGGTTCCCCCTCCGAGGTCAGCGTGGTGTTTCCTCCGATGGCGATAGCCACTTCCTCAAAGCCGGGATGTCCGCTCTTGATATCGAAATACTGGGCGGTCGAAAACCAGTCTTCAGTGATTCCGAGACCTGGCGAGCGGTTCCAAAGAATCACCAACCGGTCCGCATCTTTGTAAGGCAGCGGACGCAGCAGCAACGCGTTCGCCACGCTGAAGAGAGCCGTGTTGGCGCCAATTCCGATGGCCAGAGAGAGAATCGCCGCCGCGGCAAAGCCGGGATTCTTTCTGAAGGCACGGATCGCGTAGCGGAGATCCTGTCCAAGGGGATTTGAACTGAAGGGTTGGCGAAGCCAGCTGACAATCACCGACCGGATGCTTCGATGGCGGAGCATGCGTATTAATAGCATGAATGTACACCCGGACGAAAGGGCTGAGTCTTCTTGCTGTCCATTGGTTGCGTAAGGGGCTGGCCTTCAAAGATGAGTTGAGCGGATCATTCACGGAACATCGCCGATCGTGGCGACCCAGGATCAAGTCTATGAATAACCCGACCTTTTGTTCTAGGGCATTTTGTTGCTAGAGTAAAATGTCTGGAAACTTTTTGGCCCCTGGTGACATTACAGGTATGAAGGGGACGTTAGGGGATGCCGGAGCGGCGGGAGGAGAGGCACGGCGGACGATGATCAGCGACGAAACCTTAATGCTGGAATTCCAGGGCGGATCGCGCGAAGCGTTCGAGGAACTCTTTGCACGCTATCGTCAACCCCTCTTTGGCTTTTTCCGGCGGCGCTTGGAAAACAATGGGCGCGCAGAGGAGTTGGCGCAGGATACTTTTCTTGCGGTCATTCGTGCGACGTCGCGCTACGAGGCGCGGGCTCTCGTCCGGACCTACCTCTATAGTATCGCGTTGAACCTGCTGGCCGCCGAACGGCGCAAACAGGCCCGCACTCCAGTGCCGGCGCCCGCCCAAGCAGAACCTATGACAAACAATCACCCTGACGATGCACTCTGGGTCCGGCAGGCGCTGGAGAAACTTGATGCCGACGAACGCGAAATTGTGATGCTGCGGGAATATGAGCAGCTTAGCTATTTGGAAATTTCCACGTTGCTAAGAATACCGGTCAACACTGTCCGGTCCCGGCTGTTCCGGGCGCGCATGGCATTAAAGAAATGCTTGGAGCCGGAACGGAGAATTCAGGTTCCTTTAGTGGTCCGGCGTGAGAGAGGCAACACAGGAATACGGCCGGCGGATGACGAGGCATGAAATGAGCAAAGTCAACCATCCCATCGAACAAGAAGAACTGATGGCCTATCTGGACGGGGAACTTTCCCCCGAACGAATGGCCAGCACGGCAGCCCATCTGGAGCAGTGCCGGGAATGTCAGGCAGTTGCGGGCGACCTGCAAGGAGTCTCACGCAATCTCCTGTCATGGCAAGTCGACCGCCCGGATTCCCCGATGCGCTCCGACCTCGCAGCCGCGATAGAAGAATTTGAACGAGACAAGGGAACCCGCACTTCCGCTGACCGAGAAACCTGGCGCGACACGCTGGATCCCCGTCGGTGGCCTCGATGGGTGTGGGGCCTTGCGGGCGCCGGCGTGCTCGTCCTCCTGTTTACACTGCCAAGACCGGTCATGGACCACAAGTCCGCCTTGGCGCCCTCTGTGAATCGCACGGAACCGGAAGGGTCTCAAGATGCGGTCAGCCATTACAGCAGTTCAAGTGACGGGGCCCTGCGTGCGCCTAAACAGGAGGGAGGTGCGGGCGCCGGTACCGCGGGGAAGCTCCCGATGGGTGAGCGATATTCCATCCTGGGACAGAGAGGGGATGTGACAACTGTCAATGGAAAGGCCCAGGCGCTTCTGCAGGAGGAGTCTAAAAAGCTTGATTCGTTAACCAGCCAGGGCCCCCTGATCGTGCGCACGGCCGATCTTTCCTTGACGACCCAGGAGTTCAACAAGGTACGCGCCGGCGTGGAACAGATTTTGAAGCGGCACCATGGCTACATCGGAGAGCTTAGCGTCAGCACTCCCGCCGGGGCCGCCCGCACCCTCACGGCAACCTTACGGGTGCCCACGGATCAGATGGATGCAACGATTGTGGAACTGAGAACCCTGGGCCGAGTCGAAACGGAGTCGCAGGGTGGAGAAGAGGTAACGCAGGAGTACATGGACCTGGAGGCACGGTTCACTAATGCCAGGAACACGGAAAAGCGTCTGACGGATGTGCTTCGCCAGCGCACCGGAAAACTGTCCGATATCCTCGAAGTTGAACAGGCCATCGACCGCGTTCGCGGCGAGATCGAAAGCATGCGGGCTGAGAAGGAGAGGCTGACGAAGCGTGTGAACTTCGCTACATTAAAACTCAGTGTCAAGGAGGACTACAAGGCTCAGCTTCAAACGGTGCCCGCTTCTTCCCTGACACAACTTCACAACGCCGCCGTGGAGGGCTATCAGAGCATGATCGGTGGTGTGTTCGGGATGATTCTGGGCCTGGTCTCCTATGGTCCCAGTTTCCTTTTCTGGGGAGGACTGCTCCTCATCCCCGGACGGATGGCGTGGAAGCGGCTCCGCCGTACTCGTGTCCAGTAGCGTTCGCCCCGGAGTCGGGGACGACCCGGGTGCCGCATAGTCGCGTATCAAGACTTGGCGGACATAGAGACCTCAAGCCCCACCATCGCAGACATGCACAAAACGCATATCTGCGCCACCCCAGTCCCGATTTGACCCCATCCACATTTATTTCATTTCCGGGTTTGTTTTTCTAATTCCCTGATCAAGCGCTCTCCCACGCTGTTGAATCCCGTGAGCAGGCCGCCCCATCGATGGGAAACGCTCCAGAGATTCTCTCCCGTCTTGGGATCGATCACAGTCAGATAGGCGTACCGGACAGGCGCTAGCCTGTTGTAATTGGGAATCCGGTCCTCCTGGATTTTCCCCTGACTGTCGATGGTCCCGGTTTGCCCTCCGGACATGATGATGTAGCCTCCCTTGTAAGGGTCGGCGGAAAGCAGCAATATCAGGTCGGCTTGCTTCCGGTCTTGAACGATTTGAAATCGTCCCCACGCATTCAGTTGAGCCAGGGCCTTGTTTCCAACAGCGTCGTCGCCCGTCCGGTCGTCAAAGTAAACGGACGTTGCCGACAATATTTTCGGCGATGGCGCCGTTTGTTTTTGGGCAAGGTTTGTGGTTGGAAGTATCCAACTCGCGAGAATAGAAACCACGATGAGGTGGAAGGAGACCCGCATTGGCGCCTCCGGGGGACGAGCGTGTAAATTATACATCACATCGGTCGGCTTACTGACTTTTCACTCACCCGGCTGCACCCTGCATCGCAGACATGCACAAAACGCATGTCTGCGGCACCCCAATGGTTTCATACATGGCATCTCGGACATCCCCAGGAGCGGAACCGCTGCGGCATCCTGCAGGCATGCGACTCCCTCCCGGGCCTTTTTCGTCTTGTGAGGGGCGGCATAGCATGTGAAGCCATGGAGGACGTAGAGACCTCGGCCCCCACCATCGCAGACATGCACAAAACGCATGTCTGCGGCACCCCAATGGTTTCATACATGGCCATCTCCGACATCCCCAGGAGCGGGGGGGGGCTGCGGCACACCAATCTGACCGCCGGTTTGGAGCTTCCTTCATTGACCCGCCGCCTGCCCCCTGATAACATCGCTGCGCATTTGCCCAAGAACCCTGCGCTGTCTGAACTCAGAGTTCCAGTAACCATCCTTCGGTGATTCTTGAAGTCTGATTCCGATGAGTCGAACCGCTCCCTGATTCCATGAGGAAGTCAGAATTCAGGCAGCGAAGATTTATTGAGAAACCACTGTGGCGGAAAGATCGTATTGATCACGGATGGACGGTTTTTGACACCCCATATCTCTGGCTTGTTTTTGAAACTCGCTTTTTGCCGGGGCCGACACAACTGTTGTAGATAAGCCAATGAGGAGCATTTCATGATTCGACGAAGAATTGCATGGGTCTTATTCTGTTTCGCTGTTGCCTGGACTGGTCTTGCCGGTTCGCCTTCGGTCCTGGCCGCTCAAACCAAGCCGGCGAAGAAGCCTCCTTCGACCACAGCGCCCCCAAAGGCGGATGTCGCCGTCCGGCCGCTCCATTTGAACATTCAATCTCACCCCCTGGCCAACGGACTGCGCGTGCTGATGGTAGAAGATCGATCGGCCCCCGTGATCAACCTCCAGGTCTGGTACCACGTCGGATCCAAGGATGAGAAGCCGGGGCGCACGGGGTTTGCGCATATTTTCGAACACATGATGTTCAAGGGATCGGCGCACGTCGGACCGGACGAGCACTCGCGCATTATTGAGGCCGCCGGGGGTTTCGATAACGCCTATACCAATGATGACGTCACGGTCTACTGGCAAACCTTTCCCTCCAATTACCTAGAGCGGGTCATCTGGCTTGAGGCCGACCGGTTGGGTAGCCTCAACGTCGACGAGGCCAATTTCAAATCGGAGCGCGAGGTGGTCAAGGAGGAGCGCCGCGTCGGGGTGGAGAACCGTCCCTATGGCCGAGTGTTTGAGGATCTTGCTGACGTGGCCTTCACGGTTCATCCCTATAAGCACAACACCATTGGGAGTATGGACGACCTCAATAAGGCCACCCTGGAAGATGTACGCTCTTTTCATCGGACCTTCTACCGCCCCGACAACGCCACGATGGTCATTGTCGGCGACTTTGTGGCAAGTGAGGCGGTGGCCTGGGTCGAGAAATATTTTTCAGGTATACCCAAGCCGGCCGCGCCGATTCCTCGCGTCACCGTGCAGGAGCCTCCTCAATCCACCGAACGCCGCTTCTCGAAATGGTACGGCTCAGAGTCGCCGCTGCCAGCCATTGTGGAGGCATACCACATGTCGGCAGAGTTCACACCCGATTCCTATCCCCTCATCCTGGCCTCGAACATCCTCTCTGGAGGCGAAAGCAGCCGGCTCTATCGCCAGCTCGTCTACAAGGATCAGATTGCCTTGCAGACGGCCGGCATCGGCAATTTTACCGAGCATCCAAATCTCTTCATCGCCTTTGCCGTCCTGAATCCAGGGAAAAGCGTCTCCGACGGAGAAAAAGCGCTGCAGGGTGTGTTAGAAACCATGAGGACTTCACCGGTGAGTACCGAGGAGCTCCAGAAAGCGAAAAACCAGGAGATTTCAGGCGACATCCTGGGTCGGCTGACCGACCAGGAGAAGGCCAGCGCCATTGGGCGCGCTGCGGTGATCGGACGCGACCCGAACCTTGTCAATAGCTCGCTCGAACACTTCCTGCGCGTGACACCGGCAGACATTCAGCGGGTGGCGCATGAATACCTGGATCCATCCCACCGCACCGTCATGTTGATCGAGCCTCCAAAGACAGAGGCCAAACAAGGGGGGAGCAACCAATGAAACTCACTCGACACGGATTTGGAATAATTCTCCTGGGGGCGATGCTTTCCATGTCGGCCCTGGCCTCATGGTCTCAGTCAACCGGAAAACCACCCGCCTCTCCATCAAAATCCACACAGCAAACGAAAGCGGGCGGGGCCGTTCCTTCCGGAATGAAGCTGGTGACCCAGATGCCCGCGTCCACCGCTGCAAAACCGTACCTGTTTCCTAAGGCCGTGACTCGAACCCTTTCGAACGGATTGCGGGTGTTTGTCGTTTCCGACAGCCGGCAGCCCCTGGTGGCTGCACGCCTGGTGCTCATGAGTGCCGGGTCGAGAAACGATCCCGTGGGGAAGCCTGGTATCGCCAACCTTGCTGCCGACCTGCTGACACAGGGCACGGCCACACGTTCCGCCCAGCAGATTGCCGAAGCGATCGATTTTGTGGGGGGCAGTCTCAATGCCGGCGCGGGCAAGGACGATACTCGCCTCTCGGTCAGGGTGGTCAAGAAGGACTTCAACCTGGGCATGGATTTGCTCTCTGATATTCTGCTCCATCCCGCTTTCAAGAAAGAAGAAGTGGATCGCCGCAGGCAGCAGGCTTTATCCGGCCTTCAAGTGCAATACTCCGATCCGGGATACATTGCCGGGGCCATGCTCAGCCGGCTGTTGTATGGCCAGAACCCTTACGGGTATCCCGGCAACGGAACGCCCGACTCGTTGCGGGCGATCGAGCGCGACGACCTCGTCCACTTCCGGGACGACCGCTACACCCCCGATCAGGCGCTGCTCGCATTCGCGGGCGACATCTCGCCGGACGCGGCCTTTGCTGCTGCTGAAAAATATCTCGGCGCCGCAGTGTGGCCGAAACGTGAAGTCGCAGCTCAACGATCGCCCGCTTCACCGCCCGTCCAGGGGCTGCGAGTTATCCTGGTGGACAAACCGGATGCCACCCAGACACAGATCCGTGTCGGCCGTCCTGGCATTCCACGAAACAACCCGGACTACATTCCACTTCTGGTCACCAACCGCATCTTTGGCGGAGGTTTCAACTCCCGCCTTTCGACCGAAGTGCGCCAGAAAAAAGGGCTCACCTACGGCGCCTATTCATCGTTCGCCAGCTACCAGCAGGCGGGTGATTTCTCCGCTTCCACCTTCACGCGCACCGAGGCCACGGTGGAAGCCACCAAACTGGTCGTGGATCTGATTGGGAAGATGTCGACCGGCGCGCTCGACCCCAAGGAGCTGGACTTCGCGCGCGACTATCTGGCGGGCGTGTTTCCCATCCAGTCCGAGACCGCGGAAAATGTGGCCTCGAGCATACTCAATGTGGTGCAGTTTGATCTGCCGGCTGATTACAACGATGTTTATCAGCAAAGAATCCTGGCGGTTGACCCAGCGCAGGTGAAAGAGATCGCGGGACGCTACTTCGACTCCAACAACCTTGTCCTGGTCCTGGTGGGCAATGTCAAAGCGTTCGGAGAAGCCCTTCACAAGGACTTTCCGCAGGCGAAATTTGAAGAGCTCCCCTTCGACCAGGTGGACTTGCTGACCCCGGATTTGCGGAAGCCGAAGGTGGCAAGCGTCGCGGCCACCCCGGAGTCGCTTGAACGCGGCAAGGCGCTCATCACCGCGGCGGCGGAGGCTGCGGGCGGAGCACGGCTCGCGAAGATTGAAAGCGTTGAATTTCACGGAAAAGGTGAATTCATCACTCCCCAGGGCACCTTCCCGGTGGAGACATCGGTGATCGTCGCCTTCCCCGACCACATCCGGGCTGAACTAACGCTTCCCATGGCTGCGATTAAAACCGGGTTCGACGGGAAGTCGAGCTGGTTGCAATCCCCGCAGGGCGCAATGGACCTCCCTCCCGCATTGAATGCCGAAAATCTGCGCACTATTGCACTGACGGCGGGCTGGGGTCTGTTCCAGCAGGCGCTGGAAGGGAAGAGCGAGGTGAAGTTCATCGGCGAGGAGGAGGTGGAAAGCCAAAAGCTGCTCGCAGCTGAATGGACATCCCCCGCCGGCCCGGTCAAGCTCTACTTCGATCCCGCCACCCGGATGCTGGTGGGGGCTCGATTTCGGCAGACCGGTCTTCAGGGACCCGCCGAGGTATTGGACTTGTGGAGCGACTTCAAAGCCGTGGAAGGGGCTCAATTCCCGTACAAGCACACCACCTATCGCGACGGGGCCAAGAGCGGCGGCGTGACCGCCTCTTCTGTCCAATTGAACACCAAGCCCGATCCGACGGTATTCAATAAGCCGAAGTAGCCCTGTGGCGCAGACATCCTGTCTGCGCTCGTAGGTCCAGGGTCGAGTGTGGCGCAGACATCCTGTCTGCGATGATGAGTTCTTTTGAAATCATTCGTAACGCTGAGAGACTTCCGAGGCTCTACGACTTCGGAAGTCTTCTTCTCTCAATCTCCTCGCCCCGCCCCTCGATTTGCAAACGCGCCTGCCAGTCCCAGATCGGGCATTGACACGGTTTCACTTTTGGTATATTTTCTATACCTTTATGGAATTTGAATTTGATCCTCAAAAAAGCCGCGCCAACCAGGCAAAGCATGGCATTGATTTTGTTGAGGCTCAAAAGCTCTGGGAAGACTCCGCCGTGCTCGAGATCCCGGCTCGAACGGACGATGAACCCAGGTTCGTGGTGATCGGCAAGATCCAGGATGCCTGCTGGTCCGCCATCATCACCTACCGAGGTGAAAGGATCAGAATCATCTCCGTCAGGCGATCAAGGAAAGAGGAGGAAGACCTCTATGAAGGCTAAAGAGCTGGACAAGAAGTTTGACCGTGGCGAGGACATCAGCAAAGTCCTGGATTTGTCCCGAGCCCGAAGAGTCAATCAGGAGCCGAGACGTGTGAACGTCGACTTTCCCTCCTGGATGATTCACTCCCTCGACAAAGAGGCCCAACGGCTCGGAGTCACGCGTCAGTCCATTATCAAGATATGGATTTCAGAGCGGTTGAAAGAAGAGACCACTTTGACATGAATTGATTGATCGGGGCCAGATCGGGACCTGGAACATTCCTCAATTTATCTCCGGTTTGTTCCGTCTCCTGATCTATCCCCGATCGCTCGGTGTGGCGCAGACATTCTGTCTGTGCTGATTGGTTCAGGGTCGTGTGTGTGGTGCAGACATCTTGTCTGCGACGATGAGTTCTTTTGAGATGATGAGCTGGGTCGACAGCCCTACAAAGTTTTGTCTCAAGATCCGGCTTGGCGCCCATGCCTTTACAACCCCATTTGTCACGCGTCGCGGATGGCTAATCCTACTAAAATGGAATTTTTGATTGAGCCGATGACGCCTGCCGACTGGCCGCAGGTCGCGGCGATCTATCGGCAGGGAATTGATGACGGGGATTCCACCTTTGAGACAAGCGTTCCGAGTCAGCAGGTCTGGGATGAATTACATCTCCCCATCTGCCGGCTCATTGTCCGATCCGACGAAAAGGTGTTGGGATGGGCAGCGTTATCTGCCGTGTCGAGGCGGCAGTGTTACCGTGGCGTTGCTGAAGTCAGCGTGTACGTCGCCCGAGAAGCGCGGGGACAGGGGATTGGCAAGGCACTCCTCGATAGGATCATCAAAGATTCGGAGGTGGAGGGAATCTGGACACTCCAAGGAGCCACCTTTGAAGAGAACACCGCGAGCCTGAGGCTTCAGGAGGGGTGTGGATTTCGAATCGTTGGGCGCCGGGAGCGGATCGGCCAGTTGAACGGTCGTTGGAGGACAACGGTGCTGACCGAGCGGAGAAGCAAAAAGGTCGGCGGCGAATGAATGGGGGGCGGTTCTTGCGCAGCGGTTGGATATATGACCACCCCGACAGACCGGTCGGTGCGATCGGAGGAGGCGTCTCTTCACTGTGCATTGCTCAAGTCAAATCGCAATAAACCTGGATTCCGAAGTTGGAGGGTATGAAGGGAGTCGGGGGTAGAAGGGAATCCCGTTTTTGACAGAGTTATTTGGGGCAGATAGAAGCTGTTTCTGGTCTTGTGGCTGGAAAGGCGAGATGGATTGAAGCATGAAAATAGAGTCAGGTTGGGTCCGGAGGATCGAAAGATTGCAGATAGGAATGGAAATAGAGTTGGGTCAGGTCCGGAGGACCGACAGATGGGGCCTCACTCTGCCTGCCCTCCGGGCCTACGGGCGGCTCCCGCCACGGCGCAGCGGCCCTCCGGGCCTCTGAATGGAAACGAAATCCCGCGCGCCCGCCCCAATTCTTTCCTCTACTTCACCTTGGTCATGAGGCTGCCGATGCGGTCGTTGTCGTAATTGTAAACGACCACCTTGACAGTCTGACCACTCCATTGCAGTGGTATCTGGGTGGCAAACGGAATCCCCTCTTTCAGGACCTTCTGGTAGGTCTCCTCACTCAAGTTCATATGCAAGGTGTCCCACTTACTTTCAACCGAGTGTCCCCGCGGATCCCCGTAGAAGAGTGCGATTTCCACTTCGCCTTTATGCATCCCCTTCTCGACGGCAAACCCGACCTTGGAGGGATCGATCAGCAGATTGACTTTGGCCTGGGGATTGTTTGGATCGGAACGGTCCGCCTCGATATTCACTTTAAAGGAGAGATCTTTGATTGGGTACTCATAGCCCCCTGCCGAGGCGATGCGGCTGTATTTCAGGAAGGCTTCCCGGTCATACGGTTCCAAAGTCTCCCCGGCATAGTAACCATGACGATAAGAGACCCGCACCCCGGGTCGACTCACCTTGACGGTAATGCGGCGGTAATGACCATCCCAATTGGAATTCTTGGGATAGTAACCCATGAGGTAATCGGATCGTGAGACTTCGTTCATTTGCGCCAGGGAACCCGGAATACTGGAGTGGATGAAGGATTGTCCCCCCGTCCACTGGGAGATGCCGCGCAGGCTGGAAAGGGCCCAACTGCTCGCGAAACTTATCCCCATCTGGATCGATGAACCGGATGGAGGGCGGCTGTAGGAAGGGTCCGCATTGAATGGCACGCCTTCAGAGGAGGCAAGATATACGCCTCCGCTTTTCCCTTCCATGAACAGGCCGCCGGTTTGAAAGCTATCAATCGACACGCGTGCATCATTGGCTACGCTTGCGATGTCCCGGTCGTCTTTAACCTTCGGGAGAAACAGTCCATTTTCGGTGAAGAACATCAAGTGTTTTTCTCCCGACAGATAACGCAGATATTCAATGGATGTAAAGATATTCTGCGCATCCTGCTTGGTCTTGGCGTTTTCGGAGACATACCTCTCAAACGGTAAATCGGTGTGCAAAGCAGATCCAAGTTCACTCAGAGGGGAAAGATTGCCTCGTTCCGTCATGTCCATCACCTTGAGAGAATCTGGCTCGAGTCTTCCGCCGGTTTTTTGAAGGGGTGGCCCTGAAATAAGGTCTGTTGTTTTGGGAGCCATTTGAGTCAGTTCTTTAGTCAGGGCCAAATTGCTTGCCCTTTGGGAATCCTGGGACCTCTCGTTGGCATTCGGAACTGGAGCGGGCGAGACCCGGCGAGAGGCCACTGCTTCGGGGCCTTCAAAGATGGTATCGATCTCCGGTTGAATGAAATTGGGCATCTCACTACTCCCATATTCTGCCGACAGACCTTTGGCCCGATCCTCCAACTGGGATTCAATTTTTTCGTGAATTTTTTTGTAGCGCTCCAGGACCTGGGCAATCTTTTCGTGGTCGGTAGTGAAATCGGTGGCCCGATTGTAAGCAAAGACCGCCACGTTATCCTGTGGCAACAAGCTGTTCCGCACGAAATGAATCAAGGCATCGACGGCCTTGAAGGGTTTCTGATATCGACCGCGGCCGAACAGGATGAGGAGGGTCCGGGAAGTCTGGGGTGTCAGTTCGGCCCTTGGGATTTTGCGCAAAAGCAGTTTCCTTTCAGGCTCGGCGGACATCGTCGAAAAATTCTGCATGGAGAAATGCTGGACATCCTGACGCACACCATTTTCAAAGACCGAAAAGTCTTCCTTCCTCAAATCCAGAATGGGCTTGCCCTTCAGATCGGTCACCCGCACGTCCACTGGAACAAGGGTCACGTGGACGCGGATCGTGCCGGGGGGAGTCTCCTGGCTGGACACATAAGAAATCGAGAAAATGAAAAGGAAAAGGAAAAGAAGAACAGTAGCGCCTGGGAGGATTAATCGCCTGGTCCGGGTAATGATTTGCATGGGTTTCTCCTTCCCGTGAACCTGCGGTCGAAGATCCGTAAAATTCTAAGACTCAAGGTGTGCACCCATTGAAAAGCTGTGTTGTCAGGCAAGTATTGGTGGTTGGGTTCCGTGACGACCAGGCACAATGTTGAACAGGAATTTTCTTTTTGAATCCTCGGGCGTCTTCACAGCCTCCCAATCCCTGTCTATAAGGACGTCGCAGGGGCCTTGCTGGTTGCCTGCTGATTTCTGAATGAATGTCTGGGCGGGGGGATGCATGCGTGAGTTGTTGATTCCGGTGCGGCGACGAACTGCCAAGGAACACGAGTGCTCATGTTAGCTCTGCCCCGAAGGGGTTCATGCCTGTAGCCCGGGGTTGGCCGCCTTGCGGCCTACCCTGGGATGACGTTCGTGTTCTCGATGAAGGTCCGACCCTGAAAGGGTCGCGAAGAATCGTGAGGTCTCCGAAACTCCTTCGGAGTTTGTCTATCCCCGGCAACGGTCACCGTTCCCCAGGGTTGTAAAAAGCGCAACCCTGGGCTGGTGGATGCATCCCCTTCGGGGAATGGGGGTTCAAGCTGTAGAATTTGGGCGTTGGCACGGTCTGTCGAATGCTGGATTCACACGAGACTGGAACGATACGGCCCGCCACCTTCAGTCATGTTTTAGAACCGGAGCGATAGACAACTCAATCCACCATCCATCTTTTGGAATTCCGACATCTCCAGGGTGATCACAGAGTAACCAAGCTTGCTCAGACTGGTTTGTAACACCGGGTAACCCGCCGCAAGTAGTACGTGGTCGTTGACTCGCACACAATTGGCCGCGTAGTTCTCGGCGGGCTCGACGTGGAGGATATCGTATCCCTCAAAGCCCGCCTGATCTGCCAGTGCGCCAATTACGACCAACCGATTATCGCCGAGGTTGGAGAGGCCGCTCTTGAGATGGAGAATGCCCTTGATCCCCCGAATGTCGATGGAGGTCGATGTATATCCCTCCTGCGCCAGGATACCAGCCAGTTGCCGTGCTCCCTCTTGGTTCGTCCGCTGTGAGATGCCAATGAAGTAGTGATCGTCCGATTCGCAGATATCTCCGCCGTCCACTGTACCGGGCGATGTGATTGCGTGTATCTTTGGGTAAAACCGGGCAAGCGTGTCTTTGATGATTGCTACTTCTCCACTCCGGCTGACCGCGCCGGGGCGAGTAAGGATCGCGCATCGGTCGGTCAGGATGGCCGTATCTTCCACAAACGTGGAGTCGGGATAGTCCGGATCAGCCTCTAATTTCGTCAAGGCGAGGCCACAGTGCTGCAATGCCTCGCAGTATCTTTGATGCTGCTCCACAGCCTTCGCATAGAAGGGTGCTCCGAGGTCAGCAGTCGTCAGCCCCGCGGCGAAGTTGGCAGCGGGCGGCCGAACCACGGCATGTTTGAACATGAATCTCTCTCCTGAGTCACGGGAATACCTGGACGCCTCTCGCGAAGCGTCGGCAGCTTGCTCTTCTTTACTTTCCAGTACCAAAAGCCGACACCCTGGCGATTTGCTTTGGCTGTGGGAGCGCTGTTTCCAAACAACATTATTTCGCGCCGATGATTTCCGCTTACCATTCGCGCCTTCCGACGTCTGAGTCTACCTCAGGAAGGCCGTGTCAGGCCTGAATTCTCAACAATAAACAGGGTCGCCCGATAAACGGGCTCGCGCCTGGACACAGGACAGAGATGGGCAGAGCAGGCAGTGAATTGGGCAGCGCAAGAACGTTGAGTGCTTGGTCCTATTGATGATGATTCAATATAGGGACACCGCTGGAGGGGTCTGGCGATGATGTGCGGCTCTGCCGCTTCCGCCGTGGCGGACGGTAAGCCTTTGGCTTACCGGGGCGAGCCTACTCCTTTTTTTTTTCATGAATGGCTCAAGCCCGCTGTCCCGACTCGCGCATAGGCGTCAACCTAAAGAGGATTGATTTTAAAGGAGGGGGGGACGGTTCTGTCGAATTCCCCCAGCGGAAGCTGGGGGAAAGTTCAAGTACGGCCTACAAACACAGGCTCCAAAGACAGACTACATCCCCCCCATCCTGCTTCGCGGGATGGGGGGGCAGATAATGAAAATGGGGTCGCTGTTGTAGGCTGTACCTGAATCATCCCCTGGCTTCCGCCGGGAGGATTATGGACCGCTCCTTCCTCCGCTCTTAGGTTGACGCATATGCGCCTCGCGGGACGGCGGGCTGTACGCACCCAAGCCCCCCGAGGGGGGCTGTTGCCCAAGCCCTCGGACCGAGAAGGCCGCGCGGGACGCCGCGCTGCAAGACGACATACTCTAAACGTCATACGGATCCAGCCCAATGGCCAGCCTTTTCCGCTGCCAGTCTTCATCCATCAGAAGAAAATACCCGAACACGCGATACTTATAGGCAAAGGCATCCACCTGCGGATCAAATTTCTTAAGGAGTTCCGTGGAGTAGTTGAGTTGACCTAAATACAGGCCGTCGGCAATCTTCACCAGTTCGTCAATACAGTAATTGTCCGGAGGGAAAGTCCGGAGCTTCGGCCACCGGTAGTTGAACAGGAACACCTTTTTCCCCCGATTGTCTTCGTTGGCGGAAGGTCCCTTTCGGGCGATAAAGAAAAATGACTTGTAGTCATACCCGAACTGATTCGCTTCCTCCGCCGGGACTTCTTCCATCCAGATTCCGGCCAGTTTCATCATGTCCCGGATAAACTTTTGCTTGGTGGTCTTGAAGGACATGGTGTTGGTCCCCCAGAAGGTAGGCACGGACCCTTGTTCAAAGCCGTCAGTGAGGCCTCTCAGGCGATCCACGCTGATGGGGTCAAAAGTTTTTCCCGTCCAAGGGGTGAAGCGTCGACCCAACATCCAGCCCGCATTCAGTGTATTCACGTCAAAGAATTTATAGAAGCCCTCAGTGTGGAAGGAGATGACGGCTCCCCGGAAAAACCCCCTCACCTCATCAGGGCCGATGCCGCGATTGAACAGCTCTCCGAGCTTCAAAAAATAGGGTGACCGGTTGTCGAAATTCTTCATGAGCTGGTCGGAATACGCCTTGAGGAGGTCGAGGATGGTTTCATGCTGCTTCAAGTCCTCGCGTATCCCCGCAAACACGAGATCGTCACAGTTTCCATCGACGGGGTCGGCAAAGGTCAGCGTGGTGAACTTGGGTGTGGTTACGCTGATGGCCGGCGTTGCGGGGGCCGGCTGACCTCCAGGTTTTGAAGTATCGAAGCGGGCCGTGATCCTGCCGGGCTTGATATTGGGGAAGACTCTCCGGGTTTCAGCCGCCCAGCCGTCATCCATGAGCAAGAAGTACCCGAAATGCTGGTAATCGTAGTCCTTGATCGGAAGATCCGGGTCGAACCGGCTCAACACATTCCGGGTCGCAAACAGGAGTTGGCCCAGGTAGACGCCGTCTCCGATTCGGACCAACTCGTCGATGAGATAGCTGACGGGGGGAGAGTTCCCCAGGTTATGCCATCGGTAGTTCAGTTGAAAGACCTCGCGCTTCGACCCCGCGTACACCGACGGAGCACGCCGGGCGATGAACAGCCCCCCGTTCTTTTCGTAACCATAGAGGTCTCGTTCCGCCTCGGGCGCGTCCTTCAAATGCATCCAGAAAGTCACAATGGAGAAGCTCAGCTTGCTGATCGCGGATTCTTCCAGTTTCTCGAAATGATTTATTCCCAGGTAAGTGGGAGTGTCGCCACGCTCAAACCCGTCCGTGTAGTTCCGAAGGAGTTCCTGACTCACGGGAAGAAAGGATTTCCCCACCCATGGCGCGACCGGCCCGACGACGGTGCCCCACACCAGCCCCAGGAAATTCCCGTAGGAGGCCAGCAGCCCGTGCTCATCGCCGGTTCTGAGACCGATGGCTTCCCCATCGTGATGGCCCGCCACATCCTCGGCTGGGATAAGCCCCGCGGCAAAGAGCCGGGCGATTTTCTGATACGGGCGGGCATTGTTATCAAGCTTGCCGCGAAGTGCATCCATGTAAGACTTCACCGTTTCGAGGATCGAGGTGGCCTGCGCTTCAGCGTAAATCTCGTCGAGGAGCGGGTCTTGGCCCAGTTTTCCCTCCAGGCAGGTCAGGGTTTTGAACTTGGTGTCGGGCATCGTCAGACCTCCACAAGGCTATTAGAAACACGGTTGGCGGTAGACCGCACTTGAATTCACCACTCCACACGGGTGGATCGTCGGTGGGATTTATTTGTCTAGAGATGACCTTAAGATAAAGTGACAATTATTTCTAGATGAAATTTGACCCGGTCAAGCCCGCCGCGGCGGGCCGGGATCCGTTTTTGGGGGTCCCGGGTTTTTCCCTGCCGGTCACAAGAGCGCGTGATCTGTTCGTTTCTTGACGGATGCCATACCGTGCAATTTACAGGCAAAGGCCCGGGATCCCAAAGAACGGGATCCCGCCTACCAAAGTAAAACCCATATTTTGAAATCCTCAGGGCTCAGTTTTTCATCAACCCGCCTTGTTAAACTCTTCTTCGGATATGGTAGCGCAAGTTCTTGCGGCAAATACTCACGGCCTTTGCCGCTTCTGAGGAGAACTCTTTCCAAATCCCTCGAGATGGATCCATCAGCGATGCGATCCTCTGGCAGAAAGGATTGCTCCCCGAGGTGGCAGCCTGCACCTTGACCGCATAATCGTTTGGATTGGTTGCCTCGTTGTATAATCGGAGCGAGGCGACGTCCAAATTTTCATCGACCAGTATCGCCGCACCCCCAGTGACCGGTGTGGGCTGGGGTGCATCAACCACCCACCCTCCACAATTGTATACTTCGAGCGGGTTGCGGTATCTATCAGACTCAATCACCTGCTCGAAGGGCTTGTGGGTGTGACCAAAGACGAAGGTTACCTCCGGAGGCACCGTATCCTTGCGCTCAATTTTGATCTGTTCCCGCAGGGGACCTTCGACGTACAACTTGAGACCTTGCTGTCCTTCGTCACTCAAAGGGCCCGCCGGTTGAAGTCGTTCCTGGGCGGCGTATTGCCCGGCTGTTTTCTCAAGCGCCCAGAACAGGGCTCTCCGTCCTATCCAGCGGTTCCAGAAGAGCATCTTAAACCGTTCCACGAGGCTTCCGGCCAGGTTCTGAAGGACCTTATCGAAGGCCCCCGGATCGAGCATCTTGTCGTAAACCAGCTCCACATCCTCTCCCACCTCTCCTGAACGCCCCATCGTCGACCAGAAGAAATCGATCCAGGCGAAATTCTCCGTTTCGATGTCCCACACCTGGCTCGGAACCTTGCGATCAGGAAAGATCATCGTGTTCAGCGTGCTCATCATCAGGTAGATCGATTCCGTGAAGTGACCGTGATGAAACAACACGCATCTTTGTTTATCGTCACGCAAGAGGCCGAAGTTCGGATACGCTGTTGCGAACGTCACGTCATCGGTCCCCCGGACCCGCTTCGCCAGGGTATTCAAGAACACAGCGGGAAGCGGGGCTCGCTCCTCGATAAACGAGCTGGTCGCATGCCAGGGATTGTCCAGATAAACACCCTTCTTGATCCCACTAATGTAATGGGAATACTGGGCCTCGCGGGCCGTTTCCCACAGATGGTGGTCATGATTTCCCGGAAGGTAAAAAATCGTGGAGTCAAACAGCGGCTCTTGACCGGGCAGCATAATCAACTCCAGGAATCGCTCGAACGCCATGGCCGCGCGGTTGTCCGTCGTCAAAGCCAGTTCCAGGATATCGCCGTTCAAAATCAACTTCGGCTTTTTGGGGCTCTCATTCTTTGAAATTAATTCTCTGAGGCATCCCACCAGGCTGATGACGACCGGACTGGCTTGAGTGGGATCCCCCCCGGCGCTGCCGGCCTTCATGCAGGTCATAAGACTGTTGTCCGCGCCAAAGTGCATATCGGACAAACAAACATACCGGATGTCGGGCATACCCCGGTGCTCCTTTCGGTTCAATCGGCAGGTGTGAGAACTCTTAGACTCTTCCTTTTCAGGTTGACCTCCCACCCTCCCGGCGGCTTAATGGGAGTCTCAGACGATTGTGTTAATGGGCGGTATGCTAGCCCTTCCGAGCGGTCAAAGCAAGAAAGCAATTTCTGAAGGAGATTCTTGGGATGGCCGGCCCCGTCACCGCGAGATTGCCCTTACAGGGCAAATCAGAAATTTAATAATTGTGATCGTCCCAGGGCGTTGCCCCATAAGCGTTAACCTAAGACCGGAGTAATGTGCGGTCCATAATCCCTCCGGCGGAAGCCGGGGGATGGTTCAGGTACAGCCTACGGCAGCGATCCCATTTTCATTATCTCCCCCATCCCGCGAAGCGGGATGGGGGGGTCTGGAGTTTGTTTTTGGAGCCTGTGTTTGTGGGTTGTACTTGAACTTTCCCCCAGCTCCCGCTGGGGGGATTCGACAGAACCGTCCCCCTCCCCCTTTAAAATCAATCCTCTTTAGGTTAACGCCTATGGGGCAGCGCCCTGGGCTCTTGGAGGTTGCCCTTGCAGGGCAAAACAGAAATCAAGAAATGCTGATCCTCCCAGGGCGATGCCCTGGGCTTTTGAAGCGTGCCCTTACAGGGCACAAGGGCCCGCAATCCCTCTTGTGGCGCACACAACTTCCGAATGCCTTCAGTTTTCGTCCTGGGAAACACATCGGGTATTGAAGGACGGTTTAGAAGCAAACAGTCGTTGACGGCATTTGATGTTCCGGTTTACAGTTCAGCTACCATCTGAAACGATAGACTCAAATTCAGTGCCGGCCGGAGCGGGCGGATATTCTTCCAAGGTGTGAAAAGAAAATTTGCTGAGGTCAACAGCGAAGCAGGGCGAATTGCTGAGGTAGAACAATGATACGCTGCAGGCAGGTTCTCTTCCGTACTTCATAGGTGCCGCATTGCGTTCCACTCCAACTGCCACACAGGAGGTTTATGTATGAACGATGAGCGTTTCAGCGTATTCATGGCGCTCGACGGGCCGCACCTCGACGGGCTGATCGGCAGCGGCGGAATTCTCCGGTTTGATTGGCCGGAGCGCAAATTCCACATTCAACACTATCCCGGCATCAGCGCCGCTCACAATGTTTCAATCGCGCCCAGCGGAGAGCTGGCGCTTCTGGGAAATTTCAGCCAGCAGATCGCCTTGCTCGATATCACTGACCCGGACAACATGAAGATGGTGGCCCGTCAATCCACCATGTATTTCGAAGAGTGTTTGTACCGGCTTCGTGCGAACACCCATCACCTCTGGTATCCCGATAATCGCCGATTCATCGGAGCCATCGGCGATCATCTCTACCGGTTCAATATCGACGACTTGAAGGCGCCCGAGCAGCTCGGGCCCCACCGTCTCTTCAACGCCCATGAAATCCGGTGGGATCCAACGCATCGCTACATTCTGATCGGAGACCTTGGCCCGGAACACCAGGTCGCGCAGCAGGTTGCGGTCTTCGACCTGGAGGAGCCTGATCCTCTCAAGCGGTCGAGAGTGATCAAGGTGCCGAGCAACAATGTCTGGCACTGTTGCGTGCACCCCCACAAGCCCGTCGGCTATGCGCTGACGTACTCGTTCGCCACCGACAATGAAAACTATGTCGACTGGGCTCCGGCCTATACTCGGGAATACATCCTGGAAATCGACCTCCCGAGCGCCCGAGTCACTCGCAGCTGGAGTTGTGGATCAGAGTTTCCGATTCATCTCAATTCTGATGTGGGCGTCAGTGAGGACAATGTGCTGTACGTGGCCTCCGGCGGCAGCCACACCGTCGTTGAGATTCCCCTGGAATCATTTGACGAAAGTCGCGTGCTTTCGTGTGTTCCCTCCTGGTGGGTCCGGATGCTGATCGTGCGGCAGCGCCTGAAGAACCTCCTCGGTTCTTTCAGCAGGAAACCGACTCTCATAGCAACCCACTACATTCTGCAAACCCTCCAGGTCACGGGCTGGAGAATTATGGATGGTATTTATGCCGCGAGGGTATCGCCGGGAGGCCAGTACATGATCACTGGTAACCGAGGCTACAACGTCGTCTCGGTCTATGAGCGCAAAACGCAAAAAAGAATATTTGAAAAGTCGCTGCCGTACAGGAAAGACCGGTACGGACTGAACCCTCATTACCATCTGGGTTCGCGTGGCTATCACCTGGGAATGCACCACAGCGAAGTGATGCCACGGTAAGGCACATTTCATTCCACCGTCAAAATGATTGAGCAAGGCGGGACGTGGGAGAGCGTCACTCTGTATTCCAGGATCTCTCCGCGATTGAGTGAGAGGGCCGGGCGATGAACCGAGTGGTTGCCGGAGGAGCAGGCTGGCGATGCAACAGACTTACGATGTAGTCGTAATTGGCTCGGGCTTCGGAGGGGCGATCACTTCCTGCCGTTTGGCGCAGGCAGGGCGCTCGGTTTGCGTTTTGGAACGCGGCAGGAAATGGGACAAGACCGAATTCCCGAGGGCCCCGGCGGAAGTGGCGAGATCCTTTTGGAGGAAAGGTGAAAGTCTCGGATTCTTGGAATACAAGACGTTCGAGAAAATGGACATCATCCAGGGCTGTGGCGTCGGTGGAGGATCACTCCATTACTTCAACGTCCATCTGAGAGCCCCCGCGGAGGTCGTAGGGAAAAAGGGATGGCCGTCCCAGGTGACGCGCTCGGTTCTCGATCCTTACTACACTCTGGCCGAGGGCATGCTCGACTCTGAGCCTCTGGCCCCTCCGGCGGGACGGGATTTACCGTTGCGGACCCAGGCGTTCATGGCCGCAGTCGCGGCGACTGAACGCAAGGCGGAGCTGGTTCCAATCGGGGTGTATACGGGAGTCGAGAGAGTCAACCCCCATAGCGGGCTTCCGCAGGCCCCCTGCGATTACTCGGGGAACTGCATGATCGGCTGCGTCCTCCACGCCAAGAACACGCTGGACCTGAATTATCTTCCTCTGGCGAAACAAAATGGGGCAGAGATTTTTCCTTTGCATCAGGCCGATAAGATCGAACCGCTCGGCGAAGAGGGATACCGTGTCCATTTTGAAGTATTCGACCCCGGCGATCCGCGACGTTCTGAACCGGGTTCCGTGGTGGGAAGACGCCTTGTGCTTGCAGGGGGGACCCTGGGGACGACTGAACTCCTGTTACGCTCCCGCGATGTCCACCGAACACTTCCCGGCCTTAGTCCGATGCTGGGAATGCACTTTTCTGGGAATGGCGACTTCATTCTGGCGGGGACTATGGACGCAGATCGCGTCGTTGACCCCAGCCGGGGCCCGAGCATAACCGCCGGGGCTGACTTCTCCACCCCGGAGAACAGGATTTTCATCGAGGACCTCGGCTACCCCGATCCGTTTATCTGGCTACTTGAAGGAGCAATCCCCAGGACAAACCGGCTGGCGGATTTGATGATCGCCGCGGTCACTTATCTGCTGGATACCGTGGGGGCGGGCAGGGGTCGAATCAGCTTTGAGGCTGACCGACTTTTCCGCGGTGGGGCGACCACCCGGCTTCTTCCGTATCTGGGAATGGGGAGCGATGCAGCGGACGGACGACTGCAGCTCAGCGATGGCCAAATTGATTTGAAATGGAGTCACCGCCACAGCCGCGGGATGTTCGCGGAAATGGAAACGGCCCTGAAAAGCTTGAGCTCGAACCTCGGGGGAGAGTATGTCACTAGCCTGCTCTGGCGCTGGCCTCTCAGAAAGCTGCTTACAGCCCATCCGTTGGGCGGATGCTTCATGGGAGAGAGCAAGGAGCTGAGTGTGACTAACCCACACGGGGAGGTCTGGGATTATCCGGGTCTATACGTCGCCGACGGGTCACTGATTCCCACGGCGCTTTCGGTGAACCCCTCTTTGACCGTTAGCGCACTGGCGGAGAGAGTTGCATTCTGGATGATTCACCAGCGGGAGATGCTACCCGGAGATGGTCAAACCCCGAAGGATCATTGACACTCTCGCGGGGACTCTGGATTCTTGTCCCATGCCGGTCGAACTGTCTCCCTACTTCACCCTGGTCATGAGGCTGCCGACGCGGTCGTTATCGTAATTGTAAACGACGACCCGAAGCGCCTGGTTGGGTCCTAGGAAGGGGACACGCATCGAGAACGGAATTCCCTCCTTCATCACCCGCTGATAAGTTCCTTCGCGCAGATTCATGTCCAGGGTCTCCCATTGATCTCCCGGGTTTTTCCCCTTCGAGTCTCCGTAGAAAACGGTGATGGAAAGCTTTCCCTGGTGGAGGCCGTTCACGGTTTGGAAAGGAACCTGGGACGCATCAATCTTCAAACTGATCATCACTTGAGGGATCCCGGGAGCAGTCCGGTCTTCCTTGGATTCCACCTGAAAGGGCAGGTCCTTGATGTCCTCGGTGTAGCCGGCGGCCGCCGTGATGCGGCTATAAGAGAGAAAAGCCTCTTGGTCATATGGCTCCAGGGTATCGTGAGCATAGTATCCGTGCCGGAAGGAGAGGTTCACGTCGGGACGATTGACCTTCACCGTGATACGCCGGTAATGTCCGTTCCATGTGTTGTCCATGGGATAGTAACCCAGCAGGTATTGTCCCCGGGTCACGTCATTCAGCCGGGCCAGGGCAATCTGAGTTTTCTCACGGACGGAAGCCAGGCCGCCGGTCATTTGCGATATATTGCGCAGGGTGGACATCGCAAATGCGCCGCTCGCGCCCGCGCGGATCAGCTGCTGTTCCTCGGGCGTCTCGGCACCGACGAACTTACGTGGCAATGCACTCGCGTAGGAAAAACCGAATGCTTGATCCACGCCTCCGGTCTGAATGGTATCAATCGCGACCCGGGCGTCGTTGGCCATGGCGGCAATACTCTTGTCATTCTCCAGCCGGGGAAGGAACAGGCCGTTTTCAGTGAAAAACATTAAATGCTTCTCCCCCTCAATGTAGCGGAGGTACTCGATCGCAGTATAGATGTTTCGGAGATCCTGCAGGGTCGTGGCGGCTGTGCTCACGTAATCTTCAAAGGGCAGGTCGGTGAACTCTCCGGCTTGAAGGAGGTCAAAGGATGAAGCCGAGGTGGAGCTTATTCCCGGTATTACCGCCTGCCCCGCCGAAGCGATGGAGCTGTCGGCTCGCATGGCGGCGTCCGCCTCCACCCGCTGCAGCGTCTCGCTCGCCTGGTTCAAATCCCTCACCAACTGTCCTGAATCAGTGATGTGTCCGGGAGGTACCTGGCGCGAACCGATGCTCCCGGGGGCCCCGAAGATCGTGTCAATATCGGGTTGAGACGACTTGGGGATTTCTTTACTTCCGTATACAGCAACCAGCCCTCTGAAACGAAGCTCCAGTTGTGATTCGATTTTCTCATGAATCGTTTTGTACCGCTCGAGCACCTGCGCGATCTGTTCGTGGTCGGTGGTGAAATCGGTCGCGCGATTGTAGGCAAACACGGCCACACGATCCTGGGGTAGAAGATCATTTCGTACAAACTGGGTCAGGGCGTCGACGCCTTTGAAAGGGCGATTGAGTCGACCCCGGCCCAGCAGGATCAAGAAGGTGCGTGCCGTCTGGGGGATCAGTTCCAGGCGGGGGACCTTTCTTAGGAGCGCCTTGTCGGCGGAACCTGCGGCGGTCGCCTTGAATGTTTCCACAGAAAAATGGCGGAGGTCCTGCCGTACGCCGTTTTCGAAAATCGAAAAGTCTTCCTTCTTCAAGTCCAGCCTTGGCTTGCCCTTCAGATCGGTCACCCGCACGTCCACCGGGATGAGAGTCACACGGACGCGGATCGTGCCGGGGGGAGTTTCCTGGCTGGACACAGAAGAGATTGAGAGAAAGAAAAGAAAGAAAAGAATGGCAGTGCCTGGGAGAATTAATCGACTGGCCCGGGTCATGATATGCATGGTTTTCTCCTTCCCGTGAACCTGCGGTCGAAGAAAGACTAAATTGTAAGATTCAGATATGCACCCCTTGAGAAGAAACGTTGTCAGGCAAGTACTGGTTGACTGGTTTCGTGACGACCGGGCGCGATGTTGAACGGGAGTTTTCTGTTTGATCCCCTGGACGTCTTCACAGCCCCCCATTCCTTATATGTAAGGACGCCGGATGTGCCGGGGGAGTTGCCTGCTGAGATTTAATAGAATACCCGGATAGAGTAATGCGTACGTGAGGTGTTGATCCTGGCGCGGAGGGGAGCGGCCTGCCAGGGAAGACGGTTGCTGATGAGGTTCAGGAAGAGCGACTCTCGACTGCACGCATCTCAATAAACGCGATATTGCGCCATCCTGTCCGGCCGCAATCCCGATGGGATTGCGGTAATATGCTTGACCTGATCCCCAACGTAGGCCCGGAGAGCAGGCCAACGTTGGGCTGTGTGGCGCAGCGCCGTTGGCGCAGGCGTTCCGTCCACGCCGCCCGATCCGGCCCCGGTCGTCAATTGAATTCGGGGATTTCGAGCGGGATGGATTGGTCTTCCCTCGAATCATGCACCTGGAGTGAGATGTTCGGCCTCAATGACTCCACTTCCTCATCTGACAACAGATTACTCTCTCTAAGATCGTGAACCAGCTTCTGAAACATGCTCTTCTTGCCCTCCCACAGGAGAGTGACTTCGCGCGTAAAATCCTCAGGCCCTTTCCATTGAACCGTGTGATACGCCCTTGGATTAAAGGTGAACGACGACAGCTCTCTTCCAAGTAGATACGCAAGGTACTCGCGCCGATACGGATCACGATCCACCTTTGTGGAATCACTCGAACCCCACCCTATTTGACGGCGGTAGTAGACGGTGTGAGGTCCCGGAGCAACGACGACATCGCCGCGCTGGGGAAGAGTTGTGAAGTCATATTGAAACCAGGGTGGAAATCCGGGGGGATCCCAGTATGCTCCACATCCAATTCCACCGCTGGCCGACCCTGCTCCCACGCCAGGTCCTCGATTCGGGTCTACCACGGTCACATTGACAATGATCTTAATCTCCCTTAAAAGCTGCGCTGCAAAACCTGGGGTCCGGGAATTTGCCAGGAGATTGCAGGCGGCCAGCCATCGGTCCTGGGTCATTTCTTTCCGGATCATTGAAAGAAGGGCCATCTCATGCGCCTTCGGCGATCTTGCCATTAAGATAATTGCTTCGTTTGGGAAAGCCTCGTAGTAAGGCATCAAGTCGTTCGACGTGAGAGAGGCGTCCAGTTGGATCAGGGCCCCGAGGACGATCCGGTTGAGGTACCATTGTTCGGTTTCGGTCCGGCTGCGGATTGTTGCCTCCGAGGATACAGGGCGAAGCAAATTTCTGAGCTGGGGAACAAACTCCACTAAGCTGTACTTCTGAGCAAGGTAGGCGGCCCAGGCTTGATTCTTAAGTTCCGGTGAGGACAGCAGTTCTCGAACGGTTTGGGCTTCCTGAGTGCCCGCCGGATTCTGCAGAGGAATGGAATCAGAGGTCATCTGCGCGGGGAGAGGAATCACGACGCAGAAGAAAGCCAGGATCGCGAGCCATCGATTCATCACAAAACCTCCGGAAGCATGACATTCATCACCCTAACCCGAACGAGCCGGAACCAAACCCGGATTTAATTAGGAAGCCAGGAAACCGGGGAATCGGTCAATGGTTGAAAACGCGCCACGACGGGAGAATCACATTTCTTTCAGATTAAAGGTTTTAAACTTCCTGTATTCCTGGCCTCCTAAGGATGATTTTTTTTGACCTTGTCGGCACGGATTCTCCTGATAGCCGCCTAAGGAGAGGTACAACATCTCCTGAATTCGATGCGGGAAGGGAAAAGAAAGTTTCACCGGGAGTGCCCGGGTTGTTATACATTTCGCTTGCCGGGGTCGATGGTGCGAAAAGAGAGGGACAAAAAGAGAGGGACAGACACCTACTTTGTTGCCATCCTGCGAAGTTGCTTATGAGAAGGTGTCTGTCCCTAATCCAAGGGAGGCGACCTTGGACACCTGTGCATGGTTCAGCGGCATGTCCGCATCCATCAGGCATTCAACGGGAGGGCTGATGCGGTACCTCAAGGCGCTCATCTTGCTGTTGCTGCTTTCAGGGATTGCTGCGGCCAAGGAGCCGATCACGGCCTACCTGGCGGGTGACTCGACGATGGCAGAAAAACTTGCCGAGAAACGTCCTGAGACCGGGTGGGGCGAACGCCTGCAGGAGTATTTCAAAGAAGGAAAAGTGAAGGTTGAGAATCACGCGAAAAATGGCAGAAGCACTCGAACGTTCATAGAAGAAGAATTGTGGCAGGCCATCATTGATAAGCTAAGAAGGGGCGACTACGTGTTCATTCAATTCGGACACAACGACCAATCGAAGGAAAAGGTGGAGCGCTATACACCCCCCGAAGCCTATCGCGCCAACCTGGTCCGATTCGTTCGTGATGTCAGAGAGAAGAAGGCCGTTCCGGTTTTGCTGACCCCTGTGATGCGTCGACGCTTCAATGAGCAGGGCGAGTTCTACGATTCCCACGGGGAATATCCTGACATCGTGCGAGCCGTCGCGGCGGAATACAGGGTGCCGTTGATCGACCTGCACCGCAAAAGCGAACAGGTGATCAAGCAGTACGGGATGGAAGAATCCAAGCAACTATTTCTGTGGTTGAAGCCGAATGAAAACGCTAACTATCCCAAGGGGGTGCAGGATAACACCCATTTTTCTCCACGGGGGGCGGGGATCATCGCCGGTTTGGCCGTCGAAGGAATCCGCGAGCAAAAACTCGGATTAGCCAAATACCTCAAAAAGAAAGGCAAGAAATCGTCGCCCTCAGAGTCAGAATATAGATGGCAAATGGGCGGGAACTGGCCCTGAGTCCGGCCCGATATATCCCCTGAAAATAGCCAGGAGTTTCACTGGGTCAGAAGTCGATTCCTCCGCCCTGCCGCAATCCCCAATCCTCATTCCGCAATTCTAAGCCGCTCATCCACCCGGTCCGCTTAAGAGGCTGTACAGGAGAACGGTGAGGACAATCAACGTAATGATGACATAGGTTCTGTCCCGCTGCAGCGCAAAGGCAAAAACGGAGAAGACGACGCGGGCAATAGGGGTGGCGATCAGTAGCAAAAGACCGAACTGAATGATACTGTGAGAATGCAACGTGAGGATTCCCCTGAGAATGCCGGAAACGCTGTGAAGGTCAGCAGGCTCCCCGCGGAAGACATGATAATTCGGCTGGCCCCCGCCATAACGGACCAAATAGACAATCCCCCCCACCAACACAACCCCTGCGGCAAGCAGCACCCCATCTCGAAGCAGAGATCCAATAATGCGCTCCACGCGCTCATCCGTCCAGGATTGATTCGACGAGGGCATGTCAGATCCTTCCACTCAGGCCGCCATAAATCATTTCGATGGCCATCAAGGCAACGACCAGCCCAAAGACGATACGCAGAAACCGGGGGTGGGCGCCAAACAACTGTCGCGCGCCCAGGACCGAACCCAGGAGCACCCCCAGCATGACCGGCATCGCGAGCGCCGGGTCAATATATCCCCGGTTCAAGTACACTCCGGCACTGGCAGCGGCAGTGACCCCGATCATGAAATTACTGGTGGTCGTGGAAACCTTGAAGGGGAGGCGCATGGCGTGATCCATGGCAATTACTTTGAGAGCTCCTGACCCGATCCCGAGTAGTCCCGAAAGCGTGCCGGCCCCAAACATCAAGCCCAGCCCGGTCTTCACGCGGCTGACGTGGTAGGCCTCGAGGCCTTGAGGTGTCGGATAGCTGGCGTCCATTCTCAGACGGAGAGCGAGGGGGTCGGCGCGGGTTGCGCCTCGTTGCTCCATTGCGGGGCGGCTCGAAAGGTAGGCGGAGTACAGAAGCACCACGCCAAAGATGACTGCAAGAGCTGAAGTTGGCGTTTTCGAGGCCAGGATTGCCCCCAGGATGGCGCCCAGGGTTGTGGCGATCTCAAGGAACATTCCGACCCGGATATTTGAAAAGCCCTCTCTCACGAAGGCCGCGGCGGCGCCCGAGGAGGTGGCGATCACAGAAACCAGGGAAGCACCGATCGCATAACGGATGTCAACCCCAAACAGGAGCGTCAAGACCGGCGTGATTATAACTCCGCCCCCCAGGCCGGTTAATGCGCCCAGGAATCCCGCAAGCCCCGAAACTGCAAAGATCAAGAGTGTGAATTCTAGAATGTTCAAGAAGATCCCCGGTTGAGTTCTCTAAAGCGCTGGCCCCTGCTTTCCCATGGTCCCAAGGTCACTGGGATGCCTGCAAAAACTAAGGCATGGCCTGCGGAGTCTCCGGATATTAACACGGGAAAGTGTGACTGACATCCTCTTACGATGTCAGCGCTGCGGCCTGCCAGAGCACAGCCTCGTTCCCCACCACGAACCTTGAGTGTCCGTCCCGGGCCGCAGTTTCCACGTCCTCCTCATTTGCCACCTTGTGGACGAGGGAGGGAGGCACGGTGGATTGTTCCTGCGGGGAGGGGTGAAGCGCGGCCATAAAGACTGGTAATTCCGAATTCCAAAGTTGAAGGCCATGATCAATGTCGGAGGAAGATTCGATTCCCATGAGTAGATGCTTTTCGACCTAGGCTTTTGTCCCTTTAGGCCCGAAGGGCTGTCCCGCCTAGGCGCATACGCGTCAACCTAAAGAGGATTGATTTTAAAGAGGGAAGGGGACGGTTCTGTCGAATCCCCCCAGCGGAAGCTGGGGGAAAGTTCAAGTTCAGCCTACAAACACAGGCCCTAAAAATAAACTACCCCACCCCCCATCCCGCTTCGCGGGATGGGGGGTGGGGAGATAATGAAAATGGGATCGCTGCTGTAGGCTGTACCTGAATCATCCCCCGGCTTCCGCCAGGGGGATTATGGACTGCTCGTTACTCCGCCCTTAGGTTGACGCGTATGCGCCTAGGCGGGACAGCCCCACCAGTCGAAGATCCGCCGTGGCGGGAAACTCCGTCCTGCGTTCTTTGCGGGGCGGAGCGAGGGTGGGGTACAGGTCTTGAAAATGACATTCGAGCTCCGCTTGCGGGGCGAAAGAATCTGCCGAGTGGATCTTCGAACAACCTTACAATAATTCCTTGCCCTGTTCCTCTCCGCTGCCCGTTACCCTTCTCGTTTCACGAATGAGTGGTGCCCGACTCCACCGGTTGGATTCCGGTTTTGCATGCAGACACTCTACCGCACTCGGGAATGCGCCCGAATGAAGGCGCCATCCCGCATTCGACAGTACTTTGATGCATAAGGAGTCAAGCCCAAAGCAGTTCTGGATAAGAAGTCAGTGACAGGGGATTTGCTTCAAGAACTGCCCCGCCGCGCTGTCTCAATCCCGCCCAGGCAAGACGCTGAAGCGGACTCGAGACCGGTCAGCCCCGCAGGGTTAGGGACAGACACCTTTTCTTAAGCAACTTCGCAGAGTGGCAACAAAGCAGGTGTCTGTCCCTTTTTTTCGAGTTTGATGCCAACCGGAACCGGAGCCTTTTCGGTTGCACATGGGGTATAATCCACACCACCCATGACTCTTTCACCGGGCACGAAACTCGGGCCTTACGAGATCCAGTCACCGCTGGGCGCTGGAGGCATGGGCGAGGTGTACCGCGCCCGCGACACCCGGCCGGAACGTACTGTCGCGATCAAAGTTGTGTTCGCGGATCAAAAGTAAACAAGATCACCATTAGGAGGCCAGGAATACAGGAAGTTAAAAAACCAACGATCGGTGAGAACCTGATAAAGCCTCAGTGACGGGCATTCCATCGACGACTGATCTCCAGGTTTCGTGGCTTCATAATATAATCTGCTTTTTTTTGTTTCGGCTCGTCCCGATTAGAACTGAAATGATGCAGTGATCAAAACTCCTGGAGGTATCACCATGAAGGCCATCCTTGTCCACCAGTTCGGTGGTCCCGAAGTACTCAAACTCGAAGATGTTCCCACGCCACGTCCTGCCGCAGGTCAGGTCCTGGTGCGCATCCACGCTGCGGGCGTGAATCCGTACGACACCTACATGCGCAACGGTACCTACGCCGTCAAGCCGCGCTTGCCCTACACGCCGGGCTCCGACGGCGCCGGTATTGTCGAAGCCGTCGGTGAGGGGGTGAATAAAGTAAAGCCGGGAGACCGCGTTTACACCGCGAAGACGGTGACTGGAGCGTATGCGGAGTATGCATTGACGCTCGAGAGCCAGGTTCATCGGCTTCCGGCGGAGATGACTTACGCCCGGGGAGCGGGAGTTTGGGTGCCGTATGGGACTGCCTACCACGCGTTATATCAGTGTACGCGCGCCCGTGCTGGCGAAACTTTGCTGGTTCACGGCGCGAGCGGTGGCGTGGGCATCGCCTCCGTCCAGATCGGGCTTGCCGTGGGCCTGGTCGTCCTGGGCACGGCGGGCACGGAGAAAGGGATTGAGCTGGTCAGACGCGAAGGCGCGCACCACGTCTTTAATCACACCCAATCGGGTTACCTGGAGCAAATCATGAAAGCGACCGGTGGGCGTGGCGCCGACCTCATCCTCGAAATGCTTGCCAACGTGAATCTCGGCCAGGACCTGAAGCTGCTCGCCCCTCACGGCCGTGTGGTTGTCATTGGCAGCCGCGGTGACGTCACCGTCTCGCCGCATGAACTCATGACGCGTCGTGCCTCGATTCATGCTTTCACATTGTGGGGCGTCACCGAAGCCGAGGAAAACGAAATTCACGCCGGGCTCATGGCCGGTTTGGAAAAAGGCACGCTGCGGCCGGTGGTTGGGAAAGAGCTGCCGCTCGCCGAGGCTCCCCGCGCGCACAAAGAAATCCTGGAGCCCGGCGCCTACGGCAAAATTGTTTTGGTACCGTGAAGCGCGGCCTCGAGGGCAGAGAGATTGCAGTCAAGCTAGGTCCGGAGGACCGTCAGAGTGTAGCCCCACTTGATGCTCCGTCCCGCGCCTTATGCGGGAAGGAGCAAGGGTGGGGTAGCGATCAGAAAAAATGTGAAAGCCCCGGCAGGGGCGACAGAATGCTTTTACATCCAAATATACCGTTCGTCGTATTCGATGCCATGCGCTTTCAGATAGGTTACCAACTCCTCCTGAAAGGAGACCTTCCGATGATGCTCCTCTTGCCCGGCAATGTACTTCAGCAGGGCCGCAACGCATGACTCACTGACGCTGAAAGCCGCATACCCCTCCTGCCACGCGAACCGCCGGCGTTCCGGCCATTCTTCGTGAACCCACCCGGTCGAGTTGGACTTCAGTTTTTCGATTACTTTCGCAATGGAATGCACAGCGCGGAGCTTGACCAACCCGTGCACGTGATCCGCGGGACCATTCAGGGCCAGCGGGGCTGCACCGAGGTGATTGAGAATGCCTCCTAAATAAGGATAGAGCCGCGAACGTAGGTCGGCATCGAGCAGGGGAAGGCGGTCTTTGGTGCTGAAGATCATGTGAACGAGAAGATTCGTAAAGGTGTGGCCCATGAGGTAATCTCCATTCCCGCAGATCGGGGCCGGGGGAAGGTGAGGGGGGTATGGAGAGAATACACCGTGGAGATGAAATTAGCCGGGTATTATTTTGCGTCTGTTGGAGGATTCTTTTGCCCCGCAAGCGGGACTCTTATAGTTTTTCTAATCGCTACCCCGCCCTCGCCCCGCAAGAAGAAAAAGCGCGGGGCTCAGATGGGGCTTCCATGAGAAGGCATTCAATGTCAAGGCCAACGTGGTGGCCTGGCGCCGACCGCTACGGCGGCCGC